>CAZDXQ010000002.1:0-184931 GCA_964509545.1 uncultured Burkholderiaceae bacterium | reverse complement strand
GCTCGCCTCGTGCGCCGCTTAAACGTATAGACATTTACGAGACACAACACTAGCGAGCGGCGCCTCCGGCATCGGGCAAGCCGGTCGCCCGGACCGTTGCGCTGCCGGCGGCTACCGCCTCTGCGCCACGCCGCCGTCTCGCGCCGCCGCCGCGGCGGCGGGTTCCGGCCGCCGCTATGCTGCGGCCGGTTCCTGCTGCCGATTCTCTCGCCCATGCTCCGCTACGAAACCATCCCCGTGACACCGTTCCAGCAGAACTGCTCGCTGATCTGGTGCGACCGCACGCGCGAGGCGGCGGTGATCGATCCGGGCGGCGAGATCGAGCGCATCACCGCGGCGGCGCAGCGGCACGGTGTACGCATCACGCAGATCCTGCTCACGCATGCGCACATCGATCATGCAGGCGGCACGGGCAAGCTGGCGCGGCTGCTCGGCGTGCCGGTCATCGGCCCGCACCCGGGCGACCAGTTCTGGATCGACGGAATGCCCGAGCAGGCGCGGATGTTCGGCTTCGCGCCGGCCGAGCCGTTTACGCCGACACGCTGGCTGGCCGACGGCGACACGGTGCAGGTCGGCGAGGTACAGCTTGCCGTCAGGCACACGCCGGGCCACACGCCGGGGCATGTCGTCTTCCACGATGCCGAGAGCAGGCGCGCCTTCGTCGGCGACGTGCTGTTCGCCGGCAGCATCGGCCGCACGGATTTTCCGGGCGGCGACTACGACACGCTGATCGCGAGCATCACCGAGCGGCTGTGGCCGTTCGGCGACGACACGGTGTTCATCCCCGGCCACGGCCCCGAAAGCACCTTCGGCCGCGAGCGGCGCAGCAATCCGTTCGTCGGCGGAACCTGAGATCAGGCCGCCCGCAGCCGGGCGCCGCCGCTGCCGACCGATTCGGCAGCCAACGCGGCTGCCTTTTTCGCCGCGCACACACACCTCGACGCTGCCAGCATCTGTCCGCTGCGGCCGGCGCCGGCTCGGAAGGCTGCGGACCGCCTTACTTCGCCTGCGCCAGCGCCATCTCGTACTCGCGCAGGAAGTCGGCGCCGGTGTCCATCGTCGGGTCGATCTGGCGGAACGCCGCGTACAGGATGGCGAGCAGATGCAGGCCGCAGTAGCGGCCGGGCAGGGTCTTCAGCGAATACTTCGGCGTCGGGTCGGCGAGGTCGAGTCCGTGCTGGCCGAGCAGCGCGATCTCGAGCGCGACTTCCTCGCGCCGGCGCGATCCGATTTGTTCGAAGCTGCGCAGCGCGCCGGCGATGTAGTCGACAACCTCCAGGCGGATGTCGCCGTGGTCGTGGCAGCGCAGGCTTGCCTGCGCGATGCGCGTGCGCGCCTCCTCGGCGCGGCGGGCCAGCGGCGAGTCCGGAAAACTTTCGATCAGGCCGGCGCAGAACCGGTCGGCCTCAGGCAGTCGTTCGCGGCCGAGCTGCTCGAGGCACAGCGCCAGTTCGAGGATCGCCTGCGGGTCGTCGCCGCGCTGGCGCAGCGCCGCGATCCGATCCTCGCCGGGACTGCTGCCTTGCGTCGCAGACATGGCGGAAGCCGATTAGCGACGAACCTCAGCATCTGCGGGAAGCAGTTGCTGCATGCTGCTGTGTCGTCCCCGCGCAGGCGGGGACCCAGGGTTTTCGCCGCAGGGATTCCCGCTTGCGCGGGAATGACACACGGCGGTGGGGGAAGAGCGCGGAATGCAAAGCTTGCTGGGGTTCATCGCTAGTCAAGTGGCGGAACGTCCAGGGTCTGTTCGCCCCTCTAGCGCGCCCGGCGCAGCTCGAGGCCGGCCGCGGTCTGCCGCATCTCGATCGACTGCAGCAGCGACATGCCGAGCAGCGGCGTTTCCAGGTTCATCATCGCCACCACGGTGACGTCCTCGGCCGAGAACGGGCCGAAGGTGATGCGGCGGACCTTGAACTCGCTGGCCGTGGTCTGGCCGCTCGCGGTGTTCACGATGACCTCGCGTCCTTCGTAGTAGCCGAGGCGCCGCGCCAGCGTGACCGGCAGCGCGATGCGGCTGGCGCCGGTGTCGATCAGGAAGCGCACCGGTTCGCTGTCGACGGTGCCGTCGACGAAGAAATGCCCGTTGGCCGATCGCGGCAGGCGCAGCACGCCGCCGGCGCCCTGTTCGGTGCCCGCCGGGGGCGGTGGCGCTGCCGACACCACCGGTGAATCGCGCGTGCGCAGCGCAAAGCCGGTCGGATGGTCGGGGTCGGACGAAATATCGACCGTCAGCTGCGACGTGGCGACGATCTCCAGCGGCGGCGAGATCGTCGTGCGCTGCTCGCGCACGAAGCGCCAGCCGCTGCTGCACCACGCCGCACCGTTGCGCACGCGCCAGCCGTGCGCGCCAACGGGCAGGGCGACGACGGCATCGGCGTGCGCCGGAACCGCGATGCTGGCGAGCAGCTGATCGCCCTGCAGCAGGTCGATCACGCGATCCACCGGCGTGCGGTTCGAGAACGTCGTTGCCGACCGCTCCGAGGCCTCGCGCTGCCACTGCGCCGCACCGGCCACGGTACCGGCGGCGGGGAAGGCGTCGCCGCAGGCGAGCGCCGGCCGACCCTGCACGCCCGTGTTCGGCCCGCCGGTGTGCGGCGCCGTGCGCTCCGGGCTGAGCAGTCCCTGCCGCTGGCCGATCCAGTATGCGACGACGACGAGGCAGGCGAGCAGAACGATACGGCGCAGCGAGCCGCCACGCCGCGGCGCGGGCGGGCGCGGGGCGCCGCCGGCGCGCTGCCTTTCCTTCCACCCGTCACGGTCCTTCACGCCCATCGGTCATCCCGGGACAAGGCGGCCGGCGGTCTGCGGCAGCAGGGCCATCGGCGAGTCGTCAAGGAGGGGCAGCATCGGCGAGGCGCAGTCGTCGGCGGGATCGAATCGCGAGCATGGAGAACTGCGACAGACGCTAACCCGGTACCGCCGATGGCGGAATCATGTTTTCCGTCGATCCATCTGCTCCCGGGAGTTGCCGGTAACGGGTACGGCACGCGGTCCGCCCAGGACGTCTGGATGCCGAGGTACAGCGTGTACGCGGGCATCGTGAAGTTGTGCAGGTCGTCGAACGTGCCGGCCGTCTTGCGTCAGCGGGCCAGGCCACTGCTGCCGCCTTCGCGGCGGTTTGCGCAACGTCCGATCAGTCCGGCACCACCGCCGTGACCTCAATCTCGACCTTGGCCCGGTCTTCCATCAGCGCCATGACCTGCACGGCGGTCATCGCCACCGAATAACTGCCGATCAGTTCGCGATAGGCCTTGCCGATCTCGGCGCCGGCGGCCAGATACTCGCGCCTGTCCGTGACGTACCAGGTCATGCGCGCGATGTGCTCGGGCTTCGCGCCGCCCTCGGCGAGCACCGCTACGACGTTGGCCAGCGCCTGCCGCGCCTGGCCGGCGAACTCGTCGGTCTGGAAGCGGCACTGTGCGTCCCAGCCGACCATGCCGGCGACGAAGATCGTTTTTCCGCGCGCGGCCACACCGTTGGCGTAGCCGCGCGGCCGTGGCCAGCCGTTGGGAAGCAGCACCTGCATCGATTCTCTCCTAGGCGAAATTCAGTGGCCGGCCCGGAACCGCGTGGCCGCGGCGCGCAGGTCGTCGGGCAGCGCGATGGCGCGGTGCGTGTCCAGACTCGTGGTCACGATCACGTTGCGCACCTGCACGCGCACCTCGTTGCCGCTGGTGCAGTCCAGGCGCAGCGTCAGCGAGCGGTTGCCGATCGCCTCGACCTGCAGGCCGAGGGCGACATCGTCGCCCATCCGGCTCACGGCCTTGAACTCGCAGTGCAGGCTGACGGTGGGCATGCCGATGCGGCGGCGGCCGATCAGTTCCGGATAGGCAATGCCCAGTCCGTCGGTGACCCAGTCCTCGACCAGGCCGTTGAACATCACCAGGTACTGCGGATAGAAGACGATGCCGGCCGGATCGCAGTGGGCGAAGCGGATGTGGCGCGGCCGCTCGAAACGGCCCGTCATGCGCGTTCTCCCCGATGCAGTTCGTGCAGCTTGAAGCGCTGCAGCTTCCCGGTGGCCGTGCGCGGCAGGCTGGCGATGAACTCGACCGCGCGCGGATACTTGTACGGCGCGATCGTCTGCTTGACGAACTGCTGCAGTTCGGCCGCCATTTCCTGGCCGGCCGCCTGGCCGGGGCGCAGCACGACGTAGGCCTTGACGATCTGGCCGCGCTCCTCGTCGGGCACGCCGATCACGCCGCACTCGGCCACCGCCGGGTGCGCCATCAGCGCATCCTCGACCTCGGGCGAGGCGATGTTGTAGCCGGCCGAGATGATCATGTCGTCGGTGCGCGCGTGATAGTGAAAGTAGCCGTCGGCGTCCATCAGGTAGGCGTCGCCGGTGTAGTTCCAGCCGTTCTTCACGTACGACCTCTGCCGCGCGTCGGCGAGGTAGCGGCAGCCGGTCGGCCCCTTCACCGCCAGCTTGCCGACGGTGCCGGGCGGCAGCTCGTTGCCGTCGTCGTCGACCACGCGCGCGACGTAGCCGGGCACGGCCTTGCCGGTGGCGCCGGGCCGCGCGTTCGCCTCGTCGGCGGAGATGAAGATGTGCAGCATCTCGGTGGCGCCGATGCCGTCGATGATCTCGATGCCGGTGGCCTCCTTCCACAGGGCGCGCGTCGAGGCGGGCAGCGCCTCGCCGGCCGAGACGCACTTGCGAAGCGCCGTAGCGCGCAGTTCGGAGCCGCGCGCGGCGAGCGTGCGGTAGGTGGTCGGCGCGGTGAACAGCACCGTGGCGCCGAACCGGGCGATGCCTTCGACGAGCTGCGGCGGGGCCGCTTTTTCCAGCAGCACGGTCGACGCGCCGGCCGCCATGGGGAACAGCAGCAGCCCGCCCAGACCGAAGGTGAAGGCCAGCGGCGGGCTGCCGATGAACACGTCGTCGGGCCTCGGCCGCAGCACGTGCGGCGGCCAGCATGCGCACACCGCCATGATGTCGCGGTGGAAATGCATCGTCGCCTTCGGCACCCCGGTGGTACCCGAGGTAAAGCCGAGCAGGCAGGTATCGTCGGCGGCCGTGTCGACGTTGGCGAACGTGCTGCTGTGTCGCCGCATCGCGGCTTCGAGGCTGTCCGGGCCGTCGTCGTTGAAGTGGCGCACGTGGCGCAGGCCGGGGCAGGCGGCGATGGCGTCGCGCAGCTCGTCGGCCAGCGCCGCATCGCAAAGGGCGTGCGTGACCTGCGCCTTGTCGATGATCGCCTTCAGTTCCTTGGCGCGCAGCAGCGGCATCGTGCCGACGGCGATGCCGCCGGCCTTCATCACGGCGAACCAGCAGGCGGCCAGCATCGGGTTGTTCGGCGCGCGCAGCAGCACGCGGTTTCCCGGCACGAGCCCCATGTCGCGCACCAGCACCTGCGCGATGCGGTTGGCTTTGTCCTGCAGCTCGGCGTAGGTCCAGGTCACGCCCGGCGCGCGGATGCACAGGCGATCGCCGCGGCCCTCAGCGATGTGGCGGTCGAGCAGTTCGGAGGCGCAGTTCAGCTGCGCTGGGAACTGCAGCTCCGGCAGGTCGAACAGGAACTGCGGTTGCTCGCCGGCCGGCGGCAGGTTGTCGCGGGCGAAGGTGTCGATGTGGGGTGTGGGCATGGTGGCCTCGCATGGCGGACGATCAGCGTGCGGCCTGTGCTTCAAACTGCCGCATCAGCTCGCGGGCGATGATCAGTTGCTGGACTTCGGTGGCGCCTTCATAGATGCGCAGGGCGCGGATCTCCCGGTACAGGCGCTCGACCGGGACTTCGCTCGTCACGCCGAGCCCGCCCCACAACTGCACCGCCGCGTCGATCACCTGCTGCGCGCCTTCAGTGGCGGCCATCTTCGCCATCGCGGCCTCGCGCGTCACGCCGGCGCCGCGGTCGCGCTGCCAGGCGGCGCGGTAGGTGAGCAGCGCGGCGCTGTCGATGGTGGTGGCCATGGTCGCCAGCTTCGCCTGCGTGAGCTGGAAATCGGCCAGGCGCTGGCCGAACATCCGGCGCGAGGCGGCGCGGGCCAGCGCTTCGTCCAGGGCGCGGCGGGCGAAGCCCAGGGCCGCGGCGGCGACCGACGTGCGGAAGACGTCGAGCGTGCGCATGGCGATCTTGAAGCCTTCGCCGGGCTCACCGATCCGCCGGCTGGCTGGCACGCGGCAGTTCGAAAAGCGCAGCCGCGCCAGCGGGTGAGGCGCGATCACGTCGATGCGCCCGGCGATCTCGAAGCCGGGGGCACCGGCGTCGACGACGAAGGCCGAGATGCCGCGCGATCCCGCCGCTTCGTCAGTGCGGGCGAAGACGACGTAGAAGTCGGCGATGCCGCCGTTGGAGATCCACGTCTTCTCGCCGTCGAGCACGTAGCCGTCGCTGTCGGCGCGTGCCGCGCAGGCGAGCGCGGCGACGTCCGAGCCGGCGTCGGGCTCCGACAGCGCGAAGGCGGCGATGGCCTCGCCGCGCGCGACGCGCGGCAGGTATCCGGCCTTTTGCTGCGGCGTGCCGGCGAGGCTGATCGCGCCGGAACCGAGCCCCTGCATGGCGAAGGCGAAGTCGGCCAGGCCCGAATGGTGGGCGAGGGTCTCGCGAATCAGGCAGATCGATCGCATGTCGATGACCTCGGCGCCGCCGCCATGTTCGGTTCCAGCCACCGCGTGGCGCAGCCAGCCCGCGGCGCCGAGGCGGCGCACCAGTTCGCGGCAGGCGGCGTCGACGTCGCCGCCGTGCGCCTGCGGCACGTGCATCGCCGCCCAGGCGTCGAGTTCGCGGGCAAGCGCGCGATGCCGTTCGTCGAAAAACGGCCAGTCGAGGTGGCGTTGATCGCTCATCGCCATGGCCTCAGTTGCCTTCGAACTGCGGCTTGCCCCGAGCGACGAAGGCGCGGTAGGCGCGGCGGAAGTCCTCGGTCATCATGCAGATGGCCTGCGCCTGCGCCTCGGCCTCGAGCGCCTGCTCGATCGTCATGCTCCACTCCTGGTGCAGCATGGTCTTGGTGATGCCGTTGGCGAAGGTCGGCCCGGCGGCCAGTTCGGCCGCGAGTGCCTGCGCTTCGTCGAGCAGCGATTCGGGCGAGACGAGGCGGTTGAAAAACCCCCAGCGCTCGCCTTCGTCACCGCTCATCGCGCGGCCGGTGTACAGCAGTTCGCTGGCCCGTCCCTGGCCGATGATCCGCGGCAGGATCGCGCAGGCGCCCATGTCGCAGCCGGCCAGCCCGACGCGATTGAACAGGAACGCGGTCCTGCTTCTTGCGGTGCCCAGCCGCAGGTCGCTGGCCATGGCGACGATCGCCCCGGCGCCGGCGCACACGCCATCGACGGCGGCGACGATCGGCTGCGGGCAGGCGCGCATGTGCTTGACGAGATCGCCGGTCATGCGCGTGAACAGCAGCAGCTCCGGCGCGGCCAGCTGCACCAGCGGGCCGATGATCTCGTGCACGTCGCCGCCGGAGCAGAAGTTGCCGCCGGCGCCGGTAACGACGACCGCGTGAACGTCGTCGGCGTACTTCAGCTGCGCGAACAGGTCGCGCAGTTCGGCGTAGGCGTCGAAGGTCAGCGGGTTCTTGCGCTCCGGGCGATTCAGCGTGACCGTGGCCACGCCGTCGCGCGCCTGCCAGAGGAAGTGCGCGGCGCGATAGCTGGCGAGCGCCCGGCGGTTGCCGGCGGCGAGCCGCGGATCGAGGCGGGACGGGGATTCGGTGCTCATCAGTGTTCCTCCGCGGACTTCTCGTTGCGCGACAGGTGCCGGCGCAGTTCGCCGAGCAGGCCATGCAGCTGGGCAATGCGGGCGCGGTCGAGCCCGCCGAACAGCTCGAGGATCCATTCCTCGTGCGCGCGCGCCATCGCCTCGAAGCTGCGCCGGCCCTTGGCCGTCAGCCGCACGATCCAGGCGCGGCGGTCGGTCTCGTGGCTGGCGCGCACCACCAGCCCGTCGCGCTGCAGCTCGTCGGTCAGGCCGGTGACGTTGCCGCCGGTGACCATCAGCCGGCTCGACAGCTCGCTCATCTTCAGCCCCTCGGGCCGGCGGTGCAGCTGCGCCATGTAGTCGAAGCGCGCCAGCGTGACGCCGAAGTTCCTGCGCAGGCGGCGGCGGATCTCGGTCTCGATCTGCGTCGTGCAGGAGAGCATGCGCAGCCACAGCTTCAGCGCCGCGTGGTCGGTCGAGACGGCGCGTGCTTCGTGGCCGAGTCCGGTGGCCACGGCTGGCAGCTCGCGCGAACCTTCGGCGGCCATCACATCACCTCCCCGCCCGACACCGAGATCGACTGCCCGGTGATCGAGGCGGTGTCCTCGCCGGCAAGCCAGGCCACGGCCGCGGCTACTTCTTCCGGTTGCACGATCCGCTGTTGCGGGTTGTTGGTCGCAAGCTCGGCGCGCGCCTGCTCGGCGCTGCGCCCGGTCTTCGCCATCACGCGCTCGACGCTCGTCCGGTACAGGTCGGTTTCGGTGAAGCCGGGGCAGACCGCGTTGACGGTCACGCCGCTGCGCGCCAGTTCGAGCGCCAGCGCGCGGGTCAGGCCGATCACGCCGTGCTTCGAGGCCGCATAGGCGCTGACATAGGCGTAGCCCTTCTGGCCGGCGGTGCTGGCGATGTTGACGATGCGGCCCCAGCCGGAGGCCAGCATGTCCGGCAGCGCCGCCTGCGCGCACAGGAAAGTGCCCGTCAGGTTGACCGCCAGCATGCGCTGCCACAGCTCGAGCGAGGTCCTGCCGAACGGCGCGCTCTCGGCTTGGCCGGCGTTGTTCACCAGGATCTCGACCGGGCCGCGCGCGGCGCGCGCCCCGGCAAAGGCCGCCTGCACCTGCGCCGGGTCGGCGACATCGGCCAGCACGAAGCCGTGTGCCGAGCCGGGCAGCGCAACCAGCGTTTCCTGCAGTGTCTGCGCGGTGCGGCCGAGCAGCGTCAGCCGCGCGCCGCGGGCGGCCAGCGTGGCGGCGATCGCCGCACCGATGCCGCGGCCGGCGCCGGTGACGAGGGCGTGGCGGCTTGGCGATGGCGCGTCGTTCATCGCGCGTACGTCCGCGACGATGCGACAACGGCAGGATTGCGCATTACGCGCGTCCCCCTGCCGCCGTTGCCGGCGCGGCCGTCCTTTCCCGCGCGAAGCCGGTCTCGAGTTGCGCCTTGGCGGCGCGGTACTGCTTCGGCCAGCCGATGGCGGTGAAGCCGATCTTTGCCGCCTCGGTCAGCGTCCACGCCGGGTTGGCCAGGTGCGGGCGGGCGATTGCGCACAGATCGGCGCGGCCGGCGGCGATGATCGAGTTGACGTGGTCGGCCTCGGAGATCGCGCCAACGGCGATGGTGGCGATGCCGGCTTCGTTGCGGATGCGGTCGGCAAACGGCGTCTGGTACATGCGGCCGTAGGTCGGTTTCTGCTCGACGCTCACCTGGCCGGACGAGCAGTCGATCATGTCGGCGCCGGCGGCCTTGAAGGCGCGGGCGATCTCGACCGCGTCGGCGGGCGTGATGCCGCCGTCGACCCAGTCGTGCGCCGAGATGCGCACCGACATCGGCCGGTCCTGCGGCCAGGCGGCGCGCACCGCGGCGAACACTTCGAGCGGATAGCGCAGCCGGTTGGCGAGCGGCCCGCCGTATTCGTCGTCGCGCCTGTTGGTCAGCGGCGAGATGAAGCTCGACAGCAGGTACCCGTGCGCGCAGTGCAGTTCGAGCCAGTCGAAGCCGGCCGCGGCGGCGCGTTTCGTCGCGGCGACGAAGTCGTCGCGGACGCGATCCATGTCGGCGCGCGTCATCGCCCGCGGCCGCTGGCCGTCGGGCAGGTAGGGCAGGGCGGAGGCGGCGACCAGCGGCCAGTTGCCCTGCGGCAGCGGCTTGTCGTCGCCGTCGTGCTCCCACGGCGCACAGGTCGAGCCTTTCGGCCCGGCGTGGCCGAGCTGCATGGCGATCCGGGCGTCGGTTTCGCGATGGACGAAATCGACGATCCGTTTCCACGCCGCGGCCTGCGCGTCGTTCCACAGTCCCGGGCAGCCGGGCGTGATGCGGGCATCTGGCGACGTGCAGGTCATCTCGGCCACCACCATGCCGGCGCCGCCGAGCGCGCGGGCGCCGAGGTGCACGAGATGGAACTCGCCGGGCAGGCCGTCGATGCACGAGTACTGCGCCATCGGCGAGACGACGACGCGGTTCTTCAAGGTGACGCCGCGCACGGTGTACGGCGTGAACATCGGCGGCACCGGGCGCGTGGCGTCCAGCCCGCCCTTGCGGTCGAACCACAGCTCGAAGCCTTCGAGCCAGCCCCGGTCGCGCAGGCGCAGGTTCTCGTGGCTGATCCTCTGGCTGCGGGTGAGCATCGAGTACATGAACTGCTCGGGTTCGAGCGGATCGCAGTAGCGGCTGCCGCAGACCTCGAACCACTCCATCGCGTTCCACGCCGCGTTCTGCAGCCGCAGCACGTCGACCGCGCGAACTTCCTGGTAACGCGCCAGCACTTCGGGGATGCGCTCGCGCGTGTCGCCGAGGCGCCTGAACTGGGCGGTGAGCTCGATCGCGTCCTCGAGCGCCAGCTTGGTGCCGGAGCCGATGGCGAAGTGCGCGGTGTGCACGGCGTCGCCCATCAGCACGACGTGGCTGGCGCCGTTGAAGTGCGACCAGTTCGCGCAGCGCACGCGCTGGAAATTCAGCCACGCCGAGCCGCGCAGGTGCCGGGCGTTGGTCATCAGCCGCGCGCCCTGCAGGTTGGCGGCGAACAGCCTCTCGCAGAAGGCGATCGACTGCTGCGGGTCCGCCGCATCGAGGCCGTGCGCCTTCCACACGTGCTCGGGACACTCGACGATGAATGTCGAGGTGTTCTCGTCGAACCTGTAGATGTGCGCCTGGAACCAGCCGTGCTCGGTCTTCTCGAACAGGAAGGTGAAGGCGTCGTACAGCTTGTGCGTGCCGAGCCAGATGTAGCGGTTGGGCCGGGTGACGATGTCGGGTCCGAAGACGTCGGCATAACGGCCGCGGATGCGCGAGTTGATGCCGTCGGCGGCGACGATGAGATCGGCGTCGGGAAACTCGCGGTCGGAGTCGACCTCGCGTTCGAAGACCAGCTTGACGCCAAGCGCCTCGCAACGCGCCTGCAGGATGTTCAGCAGTTTTTTGCGGCCGATGCCGACGAAGCCGTGGCCGCCGGATCGGATCACGCGGCCCTTGAAGTGCAGTTCGATGTCGTCCCAGTGATTGAACGCCTGTTCGATCTCGTCGGCGGTCTCGGCGTCCCACTGGCGCATGTTGTCCATGGTCGCGTCGGAGAACACCACGCCCCAGCCGAAGGTGTCGTAGGGGCGGTTGCGCTCGACCACGGTGATGTCGTGCGCGGGATTGAGCTTCTTCATCAGCAGGCCGAAGTACAGCCCTGCCGGCCCGCCGCCGATGCAAACGATCCTCATGGACGCTCCGCCTGTGCTGCCCGGCCGCCGGCCGGCATGCTTGCAGACTTTAGGAGTAATTAGTTTAGATGTCAAACAAAATGGTGCGCCCGTCCCGACAGCGCGCGACGGAGCCGCCGGCGCGGCGGTCACCGGCATGCGGCCGGCGCTGCGCGGGCGTCACGGGTCCGGACATCGCCGAAGGCTCTCGGCTTTGAGAAGGATTCGCATTCGATAGAGAATGCAATTGATTGTCAAATGCGAACGAATCGCGTTTGCTTGATCTGGCGCAATTCCAGGCAACGGGTTGCCGCCGAAACTCGTGCCATGTTCCGCCGAGGCTGCTGCGATGTTTGTCTGCGTCTGTCATGCCGTCACCGACCGCGAGATCGCTGCCGCGGTCGCCCTTGGAGCCCATTCGATGGAGGCGGTGTCGACGGCGCTCGGCGTCGGCACCTCGTGCGGCCGCTGCCGTGAATACGCGGACCGGCTGATCGCCGACTGCCGCGGCGGTGCGGGTCACGCCAATTGCGCGAACGCAGCTGCCGGCGCATAAAGCCCGCTGGCGGATACGGCTCCTGCCGTGCGCCAGCGAACCGCAAGGAGCACTGAACGATGCAAGGCGACAAGCAGGTCATCGCATTCCTGAACGCGCAGCTGAAGAACGAACTCACGGCGATCAACCAGTATTTCCTGCATGGCCGCATGCTGGAAAACTGGGGACTGGCGCGGCTGGGCAAGGTCGAGCGCGAGGAGTCGATCGGCGAGATGAAACATGCCGACAGGCTGATCGAGCGCATCCTGATGCTCGACGGCCTGCCCAACCTGCAGGACCTCGGCAAGCTGATGATCGGCCAGGACGTGCCCGAGATCCTGAACGGCGACCTGCAGCTCGAACTGGCGGCGCAGAAGACGCTGAAGGACGGCATCGCCTGCTGCGAAACCGCGCGCGACTACGTCTCGCGCGAGATCCTCGAAGCGATCCTCGACGACACCGAGGAGCACATCGACTTCATCGAAACGCAGCTCGAACTGATCGGCAGGGTCGGCCTGCAGAACTACCTGCAGTCGCAGATGAAGCCGGCCGAGGGCAGCTGAGGCCTTCGGCCGCGGTCAGATCAGGGCGTCGATCTCCCGCGCCAGCCGGCCGCGGGCACGGGTCAGCGCGCCCTGAAGCCGCCATGCCGTGCGCTCGTCGAAGCCGACCGTCGATTCGCACAGCACCAGCTGCTCGCAGTAGGGCTCGAACAGCGAGGCGCGGTCATCGAGCGCCAGCCACGGCGTCTTCGCGTGACCGTGAGTGCGCAGCCACTGCATGCACTCGGCCTGGCGACGGTACGGCACCAGCGTGGCAGGCGTGCCGGCGAGCGTGAACGGCGGGGTCACGTCGAGCACGCGCTCGCGCAGCCCGGCAGGCAGTGCCGCAGCCAGTTCGTCGAACGTGTGCTGCGTCCGCCACGAGGTCGACAGGACGATGGCGACTTCCGGAAACGGTGCCAGTGACTCGGCCAGATGCGGCCCACGTTCGAAAAGCTGCGCCTCGTCGAAGCACGGATCGGGGTGCAGGACGCCGTCGAAGTCGAGAAACAGGATCATGGTCGGGACCGGTGTGTGGCCGTGTTCGCCGGCCGTTGCGGCGTCGGCTGCCGTAAATCAATCTATCGAGGCAGCAGTCGCCCGCACACCGTCCGCTCGGCTCAGCCGTTCGGCCGGCGCGACCAGGCCGTTGCGGCAGGTGCGGCGCGCGATTGCGGCCGCGCGGCGAAAAGCTATCGGCGCGTCGCGGCCAGCGTCTCGTCGCCGGCGGCGGCTTCCAGTTCGCCGATGCGCGCCAGCACGTAGCGCCGCGATGCCGCCGGCAATCCGGCATCGACTGCGGCGCGACGGAAGGCGTCGAGCGCCGCAGCGCGGTTTTCCAGCGCGTCGAGGGAAATCGCCAACCCCGCCCACCAGATCGCCGGTGCGTTCGGTTCGGCAAGCGCGCGCTGGTAGGCTTCGACGGCGCGCCGATGCTCGCCGGCGCGCTGCGCGAGGCCGCCGGCCAGCGCATGGTGCGCCGGAGTGCGCGCGGCGATGGCGACGCGATCGAGCGTGGCCAGCGCGGCGACGGCGTCGCCGTGCTCGGCCTGCAGCTTTGCCGCGGCCATGGCAAAGCGCTCCGGATCGATGGCGCTGCCGGCGAGCAGCGTCTGCAGCGCCAGGTCGCGCCGGCCCGACTCGGCCTGCAGTGCGGCCAGCGTAGCGCGTGCGTTGCCGTCCGACGGTGCCTGCTCGATGACTCTGGCCAGCAGGCTCATCGCCTCGGCCGTGCGGCCGCGCGCGATCAGTTCGATGACGCGCGTTTCGACCGTGCCACCGGTGCTGCCGCGGTTGACCACCGGGGCCGACGGCTCCACCGCGGCGGGTGCTGCTGCGGCAACCGAGTCGACCGCGCGCGGCTTCGTCGCAGCCGCGGCGGCCGCGGCCGCTGTCGGTGCGCGCGCCGCGGAGCGGGCCGCGGCAGGTGCACTCGCGACGCGGTCTGCAGCCGTTGCTGGCGCGGCAGCGGGCATCTGGCCAGCCGACTCGACGGCGGTCGGCATCGCGGCAGTCATTGCGGCGGGCGCCGCTGATGCATCCAATGCCGCGTTGCCCGCGGCGACGTTCGACGGTTCCGCGGCCGGCGTCGCGCTTTCTGCAGCGACGTTCGACGGCGTCGCGGCCGGCGCGCCAGACGGCGGCGCCGGCGGCGTGGCGACACCGGCAAACTGCCGTGCACCGAGCGGCTGCGGCGCGCGGGCGCTGTCGTGCAGCTGTTTCGCGTACCAGAGGTAGCCGGCCGTGGTGGCGGCAATGACCAACGCCAGGCTGCTCCACACAGTAAAGCGCAACCACTGCGACGGCTTGCGCGCGCCATCGTGCAGACGTGGCAATGCGCGCACGATCGGCGCTGCACGCGGCGGTGCGCCCGGCGGCGCGGAGACCTCGACCGCCACGCCGCGGCTTTCGAGATCGCGCAGCATCTGGTTGAGCACGCTCACGTCAACTCCTCATCGCGGCAAAGCGGCGCGCGACGGCGTTCACGACAGCGCTCCGACGCGTCGCTGGCCGAACCATGCCGACAGGCGCGAGCCGAGGCCCAGCGGCGTGGCACTGGGCGTGTCGCGGACGGCGAGTCGCACGTGCAGCGGCGTCACCCGCAGCGCGCCTTCGCCGTAGGCGAGAAGCAGCGCCTTGTGCGCGACGATGTTGATCAGCCGCGGGATGCCGCGGGTGGCGCGGTGGACCAAGCGCGCCACGACGGGACTGAACAGTTCGGTTCCCTGATGGCCGGCCACGCGCAGCCGGTGCGCGAGATACCTCTCGGTCTCCTGCGCCGACAGGCTGCCCAGCGCGTAGTGAAAGGCGATGCGGCTGGCCAGCTGACGCATGCTTGGCGTTTGCAGCCGCCGGTCGAGCTCCGGCTGGCCGAACAGCACGATCTGGATCAGCTTGCGCTTCTCGGTTTCGAGGTTAGACACCAGCCGCAGCGCCTCGAGCGTGTCGCGCGGCATCGCCTGCGCCTCGTCGAGGCAGACCACGACCCGCCGTCCGGCCGCGGCGCGGCCGATCAGCTGCTGGTTCAGCGCCGCCAGCAGCATGTGCTCGCACGAACTGGTGCGCAGCGACACGCCGAGTTCCATGCCGATGGCCAGCAGCAGCGAACGCGCGCTCAGGCACGGGTTCGGGACGTAGACCGTGTCGCAGGGCGGCTGCCTGCTCGTGGCGAGCGCGGCGAGCAGGCGGCGGCAGGCGAGCGTCTTGCCGGTGCCGACCTCGCCGCTGATCTTGATGAAGCCGGCGCCATCGTCGATCGCCAGCAGCAGCGTGGCCAGCGCTTCCTGCTGCGCGCGCGATTCGAAGACGAACGCCGTGTCCGGCGTGATCGAAAACGGCGGCGCCTGCAGGCGGAAGTGGCTCAGGTACATCGGCGGCTCGGCGCGGGCTCAGTGGGGGTCGAAGGTTTCCGTCGGGCGCATCGGCGGCTACAGGCGGCCGTTGGCGCGCGTGATCGCCTGCAGCCGCTGCAGCGATTCCTCGCGCAGCGCCTCGGCCTGCGCGTCGGAGTGGATCACGGTCGGCTTCAGCAGGATCACCAGTTCGTGCTTGTCGACCTCGCGTTTGCTCGAACCGAAGAGGTGGCCAGCGACCGGCAGGTTGCCGGCGACGGGGATCTGGTTGCGGTCGATCGCGCGGCTGGACTTCATCAGGCCGCCGATGGCGACGATGGCGCCGTCGCGCACGCGCACGATGGTGTCGGTCTCCGAGACGGAGCTGGAGGCCAGCGGCAGCGTGATCTCGCCGCCGAGCGAGCCGAGGTTCAGCACCTTGGTGCGCTCGGCGACGTTCGACACCGACGGGTGGATGTGCAGCGTGATGTTGGCGTCCTCGTCGATCTGCGGCGTGACGTCGAGCGCGATGCCGGAGAAGAACGGCTGCACCGTGATCGTCGGCGAGGTGACGTTGCCGCCGGCCGACGAGGTGGTTGTGCTGGTGGTGATGCCGGTGACGAAGAAATCGTCAGTTCCGACCTTCAGCACCGCCTTCTGGTTGTTCAGCGTGGCGATGCGCGGGCTCGACAGCACCTGCACGTCGCCCTGGCTTTCGAGGAACTGGATCAGCGCGGCGAAGTTGCTGGTCTGGAAGGCCAGCCCGAACAGGCCGCCGGCGGCGGAACTGGCCAGGTCCAGCGCCGCGCCGGGCACGGCGGTGAGCGGGCCGCTGGCGAGGTCGCCGGTGGTGGCGAGCGTCGTGCCGGGATTGATCAGGCCGCCGCTGCCGCGATGGTTGTTGCCGGTGCGAAACGCCGCCCAGTTCACGCCGGTCTGCGCGCCGTCGCGCAGCCGCACGTCGATGATCTTGGCCTCGAGCATCACCTGGCGCTCGATGTTCAGGCGCGAGGCGCGCAGGTACTGCTCGACGGCGCGCAGTTCGTTCGGCATCGCGCGCACGACGATAACGCCGGACTGCGGCGAGACGATCAGCTGGCGGCCGTCCTTGTCGCCGATCAGCAGCTTCAGCGACGCTTCCAGTTCGGCCCACAGGTCGTTCCTGGTCTGCGTGGTGATGCGGCTCGATTCCTGTGTCGACACCGGCGCGCTCTGCGCCGTAGGCACGTTGGGAGGGACCTGGCCGGTGGCGCTGGCATTGGCGATCGAGCCCGAGGTGACGCGCACGTCGCTGCGGCCGGCGCGGCTGGCGGTCAGGTAATTGACCTGGAAGACGCGCGTGGCCAGCGCCGCCTTCTGCACGAAGATGCGCGTGCCGTCGATCCGGTACTCGAAGCCGTACATGTCGCGCAGCGTGTCCAGCGCCTCGATCAGCGTCACGTCCTTCAGCGCCACGGTGACGGGCGCGACCAGCGACGGATCGATCAGCATCGAGTAGCGCGTGTCCTTGGCCAGCGCGGCGAAGACCTGCGCCGCGGGCAATCCGGAGACGTTCAGGTCGAAGCGCGGCTCGGGTTTCGTCGCCAGCGCCGGCAGCGACAGGTCCGGCGGCGGCACCAGTGCTGCCGCCAGTTCCGGCGGCGGCGCCGGCCTCGGTCGTGGCGCCGACGGCTGGGCAAGCGCGTCGCGCACCTCGGGCGAAATGGTTCGTTCACGCGGCGTGCCGGGGGTGGCGCAGCCGGCGACCGCTGCCGCCAGCAGTACGAGGGCGGCGCCTGCAGCGCGCCTGAAGACCTGGCGCGGCGCTGTCGCGGAGGCACCGTGAATGTTCAGTCGGGGGGCCGCGTTCATCGGCTGCTCCTGCCGTTTTCGCGCAGCTGCACGGCCTGCCGGGCCTGCGCTGCCATCTCGATGACCTGCCTTTCGGTGCCTTGCACCAGCACCACCGACGAATCGGTCACGCGCTCGACGCGAAACTCGGCGCCGTCGATGGCCACCCTCTCGCCGGCACCGACCCAGCGGCCGGCGAGCAGTGCCCGGTAGGTGTCGTGCGGACCGCGCAGCGTGAACTGCAGCAGCGGCCGCGGCGCATCGCGCGCGGCGGCCGCCCTGTCGCTGGCCAGCGCCTGCGGCGGCAGCGTCGGGTCGGCAAGCGGCTGCGCCGCTGCGGCGGGAACAAGCAGCACGCCGGCCAGCGCCCGCATCACAGCCGCAGCCATACCGGTTCCTTCGCCAGCGTAAAAAGCTCGATGCGCGTCACCGGCACGCCGGCGTCGGCCTTCATGTCGAGCGAGCGCCAGTAGATGCGGTGCGGCGCGCGCTCGAGCGCTTCGAGATAGGCCAGCAGGTCGAGGTAGCGGCCCTCGACGTCGATGCGCAGGCCGTGCTCGTACAGCGTCGGCGCCGCGCCGGCAGCCGCCTCGATCGGCTTCGGCAGCGCCGACTGCATGCCGGTCACGCGCAGCTGCGGATGGCGGGCGAGGAGGGCCTGCAGCTGCTGCGCCATGTCCTGCGGCGCGACGAGTCCGGCCTGCGTGCGTTCGATCGCGGCCTGGGCGCGGGCGCGGCGCGCCGCAAGCGCCTCGCGCGTGGCGGCGGGCGCATGCTGCGCGCCGAGTTCGGCGGCGGTGCCGCGCATGCGGTCCAGCTGCATCCGCGACGCCAGGATGTCGCGCTGCAGCCGCGCCTTCTCGGCGCGCTGCGGCGCCAGCGCTGCCAGCTCGACGGCCGCGGCGACGAGCGCGAACGCCGCCACCGCACCCAGCACGCGCTCGCGCTTGTTTCGCGCGCGCCACCAGGCCGCGAGCTTCGCCGTCATCGCGCGGCTCCGCCGGCATCGGCGGGCAGGTCGGTGGCGATGCGGAACTGCACCGCGCCCTCGGGCTCGCGCGCCGGCTGCATTTCGATGCGGGCGAAGGCCTTGCCGGCAAAGCCCGGCTCGCGTTTGAGCGCCGCCAGCCACTGCGGCACGCGCGAGGCATCGACGGCCTTACCCTCGAGCTGCAGCTGCGTGTTGCTGTTTGCGATGCGCACGCCGGTCAACCAGACGCCCTCGGCACGGGCGCGGGCGAAGGCACGCAGCGGCTCGGTGAACGGTTCGTTGCGGCCGGCCACGCCTTCGCCCAGCTTCGCGGCCAGCGCTTCCAGCGCCGCCACCTCGTTCTGCTCGCCGGCGCGCGCGCTGGCCTGCGCCGGCGCCTGCGCGCCGAGGGCGAGCAGCATCTTCTCCGCCCGCTGCACATCGCTGCGCAGGTGCGCCGCGGTGTCGCGATGCAGGCGCAGCGACTGCGCCTCCAGCCAGTAATGCGCACCGAGGCCGAAGACGACCGTGACGACCGCCACCAGCGCCGGCAGACGCGGCGAAGCGTCGCGCGTCACGGTGCGTTCGCTGCGGTACAGGTCGATGCTCTGCACCGACGGCGCCTCGCCGTCGGCGCCGGGCAGCGCGCGCATCGCCGCGCCGAGCGCCGCGGTCAGCTCGCCGGCGACCGTGGCCTGGCCGATGGCCGCGGCGGCACGCAGCAGCGGTTCTGCCGACTCGGCGAGCCAGGTGCGAACCGCGGCTTTCTCGCCGAGTTCGGCGGCCACGGCCGGCGCCTGCGGGTGCGGGCCGATGGCGATCTGCGTCACCGGTGGCAGACCGGACTGACGCTCGAACAGATCGAGCGAGCGCTGCACCTGCAGCACGACGCGCTCGACGAAATGCGCTGCCGGGTCGGTGTCGGATTCGCCAGTGAGCGCAGCATTCGGCAGCAGCATGCGCCGGGCGAACGCCACCTCGCCGAGGCAGTGCACGGTCAGCAGGAAGGTGTCCTGGTCGAAGGCCAGCCAGGCGTGGGTGTCGGCCGGAAGCGGCAGCCCGGCCCGCGCCAGGTTGCGTTGCGCGAACTCGGGCGCGTCGACCGCCTCCGCGCTCAGTCCGCACGCGGCGAGCGGCGCGACCGCGTCGGCGACCACGCTGCGGCGGGCGGTGACCACGAGCAGCTTCGTCGACGGCGCATCGGCCGGCTGCGGCAGCGTCGCGAAATCGAGCAGCGCTTCCTCGGGCGGATAGCCGAGCGAGGCGCGCAGCTGCCAGCGCAGGGCGTCGTGCATCTCCTCGGCGGGGACGGCGGGGGCCGGCGCCTGCTGCACGTCGTACTGGCCCGGCGCCAGCACGAGGTGGATGCGCGCCTTGCGGAACAGCCCCTCCTGCTTCAGCGCGCGCAGCACGTGGGCGCGCTGCGCTGCCGGTGCGGCCAGCGCGCGCAGCGCCTGGATCTCGACGCGGCCCGCGTTGTGACGCAGCCGCGCCACGATCAAACGGTCACCGAGGAACTGCAGGCCGACCTGGACGATGGTTTCGGAGCGCCGACGTCCCAGCCAGCGCCGCGGCGGTGCCTCGCGCGAGGCGCGCGGGCCGACTGGCAAGGGCTGGTTCAAACCGTCCATCGAATCGAATCCGATTCCCGCGGGCATGCAGGCGCGCGCGAGCGACGCGGCCTTCAGCCCGATCTACTGCCGATGCTAGGCAGTGGGTACGTACACGGATCGCTCGAAAAGCGGTGCAAAACGCGACGCTGCAAGGCGCGCCGCCGGGCCGCCGCGGCGGCCATCCGTTCAGTCGAAGCGCTCGCGCAGGCCGAGCAGGTCGCTGCGCAGCCGGCCCCAGGTCACGCGCGCGGCCGGGTTGCTGCCGTCGGCGTTGGCCAGCCACGGCGCATTGACCGTGGTGGCCGGCGTGGGCGAGGCGCCGCTGCAGCTCGTGCCCGCGGCGGCCGCGAGCAGGTTCAGCGTCATCGTCATCGCCGACGGCTCGGTGGTGGTCACATTGCCCGGCTTGCCGAGACGGATCGCGGCGCGGCCGGACGTCGTGGTCACCGTCGAGGCGACGCGGCTGGCGCAGTTGGAGGCACCGCCGCCGGCGTCGAGCAGCCCGGTGGCGCTGGCGTAGGCGAAGGCGGTTGCCGGTGCGACGAGGCAAGCGGCGGCTTCCGGAGCCGCGATCCAGCCCAGCCCGTTGAAGCGCTGCACTTCCAGCGGCACGTAAAGCTCGCGGCGGATGTCGCCGTAGGTCGGCCGCAGCTGGGCTCGGCCGTAGTGGAACGTGCCGTAGCCGCCGGCGAAGGCGATCGGACTGATCGTCAACGGCGCAAGCGCGTTGATCGTGCTGTTGCCGGCAGTGCCGTTCTCGGTCGTGTCGGCGAGGTTGACCGTCATCGACAGCGACGGCGTGAAGCTGGCGATCGGCGTCGCGCCGCGGGTGAAGCTGAAGCTGCCGGGCGAGAAGGTGATGGTCGATGTGGCCGCGTGGACGATGCCGGCGATGCTGGTCGAGCCGGCGAGCGCGACCGGGGCGCCGGTGGCGCTGGTGCTGTACGACACGTGCGCGGTCGTGTAGCGCGGTCGCGCGTTGGCGATCGCCGCACCGGAGGCATTCAGCGGCGTGGCCAGGATCACGGGCACGGTGCCGAAGGCGAAGGGCTGGCCGACGTAGGTGAACGCCTGCGATCCGGGGCCGGCGCCGCAGGTGGGGGCGGAAAACTCCGGCGTGGCCGAGTCGGTGAGCCGGTAGGCGTCGGGCACGAAGCGCCCGAAGATCGCGGCGCTGCTGCTGATGGTGCGCTCGGCGGCGCTCGAATCGCCGCTGTCGATGCCGGCGAAGCTGGCGTCGTTCAACGTGACCGTGATCACACCGGCCTCGCTGTATGCGGCGCTGCCGGTGACCACGCCGTCGACGGCGGCGAGCGTTCCGCTCAGCGTGCCGGCGGTGCATCCGGCCGGCTGCGCGCAGGAGGCAACGGCGAGCACCGGCGTGCCGTTGTAGCCGGCAGTCACCGTGCTGCCGTCGGCGTTGACTGCGCTGGCCAGCACCGAAAAGGCGCGGCCGGCGCGGTGCACGGCGCCGCTGGTGGCATTGCTGTTGTTCAGCACGCGCGCGGTGCCGGTGGTGGCGTCGGTGCCGTCGGCCGCCTGCAGCGCGATGAACGACGACGGCCGTACGGCGAAGGCGTCATTGCTGCAGCCGCTGGCGCCGCCGCCGCTGCTGGTGCTCATGCGCAGGCGCACCTCGCGCGCGGCGCGGTTCAGGCTCATCGTCAGCGCCTTGCGGCCACCGTCGCCGCCGAGGAAGGCGAAGGTCGTTGTGACCGTGGACAGCAGCGTCCAGCTCGAGCGGCAGCCGGTGCCGGTGTTCATCGCGCCGCTGTTGTCGCTGGCGTCGAGCAGTTCGACCGTGACCGGTTGGACCGCACCGTTCGCGTACGCGGTGCCGGCGGCGTTCAGGGCGACGATGTCGAGCGTGAAGTTCTGCCCGGCGATCTTGGTCTTGATCACGCCGGTCAGCGCGTTGGCCGGCGTGCTCTGTTCGAAGGCGTTGAAGCCGCCTGCGGCGGTGACGACGTTGAACGCATTGCTGGTGCCGGCGGCGCTGCCGCCCGACAGGGTGGCCGTGATCGTGAACGTGCCGGTATTCGAGATCGCCACCGTGTGCGAAGTCAGCACGCCGTTGACGAAGTTCGCCGTGCTGCCGCCGCCCTGCGACAGCGTGCCGGTGGACGAGATCACGACCGTGCCGGTGAAGCTCGTGAGCGTGGCGTTGCTCGCATCGCGCGCCGTGATGCGGATGCCGAACGGCTGTCCGGCAACCTGCGTGCCGATGGATCCGCCGCCGGTGGCCTCGACGAGGAAATTCGATGGCACGGCGGCGCAGCCCTGCAGGCTGGCGAGCGCGGTCTGCTGTGCTGCGCCGTAGGTGAGATTGAAGTTGTTGCCCGCGGCGACCGTTCCGGCGGAGACGATGGCACCACTCGCCGTGCCGTTGTTGCCGAAGCTGATTGAGCTGCTGGTTGCGGACGAAAAGATCACCGCGTCGATGGTGGCGTTCGTGCCCACGGAGAAGCTTGCCGCAGGCTGCAGCACGATGTTCAGATTGGCTGGGCCGCCGCCGCTGTTGATCCGGCTGCCGGCGGCACTGCTGGTCATGCTGCTGCCGATGATCAGTACCACCGGGCCGCTGGTGATATCGATGGCGACCTTGCCCGAGCCCCAGTCGAAGCGGTTGATGTAGTACGTGCCCGCGGCCATCTTCAGCGTGCCGCTGGCGTTCACTGTGGTGATGCGGTAGGTGCCGCCGGAGAAGGTCGCGCCGTTGGCGTTCAGCGTGCCGTAGTCGCCGGCGGCGACCGTGCCGGAGGTCGTGGTCGTCGTGCTGACACTGCTCGCCTGGAAGGTGTCGACCGGCGGCAAGGTCAGCGACTGGGTCGTATAGGCACCGTTGCTCGCCACGGCGTTGCAGGTGCCTGGCGATCCCGCCGTGCAGCCGGAGGGGCTCAGGCTGCTGCCATTGATTTTCAGGTTCGACAGCGACGTGCCGCTGCCGCCGTAGACGCCGTAGGCCGTCGTCAGCGGCGTGCAGGCCGCGGCGGCTGCGAGCCGTGGCAGCAGGATCGTCGCCATGGCGAGCGCAGCAATCAGTGCGCGGAATCGTTCACGGGCAGGCATAGGTCGGGCCGCTCGCATCCGGGTCCTTGCATTTCTCGATCCGCGCCTCCAGCCGGCGTTCGACGTAATCAGCCGCACCCGGCGTGCCGAAGCTGGCGGTGCTGGTGACGACGTACACGGCCAGCCGCCGCGCGCCTTCCTCGTGGAAATTCGGGCTGGCGCCGAAAGACGGATAGCGGGCGCAGCTCACCTGCACGGTGAAGCCGCCCATCGCCGCCGGCAGGGCCAGCGTCGAGGGCGAGGCGAAGCAGTCGGGCAGGTTGGTGGCGCCCGGCGCCAGCGTGCCGTTCGGGTCGCGCAGGTTGTAGGCGGCCCATTCGATGCCGGCGCGGGCGGATTCGTAAGCGCGCGCGCCGAGCACGGCGAGCGCGCTGGTCGCATGCGCACTGGCGGAAAGATTGACCGCGAACGCGGCGAGCGCGGCGATCACCACCAGCAGGAAGATCGCCGCGACCAGCGCGAAACCCTGCGCAGCCGGGCGGCTGGCGCGGCTCCGGGCGATGCGCGTCGCCGCCGTGTTCATGGTGTGTTCGGCAGGTTGGCCTGCGTGCGCAGCGCGACGGTCTCGCCGCCGTCAGCGAGCTGCACGTCCAGCGCCACGCCGTTGGCGTTGGCCATCGCCGCAGTCAGCTCGAAGCTGCAGGCGCTGACCTTGTCGAGCAGCACATGGCGCGTGGCGCTGGCCAGCGGTGCGGCATTCAGGTCGGCCGGTTGTGCGGCCTGCAGCGCGTAGCCGCTCGCCCGTTCGATGCGTCCGCTGCCGTCGGCGGCAGGCAGGCAGGCGAATGTCACCGGCGTGCGCACGAGGTAGAAGCGGCGGTCGGGTGAGTCGGCATTCAGCGCCGCGCCGGTGCCGGTGAAGCCGATCGACTGCGTGCTGCCGGCGGCGGTGGTGACGGTGCGCCGGTTGGCACCGGCGTAGACGTCGAAGGCGCCGGCGCCGAGGTTGAACACGACCAGTTGGGCACTGACGCCGCCGCTGGCCGGCGGCACGGTGACCGGGCTGCCGAGCACCTGGAAGCTGGTGTCGGCGGCATCGTTGACGTCCAGCGGGTCGGTGCCGCTGGGCTCGTTGCCGCCGGAAGTGGCGGCGCGGTAGCGGCCGGCGTCGTCGATCGGCACGAACTCGATGAAGACGTTGGCCCCGGAAGCGGTGATGCGCGGCGAGTTCGGCAGCGCATCCTGCAGTTCGCGCAGCATGCGCCGCGTGGCGGTGTCGGCGCGGTCGGTCAGTTGCGCACGTCGCGCGCCATCGAAGTAGGCGCGCACCGGGCTGGCCAGGTAGACGGCGGCGGAGCTGCCGATCACGCCGACGATCAGCATGACGATGATCAGTTCGACCAGCGTGACGCCGCGCTGTCGCCGTCCGGGCCTCATGGCGACACCCGCGCCCTGAAGCCGCTCAGCGCGACCTGGCTGCCGCCGGGTGCGGTGACGGTGACGGTGACCAGCAGGCCCTCGCTGGCGCCGATCGTGCCGAGCGCCTGCGGCTGCACGGTGACGGCTGCGCTGTAGCCGGAAAGACCGGCGATCGCGCTGCCGTTGGCGGCGACGATGCCGTTCATCGCGTAGCCGTGATAGTCGTCGACGTGATCGAAGGGCGCGACGGCCGAACCGCGCGTTTCGCCGGCTTCCGGGCCGATGGCATTGGCGCCGCCGTCGAGGTCGTTGGCGGTGAAAGGCTGGGCGAGGATCTCGGCGAGCAGCGATTCGGCCACTGCCAGCGACTGTCGCGCCAGCAGCGGATCGGCCGAGCGGCCGGCAGTGAGCCCGAGCACGCCGAGCACCGAGGACACCGCGATCGAAACGATCAGGATCGCCAGCACCAGTTCGACCAGTGTGACGCCGCGCTGCCCGGCGTCGGTGCGGATGCCTCGGCGTCCTTTCAGCCGCCAGCGAAGGGTGTGCGGGTCGCGGCTACGATCGGCGCACATAACCGGTGTCCGCTTCGACGGTGACGTTGAAGCTCGATCCGCCGCCGGTTGCGGTCAGCGTCAGTGCGGCGGCGATCGACGGCCGGCCGAGTCCGTCGAAGGAGAACTGCGCCGCGCCGCTGGCGAGAACGACGCCGGTGGCCGCAGTGCTGTCCAGCGCGCCGCCGGCGGGCGCGGCGAGCGGCTGCGCGCAGGCCGCGGCAGCATCGAGGCAGGCGCGTACTCGGCGGGCCGAGGTGTCGACATTGACGTAGATGCGGCGCCGCTGCGCCACGGCCGCCTTCTGCGCGAACTGCACGATGGCGGCCAGTTGATCGGCGAAGCCGCGCGCATCGGCGAGGCTGCGATCGAGCAGCCTGACCGCGGCAAAGGCCGACAGGATGCCGGCCAGCGTCATCACCGCCACCAGTTCAACGACGGTGAAGCCGCGCTGCGCTGTGCCTGCTTTCGACCTCATCGACAGTCAAAGAAAAACGGCGCCGTGCACTGGCCGCGGCGCCGCGTTCTGAGGGGCGCGGCGAGGCCGCGTCCGCTGGATCAGCAGTTGGACACGTCCATCGATGCCGTGGCCGCGGTCGTGGCGCTGGTCGCGGCGACATAGGTGATCGCGCAGTTGGCCAGCGCGGCGGCGCCGTTGACCTGGATGACAACCGTTCCGGCCGTGCTCGTATCCAGCGTGACCTTATCGTTGCCTGTGCTCAGCCCGGCGGCGGCGACGATGCCCCCGGCCGTGGCGGCCGGGTAGCCATAGACCATGTCGACGTTCGTGCCGTCGACAGCCAGCGTCGAGGTGGCGTCACCGCTGGTGCCACGCACCAGCGAGCCGGCGCGGGTGATCTGCATCGCCGAGCGCACGGCGCCGAAGATGCCTTCGGCCTTGGCCTTGCGCGCGTCGCCGCCGAGGTTGATGAAGCGCGGCAGCGCCACCGCCGACAGGATGCCGAGGATCAGGATCACGATCACCAGTTCCACCAGTGTGAAGCCCGCCTGGCGAGCCCTGTGCTGCAAGTTCGACATCGACTTTCCTTTCTGGCGGCGATGGCCGCGGCGGTTGTTCGGTGGACGCCCAGCCCGGTCGGGGACCCGCATCCGGCACGTTTGTCATCGGACGGTGAACAGGGAACTTGACCCGGTTCGCCGACGCTGCAAGGTGCATTGTTTCCTACGCAAAGCCCGATAGATGAGCCGAAAAGCAGGCCGATCCGGCGCCAGTTCCGCCGCTGTCCCGGCGCCTGGCGATCGGCGGCCGCTTTTCGCTAGCGAACGGCCACCTTCGACAGGTCCCACATCGGCAGGAAGATGCCGAGCGCAAACACCAGTACGAACCCACCCAAAAGGATGATCAGCAGCGGCTCGAGCTGGCTGCCCAGCGACTTGATCGCATAGTCGACCTCGCGGCCGTAGTGATCGGCGACCTCGTTCATCATGTCGCCGAGGGCGCCGGTGTCCTCGCCGACGGCGATCATCTGCAGCACGATCGGCGTAAAGGCGCCGGTGGCGCGTGCCGCGCGCGACAGCGCCTCGCCGCGCTCCATGCCGGCGCGCAGCGTGCCGATGCGCTCGGCGATGGTGGTGTTGCCGGTGGTGGCGACCGCCGCGTCGAGCGCATCGATGATCGGCACGCCGGCTTCGAGCGCGATCGAGAAACTCTTGGTGAAGCGGGCCAGCGCTGCCTTGTGCAGCAGCGGGCCGATGATCGGCAGGCGCAGCAGCACGCCGTCGAAGGCACGACGGCCGGCGGCCGTGCCGAGCCAGAGGCGGAAGCCGAAGATCGCGGCGGCCACACCGGCCAGCATCGCCGGCCAGTAGGCGACGAAGAAGTCCGATATGCCGATCAAAAGGCGCGTGAGCAGCGGCAACTGCGCCTTGAAGCTGGCGTAGGCCTTGGCGAAGGCCGGGATGACGAAGATGTTCACCGCCGCCAGCGCCGCGCCGGCCACGGCCATGACGATGACCGGATAGCGCAGCGCGCCAGCCACTGCTTCGCGGTTTTCCTTGTCGAAGCTCAGTTGCTGGTACAGGCCGGCGAACGCCTCGGGCAGGCGGCCGGTCACTTCGCCGACGCGCACGCTGTTGATCATGAACGGCGTGAAGATCGCCGGATGCGCCTGCATCGCGGCCGAAAGCTGGCGGCCCGCCGAAAGGGCCGAGCCCATCGTGCGCAGGACCTCGGCGAAGCCGCGATGCGTCGCCGACTCGGCCAGCCCGTCGAGGGCGCGCAACAGCGGCACGCCGGCCTTCAGCAGCGTCGACAGCTGGCGGCAGAACAGAATCAGCTCGGTCGCCGAGACCGCCTTCTCGAACAGGCCCCGCACGACCGATTCGGCCGGCGCATTGGCCGCCGAAACCGGCTCGGCGCGCAGCAGCATCAGGCCCTGTCCGGCCAGCGCTTCGGCCAGTGCATTCGTGTCGGCGACCTCGATGCTGCCGACGACGCGATCTCCGGTCGCGGCGCGGGCGACGTAGTTGAAGCTGGCCATGCCGCCGCTCAGTGCGCGCCGTGGCCCATCTGGCCGCGGCCGACGGTGCGCAACGCCTCGCGCACGGAGGTGACGCCGGACAGCGCCAGCGCGCAGGCGTGATGGGCCAGCGAATGCACGCCGACCTCGCGCTGCGCCGCGGTCAGGTAGGCGGTGGTGTCGCCGGCGGCCAGCAGCTGCGCCATCGGCGGCGTGACTTCGAGCAGCTCATAGACACCGTGGCGGCCGACGTAGCCGCTGTGGCTGCAGTGCGCGCAGCCGCGGCCGGCGCGCAGCGGCGAATCGGCTCCCAGTGCAATGTCGGCAGCCGCGCGCAGGTGCGCGTGCAGGAACGCGTGCTCCACCGGCGTGGCGCGATACGGCTCGGCGCAGCGCGGGCAGACGGTGCGCACCAGCCGCTGCGCCAGCACCAGCCGCAGCGACGTGGCGATCAGGAACATCGCCGCGCCCATGTCGTGCAGCCGGATCGGCGTGGAGGCGGCGTCGCGCGTATGCAGCGTCGACAGCACCATGTGCCCGGTCATCGCCGCGCGCAGGCCGATCTCGGCGGTGTCGCGATCGCGCATCTCGCCGACCAGAACGATGTCGGGGTCCTGGCGCAGTGTCGAGCGAAGAACGGTGGCGAAGGTCAGGCCGATCTTCTCGTTGACCTGAACCTGGCTGGCGCCGGCCAGCCGGTATTCGACCGGATCCTCGACCGTGACGATCTTGTTCTCCGGCGTGTTCATCGCCGCCAGCACCGCGTACAGCGTCGTCGTCTTGCCCGAGCCGGTCGGGCCGGTGACCAGCATCATGCCGTGCGGTTCCTGCGTGAAGCCCTGCACGCGCTCGAGGATGCCGGCCGGCATGCCGAGCTTGTCCAGCGCCAGGATGCCCATGTGCGTGGGCAGCAGGCGCAGCACCGCGGTCTCGCCGTGCTGTGTGGGCATCGTCGAGATGCGAAGATCGATGTGGTGGTCCTTGACCCGGGCGACGAAGCGGCCGTCCTGCGGCAGGCGGCGCTCGGCGATGTCCAGCCCGGCGATCAGTTTCAGCCGCTGCACCACGGCCTGCGCGATCCCGCCGTCGGCCTCGGTGTACAGCGTCAGCGCGCCGTCGACGCGCAGGCGGATGGCGAGCCTGCCGTCCTGTGGTTCGATGTGGATGTCGGAGGCGCGCGCGCGCACCGCGTCCTCGAACAGCTTCTGCAGCAGTCGCGCCACCGGCGCTTCCTCCGGCGCCGCGCCGGCGGAAAGCTGCGCGGTATCGACCACCGGCGCGCCGACCTGCTCCTGGATCTCGCGCGCCAGGCCGGTCAGCTCCTCGCTGTTGCTGGCCAGCCGGTCGAGCACGGCCTTCAGCCGCGTTTCGGTGACGACGACGACATCGATGTCGCGGCCGAGCAGGCGCTGCGCTTCGTCGAAGGCCTGGTAGTCGGTCGGGTCGGCCATGGCCACGCGCAGCAGGCGGCCATCGTCGGCGATCGGCAGCACGCGCAGCCGCTGCGCCTGCGCCGGCGGCAGCTTCTTCGCCACCGCGGGCTGCACCTGGTCGAGCGTCAGCTCGACGTAGGTGAGCTTCATCTGCTGCGCCAGCGCGCGGGCGATCGTCGGCTCGTCGGTGATGCCGTCCTCGATCAGGATGCGGCCGAGCTTGCGGCCGCTGGCGCGCTGCTCGTCGAGCGCGGCCTTCAGCTGCACGGGAGTCAGAACATGCTGGGCGACGAGCAGGTCGCCGAGCCGCAGGCGGACCCGACCACGCGCATCGGCCGCCGCGGGCGCGGCAGCGGCGGCCGCCAGCGCGGCCTGCTCCTTGCGATCGTCGAGTTTCATCGGCTGTTTCCAATACGGACGCAGCGCGTCCGGCGCGCCGCGTCCAGCCAGGCACAGCGATGATGGAAGGCGTGGCCGGCGCGCGATTGATCGATTTGCGGGACGAAAACGGCGCAAATGCCCGCCGCACCGCACTTTCGGCCGGTCAGGAGTCCCTGCTCAAGGCGGCCGGGAGTTCACCGGGTGGGCTGGCGGCGGTCGATCGTCGGCAACGCCGGTCGAACAATGTCCGTGATGGCCGCAACGCGTTGCGAGTCGCGCTTTCTGCACTCGGACGAGCGCGGCGCACGCCGGCTGCCCGTTGGCATCGCCCGCGAGACGGGATGCAGCGGCGGCTAACCCGCCAGCATCGGCTCTGCCGGGGAGCCAGCCGCCTCTGCCCCCGGCGCCGACTGCGCCGTCGTCCGCAGGGCCGGATCGCCGAGGTAGCCGAGCGCCCAGCAAGCGTTGACGAAGTGGCATGCCGTCTCCAGCCGCACACCGGCGCGCTGCGCCAGTTCGCCCACGGTCAGCGCCTGCGTCTTCAGCAGCGAGGCCATGCGCACGTCGCCCCGGTAGTGCGGCAGCACGGAGAAGTCCGGATATTTGCGCAACTGGTAACGATGGCTGACGGTCAGCCCCGGCCGGATCTTGCCGTCCGAGCCGGCCAGCCAGTAGATCCACTGCAGCTTCTCCAGCGGCGCGAGCTTCAGGCGCTCGCCGAGCGTGACGCGCTCGCTGTCGTTCAGGTCGACGACGTCGACCTCGGCATTCATGCGGATCAGATCGGCCAGGGCGTTCGACCGCAGCGGCGTCGAATAACCGAGCTCCGGCAGCACCGTCACGACCATCACGCCCTGCAGATCACGCAGGGCCACCGCGATCGACGTGTCTTCGAGCACGCGGCCGATGGCGGAGCGGATCGTGGTGCGGGTGCTGCGCTCCTTCTCGCCTTCGAGCGTGTCGTCGGCGACTTCCTCGGCGAAGGTCGTGTTCGCCGGATGCAGCATGCGCTCTTCGAGCGCGTCCTGCGCCGCATTGAGCATCTCGACCAGTCGCCCGCTGTTCAGCGGGCGCTGGATCGTGGCGAAGGCGCCGGGCGGAAGCGCGCTGTCGCGGGAGAAGACGACATAGAGCGTGTCGTCGCGCGCGGCGCCGCTGCTGCGCAGCGCAGCCAGCGTATCCGCCTCGAGGATGACGACATCGCTGTCGCCTGACTGGGCGATCTGCCAGCGGTTGCCGAGCATCGGCAACAGCAGGCGCAGCATCGAGCGTGCGGCCGCATCCGCGCCGCCGGGCAGTCCATGAAAAGAAACGGTCAGGGCGTCCACGATCCAGCTCCTTGCATCCGTGCCGCCGAAGGCGCTGCAAGCGCAGCGCCACCCGGTCATCGAGCGTTGGCGATGCGGCATCCGCGTCTTCGGATGGCCTGAACCGAACCGTAAATACGCGACGCGCGGGTGAGGATCATCCTTTCGTTCGTCTCAACCTTCGGGCAACGGCGCCCGCTTCGACGACGCCATCCCGACGCCACCCGCCTCCTGCCACCCGGCGCAAGGCGCGGTCGGGTGGACGCGGAAGCAAGTGCACGCTGACGTTGCGCCTGCATGGGCAAGATCGGGACGGCAAGCGCGCCGCCGCCGGTCGGAGAACGAACGGCGCCTCACCGCAACCGGGCGAACGGTGACAGCGCTTCACCAGGCCGTTTGGGCGCGGCTGATTTGCGGGCTGCGGCCGTTGCGCCGCCACTGGCGTGTCGGAACGGGGCCGGCAATGTCGGTCGCGTAAGCTTGGCTGCGCCGCGGCGGGTAGGTCCCGGCCGCAGGCGACCAGACGAGGAGCATGCTTCGATGAACAAGGAGATCGTGTCGACTTCGGCTGCGCCGAAGGCGATTGGGCCGTACTCGCAGGCCGTGAAGACGGGGCTGGTGGTATTCGCCTCAGGGCAGATCGGGCTCGACCCGGCCACCGGCGAACTGGCGAGCGCCGAGTTCGAGCCGCAGGCGCGGCAGGCCTTCAGGAATCTCGAGGCGGTCGCGCACGCCGCCGGCGCCACGCTGGCGCAGGCGGTGAAGTTCACGCTTTTCCTCACCGATCTCGCACAGTTCGCGACGGTCAACCGGATCATGACCGAAGTCGTGCCGCAGCCGTACCCGGCACGCTCGACGATTGGCGTGGCCAGCCTGCCGAAGGGGGCGTCGTTCGAGGTCGAGGCGATCTTCGTCCTGTGATCTCAAGGAAACGCAGGGCCGCCCCAAGTTGCATTGACCCCGGCGGGGGGCCGGCTGGGCGCAGCCCGGCCCTGGGGCGCTCAGTATCGGCTCGGCGGCGATCGGCCGATCGGCGTGGCGGTGGTTCGCCGGGGCATGGCGGCAGCACAGGCTCGGCGCCGGATTGTCAGGACGCACGGCGGGCGGCCGGTAGGGGAGACGACAGCATTGCGCAAGTCGGCCGCTGCTGACGCTGCGGCAGTTTCATCGACGGCGTCGCCCGGATCGCCGCCGACGGACCGCGGATCGCGCTCGAGCCGCCTGGCGCGGCTCGGCCTGAAACGCGACTGGGATTTCCTGCTGCACCTGCCGCTGCGCTACATCGACGAGACGCAAGTCACGCCGATCGCACGGTTGTTGCCGGGCGTCGAGCAGCAGGTCGAGGGCGAGGTCATCGCCAGCGAGATCGCCGTTCGCGGCCGCCGCCAGCTGCTGGTGCGGCTGGCCGATGCCAGCGGCGAACTGTTGCTGCGCTTCTTTCATTTCTACCCGTCGACAAGGCAGCAGCTCGCCGTCGGCCGGCGCGTGCGCGTCTTCGGGCCGGTGCGCGGCGGACTGATGGGCGCGGAGATCGTGCATCCGCGCGTGCATGCGGTGCGCGCCGATGCGCCGCTGCCAGTGCAACTGACGCCGATTTACCCGGCGACCGAAGGCGTCAACCAGGCCTGGCTGCGCAGCCGCATCGACCGCGCGCTGCGCGACGTCGAGATCACCGAAACGGTGCCCGCCGAACTGCTGCAGCCGCTCGGCCTGCCGTCGCTGCGCGACGCGCTTCTCGGACTGCACCGTCCGCCGCAGGGCGCCGATGCGGCGCGACTGGCGGAGCGCCGCGGTCCGCTCTGGGACCGGCTGAAGTTCGATGAGTTGCTGGCGCAGCAGATCTCGCTGCGCACGGCGCGGGCGCGGCGTGCCGAACGCGAGGCGCCGAGGCTCGGCGCGGCAGGGCCGCTTCCGGCGCGGCTGCTGGCGGCGCTGCCGTTTTCGCTGACCGGCGCGCAACGGCGCGTCTGGCGCGAGATCGAAGCCGATCTCGAACGTGCGGTGCCGATGCAGCGGCTGATCCAGGGCGATGTCGGCAGCGGCAAGACGGTGGTGGCGGCGCTGGCCGCGGCGCAGACGATCGACGCCGGGTTCCAGGCGGCGCTGATGGCGCCGACCGAGATCCTCGCCGAACAGCACTTCGGCCGCATCGCCCAATGGCTGGCGCCACTCGGCGTGCAGGTCGTCTGGCTGGCCGGCAAGCTGAAGGCGGGCGAGAAGCGGGCGGCGCAGCAGGCGGTCGCGTCGGGCGCGGCGCAACTGGTCATCGGCACGCATGCGCTGATCCAGGACGCGGTCGAATTCGCCAATCTCGGCCTGGCGATCGTCGACGAGCAGCACCGATTCGGCGTGGCGCAGCGGCTGCGGCTGCGCGCGCAGCCGGCCGCTGGAAGCCGCACGCCGCACCTGCTGATGCTGTCGGCAACGCCGATTCCGCGCACGCTGGCGATGAGCTACTACGCCGACCTCGACGTTTCGGTGATCGACGAGATGCCGCCGGGGCGGCAGCCCGTCGTCACCAAGCTGGTGGCGGCAGGCCGCCGCGACGAGGTCCTCGACCGCGTCCGCGCCGATGCGGCACGCGGCGCGCAGGTCTACTGGGTCTGCCCGCTGGTGGAGGAGGGCGAGGACGAGTCCACGGCCGAGCTGACGGCGGCCACCCGCATGTACGAGGACACGCGGGCGCTGCTGCCCGAACTGCGCCTCGGCCTGCTGCACGGCCAGTTGCCGCCGGCGGAGAAGACCGCGGTGATGCGCGCCTTCGCCGCCGGCGAAATCGACGTTCTGGTGGCCACCACCGTGATCGAGGTCGGCGTCGACGTGCCCAACGCCTCGCTGATGGTGATCGAGCATGCGCAGCGCTTCGGCCTGGCGCAGCTGCACCAGCTGCGTGGCCGCATCGGGCGCGGCGTCGAGAAAAGCTTCTGCGTGCTGCTCTACGACGAACCGCTGTCGGAGGCGGCGCGCGAACGGCTCAGGATCGTGTACGAGTCGACCGACGGCTTCGAGGTCGCCCGCCGCGACCTGCAATTGCGCGGCCCGGGGGAATTTCTCGGTGCCCGCCAGTCCGGCGTGCCGCTGCTGCGTTTTGCCGACCTGGAGCGGGACGTCGAACTGCTCGAGCGCGCGCGCGATGTCGCCCTGCGCATGCTGGCGCAGAACCCGGCGCAGGCCGCCGCGCACGTGCAGCGCTGGCTGGGCGAACGGGCCGAGTACCTGGTCGCGTGACGGCCGCGGCGCGGCCTATGATTGCCGCCTTCGCGCACTCGGCCCTCCTCGGCGTCAGCGCGCCGTGATCACGGCAAGTCACTGCTCATGACCTTGACGGAACTGAAGTACATCGTTGCCGTGGCGCGCGAGCGTCATTTCGGCCGCGCTGCCGAGGCCTGCTTCGTCAGCCAGCCGACGCTGTCGGTGGCGATCAAGAAGCTGGAGGACGAACTCGGCGTGGTGCTTTTCGAGCGCGGCGCGAGCGAGGTGTCGCTGACGCCGCCGGGCGAGCGCATCGTCGTTCAGGCGCAGCGTGTGCTCGACGAGGCGGCGCGCGTCAAGGAACTGGCCCGGCAGGGCAAGGATCCGTTGAACGGCGCGCTGCGCGTCGGCGTCATCTACACCATCGGCCCGTACCTGCTGCCGTCGCTGGTCCGCCAGCTGCTGCGCGATGCGCCGCAGATGCCCCTTTTGCTGAACGAGAACTTCACCGTCAAGCTGCTCGAACTGCTGAAGAACGGCGAGATCGACGTCGCGATCATGGCGCTGCCGCTGCCCGAGTCGGGGGTGATGATCCAGCCGGTGTACGACGAGCAGTTCATGGTCGCGGTACCGCGCGCGCATGGCTGGGCAAAGCGGCGCGCCATTTCCGCCGACGACCTGAAGAAGGAGACCATGCTGCTGCTCGGCACCGGGCACTGTTTCCGCGACCAGGTGCTCGAAGTCTGCCCTGAGCTGTCGCGCTTCTCGACCGACGCCGAGGGCATCCAGAAGACCTTCGAGGGCTCGTCGCTGGAAACGATCCGGCACATGGTCGCATCGGGCCTCGGCGTGACGGTGCTGCCGATGTCGTCGATCCCGGAGAAGACGCCGCGCGATTCGCTGATCGCCTATCTGCCCTTCAGGAAGCCGGTGCCGGAGCGGCGCGTTGTGCTCGCCTGGCGCAAGAGCTTCACGCGCGGGCCGGCGATCGAGGCATTGCGCCAGGCCATCGTCAAGTGCCCGCTGCACGGCGCGAGCAAGCTCGAACTGCCGGCCGAGGCATTGTGACTGGCTATCGCGGCATTGGGAAATCGCAATTGGTCGATGCGCCGGGCGGCCGCTAACATCCGGCCCAAGTGAGACCTCGATGAAGGAGAAGCCGCATGGCGAAGAAGAAATCGGCAGATAAGACGGTGAGCGCACCGGCGATCGACATCGGCATCGATGCCAAGGACCGCGAGAAGGTGGCCGAGGCATTGTCGCGCCTGCTCGCCGACACCTACGGCCTGTACCTGAAGACGCACAGCTTCCACTGGAACGTCGAAGGGCCGATGTTCAACACGCTGCACCTGATGTTCATGGAGCAGTACACCGAACTGTGGAACGCGCTCGACGAGATCGCCGAGAGGATCCGTGCCCTCGGATACCCGGCGCCGGGCAGCTACAAGGCGTTCGCCAGGCTGACGTCGATCGAGGAAACCGACGGCGTGCCCGAGGCGATGGCGATGGTGCACGAACTGGTCAAGGGACACGAGGCCGTCGCCCGCACAGCCCGCGCGGCGTTTGCTTCGGCGGAAAAGGCCGGCGACGAATCGTCCGCCGACCTGCTGACCCAGCGCCTGCAGATCCATGAGAAGACCGCCTGGATGCTGCGTAGCCTGCTGAAGTAGGCGCTTCACGGGCGGACCTCCGGCGAGGCGTAGGCCTGTCGAGCATCGGCCAGGTCGCGGATCGTTTCCCCCGCTGGCCCGCCTTGGCAGGCAACGCCTGACCGCGCAGCTCAGTCCGGCAGGCGCTTGCCGCCGTCCGGGTCGAACAGGTGCATGTGTTCCGGGCCGAAGCGCAGCGGCAAGTGGCCCTCTTTGGCGAGCACCGACGTGTGCAGCCGGGCGGCGATGCGCGGCCCGGTTTTCTGCGCGCCGAGATGGCCGTACACCAGCGAGTCCGAACCGAGCAGTTCGATGAAGTCGATGTCCGGGTGCAGCGCCGCGGCGTCCTCGGCACAGATCTCGAGATGCTCCGGCCGCACGCCGAGCAGCACGTTGCGGCCGTCAAGATCGGGGCGGGCCGCCGGCAGCCGGATCTGCACGCCGCCGTCGGTGGCCAGCTTCGATCCGCCCTCGGCGATTCGGCCTGGGATCAGGTTCATCGGCGGCGAGCCGATGAAGCCGGCGACGAAGGTGGTCGCCGGGCGGCGGTAAACGTCCAGCGGCGCGCCGATCTGCTCGCTGCGGCCGCCGTTCATCACCAGCATGCGCTGCGCCAGCGTCATCGCCTCGACCTGGTCGTGGGTCACGTACAGCGTGGTCGTGCGCAGCCGCTGGTGCAGCGCCTGCAGTTCGCTGCGCATCTGCACGCGCAGCTTGGCATCGAGGTTGGACAGCGGCTCGTCGAACAGGAATACCGAAGGCTCGCGCACGATCGCCCGGCCCATCGCCACCCGCTGCCGCTGGCCGCCGGACAGTTCGCGTGGACGCCTCTTGAGCATGGCCGAAAGCTCGAGGATCTCCGCCGCGCGCTGCACGCGCGCGGCGATATCCGACTTCGACCGGCCCTGGATCTTCAGGCCGTAGGCCATGTTGTCGTACACGCTCATGTGCGGATACAGCGCGTAGTTCTGGAACACCATGGCGATGTTGCGGTCCTTCGGCTCCAGGTCGTTGACGACGCGGCCGCCGATGGCGATGTCGCCGCTGGTGATCGACTCCAGCCCGGCGACCATGCGCAGCAGCGTCGACTTGCCGCAGCCCGAAGGGCCGAGCATGACGACGAACTCGCCGTCGTTGACCTCCATCGACACGCCTTCGATGGCCTGCACCGCGCCGTAGCGCTTGAAGACATTGCGGATCGATACGCCGGCCATCTATTTTTCCGTTTCCACCAGTCCCTTGACGAACCATTTCTGCATCAGCAGGACGACCACGGCCGGAGGCAGCAGCGCCAGCATCGCCGTGGCCATCACCAGGTTCCATTCGTTGGCGGCATCGCCGCCGACGATCATTCGCTTGATGCCGATCACCACCGTGTACATCGACTCGTCGGTGGTGATCAGCAGCGGCCACAGGTACTGGTTCCAGCCGTAGATGAACTGGATCACGAACAGCGCCGCCATCGTGGTCTTCGACAACGGCACGACCACGTCCCAGAAGAACCGCATCGGCCCGGCGCCGTCGATGCGCGCCGCCTCGGCCAGTTCGTCGGGGATGGTCAGGAAGAACTGGCGGAACAGGAAGGTGGCGGTCGCCGAGGCGATCAGCGGCAGCGTCAGGCCGGCGTAGGAGTTGAGCATGCCCAGGTCGGCGATGACCTGGAAGGTCGGGATGATGCGCACTTCGACCGGCAGCATCAGGGTGACGAAGATCGTCCAGAAGAAGAACATCCGCAGCGGGAAGCGGAAGTAGACGATCGCGAACGACGAGATGATCGAAATGGCGATCTTGCCGAAGGTGATCGCCAGCGCCATCACCGTGCTGTTGACGAGCATCGTCGCTACCGGCGCTTTCGATCCCTTCTCGGTGCCGGCGAACAGCACCTGCCGGTAGTTCTCGATCAGCTGGTCGCCGGGCACCAGCGGCATCGGCGCCGCCATGATCTGCTCGAGCGTCAGCGTCGAGGCGACGAAGGTCACGTAGACCGGAAACGCGATCGCCACCACGCCGACGATCAGCACGGCGTGCGAGAAGACATCCAGCCAGGGGCGGCGTTCGACCATCGTCAGTACTGCACCCGCCGCTCGATGAATCGGAACTGCACCACCGTCAGTGCGATCACGATCGCCATCAGGATCACCGACTGCGCCGACGAGCCGCCGAGGTCGGCGGCTTTTACGCCGTCGTGGTAGACCTTGTACACGAGGATCTGCGTCGACTGCGCGGGGCCGCCCTGGGTGATGGCATCGATGATGCCGAAGGTGCCGAAGAAGGCGTAGACGACGTTGACCACGAGCAGGAAGAACGCGGTCGGCGAAAGCAGCGGGAAGACGATGGTCCAGAAGCGCCGCCCGGGTCCGGCGCCGTCGATCGCTGCCGCCTCGATCAGCGACTTCGGGATCGACTGCAGCCCGGCCAGGAAGAAGAGAAAGTTGTAGCTGATCTGGTTCCACACCGCGGCCATGATCACCAGCAGCATCGCCTGCTCGCCGTTGATCACCCAGTTCCAGTGGATGCCGAAGCCGCGCAGCATGAAGGTGACGATGCCGATCGAGGGCGCGAACATGAACGCATAAAGAACGCCCGCGACCGCAGCGGCCACGGCGTACGGCCAGATCAGCAGCGTCTTGTAGGCCATCGCGCCGCGCACGACCCGGTCGGCCATCACCGCCAGCAGCAGCGACAGCGCGATGCCGATGCCGGCCACAGCGACGCTGAACACCGCCGTGGTGCGAAACGATGCGAGGTAGTTCGGGTCCTTGAACAGCGTGTAGAAGTTCTGCAGGCCGACGAACTGCGTGCGCAGGCCGAAGGCGTCCTGCAGCTGGAACGAGTACCAGACCGCCTGCGACGCCGGCCAGAAGAAGAAGACGATGGTGATGGCGAGCTGCGGCGCCACCAGCAGGTAGGGCAGCCACGCCGAGCGGAAGACGACGCGTTTTTCCATTCCGCCCGGCGCGGGTAGTGCAGCCGTGTTGCCGGACTACTTGTTGGCGGCCTCGAACTGCCTCAGAAGTTCATTGCCGCGCCGCACGGCGTCGTCGAGCGCGGCCTTGGCGGTCTTCTTGCCGGCGAACGCCGCTTCCAGCTCCTCTTCGATGATCGTGCGGCCCTGCACGAAGTTGCCGAAGCGCAGGCCCTTCGAATTTTCGGTCGGGGCCTTGTTGGTCAGCTGCAGCACGGCCGTGTCGCGCCCCGGATTCTTGTCGTAGAAGCCGGACTTCTTCGTCATCTCGTAGGCCGCCAGGGTGATCGGCACGTAGCCGGTCTTCTGATGCCACTCCATCTGCACCTCGGGCCGCGACAGGAAGGAGAAGAAGCGCGCCACGCCCTTGTACTCCTCGGCCTTGCGGCCGCTCATCACCCACAGCGACGCGCCGCCGATGATCGAGTTCTGCGGCGCGCCCGGAACGTCGTCGTGGTAGGGGAGGAAGTTCAACTGCCAGTCGGTCTTGGCTGCCTTGATCGTGCCGCCCAGCGCGCCGGCGCTGATGGTCGCCATCGCGCACTCGCCGCTCTGGAATTTGGCGTCGGCCTGGTTGGTTCGGCCGGCGTAAGTGAACAGCCCCCGCTTGGCCATGTCGGCGAGCATCTGGATGTGCTTGACGTGCGTTGGCGAGTTGATGGTGAACTCGGTGTCCAGGCCGCCCATGCCGTTCTGCTTGGTGCCGATGGGCACGTTATGCCAGGCGCTGAAGTTCTCGATATGCACCCACGACGGCCAGCCCGTGGTGTAGACGCAGTCCTGCCCGGCCGCCTTCAGCTTCTCCGCCGTGGCGATCAGTTCCTTCCAGGTCTTCGGCGCCACGGGCGGCAGGCCCGCCGCCTTGAATTTGTTGCGGTCGATGTAAAACAGCGCGGTCGAGCTGTTGAACGGCAGCGACAGCATGTTGCCCTTTATGTCCGAGTAATAGCCCGTCACGGTCGGCAGGTAGGCCTTGGGATCGAACGGCTCGCCTGCCTCCTTCATCAGCTGGTATACGGGCTTGACCGCGCCCTTGGCCGCCATCATGGTCGCCGTGCCGACTTCGAACACCTGCAGGATGTGCGGCGCCTGGCCGGCGCGGAATGCGGCGATCGCCGCCGTCATCGACTCGGGATAGGAGCCCTTGTACGAAGTGACGATCTTGTATTCCTTCTGGCTGGCGTTGAACTTGTCGGCCAGCTCGTTCAGCGCTTCGCCGAGCGCGCCGCCCATCGAGTGCCACCACTGGATTTCGGTTTGCGCCAGCGCGGCAGGGCTGAGGCCGGCCGTCAGCGCGGCGGCAAGTGCCGCCGGAAGGACTTTGCGTAGCATCGCGGTCTCCTCTAGGTAGGCCGGTATTGTTGTGCTCGGCCGTGACAGGGTTGCTACGATACTTGCGCCAGCGCGGCAGCGCAAAGGACCGCGTCGCGCTTGCGCCTCATCGCCGAGCCCCATGTTCATCGCCGAGCGCCTGCGCCTTTACGCCCGCCTGATCCGCTTCGACAAGCCGGTCGGCACGCTGCTGCTGCTGTGGCCGACCCTGACGGCGCTGTGGATCGCCTCGGCCGGTTTGCCGAGCATGCTGCACCTGGCGATCTTCTGCCTTGGCACGCTGCTGATGCGCTCGGCCGGCTGCGCCGTCAACGACGTCTTCGATCGCGATTTCGACGGCCACGTCAAACGCACCGCGGACCGGGTCGTGGCCAGCGGCAGGGTCTCGCCGGCCGAGGCCTGGGCCGTCGGCATTGGGCTGATCGGCGCTTCGGCGCTGCTGCTGATCCCGCTGAACCTGCTGACCTTCGCGCTCGCGGTGGTTGGCGCGGTTGTGGCGCTCAGTTATCCGCTGTTCAAGCGCTTCTTCCCGCTGCCGCAGGCGTGGCTGGCGATCGCCTTTTCCTTCGGCATCCCGATGGCCTTCGCCGCGGTGCGCGGCGAGGTCGGCGTGCTCGGATGGTGGCTGTTCGCGGCCAACCTGTTCTGGGTCGTGGCCTACGACACCGAGTACGCGATGGTCGATCGCGACGACGATCTGCGCATCGGCCTGCGGTCGTCGGCGATCCTGTTCGGCCGCGCCGATGTGGCCGCGGTCGTCGGCTGCTATGCGGCGTTCCTTCTGCTGCTGGCGGCCATCGGCTTGGTGCTGCGGTTTTCCTGGCCGTTTTACCTCGGCTGGGCCGCGGCGCTGGTCATCGCCGGCTATCACTTCGTGCTGATCCGCGGCCGGCGGCGCGAAGAGTGCTTCCGCGCGTTCCGCCACAACCAGTGGCTCGGATTGGCGGTGTTCGCCGGCGTGGCCGGCCATTACGCGGTGGCCTGAAAAGGCGCGGCTATTGCCGGCCGAACTCCTCACCGAGTTCGCCGGCGCGGCGATGCGCCGCGTGCACGGCTTCGACGATGCGCGCACTCACCGCGTTGGCCTCCAGCCAGGCCAGCGCCGCGGCCGTGGTGCCGCCCTTGGAAGTGACCTGCTCGCGCAGCGTCGCGAGCGGCTCGGGGGACTGCGCCGCGAGCTGCGCCGCGCCGACGAAGGTCTGCACCGCGAGCATGCGCGACCGCCCGGCGTCCAACCCGAGCTCGACGCCGGCGCGCGCCAGCGCTTCGATGAAGTAGAAGACGTAAGCCGGGCCGCTGCCGGACACCGCAGTGACGGCATCGAGCTGCGCTTCGTCGTCGAACCACAGCACTTCCCCCGCCGCACGCAGGATCGATTCGGCCAGTTCGCGCTGCCGGGCGTCGACCGCGGGCGTCGCGGCCATGCCGGTGACGCCGCGGCCGATCAGCGCCGGCGTGTTGGGCATCGTGCGCACGATCGCCGCCGCCCCGAGCCAGCGGCCGATGTCGGCCGTGCGCGTGCCGGCGGCGATCGACACTACCAGCGGCGTGTCCAGGTGCGGCCGGGCCGCCTCGCAGGCCGCGCGCATCTGCTGCGGCTTGACGGCGAGAACGACGGCCGCGGCCGCGCGCAGCCGATCGTCCGGCGCCGTCATCGCCTGCACGCCGTATTGCCGCTGCAGCAGCGCGCAGCGGTCAGCGTCGACCTCGACGACGAGCAGGTCGGCCGCCGCGCGGCCGGCGCGCAGCAAGCCGCCGATCAGCGCGGCGGCCATGTTGCCGCCGCCGACGAATGCAATCTTCATCCCTGTCCTCCCCCCGCCGCGGCAAACAGGCGGCCGAACTCAGCATCGAACCACGTTTTCAGCCCTTCGTCGTCCCACGCGGCAGCCGCAGCACGCGCCTCGGCAAGCTGCTTCCCGGCTGTGGCATCGCCGAGGCGGAGCAGGGCGTAGGCCAGCTGCAACTGAAGGAAAGCGCGGTCGACCTCCTCGGTGCCGTTGGCGGCGATCAGCGACAGGGCCTGCGTGCAGGCGTCGCGCGCCGCGCCGGGTTCACCGATGCGGTTGTGCACCAACGCCTTCAGGTACAGCGCGCGTTCGTGCTGGACCCAGGTTCCGGCGCGCTGCCAGAAACGCAGCGCCGCCGCCGCGCCTTCGACGAGGGCATCGCGCAGTGCCGACGCGGCAGGCTCGTCGACCGTGTCGAGCAGCCGCGATGTGGCGTTGTTGAAGCCGGCGGCCAGTCGCTGATCGAGCGGGCCGGCCGTATCGAGGCGTTGCGACTCGCGCGCCAGCCGCAGAAGCCGATCAGCGAGCTCGGTCGCCGATGCGGCTTCGAAGCCGAGCCGGCCGACGCCGACGGCGATCCGCGCCGCGGTCGCGCCGGCGGCGTTCGTCAGCGCCTCGAAGGCTGCGCCGTGGTCGTTTCCGCTCAGTTCCGCGGCGATCGCCGACTGCAGGGCCACGGCCAGCGGAGCGTCTGGCCGGCCCGCGCGCAGCGCTTGCAGGCGTTCGGCCGCCTCGCGCCATGCGCCGAGCTTCTCGCCGAGCACGTGGTTGACGAGAAACGCATACAGCGGCAGCCGCTCGCCGGGCAGCGCATGGCAGTCGAGCGCGCGCAAGCCGTCGGCGGCGCGCTGCGGCTCGGCGTCGTGAATGCGATCGATCTCGTCGAGGGACTCGGCTGCGTTCATGTTTCCGCGCTCCCTTCGGTCGTCGCGTAGCGGCGCGTGCCGAACAGCGCCGTGCCGACCCTGACCATCGTCGCGCCTTCCTCGATGGCCATTTCGAGGTCGGAGGACATGCCCATGGACAGCGTGTCCCAGTCAGGAAAGACGGCGCTGCGCTGCGTATCGAACAACCTCTTCATCGCCGCCAAAGGGGCGCGCTGCCTGAGCGGATCGTCGGTCGGCTCGGGAATCGCCATGAGCCCGCGCAGGCGCAGGCGCGGCAGCGACGCCACGGCAAGGGCCAGTTGCGGTACTTGATCGGGCGCGACGCCGCTCTTGGCCGCCTCGCCGCTGATGTTGACCTGCAGCAGCACGTTCAGCGGCGGACGGTCCGCAGGCCGCCGCTCCGACAGCCGCTGCGCGATCTTCAGCCGGTCCACGGACTGCACCCAGTCGAACAGTTCGGCGATCCGCCCGGCCTTGTTGCTTTGGATCGGACCGATGAAGTGCCAGACGATATCGAGCTCGGGTCGCGCCGCCCGCACCGCGGCGATCTTGGCCTGCGCCTCCTGCAGGTAGTTCTCGCCGAAATGGCGCTGGCCGACGCCGGCCAACGCCAGCACGGCCTCCGCGGCGAACATCTTGCTGACCGCCACCACCGTGACCGAATCGGTCTTTCGGCCCGCACGAGCGGCGGCGACAGTAATCCTTTCGGCCAGCAACGTAAGGTTGGCTTGCAACTGCTTGTCCGAACTGGACATAATCGATCGCCCTTGCGGGTGTGGCCCTGTAAAGTCGTTGCCTGACAAGGGTTTGGCGCGAAGCGGGCGCCCGCTATACCGAGTCGACGCCCCAGCCGCTGCCGTTGCCGCCGGACGCCCCTCATGGATATCTCCGAACTGCTCGCATTTTCCGTCAAGAACAAGGCTTCGGACCTGCACCTGTCCGCGGGCCTGCCGCCGATGATCCGCGTGCACGGCGACGTGCGCCGGATCAATCTGCCGCCGCTGGAGCACAAGGAAGTGCACGCCATGATCTACGACATCATGAATGACCAGCAGCGCAAGCACTACGACGAGACGTTCGACGTCGACTTCTCGTTCAACCTGCCCGGACTGGCGCGCTTCCGCGTCAATGCGTTCATGCAGGACCGAGGCTCTTCGGCGGTGCTGCGCACGATTCCGTCGCGCGTGCTGTCGCTGGAGGAACTGAATGCGCCGCGCGTTTTTGCCGACTTCGCGATGAAGCCGCGCGGCCTGGTGCTGGTGACCGGTCCGACCGGCTCGGGCAAGTCGACCACGCTGGCAGCGATGCTCGATCATGTGAACAACCAGGTGCAAGGGCACGTGCTGACGGTCGAGGACCCGATCGAGTTCGTGCACGAGCCGCGCAAGTGCGTGATCAACCAACGCGAGGTCGGCCCGCACACGCTGTCGTTTGCCAACGCCCTGCGCGCGGCGCTGCGTGAGGACCCGGACGTGATCCTGGTGGGCGAACTGCGCGACCTGGAGACGATCCGGCTGGCGCTGACCGCGGCCGAGACCGGACACCTGGTGCTGGGCACGCTGCATACTTCGTCGGCGGCCAAGACCATCGACCGCATGGTCGACGTGTTCCCGGCGGCGGAAAAGGAGATGGTGCGGGCGATGCTGTCCGAATCGCTGGTGGCGGTGATCTCGCAGTCGCTGCTGAAGCTGAAGGACGGCAGCGGCCGCATCGCGGCGCACGAGATCATGGTCGGCACGCCGGCGATCCGCAACCTGATCCGCGAGAACAAGGTGGCGCAGATGTACTCGATGATCCAGACCGGCGCCCAGTTCGGCATGCAGACGCTCGACCAGTGCCTGCTCGACCTGGTTCGCCGCAACCAGATTTCGCATGGCGAGGCGCGGACCTACGCCAAGCAGCCCGAGGCGTTCGTGGGCTGACGACGACGCATGCTCCGTCGCCGCGCAGGGGCGGGCAAGTGAAGTGAACTCGCGCGCCAGGCGCGCCCGATGAGGAAACTATGGATCGCGATCAAGCCACCCGCTTCATCCACGACCTGCTGAAGCTGCTGCTGACGAAGAAGGGGTCGGATCTGTTCCTGACCGCCGAGTTCCCGCCGGCCTTCAAGATCGATGGCCGGGTGCTGCCGGTGTCCAACCAGCCGCTGACGGCGCAACACACCGCCGAACTGGTGCGGGCGATCATGAACGACCGCCAGGCGGCGGAGTTCGAGTCGACGCGCGAATGCAACTTCGCCATCAGCCCGACCGGGATCGGCCGCTTCCGCGTCTCCGCCTTCGTGCAGCAGGGCAAGGTCGGCATCGTCTTCCGCGTCATCGCCGACAAGATCCCCACGGCCGAGGAGATCAACCTGCCGCCGATCATCAACGATCTGGCGATGGCCAAACGCGGCATCGTCATGATGGTCGGCGCCACCGGCTCGGGCAAGTCGACGACGCTCGCGGCGATGGTCGGCTACCGCAACGAAAACAGCCAGGGCCACATCATCACGATCGAGGATCCGGTCGAGTACGTGCATCCGCACAAGAACTGCATCGTCACGCACCGCGAGATCGGCGTCGACTGCGACAGCTGGCAGGTGGCGCTGAAGAACACGCTGCGCCAGGCGCCGGACGTGATCCTGATCGGCGAGATCCGCGAACGCGAGACGATGGAACACGCCATTGCCTTCGCCGAGACCGGCCACCTGGTGATGTGCACGCTGCACGCCAACTCGACCAACCAGGCGCTCGACCGGGTGATCAACTTCTTCCCCGAGGAAAAGCGGCAGCAGCTGCTGATGGACCTGTCGCTGAACCTGCGGGCGATGGTGTCGCAGCGGCTGATCGCATTCAAGGACCGCAAGGGGCGGATCCCGGCGGTCGAGATCCTGCTGAACACGCCGCTGGTCCAGGACCTGATCTTCAAGGGCAACGTGCCGGAGATCCGCGAGGTGATGAAGCGCAGCCGCGAGCAGGGCATGCAGACCTTCGACCAGGCGCTGTTCGATCTGCACGAGGCCGAGCTGATTTCCTACGAGGACGCGCTGCGCAACGCCGACTCCGTCAACGACCTGCGCCTGAACATCAAGCTGAACTCGAAGCTGTACGGCGGCGCGCAGGAAATCCAGCGCGGCATCGAGCACCTCGGCCTGTCGAACTGACGGCCGGCGCCGCTGCCGCGCCGGCGCGGCAGCGGCGCTGACCGTGCGGCTGCGCGCCTATGATTCGGCCGTCGTCCGCGTTGCGGACATCATCGGCGGCGTTGCCGCCTCGATCATCATGACGACCGTCTACGACTTCTCCGCCAGGACCATCGATGGCAAGACGCGCAAGCTCGCCGACTACAAGGGCAAGGTGCTGCTGATCGTCAACACCGCCAGCAAGTGCGGCTTCACGCCGCAGTACAAGGGCCTTGAGGCGCTGTACAAGGAATACGGCAAGCGCGGCTTCGTGGTGCTCGGCTTCCCGAGCAACCAGTTCGGCGAGCAGGAACCGGGGCCGGAGTCGGAGATCGCCGAGTTCTGCGAGATGAACTTCGGCGTCACTTTTCCGTTGTTCGCCAAGATCGACGTCAATGGCGAGACCGCCCACCCTTTGTACAAGTACCTGACCAAGGCCAAGCCGGGCCTGCTCGGCTCCGAAGGCATCAAGTGGAACTTCACCAAGTTCCTGGTCGACCGTGATGGCAACGTGGTCAAGCGCTACGCGCCGACCACCGAACCGAAGGACATCGCCGCCGATATCGAGAAGCTGCTCGGCTGATGCCGCGGCGTTATGCTGCCTGCCCCACCTGCGTTTCTTTCGACAAGGAGGCGGTGATGACCCAGCGCAGCGCAGCGGCGCAGTGGAAGGGCACGCTGAAGGAAGGCGGCGGCACGATGAGCCTCGGCAGCGGTGCCTATACGGGGCCGTTCACGTTCGCTTCCCGTTTCGAATCCGGCCCCGGCACCAACCCGGAGGAACTGATCGGCGCCGCCCACGCCGGATGCTTTTCGATGTTCCTGTCGGCGCTGCTGACCAAGGCCGGCTTCAAGCCGACCAGCATCCGGACCAAGGCGACCGTGCACCTCGCCGATGGGCCCACCATCAACCTGATCGAACTGCTGACCGAGGCGCAGGTCCCCGGCCTCGATGAGGCGACATTCCGCGCGCAGGCCGAAGAGGCGAAGAAGGGCTGCCCGGTATCGAAGGCACTCGCCGGCCCCGAGATCCGGCTGACGGCGAAGCTGCTGCCGTAGCACGCAGCGCCGGCTGCAGAGCCCTACGCCTGCGGCTGCGCGCGCGGCCGGTACTGTCCGGCGACCATCTCGAAGCGGAACAGCCGGCACTCGAGCGCACCGTTGTAGAGCACGGCCTTGCGCGTCTCGTGCAGACGCATCTGCCGCGGCAGGCCGCGGTCGGCCGAAAACAGCCAGGCCTGCCAGCCAGGAAACGCCTCCTTCAGGCGGTCGCCGAAGTCGCGCATCAGCGACGCCACCGTGGCCGACTTGGGCGCGCTCTGCTCGCCGTAGGGCGGGTTGGTGACGATCAGCCCGTGCTCGGCGGCCGGTTGCGCCTGGCGGGCGTCGGCCGCTGCGAGCGTCAGGCGGCCATCGGCCAGCCATGAGCGAAGGCCGGCAAGCTGCGCGTTGCCGCGCGCGGTTTCGATCACGCGCGTCGAGATGTCGGAACCGGCAATCCGCGCTTGCGCCGAATCGTCGACCGCGGCGGCGGCCTGCGCCTTCAGTTCGCGCCACGCGGCGGCATCGAATCCGTGCAACCGCTCGAAGCCGAAGCGGCGGTCAAGTCCGGGCGCACGGCGCGAGGCGATCAGTGCGGCCTCGATGACGATCGTGCCGCTGCCGCAGAAGGGGTCGAGCAGCGGCACCTCCGGGGTCCAGCCGGCGAGCATCAGCAATCCTGCGGCGAGGTTCTCCTTCAGCGGCGCCTCGCCCTTTTGCGCCCGCCAGCCGCGCTTGAACAGGGGCTCGCCGGACAGGTCGAGGTACAGCGTCAGCCGCGCCGAATCCAGATAAGCGAAGACGCGCACGTCGGGCTGCGCGCGGTCGACCGAGGGCCGCGCGCCGGTGGTCTCGCGCAGCCGGTCGACGATCGCATCCTTGATGCGCAACGTGGCGAAGTCGAGGCTGCGCAGCGGCGAACGCGAGGCGCTGACATCGACGCGCAGCGTGCCGCGCGCGTCGAAGTGCTCTTCCCAGGGCACTGCGCGCGCCTGTGCGTAGAGGTCGCGCTCGTCGCGGTACTCGCCGAGCGCGACCTGCCAGAGCACGCGGCTGGCGACGCGGCTCGTCAGGTTGGCCGCGTAGGCCGCGCGCATCGTGCCGGCGAAGCCGACGCCGCCGCCCTCGGGCCTGACCTGCCCCGCTCCCGCCGCGCGCAACTCGTCCGCCAGCAGCGGCTCGAGGCCGCGCGGGCAGATGGCGAAGAATTGTTCGGGCGATGAAGTCAAGGCAGGCTCACGGCGGCCGCGGCCGCAGGCGAAAGATACGCGCTCCTACAATCCGGCGACGCCGCAGCCGCAGGCCGGCGGACCGAGCAGGAGACGGCGATGCAGCCGAGCGTGTTCACGAGAATCATCCGCGGCGAACTGCCGGCGGCAAAGGTCTTTGAGGACCGGCACACGATCGCCTTCATGGACGCTGGCCAGGTCAATCCCGGCCACGTGATCGTCGCCACCCGGCGGCAGGTCGAAACGATCCTCGATCTCGACGACGAACTGGCCGGCGCGCTGTTCCGCACGGTGGCGCGGGTCGCGCGCGCGGTCGATGCGGCCTTTGACCCGGAGGGCATCACCGTGCTGCAGGCCAACCGGCCGGCGGGCTGGCAGACCGTGCCGCATGTGCACGTGCACGTGCACGTGCTGCCGCGGCACACCGGCGACGGCGTTGGCCTGGTGTGGCCGCGCAAGGAGCCGCCGCTGGCGGCGCTGCGCGAACTGGCGGCGCGAATCCGCGTCGAGTGAAGCGGCGACTGCTCAGCCGCGCAACTGGCCGCTGCCGAAGACGACGTATTTCTGCGAAGTGAGGCCTTCGAGGCCGACCGGTCCGCGCGCGTGCAGCTTGTCGGTCGAGATGCCGATCTCGGCGCCGAGGCCGTACTCGTAACCGTCGGCGAAGCAGGTCGGCGCATTGACCATCACCGAACTGGAATCGACCTCGCGCAGGAAGCGCTCGATGGCGACATGGTCGCGGCTGACGATCGAGTCGGTATGGTGCGAGCCGTAGTACTCGATGTGCGCAATGGCGGTGTCGAGCGAATCGACGACACGAACGGCCAGGATCGGCGCGAGATACTCGGTGAACCAGTCCTGCTCGGTGGCCGCTTTCGCCTGCGCCAGCAGCCTGCAGGTGGCGTCGCAGCCGCGCAGTTCGACGCCGCGCGCGGCGAGTTCGGCCGCCACCTGCGGCAGGAACACCGCGGCGATATCGGCATGCACCAGCAGCGTCTCCATCGCGCCGCAGATGCCATAGCGGTAGGTCTTGGCATTGACCGCGATGTCGACCGCCTGCGCCAGGTCGGCGGCGGCGTCGACGTAGACGTGGCAGTTGCCGTCGAGGTGCTTGATCATCGGCACCTTGCTTTCGCTGGCCAGCCGTTCGATCAGGCCGCGGCCGCCGCGCGGCACGATGACGTCGACGTATTTCGGCATCGACACCAGCAGGCCGACCGCGGCGCGATCGGTGCTTTCGACGAGCTGCACGGCCTCGCCGGGCAGGCCGGCCTCGCGCAGGCCGTGGCTGACCTGCTGCGCCAGCAGACGGTTGCTCTCGAACGCTTCCGAGCCGCCGCGCAGGATCGTCGCATTGCCGCTCTTCAGGCACAGCGCCGCCGCGTCGACGGTCACGTTCGGCCGGCTCTCGTAGATGATGCCGATCACGCCGAGCGGCACGCGCATGCGGCCGACGCGCAATCCAGACGGCTGCGGCCGCACCTCGGTGACCTCGCCGACCGGATCGGGCAGCAGCGCGATCTTCTCCACGCCGGCGGCCATCTTTTCTATGCCGCTGGCGGTCAGGCGCAGGCGATCGAGCATCGGCCCGTCGAGTCCCGCCGCCGCGGCCCGTTCGACGTCGCGACGGTTGGCCTCGGCGAGCGGCGCGGCCGCGGCGCGGATCGTCGCGGCGATGGCCACCAGCGCGCTGTTCTTCTGCGCCGTGGCGGCGCGCGCCATGGCAGCCGATGCGGCGCGGGCGCGCCGGCCGACCGACTCCATGTAGGCGCCCAGATCGCCGGCCGGACTCAGTTCGGCAGGAGCGTTCATTTCGGTTTGCCTGTCGCGCAGGCGAGCGCAATGTCGCCCAATTCTAGCCACGGGTCGCTGTCGCGAAGCGGCGCGCGCAGGCCCTTGACCAGGCGGTCGATGTCGGCGCAGCGCTCCAGCAGCGTCGCCAGCGTCGCCGCTGAAAGCCGGCGCAGCGCCTGCGGCATCAGCTTCTCGCGCGGACCCCAGACGCGCAGTTCGCGCGCCACGGCTGCGAACGGCTTGCCGGCGGCCACCGCCTCCTGCACGCGCAGCAGCGTGCGCAGCTCCTCGGCCACCACCCACAGCACCAGCGGCAGCGGCTCGCCTTCGGCGCGCAGTCCCTCCAGCAGTCGCAGCGCGCGCGCGCTGTCGCCGGCGAGCAGCGCCGGGACCAGCGCGTAGACGTCGTAGCGGGCGACGTTAAGCACCGCGTCGGCGACCTGTTGCAGCGACAGTTCTCCCGCCGGGTACAGAAGCGCCAGCTTGCCGATCTCCTGGTGCGCGGCGAGCAGGTTGCCCTCGACGCGATCGGCGATGAATTGCAGCGCCTCGCGCGGCGCGCGCTGGCGGTTGCGCGCCAGTCGCGCGGCGATCCATTCCGGCAGCGCCGGCCGCTCGACGCGCTCGATGTCGATCCACACGGCCGCATGCTCGAGCGCCGCCGCCCAGCGGCTGGCACGCGTGTCCCGGTCCAGCCGCGGCAGCGAAACGAGCGTGAGCAGGTCCTGCGGCGGGTTCAGCGCGAACTCGCGCAGCGCCTCGCCTCCGGCCTTGCCCGGCTTGCCGCCCGGCAGCCTCACCTCGACGATCCGCTTCTCGGCAAACAGCGACAGGCCCGTGGAGGCCTGGGCGAGCCGCGACCAGTCGAAGCGGGCGTCGGCGTGCAGCACCTCGCGTTCGTTGTAGCCGCTGGCGCGTGCCGCTGACCGGATGGTGTCTGCCGCCTCGATCGCCAGCAGCGGTTCGTCGCCGGCGACCACGTAGATGGGCGCGAGCTGTCCGCTCTTGCCGCGCGCCTGCAGGTGTGCCGGCAACGCCTCGGGCTTCAGCAGCATGTTCGGGTCAAGGCTTCAGCACCGACAGCCGGCGAAGCATCTGCTGCACCAGGTCGGTCTGCATGTCCAGGTACAGCTGCGTTTCCTCCGACTCGCGGGCGAGGATCTGCGCTTCGCTGACGGCGAGGTCGCGGGTGGCCGAGATCTCCGTCGGCGCGATGAACTCGCGGCCCTTGCCATCGTGCACACGGAAGACCACACGCAGCCGCAGCAGATACTCGCGCGCCCGCCCCTGCGCATTGACCGACAGCACTTCGCGCTCGCGGTTCTCGCTGATCAGTTCGAGCTGCGCCTGCGCCGCCGCCCGCTCGGCCGACACGCGCGTCGCGGTGCCGGCGCGTATGCCGCGCGCCAGTTCGATGCCGAGGCTCGACGTCGCAGGCGCGCCGATGAAGATGCTTTCGAACGGCAACTGCTGCGTCCCGCGCAGCCGGAACCCGCAAGCGACGAGCCCGCCCGACAGCGCAAGGGCGGCGATCAGCCGCCCGCGGCCCGATCGGCCGGCGGGCTCGTCGTCCCCGCCAAGGCGAGGATCCAGCATCTTTCCTGTCCGGTCGCGGGACATCAGCCGGGCCGCCGGGGAATTTCGGCGCTTCGCACCCGCGCTTGCTCAGACCACCACATTGACCAGCTTCTTCGGCACCACGATCACGCGCTTGACCGCGGCGCCGGCAACGAACTTCTGCACTGCAGGATCGGCCAATGCCGCCCGTTCGATCGCCGGCCTGTCGGCCGCGGCAGGAACGCGGATCGCGCCGCGCAGCTTGCCGTTGACCTGCACCACGAGTTCGATCTCGTCCTGAGCCAGCGCATCTTCCTCGGCCAGCGGCCACGGCGCGTCGAGCAGGTCGCCGTAGGCCGCGGGGAAGCCGAGCTCCTGCCACAGCGCATGCGTGATGTGCGGCGCGATCGGGTACAGCACGCGCAGCAGGATGCCGAGACCCTCGCGCGCCAGCGACCGCTCCGCCGGCGAATCGCCCAGCTTCGCGTCCTCCAGCGCATTGAGCATCTTCATCGCCGCCGAGACGACGGTGTTGTACTGCATCCGCGCGTAGTCGAAGTCGGCCTGCTTCAGGTTCAGATGGATCTCGCGCCGCGTCGCCTTCAGCGGCGGCGTCAGCGCCGCCGCGTCGATCGCGGGGGCCGCGACGACGCCGCGGTGGGCGAAGCAGTAGCTCCACAGCCGCCGCAGGAAGCGGTAGGTGCCTTCGGCGCCGGCGTTCGACCAGGCCGCGCTCTGGTCCGGCGGGCCGGCGAACATGACGAAGGCGCGCGCCGTGTCGGCGCCGAAGCGGCCGATGATCTCGCGCGGCTCGACGACGTTGTTCTTGCTCTTGCTCATCTTCTCGGTGCCGCCGTAGACGACCGGCAGACCGTCCTCGCGCGCCGTCACCCTGACCGGACGGCCCTTATCGTCGTACTCGACGTCGATCTCGTTCGGATAGAACCAGCGCTTGCGGCCCTCCGCATCCTCGCGGTAGTAGCAGTCGTGCGTCAGCATGCCCTGCGTGAACAGGCGCAGGAACGGCTCGTCGAACTTCACCAGGCCGAGGTCGCGCATCACCTTGGTCCAGAAGCGCGCGTACAGCAGGTGCAGCACCGCGTGCTCGACTCCGCCGATGTACTGGTCCATCGGCATCCAGTAGTCGTTGCGGGCATCGACCATCCGGTCCGCCGCGTCCGGCGAGCAGTAGCGCATGAAGTACCAGCTCGAGTCGACGAAGGTGTCCATCGTGTCGCTCTCGCGCCGCGCCGTCTTGCCGCACTGCGGGCAGGTGCACTTCAGGAACGGCTCGTACCTGGCCAGGGGGCTGCCGCTGCCGTCGGCGACGAGGTTCTCGGGCAGCACGACCGGGAGGTCCTTCTCCGGCACCGGCACGGTGCCGCAGGAGGCGCAGTGGATGATCGGGATCGGCGTGCCCCAGTAGCGCTGGCGCGAGATGCCCCAGTCGCGCAGCCGGTACTGCACCTGCTTGTCGCCGAGGCCCCTGGCTTTCAGGTCCGCGGCGATGGCGTCGGTCGCGGCCTCGTAGCCGAGGCCGTCGTACCTGCCGGAATGCACGCAGGTGCCGCGCTGCTTGTCGGCGTACCACTCCTGCCAGGCATCGAGCGAGAAGGTCTCGCCCGGCACGGCGATCACCTGCTTGATGGCCAGCCCGTACTTCTTGGCGAACTCGAAGTCGCGCTCGTCGTGCGCCGGCACGCCCATCACCGCGCCTTCGCCGTAGCCCATCAGCACGTAATTGCCGACCCAGACCTCGACCCGCTCGCCGGTCAGCGGGTGCTCGACGTGAAAGCCGGTGGCCACGCCGCGCTTTTCCATCGTCGCCAGATCGGCCTCGCTGGTGGCCCCCTTGCGGCACTCGGCGATGAACGCGGCAAGCCTCGCGTCCTCGCGCGCCAGCCGCGCGGCCAGCGGATGCTCGCCGGCCACGGCGACGAAGGTCACGCCGCAGATCGTGTCGGCGCGGGTGGTGAACACGCGCAGCAGCTTCTTCTCGCCGTCGATCTCGTACGGGAAGCCGAAGTTGACGCCGACGCTGCGGCCGATCCAGTTCTCCTGCATCGTCCGCACCTGCGGCGGCCAGCCGTCGAGCTGCGAAAGGCTTTCGAGCAATTCGTCGGCGTACCGGGTAATCCGCAGGTAGTAGCCGGGGATCTCGCGCCGCTCGACGATGGCATTCGAGCGCCAGCCGCGGCCGTCGATCACCTGCTCGTTGGCGAGCACGGTCTGGTCCACGGGGTCCCAGTTGACGACCTGGGTCGAGCGATAGGCGATGCCGGCCTCCAGCATCTTCAGGAACAGCCACTGGTTCCACTTGTAGTAGCTGGGGTCGCAGGTGGCGATCTCGCGGCTCCAGTCGAAGGCCAGCCCCAGCGGCTGCATCTGCGCCTTCATGTCGGCGATGTTGGCGCGCGTCCACTGCCCCGGCGGCACGCCCTTTTCGATCGCCGCGTTCTCCGCCGGCAGGCCGAAGGCATCCCAGCCCATCGGCGTCATCACGTTGTAGCCACGCATGCGCAGCACGCGGTACATCACGTCGTTTAGCGTGTAGTTGCGCACGTGCCCCATATGCAGCTTGCCGCTGGGGTACGGCAGCATCGAGCAGACGTAGAACTTCGGCTTGGGCCTGCCGGAGGCGTCCCGGGCGTGCTCGACGGCGCGATAGGCGTCGCGGCTTTGCCAGTGCGCCTGCGCGGCGGTTTCGACCTGCTGCGGGTCGTACTTTTCCTGCATCGGATTTGTCGCTTAAGTGCTTGAAATTCCGACGCGAGTATATCGGCGTGCGCTGCCGCGACCGCGACTGCGATCCGGCACGAAAACAAAGGGCCCTGCCGGTGACGGCAGGGCCCTGAGCAAAGCGGAAAAAGCGCGCTTACGGATTGACGATGATCGTCTGCGCTTCGTTGCTGCGCCGGCCGTTGCCGTAAAAGAGCAGCAGGCCCGACTGCGACGGCGAGGCGGCATCGCCGCCGGCCACCGACTGCACCGCCAGCGCGGCGCTGCCGCCGGCCGGCACGGTGAGATCGGCAGCGGTGAAGCGCGGCGTGCCCGGCGTGTAGGTCATGTTCTCGACGAAGTCGGTCAGGTTGCCGGTGAAGTAGTTGTCGAAGGCGTAGACGCTGAAGTTCAGCTTCGTCGACGGCGTGATGTTCAGGCCGATCGACGGTGCGGACATCGGCATCGTCAGCACCGCGTTGGCCGAGTTCAGGTCGGCAACGATGAAGAAGAAGACGCCGCTCGCGCCGGTGGCGAGGTTGGCCACGCCGACCACGTTCTGCCCTGTCGAGGCGAAAGTACCGTTCTCGAGGTTGAAGGCGACGAAGTCCGGTGTGCCGTCGTTGTTCGTGTCGATGTAGACGTCGAACTCCGCCGGGTAATTCGGATGCGCCCGCTCGCCGAACGTGTGCACGGCGAACTGCAGGCCGAACTGGCCGCCGCCGATGTCAACCTGCCGCACCCCGACCGCCTTCAGGTCGATCACCGCGTAGTTGTCGCCGGCATCGGGGTAGGTGGACACCGGGACGCGGCCGCTGGTGCCGGTCAGCGAGAACACCGAAACCAGACCGCTCGCCGCGCCGCCGTTGCTCAGCGTGACGCTGCTTCCGGCCGCGACCGTGGCGCTGCTGGGGGTGATGTCGGAGGACTTCTGCGGCAGCACGTGCCACGGCATCGTGATGGCGCCCGCGGCATCGGACAGCGTCAGGTAGCCGTCGAACTCGACCGTCTGCAGCAGCGGCCCATTGCCGCCCTGACTGCCGCCGTTCAGCGTCCACGCCGGAAGCTTCGACGCGTCGACGCGCAACTGCACATTGAACGTGGCCGTGCCGTTGGCGCCGACGCTGATCGACGACGGCGCACGCACCGTCACCGCGCCGCTGGCCGCATCGTCGGCATAGCGGAAGCCGGGCGAGATCGACAGCGTCCTTGCCGTCGGCCCGTAGTTGCGCACCGTGACCGAGCGCACGAAGTTGCGGCTCTCCGCGGCCGAGAAATAGCCGAACGACAGGCTGCCGGTCAGATCGCGCGTGTCCCAGGCGGCGATCGACGAATTCAGTGCGCGATTGACGCGAACTTCGCCGGCGCCGATGCGCGTGATCGGAGCCAGAACGCCCGGCAGCGTCGCCGGATTGGTCAGGATGTTCGCATCGGCGGTGTTCATCAGCAGCGCCTTGATCTGGGCCGGCGAACGGTCCGGGAAGGCCTGCACAAGGATCGCGGCGGCGCCCGAAACCATGGGCGCGGCGCCCGACGTGCCGCCGAACGCTTCGGTTCCTGTGCCGGATCCCGCGATTGCCGACACCGACGCGCCCGGCGCGCCGATGTCGGGCTTGATCGCGCTGAAGCTGTAGCTGGGCCCGCGCGATGACGATCCCACCATGCTGCCGATCAGCGGCACCGACACCGCCGGGCTGACGCTGGCGACGACAGCGGGGTTCACGCCGGTCGCCCCGAGGGCGGTCTTGATGCGGTTGCCGTCGGCCTGGGTGATGATCACGGTCGGCACCATGGGCAGGTCGCCGCCACCAAAGCTGAAGCTGGGCGGATCGCCGCTGACGTTATTGGCGATGATCACCGCCACCGCGCCATCCTTGGTCGCGCGGTCGACCTTCAGGCTCACGGCGCAGGAGCCGCGGTCGATCAGGGCGACCTTGCCGGCCGGGTTGTTGCCGTTGAAGTAGGGATCGGCGGGATTCGATCCGTTGATCGAGCCTGCCGGGCACGCGCGTCCAAGGCGCGCCACCGCACCGCTGAACCCACCGCCGACCGGCGCCCACTCGACGGTGGCCGTGTTGTTGATCACCGACGGCGTGATGCCGGTCACGACCAACGGGAACGCCAGCGCACTGGGCACCTGAGTCTGCGCCACGCTGATCACTTCCGGCGTCGACGACGGCGAACCGACGATGTACGGGCGATCGGCGCTGTTGCCGGCCGAGGCGACGACCACCACGCCAAAGCGAACGGCGTTGGCGCTGGCCTCGGACAGATCGTCTTCGCGCTGGCCGTAGGAGGAGCCGAGAGACATGTTGACGACATCGACCGCGTCGCCGATGTCGCCGTCACCATTTGGATCGAGCACGAACTCCATCGCCTTGAGCAGCGCGATGCCGTTGCAGGAGCTCGACACGGCGCTGCAGACCTTCAGCGCGTAAAGCTTCGCCCCGGGCGCCACGCCCTTGTGCGTGCCGTCGACGCTCTGCCCGGCGATGATGTCGGCGACGTGCGTGCCGTGGCCCTCAAAGTCGATCGGATCGGGATCTTCGGTGCGAGGGCCGTTCGGCCAGGCCTCGCCGACGAAGTCGAATCCGCCGATCACCTTCGCCGTCGGGAACAGTCCGTCGAGGGTCGTGTTCTTCGGGTCGGACGTGCTCGTTCCGTAGGCGGCCTGATAGGCGGCGAGTGTTCCCGGCCCGCCGAGGTTGCGGTGCGTGTAGTCGATGCCGGAGTCGAGCACCGCCACCTTCACGCCGCTGCCGTCCTTGCCCGCCGCCTGTGCTGCCGCCGCGCCGATGTACGGCACCGTATCGGTGAGGTCGCGTGTGTAGGTGCCGACCGCGCGTACCGACACCACCCCGGGCAACGCTGCCACTGCCTGCAGCTGATTCGCATCGATGGAAACCACCACCGCGTTCAGCGCCCTGCTCAGCCGCGCCAGTTCGACGCCACCGAGCGCGCGAACCATGCCGATGACGGCATCCTGCTTGCCGTTCAGGCCCTGCAGGTAAGCGCGGGCCTGGTCCTTGTGAAGCGCCAGCCCGCGCTGCTTGGCGGCAGACCCCTGGGCGGCAGCCAACGGGGCGTCGGCGAGTTTGACGACGACTTCCACCTTGCCGCGGGCCTGGCTCAGAGCGGGCGCAACGGCGCCGGTGATGCGGCTTGCCGGCGCCGTCGGCCGACCCTGGGCGATCGCGGTGCTTGCGACTGCGACGACGGCGGCGAACGCGAGCAGGCTGCGCGCGCCGCGGGGAACAGCGATGGGCATGTCTTCCTCCGAGGTTTGCCGACGCTTGCCGAGCATTGAAGAGAACAAAGCGTCGGATGAACGCGGCTTATAGCCGTCGCCACTGCATCTGCAACCTCGCGCGTTATTGGTAGGGACGACTACGGTCGCGCTGCGGTAAGCGACGACTTTCAGAGAGCACCAAGCGCGGCGCGAATGGCGCAGGGCAACACGATGGCGCCAGCGGCGAACAATGCATCCGCAAAGCCCCGCGCGTGCTGCGGGCTTGCACCGCCGGATGGCCGTGCGTTGGCCCGCGGCCGCGCTGTCGACGGCAGACACGCGGCGTTTCCAGCGACCTCGGAGGCCACCACCGCGGCGCACGCCTAGAATGACGCCGGATGCATTTCCCGCCGCAGCTTCCCTTCCCGTGACCGACCGACTCCTTGCGGGGCTGAACGATCAGCAGCTCGCCGCCGTGACCTTGCCTGCGCAGCCGGCGCTGATCCTGGCCGGAGCCGGCAGCGGCAAGACGCGCGTGCTGACCACGCGCATCGCATGGCTGATCCAGACGCACCAGGCGAGCCCAATGGGCATCCTCGCGGTGACCTTCACCAACAAGGCGGCGAAGGAGATGGTCGCGCGCATCAGCGCCATGCTGCCCATTAACACGCGCGGCATGTGGATCGGCACGTTCCACGGCCTGTGCAACCGGCTGCTGCGCGCGCACCACCGTGACGCCGGCCTGCCGCAGACGTTCCAGATCCTCGATGGCGCCGACCAGCTGTCGGCGATCAAGCGGCTGCTGAAGGCCAACGGCGTGGATGACGAAAAGTACCCGCCGCGCAACCTTCAGGTGTTCATCAACGACGCCAAGGAAGCCGGGCTGCGCGCCTCGGCGGTCGACGTCGATGATTCGTACAACCGCAGGCTGGTCGAGCTGTACGCGGCTTACGACGCGCAGTGCCAGCGCGAGGGCGTGGTCGATTTCCCGGAACTGCTGCTGCGCTGCTATGAACTGCTGGTCCGCAACGAACCGGTCCGCCGCCACTACCAGGAGCGCTTTCGCCACATCCTGGTCGACGAGTTCCAGGACACCAACACGCTGCAGTACAAGTGGCTGAAACTGCTGGCGGGATGGACGGGAGCTGGCGGTTCCCTCGCCACCTCCGAGAACGCCATTTTTGCCGTCGGCGACGACGACCAGTCGATCTACGCATTCCGCGGCGCCAACGTCGGCAACATGGCCGACTTCGAGCGCGAGTTCCAGGTTCGCAACGTCATTCGGCTGGAGCAGAACTATCGCTCGCACGGCAACATCCTCGACGCGGCGAACGCGCTGATCCGCCATAACGCGCGACGGCTGGGCAAGAACCTGTGGACCTCGGAGGGCAGCGGCGAGCCGGTGCGCGTGTTCGAGGCCGGCTCCGACGGGCTGGAGGCGGCCTGGCTGGTCGACGAGGTGAAGAACCTGGTCGCGGACGGCCACGCCCGGCGCGAGATCGCGGTGCTGTACCGCTCGAACGCCCAGTCGCGGGTGATCGAGCATGCGCTGTTCAATGCCGGCATCCCTTACCGCGTCTATGGCGGGCTGCGCTTCTTCGAGCGGGCCGAGATCAAGCACGCGCTCGCCTACCTGCGCCTGATCGAGAATCCGGCCGACGACACCGCCTTCCTGCGCGTGGTCAACTTCCCGCCGCGTGGGATCGGCGCGCGCACGATCGAGCAGTTGCAGGACGCGGCAACGGCCGGTGGCCTGAGCCTGTATGCGGCGGTCGGCGGCGTCGGCGGCAAGGCCGGCACGAATCTGACCGCCTTCGTCGGGCTGATCGACAGCCTGCGCTTCGAGACCGCCAACCTGCCGCTGGCCGAGATCGTCGACGCCGTGATCGCCCGCAGTGGCCTCGTTGCGCACTACAAGGCCGAAAAGGAAGGCCAGGAGCGGGTCGAGAACCTGGAGGAACTGGTCAACGCCGCCGCCGCCTTCGTGGCCGAGGAGGGCTATGCGCAGGACGCCGCGGCGACGCAAGCCGACGGCGCGGCCGCACTGCCGTCGCCGCTGGCCGCTTTCCTGTCGCACGCGGCGCTGGAGGCGGGAGAGAACCAGGCGGCCGAGGGCCAGGACGCGCTGCAGCTGATGACCGTGCACGCGGCCAAGGGGCTGGAGTTCCATGCGGTGTTCATCACCGGGCTCGAAGAGGGCCTGTTCCCGCACGAGAACAGCATGCAGGAACTCGATGGTCTGGAAGAGGAGCGGCGGCTGATGTACGTGGCGATCACGCGCGCCCGGCGGCGGCTGTACCTGTCATTCGCGCAAAGCCGGATGCTGCACGGGCAGACACGTTATGGCATCAGATCGCGCTTCATCGGCGAACTGCCCGAAGGCAGCCTGAAGTGGCTGACGCCGCGCCTGCGCGAGGCGGCCGCGCTGCGCTACGGCGCCTGGCACGATGCCGGGGCGCAGCCCGCGGCGACGGCCGGGGCCCCGTCGCTCACAGCTGCAGAGCGCAGCGGCTACCGCATCGGCCAGACCGTGCGCCATGCGCGCTTCGGCGAAGGCGTGATCATCCGACTCGAAGGCTCAGGAACCGACGCGCGGGCGAAGATCAACTTCGGCGCGCAGGGGATCAAGGAACTGCTGCTGTCGATCGCCAGGCTGGAGGCTGCCGGCTGACGCGGCAGCGCCCTTCGACGGCGCTTCAGCCGCGGGCAGCGGCGATCGCGGCGACTTCGGCGAGAGCCGAGAGGCGACGCTACGTGCGGTCGCTGAAGATGCCGACGTACATCGGGTACAGGCTCGCCTGCACGATGCTCATCAGGACCAGCGCCAGCGGTGCCATCAGGATCGACATCAGTTCGCGCGAACTGGTCATCGAGGTCAGCAGCATCACGGCGGCGACGCTGATCAGCAGCGTCATGACGCTGGCGGCGACGCCGAAGATCAGCATCGCGCCGAGGTTGCGCCAGCAGGCGACGACGCTACCGAACATGGCCTTGCCCGGCGTCATCGCATGCCAGCCGGCAAGGACCGGCGCGAACCACATCAGCGCCATCACCGGCAGGTACAGCGTCAGTTGCAGCAGCAGCGCCGACAGCGGCAGGTCCGGCAGCGACTGCGGCTGATCGCCGCCAGGCTCGGGGGCGAGCACGGCCGCCAGCGTAGCGACGAGCAGCAGCAATATGGCGTTGATGATGCCCAGGCGAAGCATCTGCGTGCGTGCAGGGCCGGCGCGGAACGGCTGGGCGAAGGCCACCGGTGTCGGCATCCGCCCTTCGGCCACGTCACGGCAGGCGGTGAGCAGTCCCAATGATGCAAACGGCGCCAGCACGCCGGAGATGGCGATGCCGATTACCGGCAGAAGCGCCGGCGCCAGCAGCATCATCAGGTAGACGACGACCATCGCCGGCAAGCCGACCGGCTGGCGGCCGAACAGGCGCAGGCCCTCGCGCAGCCAGGACAGGCCGGCACGCGCCGGCAACATGTTGATCTGCATCGTCGGATCTTATTTTGCAGGGCGTTGTCGCGCCGCGATCAGGCGGGCCACGGCAGCGTCCGTTCGCTCCTGCGTCTTCTCAGCGTGATTTCGAACCGGCCCGGGTCGTGCGGCCGCAACGCGTGCGCGCGACGCGGCAGGTGCAGGTCATACAGGCGGGAGATCCAGAAGCGCAGCGCCGCGGCGCGCAGCACGGTGCGCCAGCACTCGTGCTCCAGTTCCGTCAGCGGCCGCACTGCATGGTAGGCGTCGAGCAGGGCCTGCGCCCGCGGCAGGTCGAACTCGGCGCTGGCGGGGTCGACGCACCAGTCGTTGACCGTCACCGCCAGGTCGTACAGCCACAGGCTGCAGCCGGCGAAGTAGAAGTCGATCACGCCGCCGATACGACCGTCCAGCCACAGCACGTTGTCGCGGAACAGGTCGCCATGGATCGGCCCGCTCGGCAGGCGCTCGAAGGCGGCACTGCGGAAGAACGTGTCCTGGAAGATCACTTCCTCGGCGAGTTCGTGAAACGTCTCATCCGGCAGTTTCGGTTCGAGGCGGGCCAGCGCGTCCTTCCACCAGCCGATGCCGCGCAGGTTCGGCTGGAAGCGCGGGAAGTCCCTGGCCTGCAGATGCATGCGGGCGAGCAGGTCGCCGACGGCGGCGCAGTGTTCCGCCGTCGGCGTTTCGATCGAACGCCCTGGCACCCTCTCGACGATGGCCACCGGCTTGCCGCGCGCCTCGGCCAGCAGCGCCCCGGCGCGCGTTTCGCATGGCGTCGGCACCGGCAATCCGCGCCGCGCCAGGTGCTGCATCAGCGCCAGATAGAACGGCAACTGGGCAAAGCCGAGCCGCTCGAAGACGGTCAGCACGAACTCGCCGGCATCGGTGGTGAGAAAGAAATTGCTGTTCTCGATGCCGGAGGTGATTCCCTGCAGCGCCTTCAGGCCGCCGAGCGAATACTGCTGCAGCAGCCGCTCGACCTCGGCGTCGGTCAGCGCGGTGTAGACGGCCACGTTGTCATCCCGGGCGTGCGCACGCCGCTGGCCGCCTTAGACACGGCGATGCCGCGCGCCGCGGCGCCGGAACTGCGGGACACGCACTCAGAACTCGATCTTGAAGAAACGCGGCGCCGACAGCCCGGAACTGAGCTCCTGCGTCGACAGCGGCGCTCGGCCCTCGCGGTTGACCATCGTGTAGCGGTGCTCGCCGCTGGCGCTGGTGACGCGCACTTCGCTGACCCGGTTGCCGCGCCGCAGCTGTTCGATGCGCGGCCAGGGCAATGTCGATTCGTGCCCGACCGGCGCCGCTTCGTGTTCATGCAGATCGTCCGCGGCGGCGGCGGGCCGTGGCGCGGGGGTTGGCGGCGGCGACGCCGGCTGTGCCGCCGCGGTGATTGCGGCAAGCAGCGAAGCGGCGAGGATCGACAGTTTCGCCCTCATGCGGCCATTGTAAGCCGCTGCCGGCTGCTCACAGATACAGCATCAGCTCGCGTTCGGAGGCGCTCTGCGCGAAGCCGCGCGCCTCGTAGAAGTCGAAGATCGCGTCGACCACCGCGTCGTCTTCGTCGACGGGCTTCATCAGGTCGATGTCGGCGGCATCGATCATGCCGCGCGCCACCAGCGTGTCGCGCATCCATCCCAGCAGCCCGCTCCAGAAGCCGTTGCCGACGAGGATGATCGGGATGCGGCGGCCCTTGCGGGTCTGGATCAGCGTCAGCGCCTCGAACAACTCGTCGAGCGTGCCGAAGCCGCCCGGCATCACCACGTAGGCGGCGGCGTATTTGACGAACGCCACCTTGCGCGCGAAAAAATGGCGGAAGCGCAACGCGATGTCCTGGTACTCGTTGCCGTGCTGCTCGAACGGCAGCTCGATGTTCAGGCCGACCGACGGCGAACGGCCGGCGAAGGCGCCGCGGTTGGCGGCTTCCATCACCCCGGGTCCGCCGCCGCTGATCACGGCGAAGCCGGCATCGGACAGCTTTCGCGCGATGCGAACGGTCTGCTGGTAGACGGGCGAGTCCTCCTTCAGCCGAGCGCTACCGAAGATCGACACCGCCGGCCGGATTTCCGAAAGCCGCTCGGTGGCTTCGGTGAACTCCGAGATAATCCCCCACAGATGCCAGGATTCGCGCGCCTTCTGGCTGGTGGCCCGTTCGGGCATCGTCACTGCGCGCAACGACGGAATGTTCTTCTGACGATCAAGCATCCGGGGACCTCCTTGAAGACGCTGCTTCTCGTCGACGGATCGAGTTACTTATACCGCGCTTTCCATGCGCTGCCGGACCTCCGAACGGCCGAAGGCGAACCGACGGGGGCGCTGCGCGGCTTCATCGGCATGCTGCGCACGTTGCGCGCGCAGGTGCCGCACGACTACTGCGCCTGCGTCTTCGATGCCAAGGGCAAGACCTTCCGCGACGACCTGTATCCCCAGTACAAGGCGCAGCGGCCGCCGATGCCGCCCGACCTGGCGGCGCAGATCGCGCCGATCCACGAAGCCGCCGCCGCACTCGGCTGGCCGATCCTGGAGATCGAGGGCATCGAGGCCGACGACGTCATCGGCACCCTGGCGCGCGAGGCCGAAAGGCAGGGCGTGCGAACGGTGATCTCCACCGGCGACAAGGATTTGGCGCAGCTGGTCAACGAACACGTGACGCTGGTGAACACGATGAGCGGCGAACGGCTCGACGTCGACGGCGTGATCGCCAAGTTCGGCGTGCCGCCGGAGAGAATCGTCGACTTCCTCACGCTGGTCGGCGACAGCGTCGACAATGTTCCCGGCGTCGACAAGGTCGGGCCGAAGACCGCCGCCAGATGGCTGGCCGAATACGGCAGCCTCGATGCCATCGTCGCCAATGCGGACAGAATCGGCGGCAAGGTCGGCGAGAACCTGCGCGCCGCGCTCGGCTGGCTGCCGACCGCGCGCACTCTGGTGACGGTGCGCACGGATGGCGACCTGTCGGCACAGCTGCCGCACTTCGACTCGCTCGCCGTGCGCCCGCCGGACGAGCGGCGGCTGCGCGAACTGTTTACGCGCTGGGAGTTCCGCACATTCCTGAAGGACCTGCAGGAAAGCGCGCCGGCGGATCCCGCGGTGCCGGCGGCCGCCGCGGCGTCAGCCGAAGCTGCCGCTGCGGCCACGGCGGTGCCGGCGCGACCGGCCTACGAAACGGTGCTCACGGCGGCGCAACTGCAGCGCTGGGTGGCGATGATCAGCGCCGCGCCGCTGACGGCGCTGGATACGGAGACGACCTCGCTCGACCCGATGGCGGCGAGACTGGTCGGCATCTCGCTGGGCGTCGCCGCCGAGCACGGCAACCTCGCCTGCTACATCCCGCTGGCGCACCGCTATCCGGGCGCGCCGGAGCAGCTGCCTTTCGACGCCGCGCTGCAGGCGCTGCGCCCATGGCTGGAAAGCGAGCAGCACAAGAAGGTCGGCCAGCACCTGAAATACGACGCGCACGTCTTCGCCAACCACGGCATCCGGCTGGCCGGCATCGCCCACGACACGATGCTGCAGAGCTACGTGCTGGAGGCGCATCGCAGCCACAACATGGACGATCTGGCCGAACGGCACCTCGGCCGCACGACGATCAGGTACGAGGATGTCTGCGGCAAGGGCGCCAGCCAGATCGGCTTCGACGAGGTCGCGGTCGAGCGCGCCACCGAGTACGCGGCCGAGGATGCCGAGGTCACCCTCGCCCTGCACCAGTCGCTGTGGCCGCGCGTCGAGTCGGCCGCCGCGCTGCGTTACGTCTATGAATCGATCGAGATGCCGGTGTCGAAGATCCTGTTCGAGATGGAACGGATCGGCGTGCTCGTCGACCGTGAGCGGCTGGCGGCGCAGAGCGCGCAGATCGCCCGGCGGCTGGCTGAACTCGAGGCGAGGGCGCAGGAACTGGCCGGCCAGCCGTTCAACCTCGGCAGCCCGAAGCAGATCGGCGAGGTCCTGTTCGGCGTGCTCAAGCTGCCGGTGACCAAGAAGACCGCCAGCGGCGCGCCGTCGACCGACGAGGAAGTGCTGGAGAAGCTGGCCGAGGACTATCCGCTGCCGAAGGTGCTGCTGGAACACCGCGGACTGGCCAAGCTGAAATCGACCTACTGCGACAAGCTGGCTGCCAGCGTCGACCCGGTCACCGGCCGCGTGCACACCAGCTACGGCCAGGCGATCGCGGTCACCGGCAGGCTCGCCTCCAGCGAGCCGAACCTGCAAAACATCCCGATCCGCACCGCCGAGGGGCGCCGCATCCGCGAGGCGTTCATCGCGCCGCCGAGCAGCCGCATCGTCTCGGCCGATTATTCGCAGATCGAACTGCGCATCATGGCGCACATCAGCGGCGACGAAGGGCTGCTCGCGGCCTTCGCCGCCGGCGAGGACATCCACCGTGCCACCGCCAGCGAGGTCTTCGGCGTGCCGCTGGTCGAGGTGTCGAGCGAGCAGCGGCGCTATGCAAAGGTGATCAATTTCGGTTTGATCTACGGCATGAGCGCGTATGGTCTGGCGTCCAATCTGGGCATCGACAAGGACATCGCGCGCAGCTTCATCGAGCGCTATTTCACCCGCTATCCCGGCGTGTCGAGGTACATGGAGCGCACGCGCGAGCTGGCGCGGCGCCAGGGTTACGTCGAAACGGTGTTCGGCCGCCGGCTTTGGCTGCCCGAGATCAACTCGCCGAACGGCCCGCGCCGCGCGGCGGCCGAGCGCGCGGCGATCAATGCGCCGATGCAGGGCACTGCGGCGGATCTGATCAAGCTGGCGATGATTGCCGTGCACGGCTGGCTGCTGCGCGAGCGGCTGGCAACGCGCCTGATCATGCAGGTGCACGACGAACTGGTGTTCGAGGTGCCGCAGGCCGAGCTTGCCCAGGTCCGTGCACAGGTGCCGGCGCTGATGAGCGGCGTGGCGCAGCTGAAGGTGCCGCTGCTGGCCGAGGTCGGCGAGGGCGAGAACTGGGATCAGGCTCATTGAATGCGCGCGGATCGAATCGATGAAGCAAGAAGAACAGATCGTTTATGACCTGCTGATCGTCGGCGGCGGCATCAACGGCGTCGGCATTGCCCGCGATGCCGCCGGCCGCGGCCTGAAGGTTCTGCTGGCGGAGAAGGACGACCTCGGCGCGGCGACCTCGTCGTCGTCGACCAAGCTGGTCCACGGCGGGCTGCGCTACCTCGAGCACTACGAGTTCGGGCTGGTGCGCAAGTCGCTGGCCGAGCGCGAGGTGCTTCTGCGCAACGCGCCGCACATCGTCTGGCCGCTGCGCTTCCTGATCCCGCACGACCCGTCGATGCGTCCGGTGTGGATGATCCGAATGGGGCTGTTCCTGTACGACCATCTGGCTCGGCGCGAGATCCTGCCGGGTTCCGAGACTGTCGACCTGCGCCGGCACGACGCCGGGGCGCCGCTGAAGGCGCAGTGGCGTGCCGGCATCATGTATTCCGACGGCTGGGTCGACGATGCGCGGCTGGTCGTCCTGAATGCGATGGACGCGCGCGAGCGCGGCGCCGAAGTGCTGACGCGCACGCGCTGCACCTCGGTGCGTCGCGAAGGACCGACCTGGACGGCGCAGCTGCAGACGGGCGACGGCCGCCGGCTGACGGTGCGCTCGCGCGCCGTGGTCAACGCTGCCGGACCGTGGGCGGCGATCTTCCTGCGCGAGGCGGCCGCGTGGCCGCACATCCAGCACCTGCGGCTGGTCAAGGGCAGCCATATCGTCGTGCGCCGGCTGTTCGACCACCCGTATGCGTACATCTTCCAGAACCCGGACAAACGCATCGTCTTCGCCATTCCGTTCGAACGCGATTTCACCTTGATCGGCACGACCGACGTCGAGATCGGCGGCGATCCGGGCGAGGCGCACGCCGACGCGGGCGAGGTCGACTACCTGTGCACGATGATCAACCGTTACCTCAGCCGGCAGATCACCCCGGACGACGTCGTCTGGACCTACTCCGGCGTGCGGCCGCTGCTCGACGACGGTGCCGATGCGTCGTCGATCACCCGCGACTACAAACTCGAACTCGATGCCGACGGCGCGCCGCTGCTGTCGGTCTGGGGCGGCAAGATCACGACCTATCGCGCGCTCGCCGAGGAAGCCGTCGAACTGCTGGCGCGACCGCTGGGCATCCGCACCGCCGGCTGGACGATGAAGGCGCCTTTGCCCGGCGGCGATCTCGGCGCGCGGATCAAGGCGAGCGGCAACCCGATGGCCGATTTCGAGCAGTTCTGCCTCGTCCAGGCGCAGCGTTGGCCGTGGCTGCCGCAGGCCCTGCTGCGCCGCTATGCGCGCGCCTACGGCACGCGCATGGAGGCGATGCTCGGCGATGCAGCCTCGATGGCGCAGCTCGGCGAGGAGATCGTCTCGGGCCTGTTCGCGATCGAGGTCGAGTATCTGATCGCAAAGGAATGGGCGCAGACGGCCGAAGACATCCTGTGGCGGCGGAGCAAGCTCGGGCTGCACCTGCCGGCCGACGCGGGCGGAAGGCTCGCCGCCTGGCTGCGGCGGCGGCAGGATTTGTCTACAAGGTCAGCCGCAACTGCCTGAGCAGGGCGCCGGGCACGCGGCTGGTTTCGATCGCGCGCCCGCCATAGGTGCCGTTGTTCAGGATCCAGTCCGCTTCGTCGTCGAGCGCTTCGAGCTCGGCGCCGAGCAGGCGGTACAGGCTGTCGTCGAAGCGCATCACCGACAGCGGCGCGACGATCTCGCCGCGCTCGACCCAATAGGTGGCGAAGCGCGTCATGCCGGTGATGCGCGCGGCGGCTCGATCGGACCAGTTCAGGTAGTGGAGGTTGCTCACGTACACGCCGGTGTCGAGCGCGCGCAATGCCTGCTCGCGCGGCAATGGCCCCGGCGCGAGGGCCATCGCCTGCATCGCCTCGTCGTCCGTGGCGCCGTTGCTGTCGATGCCGTACTCCTGCGCGGTGCGCGGGCTCACCAGGCTGCCGGCGTGCCGCCCGTGGCGGATCAGTTCGACCGCCTGCGGTCGCGTGAAGCCGACTTCGTCGAACGCCGGCGCCAGCCCGCCGGCCAGATCCTCGCGCAACGAGACCTGCTCCGACAGCGCGGCGCGGCCATCGACCAGGTCTTGGATCGTGCTCTGCCGCGTGCGCTGCGCCTTGGCCGACACGCCGCCCCAGTTCAGCATCCACAGCAGCTCGTCCATGGCCGCCGGGCAGAGGTAGGCGCGATAGGCGCCGGGATCGATCGTGCGCGCCGCGCGCGACAGCAGCGGCAACCGCGCGCGCGTGGTGTCGATCTGCCGCGCGACCTCGGCGCCGTCCCATGTATCGCCGGCATGGCTCGCCTTCACCGCCTTGTCACCATTGGCGTAAACGGACCAGTCGAGCAGGAAACTGTCGACCTGGTGCCAATGCTGTGCTCCGGTCGAGCCGGCAAAGCCGCGGAACACCGGTCCGCTGGCCAGGATGCCGACGATGTCGAGGCCTGCGCCTGCGCTGGTCACTGTCGTGATCGCTTCCTCGGCCGTCGGCAGCCGGCCGCGGCGTTCGGTCAGCGACGAGGCTGCCGACGTGTTGTACAGCAGGTAGGGATCCTCGGGGCGCGACGGCAGGTCAAGGCGCATCGCCTCCACCGCCGACCTGATCGTCGTGCGGTCGCCGTCGCCGTGGCCGGACACCGCCAGCGTGATGCGGTCGTGGCGCCGGCCGTCGATCAGCTGCAGCGTCAGGTACGCCTGGCGCACCGTCATCGGCTGGCGCACGCGGGCGTGGTTGAAGCGAACGAAGTCCGAGATCTCGCCGCTGAAATTGGCGAGCAGCACTTCCCTGCCGCGCAGCAGGCCGAAGGCGAAGGCGGCCAGTTCGACGAACAGGTCCTTCATCGTTCCGCCCCGAAGACGTCGACGCCGTCGAATCGGCACGCCGGACTGGCGTGGCCGACCCGAATCACCTGGTTCGGTTCGCCCTTGCCGCAGTACGGCGTGCCCATCACCTCCATCGTCGATGCGTCGCCGACCATCGCGAGCGAACGCCAGAAGGTGGCCGAGACGCCGCGGTAGTTGGGATTGCGCACGACCTCGGCCAGACGGCCTTCGCGGATCCGCTGGCCCCATTCGCAGCCGAACTGGAACTTGTTGCGCGAGTCGTCGATCGACCACGAGGCATTGGTCTTCATCAGGATGCCGTCGTCGATCGAGGCGATCATTCCGGCCAGGGTCGAGGTGCCCGGTTCCACGTTCAGGTTGCTCATGCGGTCGATCGGCGGCCGGTTCCAGCCGCAGCTGCGTGCGGTTGCGACCGCACCGAGGTCGCCGCGGACTCGCGCCGCGCGCTGCTGCGAGATCGTGCCGCCGAGCGGCCGCAGCAGCAGGCCGTCGCGGATCAGGTACTCGCGGCAGGCGCGGCTTCCCTCGTCGTCGAAGGCGAAGCTGGCGAACTCCTCGCTGCGCGTCGGATCGAAGGTGACGTTGAGCAGCGTCGAGCCGTACTGGTAGGAGCCGAACATGTCGAGCGTGACGAAGCTGGTGCCGGCATAGTTGCGCTCGTCGCCGAGGATGCGGTCGAGTTCGAGCGGGTGGCCGATCGACTCGTGGATCTGCAGCATCATCTGGTCCGGCATCAGCAGCACGTCGAACTTCCCGCTCGGGCAGTTCGGCGCGGCGAGCAGCTGCAACGCCTCTTCGGCCGTGGCCCGGCCGCAGCCGACGAAGCCCGAGCGCTCGATCACTTCGAGGCCGCCCTGCTGGCAGAAGCCGTTGTGCCGGCCGCCCCAGGAGCGTGTCTGCGTCAGGCCGTCGGCATGGGCGACGACGTGCAGCGCCGGGATCGTGAATTCGTGCTCCTGCAGCGTCTCGCTGCCGTCGATGCCCGCCGTCAGCTGCCGCGTGCGCACTGTCCACAGGCTCGCCTCCCAGTCGACGATGCGATCGTCGATGCGACAGGCTCGCGATTCGCGCAGCAGCAAGCCGAGTCGGTCGGCGGCGCTGAGCACGGTCGGCCTGGCGCTGGCCGTGCGGTAGCGGCCGCTGGCGTACGGCATCTTTGGCGCTTCGCCGTCGAAGACGCTGCGGCCGCGGGCCAACCGCGCCCACTGTGCCGCGCGCTCGATCGCGCCACGCAGACCGGCGTCGGAAAGGTCGCTGGTCGCGGCGTAGCCGATGCCGTCGCCGACGATCGCGGTGACCATCGCGCCGCAGTCGAGCGCGCGCTCCGCGGGCTCGGCGACGTCCTGGCGCACGCGGGTCATGTTCGAATCTTCTTCGACCACGCGCAGCGAGGCGTGATCGAGACCGGCCGGCACGAGTCGGCGGAAACGTTGGGCGAGGGTCTCGGAATCGAAGGGCATGGCGGTCGTCGATCGGAATCCACGCGACGGCGACGCATCGCGAAAGACATCGGGTAAATCCGGACAAGAAAACGCCGCGCTGGAAACGACGGGCCGCAGCGCGGCGGATTTCTACGAACACAAAAACGGGTGAATGCGGGAATTGTAGCGATGCGGAACCTGTTCATTGGCGGGCACTCTCTATACTCCGCGCGCCGAAGATCCCACTTGTCAGACCAGGAGACAGCCCGATGAGCCTGACCGATCTGCCGCTAGTGGCCCAAAGCCGCGACGAACTGAACAGCCTCAATCCGGCGCTGGTGCTGAACCGGCGCGGCTTCGTCACGACGTCGCTGGCCGCCGGCTTCGCCGCCGCCGTGCTTCCAGTGCAGGCGCAAACGATGATCGTGACCGACACGCAAGGGCTGACGGCCGGCGAAGTGAAGATCCCGACCAGGGACGGCGAGATGCCGGCGTACCGGGCGATGCCGGCCGGCAGGAAGGGCCTGGACACCGTGCTGGTCGTGCAGGAGATCTTCGGCGTGCACGAGCACATCAGGGACGTTTGCCGCCGCCTGGCCAAGGCGGGCTACCTGGCGGTCGCGCCGGAGCTGTACGCGCGGCAGGGCGACCCGACGAAGTACACCGATATTCCGAAGCTCATCGCCGAGATCGTCGCCAAGGTGTCCGACGCGCAGGTGATGGCCGATCTCGATGCCGCCGCGGCCTGGGCGGCAAGAAACGGCGGCGACGGCGGCGACCTGGGAATCACCGGCTTCTGCTGGGGCGGCCGCATCGTCTGGATGTACGCCGCGCACAACCCGAAGCTGACGGCCGGCGTGGCGTGGTACGGGCCGGTGGCGCGCTCATACCATCCCGGCGACAGGACCGCGCTCGAAGTCGCGGCGTCGATCAAGCAGCCGATCCTCGGCCTGTATGGCGCCGCCGATGGCGGCATCCCGAACGACACCGTCGAGAAGATGCGCGCGGCGCTGAAGGCGGCCGGCAACACGCGCTCGCAGATCGTCCTGTACCCCGACATGCCGCACGCGTTTCACGCCGACTACCGGCCGACCTATCGCAAGGAAGCGGCCGAGGACGGCTGGAAACGCCTGCTGGCCTGGTTCAGGGCCAACGGCGTCGGCTGAATTCCGCTGCGCCGGGCACAGCGGCCGCGCCTCGCGCGGCCGTTGTGCTTCGCCCGCGCCGCGCTTGACAACCCTGCTAGCCTGATCGCAGGGTCAACGCACTGTCATCGCGCCGGTGAGCACGCTTTCGTGGATCGTCATCGCCAACGTTCTGTCGACGGTCTTGTCGATCGCGCTGGCGGCGTGGCTGAGCTTCCGTTATCTGAGCACGCTGGTCGACAAGCTGGTCTGCGTCTCCGCCGGCCTGCTGCTGACGGTGGCGCTGACGCGCCTCGTGCCCGAGGCGCTCGAAAGCGGCGTCGACACGCATGTGCTCGGCTGGGTGCTTCTGGCCGGCATCCTTGGCTTCTTCCTGCTCGAGAAACTGGCGCTGATCCACCACACGCATCATCACGAGGGCGACGAGCACCACCATCACCACGGCCACGACGCGCAGGAGGCGCGCCGCGGCGGCATTCCGATCCTGGTCGGCGACGCCTTCCACAACTTCGCCGACGGCGTGGTGATCGCGGCCGCCTTCCTCGTCGACTGGCGGGCCGGCGTGCTGGCCACAGCGGCGGTGATGGCGCACGAAATCCCGCACGAGGTCGGCGATTTCATGATCCTGCTGAACGCCGGCTTCACCAGGCGGCGCGCCTTCGTCTTCAACCTGCTCTCGGGCAGTTCGGCCGTGGCCGGCGGTGTGGTCGGCTACTTCGTCCTCGATGCGCTGGAGGGCCTGCTGCCGTACGCACTGCTGCTGGCAGCGGCGAGCTTCATCTACATCGCGCTGAGCGACCTGCTGCCGGAGATGATGCGGCGCTCGCGGCTGGCGCAGTCGGCTCCGCAGGTGGCCCTGGTGCTGGTCGGGGTGGCCATCGCGGCCGCGATCGGCGCCGCGATGCACGCGCACTGACCGTCGTCGTTTCAGGGCGCAGGGCCCGTAGCCACCGGCCGCGACGGGTCGGCGATCCATTCGCTCCAGGATCCCGCGTACAGCCGGCCGCCCGGCAATCCGGCGATCTGCATGGCCAGCAGATGATGGCAGGCGGTCACGCCGGAACCGCACTGCGCCACGACCTGCTCCGGCGGACGGCCGGCCAGAAGCGCTTCGAATTCGGCGCGAAGCACTGCCGCGGGCTTGAAGCGGCCGTCGGCGAGGTTGGTCTGCCAGAACCGGTGGACCGCGCCCGGAATGTGGCCGGCCACCGGGTCGATCGGCTCGACGCGGCCCTCGTAGCGCTCGGCGGCGCGCGCATCGACGAGCAGCGCGCTGCGATCGGCGAGCAGGCGCTGCAGTTCGTCGGCGTCGACGACGCGCTCCAGGCTCGCGCGGGCCTCGAAGCGGCCCGGCGGGCGCACTGCCGGCTCGATGCTGCTGCGTCCGCCTTCCGCCAGCCATTGCGGCCAGCCGCCGTCGAGCAGCGCCACCTTTGTGTGGCCGAGCCAGCGTGCCAGCCACCACAGGCGTCCCGCGAACGAGCCGCCCGAGGCGTCGTAGGCGACGATCTGCGTGTCGTTGTCGATGCCCCAGGAACGGAAGCGCGCCACCATCTGTTCTGGCGATGGCAGCGGATGGCGGCCGTTGCGGCTGCTCTTCGGCCCGGACAGGTCGTCGTCGACATGCGCGAACTGCGCGCCGGGAATGTGCCCCTGCGCGTACTGGCGCCGGCCGAGTTCGACATCCATCAGGTCGTGCCTGCAGTCGATCACGCACCAGTGGCCGTCGAACAGGTGCGACTGCACGTCGGAGACGTTGACCAAGGTACTCATCGGATGTCCGCCGATAGTGTTTCGTTGTGCCTTCCCGCACGCGGACGGCGCTGCGCCAGCCAGGTGGCCAGCGCGCCGCTGACGATGACGACCGCCATGCCGATCCAGCCGGCGAGCGCGATGCGGTCGGCGAAGACGGCCACGCCGAGGATCGCGGCGAAGACGATGGCGAAGTATTGCAGACTGGCGACGAGCAGCGTGCGCCCGAGGGCGTAGGCGCGCGTCATCGCGAGCTGCGCCAGCAGCGCGCTGGTGCCCACCGCGGCGAGCAGCAACAGGCCGGACGGCGTATGGGTGCTGAAGCCGGTGATCAGGCTGCCACCCAGCCCGAGCGCCATCGCCGAGGCCGAGAAGTAGAAGACGATGCGCCATTCCGGCTCGCCCAGCCGCGCCAGTTCGCGCACGTGCCAGTAGGCGGTTGCCGACAGCAGGCCGGACACGAGCCCCGCGAGCGCGCCGGGCCACTGGCCGGCGCCGAAGCTCGGCTGCAGCACCAGCAGCACGCCGACGAAGCCGATGGCGACCGTCAGCAGCAGTCCGGTCTGCGCCGGGCGCCGCGCGCGCAGCGCCGCGCCGAGGGCAAACGCGGCAAGGAACAGCGACGAGGTGTAGTTCAGCGCGGTCGCCGTACCCAGCGGCAGGATCGAGGTGGCAAAGAACCACAGGCTCAGCGAAGCGGTGCCGACCGCGCCGCGCCGCAGGTGCATCCACGGCACCGGCGTGCCCAGCGGCCGGTGCGTGAAGTAGGCGTAAGCAGCCAGCGCGACGACGCCGAACAGGGCGCGGTAGAGCACCAGTTCGGCGATGCTGTAGTGCGCCGAGGCCAGCTTGACACACGCACCCAGCACGGCGAACAGCGCCGCTGCGACCAGCATCCAGAGCGACTGCATAGGGGGCGCAGTGTATCGGCCCGGCAGCGGCGGCCGGCGTCGCTGGCCTAGAATGCAGTCCCGAAGACCGCTGCACAAATGGCAAAGACTTCGACTCCCAGGCCGGTTGCCGAACTGAGCTTCGAGCAGGCGCTCGACGAACTCGATGCGCTGGTGCGGCGCATGGAGGGTGGCGAACTGAACCTCGATGACGCTGTCGCGGCTTATCGGCGCGGCGCCGAACTCGCCAGGCACTGCCAGGGCAAACTCGCCGTGGCCGAAGAGGAAATCCGCAAGCTCGACGCAGACGTGCTGACCCCGCTCGACCCGGGGCAACTGCGCGGCGCATGAGCGCCGCGGGAGGGTCAGCATGACCGCCGCCACGCCGCTGCATGCGGCCGGGTCAATGGCGAGCGCCGCAGACGCTGCATTCGAGCACTGGCTGCGCTCGCGGCAGGCGATGTTCGAGCAGGCGGCCGAGTCGGCGCTGCCGCCGGCGGACCGGATCCCGGCGCGGCTGCACGAGGCGATGCGCTACGCGGTGCTCGGCGGCGGCAAACGCGTGCGTCCGCTGCTCGCCTATGCGGCGGCGGAGGCCGCGGGCGGCGCCGCTGCCGAGGGGCCGCGCAATGCGGCGCACGTGGTGGCGCTGGCCGTCGAGTTCGTCCACGTCTATTCGCTGATTCACGACGACCTGCCGTGTATGGACGATGACGTGCTCCGGCGCGGCAAGCCGACGGTGCATGTAGCCTTCGACGAGGCCACGGCGATGCTTGCCGGGGACGCCCTGCAGGCCGAGGCATTCCGGGTGCTGGCCGAGGCGCCGCTCGCCACCGAGCTGCGCGTGCAGCTGATCTCGATGCTGGCGCACGCCGCATCGACATCCGGCATGTGCGGCGGCCAGGCGATCGACCTCGCGGCGACCGGCCGGCAACTGACCCTCGCCGAGCTCGAGCAGATGCACCGGATGAAGACGGGCGCGCTGCTGTCGGCGGCGGTGCGCATGGGCGCGCTGGCCTGCAGCGCCAACGCCGCGACGGCGGCGGCAGTCGACATTTATGCCCGGGCCATCGGGCTGGCGTTCCAGATCGTCGACGACGTGCTCGACGTCGAGGGCACCGCCGAATCGCTGGGCAAGACCGCCGGCAAGGACGCGCGCGAGAACAAGCCGACCTACGTTTCGGTGCTGGGGCTGGAACAGGCGAAGGCGCGGGCGGCGCAACTGCGTCGCGAGGCCGTGGCCGCGCTTGTCCCCCTCGGCGGACGCGCGCGCCGTCTGCGAGAATTGGCCGATTACATCGTGGGCCGCTCGAGCTGAAGCAATACGCGCTGCGGGCCACGCAGGACCATGACCGAACTGCTGAAGACCATCGATTCGCCGGCCGACCTGCGGCTTCTGGCGCCGGCGCAACTGCCTGTGGTCGCGCAGGAACTGCGCGCCTGCATCCTGGAATCGGTGTCGAAGACCGGCGGCCACCTGTCGTCGAACCTCGGCACCGTCGAATTGACGATTGCGCTGCACTACGTGTTCAACACGCCGGAAGATCGCATCGTCTGGGACGTCGGGCACCAGACCTATCCGCACAAGATCCTTACCGGCCGGCGCGAAGCGATGGCCACACTGCGTCAGATGGGGGGAATCTCCGGCTTTCCCCGGCGCAGCGAGTCCGAGTACGACACTTTCGGCACGGCGCACTCGTCGACGTCGATCTCGGCCGCCCTCGGCATGGCGGTGGCGGCGAAGAACCGCGGCGAGGCGCGGCACGCGATCGCAGTGATCGGCGACTCGGCGATGACCGGCGGCATGGCCTTCGAGGCGCTGAACAATGCCGGCGTGATCGACGACGTCCGCCTGCTGGTGATCCTGAACGACAACGACATGTCGATCTCGCCGGCGGTCGGCGCGCTGAACCGCTATCTGGCGCGGCTGATGAGCGGCGGCTTCTACGCCGCGGCGAAGAACGTCGGCAAGCAGATGCTGCGGCCGCTGCCGCCGCTGTTCGAGCTGGCGAAGAAGTTCGAAGCGCACGCCAAGGGCATGGTCGTGCCGGCGACGCTGTTCGAGGAGTTCGGCTTCAACTACATCGGCCCGATCGACGGCCACGACCTTGGCGCGCTGGTGCCGACGCTGCAGAACCTGAAGCAGCTGACCGGGCCGCAGTTCCTGCACGTGGTCACGCGCAAGGGGCAGGGCTACAAGCTGGCCGAGGCCGATCCGGTCCTTTACCACGGCCCGGGCAAGTTCGATCCTTCCGTCGGCGTCAGGAAGCCGGCGGCCGCGGGCCGCGCGACCTACACGCAGGTCTTCGGCGACTGGCTGTGCGACATCGCCGCCGCCGATTCGCGCGTGATCGGCATCACGCCGGCGATGCGCGAAGGCTCGGGCATGGTCCGCTTCGCCCACGAGTTTCCGGGCCGCTACTTCGACGTCGGCATCGCCGAGCAGCACGCGGTGACGTTCGCCGCGGGGCTGGCCAGCGAAGGGCTGAAGCCGGTGGTGGCGATCTACTCGACCTTCCTGCAGCGCGGCTACGACCAGCTGATCCACGACGTTGCGATCCAGAACCTGCCGGTCACCTTTGCGCTGGACCGCGGCGGGCTGGTCGGCGCTGATGGCGCCACGCATCACGGCGCGTTCGATCTCGCGTACCTGCGCTGCATCCCGAACATGGTGGTGATGGCGCCGGCCGACGAGAACGAATGCCGGGCCATGCTGACCACGGCCGTGCGCCATGACGGCCCGGCGGCGGTGCGCTATCCGCGCGGCGCCGGGCCCGGCGCAACGATCGAGCGCGACCTCGTCTCGCTGCCGCTCGGCAAGGGCGAAGTCCGCCGTGAAAGCGGCCGGCCGCAGGGAGCGCGCATCGCCATCCTCGCTTTCGGCGCGATGGTGCAGCCGGCGCTCGCCGCCGCCGGCCAGCTCGATGCAACGGTGGCGAACATGCGCTTCGTCAAGCCGTTGGACCACGAGCTCGTCGAGCGGCTGGCGCGCACGCACGATGCGCTGGTCACGGTCGAGGAGAACGTGGTGATGGGCGGGGCCGGTTCGGCCTGCGTCGAGGCGCTGGCGCGAGCCGGACTGCTCGTTCCGGTGCTGCAACTCGGCCTGCCGGACCAGTTCGTCGATCATGGCGATGCGCAGCAGCTTCTGGCCAGCGTCGGCCTCGACGAGACCGGCATCGAACGCGCGATCCGCGCCCGCTTCGCCGACCTGCTGGCGCCGGCGCGGCGCGTGAAGTCGGTGGCATGAGCGAACCCAGGCGCCCGGTCGCGATCCTGCAGCATCACTGCGACGTCGGCCCGGGATTTTTCGAAGACTGGCTGCGCGCGCACCGTATCGCCTACCGGCTGGTGCGCATCGACCAGGGCGAGCCGGTGCCCGAGGCGCCCACTGACTATGCCGGCATCTGCTCGCTCGGCGGCCCGATGGCGGCCTACGAGCCGCTGCCCTGGATCGCGCCGCAACTCGACCTGCTGCGCGGCGCGGTGGCTGCCGGCGTGCCGGTCATCGGCCATTGCCTCGGCGGACAGCTGCTGGCGCGCGCGCTCGGCGCGCCGGTGGCGCCGAACCCGGTCAAGGAGATCGGCTGGGGCAAGGTGACGGTGACGCAGCCGCAGCTGGCGCGCGAGTGGCTCGGCGCAACGCCGGCGGAGATCGAGATGTTCCAGTGGCATGGGGACACCTTCGCGCTGCCGGCGCGGGCGACGAACTTCCTCGCCAGCCGCTGGTGCGACAACCAGGCGTTCGTGATCGAGCATGCAGGCGTCGCCCACATCGGCATGCAGTTCCACTGCGAGGCGACGCCGGCGATCGTGCGCAACTGGAGCGGCGACGACACCTGGTACGACGAAGTGCAGGCCGAGCGGCAATCGACCGGCGGACCCGCCGTGCAGGACGCAGAAGCGATGCGCGAGGACCTCGAGGCGCGCTGCGCGGCTATGCACGTGCTGGCGGCGCGCATCTACGCACGCTGGTGGCGCGGCGCGGCCGAGCGCGCCGGCAACGACCACGCCGCGCACGCGATCCGGTAAGCCGCACGGCCGCTGCGCATCCGATGCTGCCGACGCTGCACGAGCAGTTCCCGCTGCGCCGGTTCAATACCTTCGGCGTCGAGGCGCGGGCGAGATTCTTCTGCCGTGTCACCGCCGCCGATGAACTGGCCGCGCTCGCCGCCGAGCCGCGGCTTGCCGGATTGCCGCGACTGGTGCTTGGCGGCGGCAGCAACCTGCTCTTAACCGGCGACTTCGACGGGCTTGTGATCAAGGTCGAGGTGCCGGGGCTGCGCGAACTCGGCGACGCCAACGGTGCCTGGCACATCGAGGTCGGCGCCGGCGAGAACTGGCACGGCACGGTCGAGCGCCTGCTGGCGATGGACCGGCCCGGCCTGGAGAACCTGGCGCTGATTCCCGGCAACTGCGGCGCGGCGCCGATCCAGAACATCGGCGCCTACGGCCTCGAACTGGCGGAGCGCTTCGCGTCGCTGACGGCCTGGGACCTGGACACGCGTCGGACCGTGCACATGTCGGCGGCTGAATGCGACTTCGGCTACCGCGACAGCGCCTTCAAGCGGAAACTGGCCGGCCGCTGCGTGATCCTGTCGATCACTCTGGCACTGCCGAAACGGTGGCAGCCGGCATCGGCTTACGCCGACGTCGCGCAGGAACTGAAGGCGCGGGCCATCACGCAGCCGGCGGCGCGCGACGTTTTCGACGCGGTGGTGGCGATCCGCCGCCGCAAGCTGCCGGATCCGGCGCAGATCGGCAATGCCGGCAGCTTCTTCAAGAATCCGATCGTCTCGCGCGACCAGTACCGGTTGCTGATCGCGCACCATCCGTCGCTGGTCGGCTATCCGCTGTCTGGCGGGCGAGTGAAGCTCGCTGCCGCCTGGTTGATCGACGCCGCCGGACTGAAGGGGGCGACGCGCGGCCGTGCCGGCGTCTACGAGAAGCAGGCGCTGGTGCTGGTCAACCGCGGCGGCGCCACAGGTGCCGAGATCCTGGCGCTGGCGCGCGAGGTGCAGGACAAGGTGCTGGAAAAGTTCGGCATCCGGCTCGAGCCGGAGCCGGTGATCGTCTGATCGGGGCCCGTCTTGCCCGTTGGCGGCGCAGGCGCCGCTGCGGCAAACGCTGCGCATCGCGTATCGTCGTCGTGCGCGGCTGACTCGCCGGCCCTGGTCGCGGCAAGACGCGGCGCCACGCTGCTTCTGCGCGGACGGAGCCCTGATGAACGGTGCCGAATCCCTGATCGCAACGCTCGCCGCCAGCGGCGTCGAGATGTGTTTCGCCAATCCCGGCACCTCGGAGATGCACTTTGTCGCCGCGCTCGACCGGGTCGCGGGCATGCGCTGCGTGCTTGGCCTTTTCGAAGGAGTGGCCACTGGCGCCGCCGACGGCTACTGGCGGATGGCGCGCAGGCCGGCGGCGACGCTGCTGCACTTGGGGCCGGGGCTGGGCAACGGGCTGGCCAACCTGCACAACGCGAAGAAGGCGCAATCGGGCGTCGTCAACATCGTCGGCGACCATGCGGTGGCGCACGCGCGGTTCGAATCGCCGCTGCGCTCGGACGTCGAAGCGATCGCGGCGCTGGTCTCGCACTGGGTCAAGACCGCGGCGAGTTCGCTCGACGTCGCGCGCGACGGTGCGCAGGCGGTGGCCGCCGCGCGCGACGGCGCGGTGGGCCGCATCGCGACGCTGGTCCTGCCAGCCGACACCGCCTGGGGGCCAGGCGGCGAGGTCGCGATTGCGCCGCCGCCATCGATGCCGCAGCCGCCGCGACCGGAGGCCGTGCGCGCGGCGGCCGAGGTGCTCACTGAACGCGGCAGTCGCGCCGTGCTGCTGCTCGGCGCCGGCGGAGTCAGCGAACGCGCGCGCGAAGCGGCCGCCTCGATCGCGGCGAAAACGGGTTGCCGCCTTCTGGCCGAGTTCTACAACGCGCGGATGCCCGGCGGGCGAGGGCGCGTGCGGGTCGACCGGCTGCCGTACGCGGTCGATGCCGCAGTGGAGAAACTCGCCGGCGCCGAGTGCCTGGTGCTCGCCGGCGCGGCCGAGCCGATCGCCTTCTTCGCCTATCCGGGCAAACCGAGCGAACTGAAGCCGGCCGGTTGCACGACATTGCGGCTCGCCGACGCGCGCGACGACGTGCCGGCGGCGCTTGAGGCGCTGCGCGACGAACTCGGCGCGCAACCGGCGCGCTTGGCGGCCGGGGAGCGTTCGACCGACGTCGCGGCCTTGCGCAATGCCGGGAAGCTGACCCCCGATCTCATCGCCGACGTGCTGGCGGCGCTGCTGCCCGAGAACGCGATCGTTGTCGACGAGGCGGTGTCGACCGGCCGCGCCTTCGGCCCCTGCTTCGCATCCGCCGCGCCGCACGACTGGCTGGCGGTGATGGGCGGGGCGATCGGCTTCGGCCTGCCGGCCGCGTTGGGCAGCGCGCTCGGCGCGCCGGGCCGGCCGGTGCTGGCGCTCGAGGGCGACGGATCCGCGATGTACACGCCGCAGGCGCTGTGGAGCATCGCCCGCGAATCATTGCCGGTGGTGGCGGTGATCTTTGCCAACCGCGCCTACCGCATCCTGCAGGGTGAACTGAAGGGCGTGGGCGCCGAATTGGCCGGGCCGAAGGCCGAGGCGATGCTGCGCCTGGACCGGCCGGCGATCGACTGGGTTGCGCTCGCCCGGAGCCTCGGCGTGCCCGGCGCGCGTGCGCGCACCGCAGGCGAGCTGGTGCGCGAAGTGCAGCGCGGCTTTGCCAGCGGCGGTCCGTATCTGGTCGAAGTGGTGTTGTGAGCGGTGGCCCGGAATGCCGTCGCGGCGATCGTGGGCAATCGACCCGTCAGCGACATCCGCTGCCCGGATCAGATCGCCACAACGCCGCTGCGGCGTGCCGCGCGGACCCGCGCACGGTCCCCGAAAAGAGCCCCACAGCGGCCCGCGTCCGGGTGGCGACCACCGTAGACTGCACGCGTCCCCATTGCCGCGGCCACGACATGGGCTGCGATCATCCCGAGAAGATCTTCGTCTCGGCCGGCTTTGACGCGCACCGCGAGGACGGCGACCCCTGGATCAGCGGGCGGCTCATGAAGCTCACCGATCGGCGTGCCGGCTTCGCGGGGGCGAGCGCAAGCAGTTGTGTTCGCCGCAACCCGCTCCGCGCCAAGCGCGAATCCTGCGAGCGTCAGCGAGAAGACATCACCGTGAGCTCTCGCCCGACCCTGCCGAACGGGGCTTGCGCCGCGGCCCTTCAGGGCAGAGGTTCGTGATGCGGCTCGGTCGGCGAAAGCTGCTGCTCGCGGCGGGAGCCTTGGCGGCGGGCTGCGCGGCGCCGCCGAAGCGGCAAGACGCTGCCGCGGCGCTGCGCCGGCTGATGTCCGACAGCGACGAGGCGTTCCTCGACCGGCACCCGATCTACGGCCTGTACCGCGGCGACCTGCGCCGGGCATCAGGTCACGGCGACTTCATCTCGGCGGCCTACGTCGAAAACGAACGCCGTGTGTCAGAGGCCACGCTCGCCGAGCTCGCGCGCATCCCGCGCGACGCGCTCGACGCGAACGACCGCATCGCCTACGACACCTTCCGCTGGACCGTCGAGGAGTGGCGCGACCGGCATTCGCTGCCCGCGTCACGGTTCTGGCCGCTGCTGAAAATCGACCAGCACAATGGCTGGCACCTGTTCTTTCCCGAGCTGTCGTCGGGCGACGGCATCGCGCCGTACCGGACCATCGCCGACTACGACGCCGGGCTCACCCGCATCGACGGCTTCGTCGGCTGGCTCGACCGCGCCGTGGCGCGCATGCGCGAGGGCATGGCCACCGGCGTCGTGCAGCCTCGATTCGTCGTCGATCGGGTAATCGTGCAGTTCGAGCGCTTCGCTGCGCAGCCACGCGAAGAGTCGCCTTATTTCCGTCCGATTCGCGAGCTGCCGGCGGAGATCCCGGCGGCCGACGTTGAGCGGCTGCGCGCCGCGTACACGCGCGCGCTCGAGGAAAAGCTGCGCCCGGCATTTCGCCGCACGCTCGCCTTCCTGCGCGACGAGTACCTCGGCCGCGCTCGCACGACCTCGGGGCTGGCCGCGCTGTCCGGCGGCGCGGAGTACTACCGTTTCCTGATCCGCTCGCAGACGACGCTGCCGCTCGGCGCACCGGAGATCCACCGGCTCGGCGTCGCCGAGGTGGCGCGCATCCAGCGCGGCATCGCTTCGGTGATGTCCGAGGCCGGTTTCCGCGGTACGCGCGGTGAGTTCTTCGACATGCTGCGCAGCGACAAGCGATTCGTACCCGCGTCAGCCGAGGCCCTGGCCGAGGCGTACCTGGCGATCGGCCGGCGCGTCGACGCGACGCTCGGCAGGCTCTTTGACACGCGTCCGGCAGCGGCGCTCGCCGTGCGCCCGACGCCGGCCGAGTCGGCGCCGAACGACGCCGCCGCGCGCTACATGCCCGGCTCGGCCGAGCTCGGCAAGCCGGGGGTCTTCTACTTCAACACCTTCGACCTGCACCGGCGACCGACCTGGGGCATGGAGACGCTGTATCTGCACGAGGCGGTGCCCGGGCACCACTTCGAGACCATGCTCGCGCGCGAGAACGCCTCGCTGCCGCCGCTGCAGCGCTTCGTCGGCAACACCGCCTTCAGCGAGGGCTGGGCGCTGTACGCCGAGTCGCTCGGCTTCGAGCTGGGCCTGTTCACCGACCCGTACCAGCGTGCCGGCCACTACAACGATGAGCTGCTGCGCGCGTTGCGCCTCGTCGTCGACACGGGGCTGCACGAGCAGGGCTGGACGCGCGAGCAGGCGATCGAGTACATGCTCGCCAACTCGGCGATGGGCGAGGGCGACGTCGTCTCCGAGGTCGAGCGCTACATCGTCAACCCGGGTCAGGCGCTGGCCTACAAGATCGGTGCGCTGACCATCCGCCGGCTGCGCGAGCGCGCCGAGCGCGCACTCGGACCGCGCTTCGACGTGCGCGCGTTCCATCGTCAGGTGCTTAGCACGGGCGGCGTCCCGATGCAGGTACTCGAGGCGAAGATCGAGGCGTGGGTCGCCGCTGGCGGCTGACCCGCCGGCTCGCGCGGAGGCTGTTCCCGTCGGCCGTCGGCGCGCGCGTGTCGTCGACAGGGAGCGACCCGCTTGGCAAAGCGGCGCGCGGGCAGCAGCCCCGGGCGGCTTTTCCAACCGGGGCACTTGCATATCCGCTCTTTTCGAACATGGTCAACGGGTAGATCGACGGCGCGTCCTGACGAGCCGGCGCCGGGGATGACGGCTGGGCGCGAGTCGTTACTTCGACGCCTCTTGCAGCCGTCTTGCTGCTGCCGCGAGCGCAATCGCCGCTGCCGCGAGCCCGAGCCCCACGACCGACAGCTGCAGATGCGACAACGCCAGGTCGCCGCCTCCCGGCAGCGCCATCGTGAGTCCGGCGGCGAGTAGCAAGGCACGGGCAAGCAGGGCAACCACGCCATCGCTGATCGCGCCAAAGCCCGTCAAATAGCCCTCGAGCGCCGAGGCGATCAGCCAGATGCCGATCACGGCGGTGGCCACCACGATCAGGATGTCGAACGGCGTGCCGCGCAGGATCAGCGCCGGATTCAGGACGAAGAAGAACGGCACGAAGTACATCGTGCTGCCCAGGCGCATCGACTTCAGCCCCACCTGCAGCGGTGCGGCGCCGGCCAGCCCGGCGGCGACGAACGAGGCCAGCGCCACCGGCGGCGTGATGAAGGAGACCATGCCCCAGTACATCATGAACAGGTGCACGGCGACCCTGTCGAAGCCGGCGGCGATCAGCGGCGGCGCCAGCACGATGGCGAGGAAGATGTAGCAGGCGGTGATCGTCATGCCCATGCCGAAGATGAAGCTCGTCAACGCGCCCATCACCAGCAGCACGTAGACGTTGTTGCCGGCGAGGTAGACGAGGTCGTTGGCCAGCGTGCCGGCGAGCCCGGTCACCGACAGCGAGCCGATGATCAGCCCGACGCCGGCCAGAAGCGCCGCCAGTTCGGCGAGCGAGCGGCTGACGTTCTCGATCAGCGTGCCCAGCCGCCGCCAGTTCAGGCGGTGGCGCCGCCAGAGCTGGTTGATCGCCAGCAGCAGCCCGGTGGCGACGAACGGCGCCAGCGCTTCCTGTTGCAGCACGATCAGCATCCACACCAGCAGGACGAAGACGAACAGGTACTGCCAGCCGGCGGCGAAGGTTCGCCCGATCGCCGGCAGTTCGGCGCGCGGCAGTCCGCGTAGCCCGCGCCGCGCGGCGTAGCCGTCGATCTGGATGAACAGGCCCAGGTAGTACAGCAGCGACGGCACAAGCGCGGCCACGATCACCGTCGTGTACGGCACGCCGAGGAACGAGGCCATCACGAAGGCGGTCGCGCCCATGATCGGCGGCATCAGCACGCCGCCGGTGGAGGCGCAGGCCTCGACCCCGCCGGCGTACGCGGGCGCGAAGCCGGTGCGCTTCATCGCCGGGATCGTCACCACGCCGGTGGTCAGCACGTTCGACACCGCGCTGCCGGAAACCGATCCCATCAGGCCGCTGGCGAAGATCGCCACCTTGGCCGGGCCGCCGCGCACGCGGCCGAACAGGGCGAAGGCGATGTCGTTGAAGAACGCGGCGGCGCCGGTGAACTGCAGCACGGCGCCGAACATCACGAAGCCGATCACCAGTTCGCCGAAGGCGCGCGTCGGGATGCCGAGCACGCTCTCGCTGCTCGCGAAGTGGTAGGCGGCGGTGGTCCCGAAGGGCTGCGGCAGGCCGGCAATCGGTCCCGGCATCACGCCGGCAAACACCGGGTAAACCGAGATCAGCGTCACCACGACGGCGACCGCGGTGCCGCCGGCGCGCCTTGTGGCCTCCAGCAGCAGCAGCCAGCCCGCTGCGGCGATCGCGATCGCCGGCTTTGGCGCCATGAACTCCCACGCCTCCTGCAGGATGCGGTTGGCGTTCAGCGCGAAGTAGCCGAAGACGATCACCGACAGCGCGTACAGCAGCGCGTCGTACCAGGGCACCCGTTCGCGGCTGGCGCGCGCGGTGGCCGGCAGGAACAGGAAGACCAGTCCGACCAGCAGCGCACAGAGCCAGTACAGATAGGCGTTGTCGAGCAGCGTGAAGCCGACGAAGAAGCCGAGGTTCAGGATCTTGTTCAGCGACAGGATGATCGCCGCGAATCCGGCCGCGCCGACCACGATCCGCCAGCCCAGCGGAAGCGTCCGGTGCCGGCGTTCGGCGGTCGGTTCAGCGGCGCTCGACACGGCGGCTTGCAGCGTGGGTGAGCCAGCGCGCCGGCATCGGCCCGGCGCGGCGGTGCACCGCCCGTCGGCGCCGTTCGGAGGCGGGTCCGCGCTGCCCAGGCGTAATCAAACCCGGGACCGTCGCGGCGCTCAGGCGCAGGGGCGCCTCACCAGCCGGTGACGACCGGATCGAAACCCGCCTTGGTCAGCGCGTCGGCGCGCGCCTTCATCCACGCCGCCTCGAAGGCCTTGTCGTCGGCATGCGACGCCGACTGCACCGCCTTCCACGCGTCGGCGAGCACCTTCTGCCGCGCCACGAGCCTGTCGTTGTGCGCCTGATGCTCGGGCTTCCACAGGCCGCGCTCCTTCCAGTAGCGGATCGCGCCGTCGTGAAACGGGATCACCCAGGCGAAGTTCTGGCGGTCGACCGCCCAGCCGTTGTTGCCCGGTGCAGCGTCCTTGTAGTCGTCGAAGGTCTCGACCATCGCGCGGGTCATCGCGTAGGCGACGTTGGCGTCGAGCGCCGAGTACGACATCAGGATCGGGTACGGATAGGTGGCCGACTCGACCTTGCTGTCCTTGCTCAGCCCGGCGCCCTCGGCGCCCCAGAACGGGAAGAAGAACGGCGCGATCTTGTTCATCCGCGCCCAACCGGCCTTGTCGTTGTGCGCGATCACCGGATAGACGAGGCCGCGCGGCGATTTTTCGAGCTGGTAGACCTTGCCCGAGATCGACGAGGCGAACGCCGCGTCGGCCTGACCGTTGATTACGCCGTCCATGGCGGCGCCGAAGCCGCCGAACTCGACCTTCTTGACGTCGTCCCAGGTCAGGTTGGCGAAGGCGAGGATTGCCGTGATGTTCTGATTCAGCGACGGCGAGCCGATCACCCAGGCGACACGCTTTCCTTTCAGATCCGCCGCTGTCTTGATGCCGGAGTCCTTGGCGGCGACGACCGTGAGCACCTGGTCGGAGTTGTTCAGCATCAGGCCGCGGATCGGCTGCGGGCCCCAATTTCTCACGCCGAACTCGTACACGCCTTCCTGAGCCAGGTAGCTGCCGCCGACGCCGTTGGCCGAGAACTGCACCTGCCCTTCGCGCACCGGCAGCGTGCGCGAGATGTCGCTCTTTCCGGGAAGCACGCGCAGGTTGACGCCGTAGCGCTGCTTCAGCGCGTTGCCGATCGCCACCGCCTGGTTGTAGCCGCCCGAGCCGACGTCGTAGGCGCTCCACGCCAGCGTCGCGGGCAGGCCGGGCGGCCGTGCAGTCTGCGCGAAGGCCGGAACGCCGGCCAGTCCCAGGCCGCCCAAAAGCAAGGACGCACCGGCGAGCCAAACGAAGGGCGAGGGAATCCGCATGGGTCGTCTCCTTTCTGTGGGTTGCCGCGTGCCTGTCGTCGCACGCGTGCGCGCCCGCGCCGGCGGACGGCGCGGGAGATGGGGCGGATGAGGACACAGCAGCCCACGCGCGTCAAGGGCCGCGTCGTTGGCGCAGGGCAGCATGCGACGGCACGGCAGCACGGCGTCACGGCGCGGACAACCGGCCGGGATCGACCGGTGCGCAACGACTCGGACGCACCGAGGCGGCCGGCCCGACGCCAATGTTGCGGAGCCGGCGGCGCCGCAAATCAGTCGACGCCGCCCGCCGCACCGCGCCAGTACCTGAACGTACCGGTGGCAGTGGCGACCGTGCTTGCCTCGGCGTCGAACACGCTCGCCTCACAGGTGCACAGCAACTTGCCGGCTCCGAGCACTCGCCCGCGGGCGGTCAGAGGCCCGCGTCCCGGCGTCAGGAAATGCGACGACATCTGCACCGTCACCACCGTGCCCGTCGGCGCCTCGACGCGGGAGGTGGCCGCGCGCGCCATGGCCACGTCGAGAAGCGTCATCAGCACCCCGCCGTGCGCGGCGGACAGGCTGTTGCAGAACTCCGCCTTCAGTTCGGGAAGAACAAGCCGCGAGTGTCCGGGCTCGGCCGGTAGCTGCTGCAGGCCGAGCAGGCGCAGGAAGGGAATGCGGTCGATTGGAGACTGGGTCATCGGCCGCTCCGTGCGGTTGTGTCGACGCGTTTGGCGTGCCGGCTCGCGACCGGATCGCCAGGCGTGCCGCCGTTCGTCATGCGCATTCGCCCGCTGCAGCGTCGCGCTGCGCCTGCTGTTCCTGCAGTTCGCGCCACATCACCTTGCCGGTGCCCGACTTGGGCAGCGCGTCGACGAACTCAACCAGGCGCGGGCACTTGTACGCGGCCATGCGTTCGTGCGCCCAATCGATGATGTCCTGCCCGCTGACGCGTCCCGCCTCGCCGCGCTTGAGCACGACCACCGCCTTGACGGTTTCACCGCGGCGCGCGTCGCGCGCGGCGATCACGCAGGCTTCCTCGATGGCCGGGTGGTGATACAGCTGCGCCTCGACCTCCGCCGGCCACACCTTGTAGCCGGAGGTGTTGATCATGCGCTTGAGGCGGTCGGCCATGAAGTAGTAGCCGTCGGCATCGACGTAACCGAGGTCACCGCTGCGCAGGAAGCGCCGGCCCTCGATCTCGACGAAGGCCTCGCGGGTTGCCTGCGGGTCGCGCCAGTAGCCGGCCATCAGCTGCGGCCCGTTCATCACGATCTCGCCGACCTCGCCCGGCGGCAGGGTCGCGAGCGTGGCCGGATCGACGACGCGCGAGTCGACGTCGAACAGCGGCACGCCGAGGCACTGCGGCTTGGGCCGCAGCGGCGGATTCAGGTGCGTTGCGGCCATCGTCTCGGTCATGCCGTAGCCCTCGACGTAGTCGAGCCCGGTCAGCGCCTTGAGCTTGCGGCAGATGGCCTCGGGCATCGCCGCGCCGCCGCCGCGGATGCCGGCGAGGCTCGACAGGTCATGGTCGGCCAGCCGCGGATTGGCGAGGAAGTCGATCAGCATCGACGAGATCGTCTGCCACACGGTCACGCGATGGCGCTCGATGAGCGCCGCGGCGGCGTCGCGGTTCCAGCGCGGCAGCACGACGATCGTCGCGCCGATATACAGCGGCCCGTTCAGGCTGCCGCTCATGCCGGTGACGTGGAAGAACGGTAGCGCCGACAGATAGACGGCGTCCTGCGTGCGGCCGAACCAGTTGATGCCGCCGACCGCCGTCGCCATGGCGCTGCGGTGCGTGTGCATGCAGCCACGGGGTCGGCCAGTCGTGCCGGACGTGTAGGGCAGTACGGCGAGGTCGTTCGCGCCGGCAGTAAGCGGCCCGGGCGTTCGCGCGGCGGCGAGCGCGTCGGACCAGGCGGTGAATCCTGGCGCGCTCGGCACCTGCCGGGGCGCGGCGACGAAGTCGGGAACGGCGAGCGGCGTCGGCTGCGTAAGCTGGTCGCCGTACGTCACGACGATCGCGTGTGCGATCGCGGCAGCCGTTTTCGCTCCATCGCCAACGAGCGGCTGCAGTTGCGCCAGCAGGTCCTGCGCCACGAAGGCGACGCGCGCGCCGGAATCGGCCACGTAGTGGCGCAGTTCCTCGGTCCTGAGCATCGGGCTGAGCGGCACCACGACGGCGTTGGCGCGCAGGATGCCGTAGTAGGCCAGTGCCCATTGCGGGCTGTTCTGCAGGTACAGGATCACGCGGTCGCCGGCGCGCACGCCGCAGTCGTGCTGCAGGAAGCCGGCGATGCGTTCGGCGTCGCGCCGGAACTCGGCGAACGTGACCTCCGAGTCGTAGAAGACGATGAACGGCTTGTCCGGATAGCGCGCCGCCGACACCTCCGCATTGAAGAAGAGGTTGGTCTGCGGCACCGTCAGGTGGCGCGGCAGTCCACAGGGCCAGTGCGCGAAGTGGGCGGATGACATGCGCGCCACTGTAAACGCCCCGGCGTCACGCGGTCGATCTGCGCAAGGGCCTCGATTGCCGACTGCGGTAAGGCGAAGCCGCTGGCCGGCGCGTGCGGTCAGCTCGCCCCGCGCTTGTCGTCGCCGAGCCGCAGCATCGACGTGCCTTCGCCGGACGACAGCAGCCCCGCCTTCGAATAGACGACGAGCTTCTCGCGCGTGTCGGCGATGTCGAGGTTGCGCATCGTCAGCTGGCCGATGCGGTCGGCCGGCGTGAAGAACGCCTCGCCCTTTTCCATCGTCAGCCGCTCGGGCTTGTAGGTCAGGTTGGGCGAGACGGTGTTCAGGATCGAATAGTCGTTGCCGCGGCGCAGTTCGACGGTCACCTCGCCGGTGACGGCGCGCGCCACCCAGCGCTGCGCGCTCTCGCGCAGCATGATCGCCTGCGGGTCGAACCAGCGGCCCTGGTACAGCAGCCGGCCGAGCTTGCGGCCGTTGTCGCGGTACTGCTCGATCGTGTCCTCGTTGTGGATGCCGGTCACCAGCCGCTCGTAGGCGATGAACAGCAGCGCCATGCCCGGCGCCTCGTAGATGCCGCGGCTCTTCGCTTCGATGATGCGGTTCTCGATCTGGTCGGACATGCCCAGTCCATGCCGGCCGCCGATGCGGTTGGCCTCCAGCATCAGTTCGACCGGATTGGCGAATTCGATGCCGTTGAGCGCCACCGGCACGCCTTCGTCGAAGCGCAGCGTCACTTCCTCGCGCTTCACCGCCACGTCGTCGCGCCAGAAGGCGACACCCATGATCGGCTGCACGATGCGAATGTTCGAGTCGAGCTGCTCGAGATCCTTGGCCTCGTGCGTGGCGCCGAGCAGATTCGAGTCGGTCGAATAGGCTTTCTCGACGCTCATCCTGTAGTCGAAGCCGTTGGCGATCAGGAACTCGCTCATCTCCCTGCGGCCGCCCAGCTCGTCGATGAACGCCTGGTCGAGCCACGGCTTGTAGATGCGAAGCGCGGGATTGGCGAGCAGGCCGTAGCGGTAGAAGCGCTCGATGTCGTTGCCCTTGAAGGTGCTGCCGTCGCCCCAGACGTTGACGTCGTCCTCTTTCATCGCCGCCACCAGCATCGTTCCCGTGACGGCGCGGCCGATCGGCGTGGTGTTGAAATACGTGGCACCGGCGGTGCAGATGTGGAAGGCGCCGCACTGCAGCGCCGAGATGCCCTCGGCGACCAGTTGCGCCCGGCAGTCGACCAGGCGCGCGCCTTCGGCGCCGTAGTCCATCGCCTTGCGCGGGATCGCGTCGTAGTCGCTTTCGTCGGGCTGGCCGAGGTTGGCGGTGTAGGCGTACGGGATCGCGCCCTTTTTCCGCATCCATAGAAGCGCGGCGCTGGTGTCCAGGCCGCCGGAGAATGCAATGCCGACCTTTTCGCCGACGGGGAGGTGCTGGAGGATGGTAGCCATCAGTCTCGGCCGGGCACGATGGCCCGGAAGCAACGCAGTCGGGAAGGTCACCGCCGCGGCCAGAACCGCGGGCGGGATCGAGCGCCACGCCGGCCCGACGACGCGGCGCAGGCGCGAAGTATAGAAGGGCGCCTAGTCGAGCTTCGCGCCGCTGCGCCGGATCACCGGCTGCCAGCGCCTGCGCTCGGCCTGCATGAAACCTTCGAATGCCTCGGGGCTGCCGCCGGCGACATCCCAGCCGGCCGCTTCGATGCGCGGTCGAACCTGAGGATCCTTCAGGATGGCGTTGATCTCCTGGTTCAACCGCACGATCATCTCGCGCGGCGTGCCCGCCGGCGCGACGAAGCCGTTCCAGGCAACCGCTTCGAAGCCGGCGAATCCGCTCTCGGCAATCGTCGGCAGTTCCTTCATCGGCGGCCAGCGGGTGGCGCCGGTCACGGCCAGCGGCCGGATGCGGCCAGCCTGGATCAGCGGCAGCAGCGACGTCGGGTTGGACATGATCATCTGCACGTCGCCCGCGGCGGTGGCCTGCACCGCCGGCGGCGAGCCGTTGTACGGGATGTGCACGACGAACAGGCCGCCCATGTGCTTGAGCAGTTCCATCGCCAGGTGCGAGCTGCTGCCGTTGCCGACCGAGGCGTAGTTCAACTGTCCCGGCCGCGCGCGGATGGTGTCGATCAGTTCGCGCAACGACCTGGCCGGCAGGCTGCTGTTGACCGCGAGGATGTTGGGCGCGGTGCCGACGAGCACGATCGGCGCCAGATCGCGCGCCGGGTCGTAGGGGAGCTTCGAGTACAGGAATGGCGCCGTGGCCAGCGGGCCGGTGAAAGACAGGCCGATCGTGTAGCCGTCGGCAGGCGCCTTGGCGATCGAATCGGTTCCGATCGTGCCTCCCGCCTGCGGCCTGTTCTCGGCAACGACCGGCTGGCCGAGCCGTTCGCGCAGGGCGTCGGCCACCAGCCGACCGAGCACGTCGATCGACGAGCCGGGCGGCGCGGTCAGGACCATGCGCAGCGGCTTCGCCGGCCAGCTTTGCGCACGCAGCGATGGCGCGAGCATCCAGCCCAGCACACCGGCGCGCAGCAGGTCGCGGCGCACGCGCAAGGGGCCGGCAATGCGCCTACGCATCGTCATCGCCGCCAACCTTGGTAGCCGTGGCCTTGGCCGTGGCCGGTGCGCCGTAGGCACTCGCGTGCATGACGATGCCTGGCCATGTCGACATCATTCCGCGGCATGGCAGACGGCCTCGACATTGTTTCCGTCGGGATCGAGGACGAACGCGCCGTAGTAGTTGGCGTGATAGTGCGGGCGCAGGCCGGGCGGTCCGTTGTCGCGGCCGCCGTGGGCCAAGGCCGCCTTGTAGAAGGCGTCGACGGCCGCGCGAGTGTCGGCATACCAGGCCAGGTGCGTCGGCCCGGACGGCTCCTTGGGCGCCTCGATGAACCAGGTATCGAACTTGCCGCCCTGCTCGAAGCCGAGCATGCGGATGCCGTCGTGCTCGCCCGCGAAGCCGAGCCTGTAGCCGAGCGGCGCCAGCGCGTTCTCGTAGAAGGCGCGAGTTGCCGCCAGGTCGCGCACGCGGAAAGTCATGTGGTCGAGCACGGGTCGATCTTCCGTTTATTCCACAGCGCGGCCGAGCAGCAGGTATTCCATCAGAGCTTTCTGCACGTGCAGGCGATTTTGGCTTCGGCCGCCGCGCGGCGCGCGGCTTAACCCGCTTCGCGGGTTAGCCTGCGCCGAAACAGGCTGCACGAACGAGTGTTTAGTGAACATCACGGCCAAGAAGCAGGTACTCCATCAATGCCTTCTGGACGTGCAGCCTGTTTTCAGCCTCGTCCCAGACGACGGATTGGGGGCCTTCGATCACTTCGTTGGTCACCTCCTCGCCGCGGTGCGCGGGCAGGCAGTGCATGAACAGCGCATCGGGCTTCGCCGCCGCCATCACGCGGTCGTCGACGCACCAGTGGGCGAAATCCCGGCGCCGCTGCTCGTTCTCCGCCTCGAAGCCCATGCTGGTCCACACGTCGGTGGTGACCAGATCGGCGCCGCGCGCGGCATCGAGCGGCGCATCGAACGCGGCCAGGTGCGCCCCCGCCGGCGCCAGCTTCGGATCGAGCGCGTAGCCGGGCGGCGTCGATACGTTGACGCGGAAGCCGAGCAGCTGTGCCGCCTGCAGCCAGGTGTAGGCGACGTTGTTGGCGTCGCCGATCCACGCCACCGTGCGCCCGGCGATCGGGCCGCGATGTTCGATGAAGGTGAAGATGTCGGCAAGGATCTGGCAGGGGTGGTACTCGTTGGTCAGGCCGTTGATCACCGGCACGCGCGAAAACTGCGCGAAGCGTTCGAGTTTCGACTGCTCGTAGGTGCGGATCATCACGATGTCGACCATGCGCGAGATCACGCGCGCCGTGTCCTCGATCGGCTCGGCGCGGCCGAGCTGCGAGTCGCCGGTGGTGATGTGGATGACCGAGCCGCCCATCTGGTACATGCCGGCTTCAAAGCTCACACGCGTGCGCGTGCTGGCCTTCTCGAACACCATCGCCAGCGTGCGGTCGGCCAGTGGCTGGTAGAACTCGTAGCGCTTGAAGCGGTCCTTGATGATCTGCGTGCGCCTGAACACGTGCTCCAGTTCGGCACGAGAGAAATCATCGAGGCGCAGGAAATGGCGGATCGGCGTGCTCGCCATGGCGTGCTCCGCGCCCGGCTCAGGCGGCACGCTGCGCCGGGGCAGCGAGGAAAGCGCGCACCAGCGGCGCCAGCCGGGCGACGATCTCGTCGGCTTCGCGCGCGCCGATCACCAGCGGCGGCAGCAGGCGGATCACGCGCTCCTGCGTGACGTTGATCAGCAGCCGGTTGCCGAGCGCCTGCTTGACCAGGTCGCCACAGGGCCGGTCCAGCTCGATGCCGATCATCAGGCCCTGGCCGCGGATGGCCAGCACGCCGGCCACGTCCTTTAGCGCCGTGGCGAAGCCGTCGCGGATCCTTTCGCCCATTGCGGCGGCGTTGGCGAGCAGGTTCTCCTCCTCGATGATGCGCAGCGTCTCCAGGCCGGCGCGGCAGGCCAGCGGCCCGCCGCCGAACGTGGTGCCGTGGTTTCCCGGACCGAGCGTGCCGCGGGCAGCGCCGCCGGCGACGACGGCGCCGATTGGCACGCCGGAGCCCAGCCCCTTGGCCAGCGTGACCACGTCGGGCCGGATGCCGGCCCACTGATAGCCGAACCACCTGCCGGTGCGGCCGATGCCGCACTGGACCTCGTCGACCATAAGGAGCCAGCCGCGCTCGTCGCACAGCCGGCGCAGCGCGCGCAGGTAGTCGGCGTCGGCGACGCGGATGCCGCCTTCGCCCTGCAGCACTTCGAGCCAGACGGCCTGGACGCGCGGGTCGGCGGCAGCCGCCTTCTGAACCGCGGCCAGGTCGTTGTACGGCACGCGGATGAACCCGCTCGGCAGCGGATCGAAGCCCTTGCGCGCCTTCTCGCTGCCGGTGGCCGCCAGGGTGGCCAGCGTGCGGCCGTGCCACGCATGTTCCATGACGATGGTCTGCGCCTCGGGATTGCCGTGCTTGTGCCCGAACATGCGAACCAGTTTCAGCGCACCCTCGTTGGCCTCCGAGCCGGAGTTGCCGAAGAACACTTCGTCGAGGCCGGTCAGCGCGCAGATGCGGTCGGCCAGTGCCTCCTGCTCGCGGATGGTGTAGATGTTCGACGTGTGGATCAGGCGGCCGACCTGTTCGACCAGTGCCGCGGTGAGCTTCGGATGCGCGTGGCCGAGCCCGTTGACGGCGATGCCGGCCAGCGCGTCGAGATATTGCTGACCGTCTTCGCCGGTCAGCCAGACCCCCTGGCCCTGCGTGAAGGCGACCGGCAGGCGGGCGTAGGTGTTCATCAAGTGGGACATCGGCGCTCCCGTCTGAGCGAATCCGGCGCGAAAAAGCAAAAACGCGGCTGCGAACCTCGTCGTACCGCGTTTGGTGAATTATAGGGAGGACAACGCCGGCGCAGAAGCCGAAGATGCATTCGCCGCTGCCGATCGCCGGCCGGTCGATGGCGGCGAGACCTTGGCGGTGATCCGGCGCTGGCCGGGGCCGCGTCGCCCGTCAGGCCGCCATGCGCGCCGGCGCCGATTCGCGCAGAGGCTGGATCTTCTTCTCTTCGGCCGCCGACAGCACGCGGATGCTCGGAAAGTAGCCCTGATAGACGACGCCGTGCAGCTCGACCTTGTTCTGCACGCGCAGGTAGCGGATCAGGTATTCGACGATGTTGTCGGTGATCAACTGCCCCGGCACCAGCACCGGGATGCCGGGCGGGTAGGGCACGACCTGGTCGTTGCAGATGCGGCCGATGAGCATCCGGTTCGGCTGGTCGTTCTCGTCGAGCAGCGGCACCAGCTCTCCGCCGCAGTAATAGGCATCGCGCGGCAGGTAGCGAAGCTCGGTGAACGGCGGCAGGTCGGGCGTCCGGTACAGCCGCCGCGGCGCGCGCTTCTCGCGGGCGATGCGCATCAGCGCGTCGTACAGACGCGAGCACTTCGAGCGCGTCGTGCCGATGGTCAGCAGCAGCGTGATCGTGTTGAAGGTCGACTTTTCGATCGTGATGTTGAAGCGAGAGAACAGCTCCTGCTGCAGTTCGTCGACGGTCATGCCGCAGGAGGAAATGTCGACGGTGATCTTGGTCGGATCGAGGCGGATGCCGTCGCCCTTGACCTCGTCGGGCAGCAGGTCGTCGAGCTCGAGCACGCGGAAGGCGCCGGTGGAGTTGATCTGCTCGCGCAGCTCGGCGGCCAGCATCAGCGTGCGCTCGAGCAGCTTGTAGCCTTCCATCACCGCCTGCTTTCGCGATACGTCGAGGCTGGCGATCATGCTGTACATCGGGCTGGTCGACGTATGCATGTTGAAGTTCTCGCGGAACAGGTGTTCCTTGAAGCCGGGATCGTTGACGTGGATGAACGCTGCCTGCGAGAACGCCGACAGCGTCTTGTGCGCCGACTGGGTGACGTAGTCGGCGCCGGATTCGAGCGCGGTCGGGCGCAGGTCGGGATGGAAGCGGGCGTGCGAGAACCACGCCTCGTCGATCAGCACCTTGATGTTCCTTGCACGCGCGGCATCGACGATCGGCTTCAGGTCGTATCTGAGGCCGTCGTAGGTGCACGAAGTCAGCACCAGCAGCTGCGCGTCGGGGTGGTCGTCGATCGCCTTCAGGATCGTGCTCTTCGGCACCGGGCCGAAGACGCCGTACTTCTTGTTGACGCTCGAGTCCAGATATACCGGCTGGGCGCCGGACAGCACCACGCCGTGGTGCACGCTCTTGTGACAGTTGCGGTCGAGCAGCATCTTCTCGCCGGGTGCGATCAGCGTCTGCAGGATCACCTTGTTCGCAGTCGAGGTGCCGTTGGTGGCGAAGAAGGTCTTGCGCGCACCGAAGGCTTTGGCCGCCATCTGCTGCGCCTCGGCGATGACGCCGGTCGGCTCCATCAGCGAATCGAGCGCCTTGACCGAAACGGACAGGTCGGCGTCGAACACGTGCTCGCCCATGAACTCGTGGAACTCGCCGACCCACGGGCTGCCGCGCAGCGAGTCGCCGCTGGAGTGTCCCGGCGTGTGCCAGGCGTCCTTGGCGGCCAGGACGTAGCCCTTGAGCGCGTCGTAGAACGGCGTGCGCGCGCGCTCGGCGATTTGCGCGTTCAGGATCCGGTACATGCCGCGCAGGTCGCGCTCTTCGCGGTAGAAGTAGCCGTCCACGGCTTCGGCGAACAGCGCGTCGACGACCTGGTCCTCCTTTTCCTTCTCGATCAGGATGTACAGGTCGAGCTCCGGCCGCAGCGCGGTGATCTTCTGCACCAGCTTCAGCGCGCTCACCTGCAGGCTGCGCGGCGCCTCCTTGCCATTGCCGGCGCGCGCGGCCGGGCGGCGCGCGCCTTCCTGCACCGCGTACAGCTTGTCGTCGACGATGACGATCTGGATGTCGCCGTCGCGCTCGATCAATTGCAGTCCTTCCTTCGCGGTGAGCGCGCCGATGAAGGTGATGCCGAAGGGGTTGTCGAGCGCCCGCGCCGCCGCATTCAGCCCCTTGAGGAACTCCTTCAAGATCAGCGGTTCGTCGTTGATCAGCAGAACCTTCGAAGTGGGCTGGGTCATGAACGGTGGTCCCGGGCAATCTCGAAACGCTGCAGGCGTTGCTGTTTATCGGCCAAAGTCGCGACGGCCGCAAGTCGACCGAAGCGCGGACCTGACTGCCGCTTCGAGGCGATAAGTTCCGTCGCGCTGTCCGCAGTGCCTGAACGCGGTCGGCCGCCGCAGGGCTGACCGCTGCCGCGGCGCGATCGAACCTTCCTTGCATCGCCGTCCAGTTGGTCGACCCTTCCCGCAAGCCGCGCGAGTTCTTCATTCACGGGATCACGGCGGCGGGCCGGCCGTTTCGCCCCAGCGACTGGGCGGAACGGCTGTGCGGTGTGCTGTCCGGCTATCGCCCGCGTGATGCGACAGGCGGCCCCGATGCGCACCTCGGCTTTTCTCCGTACGCCCGGCCGATCGTCGTCGGCGGTGTCAAGCGCGTGGTCGTCGACGAGCGCCTGAACGAGATCGAACTGCTGGCGTTCAGCTTCGTGCTGAACTTCGCCCGCGATAACGATCTGCCGGTCGACGAAGGTTGCACGATGGCCGAGGCTGGCGCGTAGCGCGGCAGAAACGAAAAGGCGCGGTCCGCGTTGGCGGAACCGCGCCCGTATGGACTCCGGCACTTCGCCCTCCGGCGGGCCAAGCGCGGGCGCCGACGGCTCAGGCCATCGCCTTGATCGCCGCGGCCAGTCGGCTCTTGTTGCGGGCCGCGTTGTTCTTGTGCACGACATGCTTGTCGGCGAGCGAATCGATCACCTTGGTGGCGGCCCGAAATGCCGCCGTCGCCGCCTGCACGTCGCCGCCGGCAACGGCCTTGCGCACCGAGCGGATCGCCGAACGCACGCGCGAACGCTGCGCGGATTTCAGCGCATTGCGTCCAATCGACTGACGCGCCCGCTTGCGGGCCTGTTTGCTGTTTGCCATGGGTCTTAACCTGTCGCGAAATGCACTGACTCTTCCGCCCTTCTCCGGCACAACTCACGGCATGCGCGGCGGCCGCTGCGACGGTCCAGACGGGATCCGCCGCGAAGCCATAAACTATACCAAACCCATGCCTCCCAGGCCAAGCTCGCCCAGGCGCCCGCGGCCCGGCGGCCGCTGCCCGATCCGACCGACTTGAACCTGCTGCGTGCTGCCGCCACTGTTTCCGGATTGACGCTTGCATCGCGCGTCACCGGGCTCGCCCGCGATCTGATCATCTCGCGCGTCTTCGGCGCCAGCGCCGAGACCGACGCGTTCAACGTCGCCTTTCGCCTGCCGAACCTGCTGCGCCGGCTATTCGCCGAAGGCGCATTCCAGCAGGCATTCGTGCCGATCCTGGCCGAGGTGCGCACACGCGAAGGCGACGTCCGCACGCGCCAGCTGGTCGATCACGTCGCCTCGGCGCTTTTCTGGACCGTGCTCGCGACCTCCATCATCGGCGTCTTCGCCGCCCCGGTGCTGGTCTGGCTGGTCGCCTCCGGCCTCGCGCGCGATCCGGCGACCTTCGATCTGGCGACGCTGATGACCCGCTGGATGTTCCCCTACATCCTGTTCATGTCGCTGGTGGCGCTGTCGGCCGGGATCCTGAATACGTTTCGCCGCTTCTCGGTGCCGGCGGTCACGCCAGTGCTGCTCAACGTCTCGTTCATCGCCTGCGCGCTGTGGCTGGCGCCGCAGCTGTCGCGCCCGATCCTGGCGCTGGCAGCAGCGGTGGTGGCCGGCGGCGTGCTGCAGCTGGCGCTGCAGTTGCCGGCGCTGGTGGCGATCGGCATGTTGCCGCGGCTTGGCGGGTTGGGGGCCGCGCTGCGCGACCCGGCGGTACGCCGCATCCTGACGCTGATGCTGCCGGCGCTGTTCGCAGTTTCGGTGGCGCAGTTGTCGATCATCATCAACACCAATATCGCCTCTCACCTGGCCACGGGTAGCGTCACCTGGCTGGCTTTCGCCGACCGGCTGATGGAGTTCCCCACCGCGCTGCTCGGCGTGGCGCTGGGCACCGTGCTCCTGCCGAGCCTGTCGAAAGCCAATGCCGAGGCGCGGCCGGAGGACTACAGTCGGCTGCTCGACTGGGGCCTGCGGCTGACGTTGCTGATCGCGTTGCCCGCAGCGATCGGGCTCGGTCTGCTTGCCGAGGGGACGATCGCGGTGCTTTTCCAGGGCGGACGCTTCAGCGCCCACGACGTGGTCCAGACGGCACGGGCGTTGATCGGCTATGCGCTGGGGTTGCTCGGATTGATCGCGGTCAAGATCCTGGCGCCGGGGTTTTATGCGCGGCAGGACATCCGCACGCCGGTGAAGATCGCGGTGTTTGCGCTCCTCGCCACGCAGGCGTCGAACCTCGTGCTGGTGCCGCTGTTCGCCCATGCCGGACTGGCGCTTTCGGTCAGCGTCGGCGCACTCGCCAACGCGGCGATGCTGTACGTTGGTCTGCGCCGGCGCGGGCTGTATCTGCCGACCGCCGGATGGGGCGGATTCATCGGACGGCTCGGGGTGGCTCTGGCGGCGCTTGCGGCGCTGCTGTGGGCGTGCAACCGGCAGATCGACTGGACGGCGATGCAGCCGGACTGGGCGCTGCGTGCCGCATTGCTCGCCGGGCTGATCGCCGGCGGCGCGGCGACCTACGGCGCTGCGCTCTGGCTGCTGGGCTTTCGTCCGCGCGACTTCGTCGCCCGCGTGCAATGACGACGGCGCTCGATGCCTTCGTTGCTCTTCTTGGCGACGGCGAGCGACCGTCGCTGCCGCTGCTGGCGGCCGCGGCGCAGGTGCCGCTGTATGCCGACCGTGCCTGCCAGCCCGATCGCATCATCGAGCAACTGCGCGACTGGGGCGAGCAGCTCGGTGGGCGGGTCGCCGCTGACGCCAGCGGCCCGAACCGGCTGCGGCTGCTCAACCATTTTTTCTTCACCGAACTCGGCTTCCGCGGCGCCGAGCACGATTACGAGCTGGCAGAGAACAGCTACCTGCACCGCGTGATCGAACGGCGCCGCGGCATTCCGATCACGCTGTCGCTGCTGTACATGGAAATCGGCAAGACGGCTGGCCTGCGGTTGCAGGGCGTGTCGTTTCCGGGCCATTTCCTGGTCAAGCTGCGCATGAGCGACGGCACTGCGTACATCGACGTCTTCGGCCGCGGCGCGACGCTCTCGGCCGACGAGCTGCGCGCGCGGCTGCATGCGGCCGTGCCGCACAGCGAACGGACCGGGATCGGCCCTTACCTGCGCGCGGCGAGCGACCGCGAGATCCTGGCCCGCCTGCTGAACAACCTGAAGTCGATTCACTGGAAAGCGCGGCAATGGCCGGAGGCGCTCGAGGTGATGAACCGGCTGGTTGCGGTGCTGCCGAATGCGGCGCAGGAGCGGCGCGACCGCGCCCTCGTCTACGAGCGCCTGGAATGTCCACGCGCCGCGGTCACCGACCTGGTGGCCTACCTTTCGCTCTGTGCGGCGCCGCCGGATCTGGCCGAGGTGCGCGAGCGTCTGGCGCGTCTGCAGAAATCGGCGTCGCGGCTGAACTGAAACAGTCGTCGTCGGGCGGCTCGGCGAAAACAATACGCCGCCCGCAGGCGGCGTCTCGTCGGCACTGCTGGATCCTCATCCAAGCTGCTGCAGCATCGTTTCCGCGCCGCTGACCTCGTACTTGCCAGGCGCCTCGATGTTCAGCGATTTCACGACGCCGTCTTCAACCAGCATCGAGAAACGCTGGCAACGCAGACCCATGCCGCGCGCAGTCAGGTCGAGTTCGAGTCCGAGCTTCTTCGTGTAGTCGGCCGAGCCGTCGGCCATCATCCGCACCTTGCGGCCGGCGTTCTGGTCGCGGCCCCACGCGCCCATTACGAAGGCGTCGTTGACCGACAGGCACCAGATCTCGTCGACACCCTTGGCCTTCAGCGCATCGAAGTGCTGCAGATAGCTTGGCACGTGCTTGGCCGAACAGGTCGGCGTGTAGGCACCGGGCAGGCCGAAGACGACGATCTTCTTGCCACGGACCAGATCGGCGACATTGAACGTGTTCGGCCCGAGCGAGCAGCCGGCGGTTTCGACTTCGATGAATTCCTGCAACTGGCCATCCGGCAGCCTGTCGCCGACCTTGATCGTCATTGTGAGACTCCTCTTGAAAGCGAGCGCGCAGTTTAGCGATCAGGCCCGGGTCAGTCGCCAAGCGCAACCCCTTCGCGGCGAGGGTCGGCACCACCGGCCCAGGCGCGGCGACCGTCCGGGAGGCGGACGCGGACGATGCCCTGCAGTCCGCTGGTCATGGGGATTTCCCTGACCTCGTGCCCGCGCGCCTGCAGACCGGCGATCACGCTGCGGCTCACCCGTCCCTGCTCCACTTCGGTCGGGCCATTGCGGCTGCCGAAATTCGGCAGCGCGATCGCGCGCTGGATGTCGAGGTTCCAGTCGAGCAGCGCCACCAGCGTTCGGGCCACGTAGCCGATGATCTGGGAACCCCCGGGCGAACCGATCGTGGCAAGCAGCTCGCCGCTGGCGCGGTCGAACAGCAGCGTCGGCGCCATCGATGAACGCGGTCGTTTGCCCGGCTGCACGCGATTGGCGATCGGTCTGCCGCTGTCGCTTGGCACGAACGAGAAGTCGGTCAATTGGTTGTTGAGCAGCAAGCCGCGCACCATCAGGCGCGCGCCGAACTGGTCTTCGATCGAGGTGGTCATCGCCACGGCGTTGCCGAAGCCGTCCACGGCCGAGATGTGCGAGGTGGCGACGCGCAGCGCGTCGTCGTCGGCAGCAAAGGAAAGGGTGAAGCCCGCCGGTGTTCCCGGCTGGGCGCGGCCCATGCTGCGGTCGCTGATCAAGGCGGCCCGCTCGGCGAGGTAGCGCGGGTGCGTCAGCGCCATCCAGTCGACGGCGACGAAGTCCGGGTCGGCGACGTAGACGTTGCGGTCGGCGAAGGCCAGGCGGCCGGCCTCGCTGAACAGGTGCACGGCATCGGGCTGCGGCTGCATCCCGCCGTCGACCTCGGTCGGCGGCACGACGGCGATGTTCCGCTGCGCCAGGATGCCGAAGATCTGGGCCACGGCGATCCCGCCGGAAGAAGGCGGCCCCATGCCGCAGATCCGCCATCGTTTGTAGTCGATGCAAACCGCCGGGCGCTCCTTCGGCCGATAGGCGGAAAAATCCGCCTCCGTCAGCCTGCCCGCGTTCGGGTGCGCCTGCACCGTGCGCACGATGTCGGCAGCAAGGGGCCCGCGGTAGAACGCGTCGGCACCGCCGGCGGCGATCGCGCGCAGGGTCGACGCCAGTTCCGGGTTGCGCAACACCGTGCCGACAGCCTTCGGTGCGCCGTCGGCTTCGTAGAAGTAGGCGCGCGCGGCCGAATCGCGCGCAAGGTACTTCTCGCCCTTCAGCAGCGCGTGCAGCCGCGGCGACACCCGGAAGCCCTCTTCCGCCAGGCGGATCGCCGGCTCGAACAGCCTTGCCCAGGCAAGCTTGCCGTGCTGCCGGTGCGCCGATTCGAGCATGCGCAGGACGCCCGGCACGCCAACCGAGCGGCCGCCGACCGCGGCGTCATGAAACGCCATCGGTTTGCCGTCGACGACGAACAGGTTCTCGTCGGCGGCGGCGGGCGCGGTCTCGCGGCCGTCGAAGGCCTGTACGCGCTTGCCGTCGAAATGCAGCAGGAAGGCGCCCCCGCCGATGCCCGAACTCTGCGGTTCGACCAGGGTCAGCACCATCTGCATCGCGATCGCCGCATCGAGCGCAGTGCCGCCGGCGCGGAGGATTTCGCGCCCGGCGTCGGTGGCCAGCGGATTGGCCGCCGCGGCCATGTGCCTGTTCGCGGAGGCCGTGCTCAGGCCGACGCGGAAACCCGAGGCCGCCTCCGGAGCGTCGGCGCGATCCGGCGCGCTGGCGCAGGCGGCCAGAAGCAGCGCCAGGCAGACGGCGGCGGCCCGAGACGTCAATGCTTCAGCCATATGGCTACGCCTCCCTCTTCGTCACAGACGGCAGGGGAAAGTCACCTACGCGGCGATGGCAGCCGTTCCCGATCGCCGCGACGCTTCGCCTCTTGCTCTCGGACGCGATACGACACTGGATCCCGGTCTTCGCGGCGCGAAACCGGGATGACGACAGCAGCGCCGCCGGCACGGCCGTTGTCACTTTGGTTGCAGGCGGATGGCGCCGTCGAGGCGGATCGTTTCGCCGTTCAGCATCACGTTGCCGAGTATTGCGGCAACGAGGTTGGCGTATTCGGCCGGCTTGCCGAGCCGGGACGGGAACGGCACCTGCCTGCCGAGCGAGTCCTGCACCTCCTGCGGCATGCCGAGAAGCATTGGCGTTTCGAAGATGCCGGGCGCGATGGTCACACAGCGGATGCCGCTGCGCGACAGGTCGCGCGCGATCGGCAGCGTCATGCCGACGATGCCGCCTTTGGAGGCCGAGTAAGCCGCCTGCCCGATCTGCCCGTCGAAGGCGGCCACCGAGGCGGTGTTGACCAGCACGCCGCGCTCGCCATCGGCGGTGGGCGACAGCCTGCTCATCGCATCGGCCGCCAGCCGGATCATGTTGAAGCTGCCGATCAGGTTGACGTTGATCACCCGCGCGAAGCTGGCCAGCGCATGCGGGCCCTCCTTGCCGACGGTCTTCTCGCCGATGGCGATGCCGGCACAGTTGACCAGCCCGCGCAGCGGGCCGAGCGCCATGGCGGCCGCCACTGCCGCCTGGCCGTCGGCCTCGGAGGTAACGTCGCACTTGACGAAGCGGGCGCTCTCGCCGAGTTCGCGGGCGAACGCTTCGCCCTTGTCGGCCTGCACATCGGCGATGATCACGCGCCCGCCGGCCTGCGCCAGCATCTTCGCCGTGCCGCCACCCAGCCCGGAAGCGCCGCCAGTGACGATGAACACGTTGTTCTTGATTTCCATGGCGATCCTCGTGTGTAGTTGACGGTGACCGGCATTCTAGAAGCGCGGGCGCCGGCCCCGGCGAGGAGAGACCATGAGCATTCACGGCCGCGAGTTGCTCGCGGCGCTGCGCACGTTCGAGAAGGGCAAGGTGGTCAGCGCGCGCGAGGCGGTGCAATTGATTCAGGACGGCGACACGATCGCCACCGGCGGCTTCGTCGGCATCGGCTTCCCGGAGAACATTGCCGTGGCGCTGGAGAACCGTTATCTCGAGGCGAGCGGCGCCGACCCGGACGGCGTCGGCCGGCCGCGCCAGCTGACGCTGATCTACGCCGCCGGCCAGGGCGACGGCAAGGAACGCGGGCTCAATCACTTCGGCTACGAGGGCCTGATCAAGCGCGTGATCGGCGGCCACTGGGGGCTGGTGCCCCGCGTGCAGCAGCTGGCAGTGGCTAACCGCATCGAGGCCTACAACCTGCCGCAGGGCGTGATCACGCACCTGTTCCGTGACACCGCCGCAGGCAAGCCCGGACATCTGACCAAGATCGGCCTGGGCACCTTTGTCGATCCGCGCTTGGGCGGCGGCCGGCTGAACTCGAGCACCACCGAAGATCTCGTTCGGCTGATGCAGATCGACGGCGAGGAGTACCTGTTCTACAAGTCGTTTCACATCGATGTCGGCATCGTCCGCGGCACCACGGCCGATGTGGACGGCAACATCACGATGGAAAAGGAGGCACTGACGCTGGAGGCGCTGGCCATTGCCATGGCGGCGCGCAACAGCGGCGGCATCGTGATCGTGCAGGTCGAGCGGCTCGCCGAGCGGGGATCGCTGAATCCGCGCCAGGTCAAGATCCCGGGCGTGCTGGTCGACTGCGTGGTCGTCGCCGAAAAACCCGAATACCACTGGCAGACCTTCGCCGAGCCGTACAGCCCGGCTTTCGCCGGCGAGATCCGCGTGCCGTCGAGCCACATCGCGCCGATGCCGATGAGCGAACGCAAGATCATCGCCCGTCGCGCCGCGCTGGAACTGCACGCCAATTCGGTGGTCAACCTCGGCATCGGCATGCCCGAGGGGGTTTCGGCAGTGGCGGCCGAGGAAAAAGTGATCGACCTTCTGACGCTGACCGCCGAACCCGGCGTGGTCGGCGGCGTTCCGGCCTCCGGCCTGAACTTCGGCGCCGCCGTGAACACGCAGGCGATCATCGACCAGCCCTACCAGTTCGATTTCTACGACGGCGGCGGACTCGATCTGGCCTTTCTCGGGCTGGCGCAGGCCGATCGCGAAGGCAACCTGAACGTCAGCAAGTTCGGCCCGCGACTGGCCGGCGCCGGCGGCTTCATCAACATCTCGCAGTCGGCCAAGAGTGTTGTTTTCGTCGGCACCTTCACCGCCGGTGGCCTTCGCGTTGCGGTCGACGACGGCCAGCTCGTGCTTCACAACGACATCGGCCCGCGCAAGTTCGTGCACGAGGTTGAACACCGGACCTTCGCCGGCGCGTATGCGATGCAACGCGGGCAGAAGGTGCTCTATGTCACCGAACGCTGCGTCTTGCGCCTCACGCCCGACGGGCTCGAACTGATCGAGGTGGCGCCGGGAATCGACATCGAGCGCGACATCCTGGCCAGGATGGACTTCGTGCCGCTGATTCCGCGCTCACCGCGGCTGATGGAGGCGGCGATCTTCGGCGAGGCGCCGATGGGACTGCGCGAGCGCATGCTGGAGATCCCGCTGTCGTCGCGCTTCGCATACGACGACCAGCAGAACATCCTGTTCATCAATTTCGAGCGCCTGCGCGTGCGCACGCAGGCCGACGTCGAAGCGATCGCACGCGAGGTCGACGCGCACCTGGCGCCGATCGGGCACCGCGTCTATGCGATTGTCAACTACGACCACTTCGAGCTCGCGCCGGAGGTCGAGGAGGCCTATGCGTCGATGGTCAAGGGCCTGGTCGACCGGTACTACGACGGCGTGTCGCGCTACACCACCTCGGGGTTCCTGCGCGCCAAGCTCGGCGGGGCGCTGAAGCGGCGCGGTGTCGCGCCGCACGTCTACGAGACACCACAACAGGCGCTGGCGCACGTGCGCGACGCCTGAGCGCCGCCGGCGGTCGCGGTGCTACTCCAGCGTGCAGCGCAGGTAGACCCAGAGCGTTCCGGAGACGTCAAACGAACTGGACAGCTTGGTGTGCATGCGCACGACCGGCGCCAGGCAATGGCGGGCCTCGAAGCCGACCGCGTTCAGGGCCGACTCCAGCTGGTGCGAGCGCACGCCGAGGCCGTGCTGCGCCCGTCGGGGCTGGCCGGGCATCGCGTAGGAATTGAACTCGACCAGCGTCGCGCCCAGCCCGCCTCGCACACCGAAGCGCAGCCGCTGATGCAGGCGGTTGTCCTCGCAGTCCAGGCTGCGGCAGGCAGGAGTGAAGACTGCACCGTTGGCCGCCTCTTCCGCCGGCCAGTTCGGCATTTCAAGATTGGGGGCTGTCGAGGCCGCCGTTGCAGCAACGGGCAGCACGATCGCTGCGATGGCGAACGTTGCCAGCATGTTCCTCTTGCCGTGACGTCGACGCATGTTCCACCTGCCTGGACGGTGCGTACCGTACGATTGGGCTTGCCTTGCGAACGACATTACGGCCGGCGCATCCGCAGCAACAATGCGGCTTTCGGCCTAACACGCCGGCCGCACCGCAGCGGTCCGAGCAACAGGCGTTCGGCATCATGCGCGGTCGGCTGCAGGTGATCGGGTCAGTAGGCGCGCACATTGCGCCGCCGCGGTCCGGGCGAGATCCCGACCGCTCGGCGGCGCCGGGCGGCGCGGCTGACCTCACTGCGATCTGGGCGCACGAACAGGTCCGGGGCGCAGGCAATCGACGCGCCGACCGCGGCGCAAAGGGCAGGTGAAATGAAGGCGAAGAAGCGTTCGTTGCCGCTCGGCCGCGTCTACCGGCTGCTCGAGCCGGGGCCCGTGGTGCTGCTGAGCACGGCGCACGGCGGCCGCGCTAACGTCATGACGATGTCCTGGCACACGATGATGGAGTTCGAGCCGCCGCTCATCGGCTGCGTGATCGGCGAAGGCAGCTGCAGCTTCGGACTGCTGCGCGCTTCGAAGCAGTGCGTGATCAACGTGCCGGAGGCAAGGCTGGCGCGGCAGGTGGCCGGCTGCGGCAATGTCTCCGGGCGGCGCGTCGACAAGTTCGCCTGCTTCGGTCTTGAAACCAGCCCGGCGGCGACAGTCAGTGCACCGCTGATCGACGCCTGCTTCGCCAGCCTGGAATGCAGGATTGCCGACGGCCGCTGGTCGACGCGGTACAACTTCTTCGTGCTCGAGGTGCTCAAGGCATGGATTGATCCGGCGGTGACGCATCCGCGAACGATCCATCATCGCGGTCGTGGCGAGTTCGTGGTCGCCGGGCGTACCTTGCGGCTGCCGTCGCGGATGAAATAGGCGCCGGCATCGAAGGAGAAGAGAAATGAGCCCTTTCGTTCCGCCCGCGGTGGCGGCCTCGCTGCAGCGATGGCACCGCATGATCGAAACCCGTGACCTCGCCACGCTGCCGGTGCTGCTGCACGCCGATGCCGTGTTCCGGTCGCCGGTGGCATTCAGGCCCTATCGCGGCGCACCCGCTGTCGAACTGATCCTGCGCACCGTCGTCGACGTCTTCACCGGGTTCGCCTACGAGCGCCAATTCGTGTCGGCGGATGGATGCAGCGTTGCGCTGGAATTTGGTGCGCAGGTCGGCGATCGCCAACTGAAGGGAGTCGACCTGATCCGGTTCGATGGCGAGGGCCGGATCGTCGACTTCGAGGTGATGATCCGCCCGGCCAGCGCCCTGCAGGCACTCGGCGAGGAGATGGGCCGCAGGCTTGCCGCGGCAGCCGCGGGCGGGCAGGCGCCAGGATGACACGCCCCCGCCGAGCCTGATCGAGGTGATCAGTCCGCGCCGACCTCGTGATGGCGGGTGGTGACGTAAACCGTGCCGGTGAAGCTGGAAACCATCGCGCCGTCAGCACGCGTCACGTCGATGCGATAGACGGCCAGCTTGCGTGAACGCGAGACTTCGGCCGCGCTTGCTGTAAGCGTTTCGCCCAGGCCCACGGAGAGTTGGTAGGTGATGTGCGCGTCGATGCCGGCGGCGATCGCGCCGTGCGAGTTCGATGCCAGCCCGAAGGCGCTGTCGGCGAGCGCGAAAATGGCGCCGCCATGACAAGAGCCGTTGAAGTTCAGGTGCTGTTCGCCGACCGTCATGGCGACGCGGGCGTAGCCCGCACCCCCTTCGACGAAGTCAATCCCCAGGCTGCGCGCGAATCGATCGGCGGCCGCCAGGCGTGCCACGCGGTGCTGTGCCCTGGCCCTGCTTTCCATGGTCATTGTTCGAAGCCGGCCAGGGTGGCGAAAGCGGCGGCCGCTCCGCGCTCCGGCACCAGCCGGCCCTCGGGCGCCGCGGCATCGGCGTAGCCCAGGGCCATGCCGCAAAGCACCGATTCGTTCTCAGGCAGCGCGAGTTCGCGCGCGACCAGCGGCGCAAACGGCTGCCAGGACGCCTGCACACAGGTGTCGAGACCGCGCGCCCGCGCCGCGAGCATGACGTTCTGCAGGAACATGCCGTAATCGAGCAGGCTGCCACGCTCCAGGCGCCGGTCGACGCTGAAGATCAGGCCGACCGGAGCGTCGAAGAAGAGGTAGTTGCGCCGCTGCTGCGAACGCATCGCCGCCTTGTCCGAACGCTCGATACCGAGCAGGCTGTACAGGGCCCAGCCCAGTTTGCGCCGCCGGGCGAGATACGGTTCGATCCACATTTCCGGGTAGTAGCGGTCCGCGGGCTGCGCGAGTCCCGCGTCGTAGGCGGCTGCCACGGCCGTGCACAGCCGGTCCTTGGCCGTGCCGGCCAGCGCGTACACGCGCCACGGCTGGGTGTTGTTGCTGCTCGGCGCATGACGGGCCACGGCGAGTATCTGCTCGACGGTCTCGCGCGAGACGGGCCGCGGCAGGAACCGGCGCACTGAACGGCGTGACGCGATGGCCCGGTCGACCACGACCGCGTCGTTGAGTGACGGCTGCGGCCGGTTGGACAGTCGCTTGCCGAAGCCGGTCGCCGCGCCGTGCGCCTCGGCCCGGTCCGCCAGCGCGCTGATGCCGTCGCCCCGCGTGGCGCTCGACTTGATCACAGCGACGCCGGCGCGCCGGCCGTTGCCCAGGCACAGCATGTCTCTGAGGTCGCGCGCGGTGGCCTCGGCACCCGGCAGATCGGCCTTGTTGACCACCAGCACGTCGGCAATCTCGAGGATGCCGGCCTTGATCGCCTGCACGTCGTCGCCGAGTCCGGGCGGGCAGACGACGATGCGCGTGTCGGCGATGCCGATGATCTCCACTTCCGACTGGCCGGCGCCGACCGTTTCGACGATCACCACGTCGAACCCGGCCGCGTCGAGCACATCGACGATGCTGTGCGTCGTTCGCGATACGCCGCCGAGGTGACCGCGCGATGCGACAGAGCGGATGAACACGCGCTCGTGCGCGCCGTGGCTGCCCATGCGCACACGGTCGCCGAGGACGGCGCCGCCGCTCACCGGGCTGGACGGATCGACCGCCACGACGCCGATTCGTCGGCCGCGGCCGAGCAGCTCGCCAAGCAGCGCGTTGATCAGCGTCGACTTGCCGGCGCCGGGCGCGCCGGTAATTCCGATCACGTGCGCGCGGCCGAGCCGCGGCGCGACAGCGGCCTCGATCACATCGGCGCCCGGCGCGTCGTTCTCGATCGTGCTGATCGCGCGCGCGATCGCCCGGCGCTCACCGGCAAACAGGTGCGCAAGCAGCGGGTGGTGGGGGGCGTTCATCGCCGAGGGCCCGAAGCGACGCGAAGGGGCGGTCACGCCGTCGCCTCGGCGAAGGCCGGGGCCCAGGTTCGAACCGGCGGAATAGGGTCCCGGTCTGCGCCGGGACGACTGCGGAGGAGCATCGCCAAGCGCGGACGCCCCGTGTCGCTCATACCATCGCCTGCACGTGGCCGAAGCCGAGTTCGCGCCGCAGGCATGCGCAGATCTCACCGTGCGTGCAGCCGGCCTCGGCGGCCTCGACCACCTTGCCGAAGACGTTTCCGCCTCGGTCGCTGGCGGCGCGGGCGAGTTCGTCGAGCGCGCGCTGCACGAGCTGCGCCGAGCGGTTCGCCTTGGACGCCGCAAATTCCGCCAGCAGCGCCCGCATCACCGCCGGGTCCGGGCGCGCCAGCGGCTGCCGCGCGCTGCGGTCCTCCGCGGCGGTGTAGGCGTTGACACCGACGACGGTCTGCTCGCCGGTCTCGACTTTGTGCTGGAAGCGGCGGGCGGACTCGCCGATCATCTTCTGCACCAGGCCAGACTCGACGGCCTTGTACATGCCACCGGCGTCTTCGATCAGCTTCATGATGCGCAGGATCTCGGCTTGCATCTGGTCGGTGAGCCGCTCGAGGTAGAAGCTGCCGCCGAGCGGATCGATCACGTCGGTGAGGTGCGCCTCCTCGCGCAGGATGTTCTGCGTGTTGACGGCGATGCGGGCGCCGAATTCGGTCGGCGTCGACAGCGCCTCGTCGAACGCATCGGTGTGCAGCGACTGCAGGCCGCCGAAGATGCCGGCCATGGCCTGCACGGCGACGCGGGCGATGTTGTTCAGCGGCTGCTGCCGCGTCAGGTCGACGCCGGAGGTCTGGCCGTGGAACTTGAAGCGCCACGAGCGCGGATCCTTCGCCCCGAACCGCTCGCGCGTGATGCGCGCCCAGATGCGGCGGCCGGCGCGGAACTTGGCGATCTCCTCGAAGAACGAGATCGAGATGTCGAAGAAGAAGGTGAAGCGGGGCAGGAAGGCGTCCGGGTCCATGCCGCGCTCAATGCAGTCGGCCGCGTTCTGAATCGCCGCCGACAGCGTGAAGGCCATCGATTCGGCCGGCGTGGCGCCGGCCTGCTGCGTGTGCTGGCCGACCACCGACATCGGGTTCCACTTCGGCACCAGGCGGTTGCAAAAGTCGATGTGGTCGCCGAGGATCCGCCGCGCCCCGGGCAGGGCGATGCGGAAGAACATGTGGTTGGCCACGTAGTGGCTCAGGTAGTCGCTCTGGTTCGAGGTGCCGGTGATCGCCGACCACGGCGTGCCGCGGCGCTTGGCGACGGCCAGCATGAAGGCGAGCAGGGTGAACGGCGACGGGTCGTTCATCGCGCAGGACGTGCGCGCGAGATCAACGCCGGCCAGTGCGCGGTCCATGTGATCGGCGGTGTTGATCACCGTGCCGCAGGTGCCGAGCAGTTCGAAGTGCGACTCGTCCATGTCGATGCCGCGGTACACCGAGTTGCACGGGATCAGCGACACTGCGGTCGCGCCCTGCGCGAGGATGCCGAGCAGTCGCGAGTTGTAGTCTGCCGGCGTGCCCAGGCCGATCAGTTGCCGCTTCGTCCATGTGCGGCCGCGGTGCATCGTCGCGTAGATGCCGCGCGTGTACGGCGGCTGTCCGGGGAAGCCGAGGTCGGCATCGTGCTCGGCGGCATCCCAATCGCGCCGTGTGTACAGCGGAGCGATGCCGATGCCCGAACGGTTGGTCACCTGCCGGTCGGTGCCGATCTGCTCCGCGTAGTCGCGGCGCCAGCGCGCCTCGGCATCGGCGGCCTGCAGCAGTCTCTCGTCCATCGGTTTGTTCATTTCGGCCTCTTCATGCCGCCATCCGACGGGCGCGGATGCCCGGCGTGATCTGCCGGATGTACCCGGAGATCTCTTCCAGCGTGCTTCCGGGGTGAAACACCCGCGCCACGCCGGAATCGAGCAGCATCTGTTCGTCCTCGTCGGGCACGATGCCGCCGACGAGCACCGCCACGTCGGCAAGATCCGCGGCGCGCAGCGCATCCATCAGCCTGGGCACGATCAGGTGATCGGTGGCGAGCGAAGAGATGCCGATCACGTCAACGTCCTCCTCGGTGGCGAGCTTGACCACGGTGGCGATCTCCTGCCACGGCGGCGTGTAGATGACTTCCATGCCGGCATCGCGCAGGCCGGCAGCGACGATACGGCTGCCGCGGTCGTGGCCGTCGAAACCGATCTTGGTGATCAGGACCTTGGGTCGGATGTCCATCAGTCGTCCTTTGCCGTATCAAGCGGGGCGCGCAGCAGCGCGATGAAGCGCCGGGCGATGGTCTTCGGCGCGTCGCGCCCGGGCTGGTACCAGGTCTGCGACCAGTTCAGGCTGCCCAGCAGCATCAGCCGCAGCGTTCGCCGGTCGGTGCCGCGCGGCAGTTTCAGGTCGGCCACCAGACGGGCGAGCAGGGCTTCGTAGTCGTCGCGCAGCTTGACCAGCCGCGGCCGTGCCGCCGGCGCGTCGCCGGGGCGCACGCGGATCACGACCTGCGCGTAGTCGTCGTCCTCGAGGATGGCCTCGAGATGGGCGACGCAGGCTGCTTCCAGCCGGGCCCACGGATCGGCCAGCGGTTCGATCGCCGCGCGCACCCGCGCCGAGATGCGCTGCACGCCCTCGGCGTAGACGGCGGCGAGAAGTTCTTCCTTGGTGGCGAAGTGGTAGTAGAGCGATCCGGGCAGCATGTCCACCGCGCGCACGATGTCGCGCACCGACGTGCCCTGGAAACCCTGCGTGCGGAACAGCCGCGCCGCCGCGTCGAGGATCTGCGGCAGGCGGTTGTCGGAGCGCGGGGCGCGAACGGCGGGCATCGGAAGTGGTGCCGATAAACCAAACGAGTGTTTGTTTTTAGCACGAATTGCGGCTCGACCTCAAGGCCGCGCAGCGGCGCCGATTCGTCGGTGTCGAGATCGTGTACGCAGGGCGGTCGGCGCCCGATGCTGCGGCCAGTCGGTTTGCCTAGTCCAGGCGCGCCGAGGCGCCCTCGCGCTCGATCGCGCCGGCTTCGGCACGGCCCCTTCCGATCGCGGGCCGCGCGGCCGTGGCATGGCAACAGCCGCGCCGCGCAAGCCGGGCGAAGCGATTGCCGAGCCATGGGCGGCAGGCGGGAACCATTGCGCTGCCGATTGGCTGGGGGCGATCCTAGCTAGCGCACGCCCCGACTTGGAAGCGTGGGTCAAAACGCGTTCAATGTCCGGCAGCGATGCGCACATTCCGGCGGGTCGCAGAAACCATCAACCGCAAAGGAGCTTCGTCATGCCACAAATCGCCACTTCCGGCGCGTTCAGCGCGCTTCCAGGCGCCGCCGCCACGCGGCTGTTTGAATTGTTCTTCGGCCACAAGACCATCCGCGGAACCGATGGCGACGACTACGTCGTCATCTCCAGGGCCGACGGCTTTGCCGGCGCGATGGGCCTGTACAAGGTCGAAATCAATGGCGAGGTCCGCTACATGACCGAGCAGGAACTGCAGAACACGACCTTCGACCTCGGTGCCGGCAATGACGTTCTCGTGGTGGCGGGCGACGTGACCGCGAACATCACGGCGAACGGCGGCGCGGGCAACGACATCATGATCGGCGGCGCCGGCAACGACCGCTTCTCCGGCGGGCCCGGCGACGATTGGCTCGACGGGGGTGGCGGCACCAACTGGGTGTACCAGGATGCGCCGCCGCCGCGCTGAGCAGGCGCGCGGCGCCGGGCTGGCAAAGGCAACCGCAGTTCATGGGAGCGGCAAACGCGAAGGGGTCTCGACATGTCTCTGATCGCCACCACAGCAGGGCACAATGCGACGGCGGGCGCGCTGTGGCCTGCGCACTTCGCCCATCAGACGATTCACGGCACCGAGGGCGACGACGCGGTGTTCATCACGAGGGCCGAAGGCCTGGCCGGCGAGCAGGGCCTGTACAAGGTCGACGTCAACGGCCAGGTCCGGTACATGACTAGGGAAGAACTCGAGAGCACGAGCTTCGAACTCGGCGGCGGCGACGACCGGCTGTGGGTTGCGGTCGACGTCCCGGCCAGCATCACGGCCGATGGCGGCAGCGGCGATGACCTGCTCGTCGGCGGCGCCGGAGACGACAGGCTCTCGGGTGGCACCGGCGACGATCTGCTCTACGGCGACGCGGGTAACGACGTGCTCGACGGCGGCGACGGCAACGACACGCTGTTCGGCATGCGCGGCAACGACCTGCTCTTCGGCGGGCGCGGCAATGATGCGCTGTACGGAGGCGACGATCGCGATCGCCTCGACGGCGGCGCGGGCCACGACCGCAACAGCGGCGGCGACGGGGCCAACGGTGTCGCTTTCGACTGGGCCGATCTGTTCGACCCGCCGCTGTTCAGGTTCGCCGGCTGAACGGGAAACGTCGGGGCGCACACTGCAGGCGAGCAGCCGCAGCGCTGCAACACGCCTGTCAGCCGGACCGCGCACGTCTCACCGATCACAAATGCGTCTCGCCGATGACGACGTCGTGCGGCCGCAGGCTGCGCGAAGCGGCGACGAGCGTGCGGTGAAATTCGATGTCGCTGGCGACGATTTCGATGACTTCCTTGCTGTCACGTACTGCGGCGCGATGTGGCTGCGGCGGCGGGCGCGTCGGAGGCGGGACCGCTGTACTTGCCGTCAGTTCAGCGTCGCGATGACCGGCGCGTGATCGCTCGGCTGCTCGCGCCGGCGCGGTTCGACATCGATCGTGCACGCCGTGCAGCGCGCGGCCAAGGGTGCAGACAACAGGATGTGGTCGATGCGCAGGCCCAGTTTCCGGCGGAAGGCAAGGTTACGGTAGTCCCACCACGTGTAACTGCGTTCCGGCTGCTCGAACAGGCGGAAGCTGTCCTTCAGCCCCAGACCGAGCAGGGCGCGGAAGGCGGCGCGCTCGGGCTCCGAGAACAGCACCTGCCCTTCCCACAGCACCGGATCGTGGACGTCGCGTGGCTCGGGAGCAATGTTGAAGTCGCCGGCAAGCAGCAACTTGTCGTGTCGCGCCAGTTCAGCGCGCAGCCAGCCGGTGAGCGCCGCCAGCCACCTCAGCTTGTAGTCGTACTTGTCCGAGCCGACCGCCTGGCCGTTCGGGAAATAACCATTGACGATGCGCATGCCGTCGAGGGTCAGCGCGATCAGCCGCTTCTGCTCGTCGTCGAAGTCGGGCAGATTGACCTGCACGCCGGTCGGCGGCGCCACCGTCGACTCGCGCAGCAGGATCGCCACGCCGTTGTAGGTTTTCTGCCCGGCGAACACGCTGCGGTATCCCGCCGCCTCTAGTTCATCGACCGGGAACCTGTCGTCGGTGAGCTTCGTTTCCTGCAGGCACACCACGTCGGTGGCGTGCTGCCCCAGCCAGTCGAGCAGGTGCGGCAGGCGCACCTTCAGCGAGTTGACGTTCCAGGTGGCGACCGTCAGCGCCACGAACTAGCGTCCAGCCGGCGCGGCGGGCACCGGGCTGGCTGGGACTGGCGCAGCCCCGCCAGAAGCGGCGGCGTCCGCCGCGGCAGTCTGCTCTATGCCGCCGGGCTGGGGTTTCGCGCCGGGGGCCGGCGGCACCAGCGGCTGCGGCGCCGGCCACTGGTAGTTGCGTGGCAGCATCGACCCTTTCGGGTAACCGGCGGCATCGAGCAGCGACATCCACACATCGGGATTGAATCCGCTCTGCACCTGGTTGCCCACTGTGACGTGCGGCATCCGCAGGCCGCCGCTGATGCGGCGAAACTCCTGCAGGTCGTCCGGCGAGGCGACCGTGCGCTGCGTGAACGGAACGCCCCGCTCGCGCAACAGGCCGACGGCGAGCGCGCACGGCTGGCAATCGGGCGCCGTGTACAGCACCACCGGGGCGCGCTCGACCGCGCGCCGCAGTTCGAATGGCAGGCTGGCCGCGCGGTCGCCGACGGTTTGTCCCGGAGCGGTGCGCACGTTCAGTGCACGAACGTCTTTCGCGTCGCGCGGCGGCGCGTCGCCGTAGTGCACCTTGCCTTCCGCATCGACCCAGCGGAATTGGGCGCCGGCCGCGCCGGCGAACAGTGCCGCCAGCAGGGCGGCGGTTGCGGTGATCGTGCGTGGTTTCATCGGTACCTGCGACAGAAATTACCCGTTCATGCCATGGTGGCGCAGCAGCGCGTCGATGGCCGGCTTGCGGCCGCGGAAAGCGACGAATGAATCCATCGCCGGCCGGCTGCCGCCCATGGCCAACACCTCGTCGAGGAAGCGCTGGCCGAGCCGGGCATCGAGCGTGCTGCCGGCCTCCTCGAAGGCGGCATAGGCGTCCGCGGACAGCACTTCGGCCCATTTGTAGCTGTAGTAGCCGGACGCATAGCCGCCGGCGAACACGTGGGTGAAGCTCCACGGCATGCGCTGGTACGGCGGCGGCAGCACGACGGCGGCCTCGCGCCGCACTTCATCCATCAGGCGCAACAGCGCGGCGGCATCGGTTGCCTCCGGGACGAGCGCGGTGTGGGCCAGCATGTCGAACAGGCCGAATTCCACCTGGCGCAGCATGTACATGCCGCTCTGGAAATTCCTTGCCGCGATCATCTTGTCGTACAGCGCGCGCGGCAATCCGGCGCCGGAGTCGACACGCGCGGTCAGAAGCTGCAGCGCCTCCCATTCCCAGCAGAAGTTCTCCATGAACTGGCTGGGCAACTCGACCGCGTCCCACTCGACGCCGCGGATGCCGGACACCGCCGCCTCGTCGACCCGCGTGAGCATGTGGTGCAGTCCATGGCCGAACTCGTGGAATAGCGTCAGCACCTCGTCGTGCGTGAACAGCGCCGGCTTGCCGCCCGCCGGCGGAGAGAAATTGCAGGTCAGGAACGACACCGGCGTCTGCAGGCGATCCGCGGTGCGCCGGCGCGGCCTCGCGTCGTCCTGCCAGGCGCCGCCCTGCTTGTGTTCGCGCGCGTACAGGTCGAGGTAGAACTGCCCGATCAGTTCGCCCGCGGGCGACTCGACGCGGTAGAACTTGACGTCGCGGTGCCACACCGGCGCCCGATCCTCGACGATGGCAACCGAAAACAGCGTTTCGATCACCTTGAACAGGCCGGCCAACACCCGCGGTTCAGGGAAGTACTGCTTCAGTTCCTGCTCGGAGTAGGCGTAGCGGGCCTGGCGCAGCTTCTCGCTGGCGTAACTGATGTCCCAGGCCTGCAGGTCGGGAAGGTCCAGCTCCCGCGCCGCGAATTCCCTCAGCTCGGCCATGTCGCGTTCGGCGAAGGGCCGGGCGCGGCGGGCCAGGTCGCGCAGAAAGTCGAGCACCTGCTGCGGCGATTCGGCCATCTTCGGCACCAGCGACAGTTCGGCAAAGTCGCGGTAGCCGAGCAGCTGGGCCTGTTCGCGGCGCAACGCCAGCAGCTCGATGATCAGTTGAGTGTTGTCCCATTCCGGGCGGCCGAACTCGGAGGCCCGCGTCGAATAGGCGTGATACAGCTGCTCGCGCAGGCCACGGTCGTCGGCATATTGCAGCACCGGCAGATAACTGGGCGCGTGCAGCGTCAGCTTGTAGCCGGACTTGCCCTCGGCCTGTGCCGCCTCGCGCAACAGCTGCAGTGTGTCGTCGGGGATGCCGGCCAGCCGCGCCGGATCGCCGACCAGCAGCTCGAAGGCATTGGTGGCGTCGAGCACGTTTTCGGCGAACCGCGTCGAGATCTGCGACTGGCGCTCGCGGATCGCGCGCAGCCGCTCCTTGCCGGGCGGCGGCAGTTCGGCGCCGCCGAGACGGAAGTCACGCAGCTCGTTGTCGATGACGCGTCGTCGCGCCGGCGGCAACGTGGCGAAATCGGCGCGCGCTGCGATCGCCTTGTACTTCGCATACAGCGCCTCGTTCTGCGACAGCTCGGTCCAGAACTGGGTCAGCTTCGGCAGATTGGCGTTGTACTGCGCGCGCAGTTCCGGCGTGTCGACCACCGCGTTCAGGTGCGATACCGCCGACCAGGCGCGGCCGAGGCGGTCGAGCGCCTCGTCGAGGGGCTCGACGATCGTCGCCCAGCTGGCTTCGGTCGCCGCGTCGGTCACCCGGGCGACGGTCGCGCGGCATTCGGCAAGCAGTTCGTCGATCGCCGGCGTGACGTGCGCGGGAACGAGGGCGTCGAAATTCGGCAGCGTGTCGAATTCGAGCAGCGGATTGGTCTTGACGTCGAAAGGCATGGTCGTGGCGTCGGGCCGGGCCGGCAAGGTTAGCAGCGCAGCGACAGCAGGTGGGGGTCGCGGCCGTGGGCTCGCCGTCTGCTGCGCGCGAGCCTACGCCGAGGCGCACGGCCGCGGCGTCGTCCATTCGGGTGAGGGTCTGCTCGCCGGCAGGCCCTTCGCGCGCAGGGGCAACCGCCGTTCGTCAGGACCTGGTGCCGAGCGCCACCCTCATCAGGTCGGCGACGGTGCCGGCGTTCAGTTTGTCCATGATGTTGGCGCGGTGGGCCTCGACGGTCTTGATCGATATGCCGAGGTCGTCGGCGATCTGCTTGTTCAGCCGGCCGGAAACGATTCGCTCCAGCACCTGCTGTTCGCGCGGCGTCAGCCGGGCGAGCAGGGCGCTGTTCATCCGCTCGCGCTCCAGCCGCGCTGCCTCGTCTCGGGCGCGTTCGAGCATGCGCTCGACGAGGCTTTTCAGCGCCGCCTGCTCGAAGGGTTTTTCGATGAAGTCGGCGGCGCCTTTCTTCATCGTCGCCACCGCCATCGGGACGTCGCCGTGACCGGTGATGAAGACCACCGGCAGGTGCGAGCCGCGCGCCAGCAGCTCCTCCTGCAACTGCAGCCCGCTCATGCCGGGCATGCGCACGTCGAGCACGAGGCAGGCGATGGCCTTCGGGTCATAACGTTCGAGAAAGGCCTCGGCGCTGTCGAAGGTCACCACCTGGTAGGCCGGCTCGAGCAGGAACTGCAGCGAGTCGCGCACTGCCTCGTCGTCATCGACGACGTAAACGAGGCCGAGGGGGGATTCGCGGTCGATCGTGCTCATTGCTGTGGAAGCTCCATGGCGTTGGCCGCCGTTGCCGCCGGGTCGTAAACGGCCAGCGGCAGCGTGAAGCGCATCACGGTGCCGCCGGTGGGCTCGGCATTGCGTTCGACGGTGAGCTGGCCGTGATGAAACTCGATGATCGAGCGGCAGATGTTCAGACCCATGCCCATGCCGTCGGACTTGGTGGAGAAGAACGGCGTGAAGACGTTGCCGAGGTGCTCGGCGGCGATGCCGGCGCCGCGGTCGACGACGGCGACCTCGGCGGTTGTCTCGCCGACCCGGCGTACGCGCACGTCGATGCGCGGCAGCACGGCGCCGTCCATCGCGTCGACGGCATTTTTCAGCAGGTTGAGCAGCACCTGCTCGATCAGGATCGGATCGACGTCGAGCGGCGGCAGTTCGCGCTCGATGTCGGCGGCAATGGTGATGCGCTTCTTCGCCGCCTCGATGTCAGCGAAGGCGATCGCGTCCTCGACGATGCGCGCCGCCGGCGTCGGGCGACGGCGCGGCTCCGAACGTTTGACGAATTCGCGGATGCGCCGAATGATGCCGCCGGCGCGCTGCGCCTGCGCCGCCATCTTGGCCAGCGCGGTCTGCAGTTCCTCGGCCGACAGGCCGTTGCGGCGCATGCGGGCCAGCGTGCCTTCGCTGTAGTTGGTGATCGCCGTCAGCGGCTGGTTCAACTCGTGCGCCAGCGACGAGGCCATCTCGCCGAGCGTCATCAGGCGCGCCGTGAACTGCACCTTGTCCTGCTGCTGGCGGGCGATCTCTTCCGCGGTCTTGCGCAGGCTGATGTCGGTGGCGATCTGCAGCCGCGCCGCGTCGCCGGTGAAGTCGTCGCCGCGCGCCGGCCAGCGGATCTCGCGCGTGCGCACGTCGAACCAGCGATCCGAGGCCGCGTCCTGCACTTCGCCGCTGTCGCGCCCGCGCAGCGCCGCCTGCAGCCGGCCGTGACCCGCCGCGTCCGGTCCGAAGATCTCGCCGTAGGCACGGTTGCCGAACAGCAACGTCTGCCCGGCCCGGTTCGGCTCGCCGCTGGCCACCACCGACACCGCGGCGTCGAGCGACTCCAGCACGCGCACGAAGCGATCGTGCGCGGCCGACAATTCGGTGCGGATGCGTTTCGGTTCGGTGACGTCGGTAAACGAGGTCATCCAGCCGATCTTCTGCCCGCCATCGTCGACGAGCGGCGCCACGTACACGTGCGCGTCGATGTGCCTTCCCTCGGCGCTGCGCAGCGACATCTCGACGCCGCTGGCCGACGCCGCACCGCTGAGGATGCTGCGCAGCGCGGCGTCGTTGGCCTCGTGCGCCTCGGCGGCCCAGAACGGGTAGGGTGCGGCGCGGCCGACCAGCGTCTCCGGAGGGATGCCCGTCATCAGCGTCAGCGCCCGGTTGACGTAGCGGATGACGCCCTGCGGGTCGAGCACTGCCAGCCCGGTGGCCTGCGAGTTTTCCATTGCCCGGCGCAGCGATGTTTCGGCGAGCAGGGCGCGATCGATGCGGTGCAGGCGCGTGGTGTAGCGGGCCAGCGCGCCGAGTGCTGCGGCGACGGCCAGTGCCAGCACGGCGGCAACCCAGGCGAGCGCATCGGCAGGAAAGATTGCCTGGCGGCGGAAGGCACTGGCGTGCAGCCGCAGTTCCTTGGGCAGCGGCGTCAGCGTCGCCGCGTAGGTCGGCGCACCGCTCGGCGGCAGGACGGCGCTGCTGACGACGATCGCCCGGCCGTCCTGCTCCAGCGTGAACCGGTAGCGATCGAGCATTTCCGGCGTGATGCCGGTGCGCAGCAGATCGCGCAGCGATAGCAACGCCACCAGCACGCTCGGCGGACGCTCGCCGAGCGCCACCGGGATCAGCAGGGCGACAGGCGCCGCGTCGTCGCGCAGCCGCTGCAGCAGAACGAAGCGCGCGTTCGGTACAGCCACGGTCTGCTCGGCGAGCGGGCGAATCTCCGCCAGCGTCGCCGGATCCCAGCCTGGCCCGAAGACGAAATTCAGCGTCGCCGGCGCCAGCGGGTGGCCCTGCTCGTCGAGGTGCGCGAGCGCGATCAGCTCCGGCTTGCTGTCGATCATTTCACTGGCCAGCGTCTCGAACCGGTGCCCATCGACAGTGCCGGCGCTCATCTCCAGCGCGATCACCGACAGCGCCTCGCGCACGAGCGACAGGCGGGCGCCGAGCTGCTGCGCGGTCGAATCGACATCGCGCTGCAGCGCCTCGCGCTGCAGCTGCCGGTCTTCGGCGACCATCGCTGCGATCAGCGCCGCCAGCAGCGCGGCAACCAGCGCCGTCACCAGAAACGGAAGGTAGGGCCATGGCCCGAGACGGCGCGACGGCGCCTCGGCGAGCGCCGCGAACGCGTCGGACAGCGAGCGGGTCGGGTCCTGGTTCACCGTTATCGGTGCTCGATGCAGCGCCTGAATGCGGCTTTCATCCCGCGGTCGGTCATATTAAGGTGAGCGTTGCGCAGGGCGGGGCGATGGGCAGCGCCCCGGTCGGGAGGCCGGCGCAGCAGGGGCGGCAGGTCGACCGAGGCTGTCGGGCAGGCGCCTTAGGTATTCCACATGACAAAAACTCATCGCATTATTTGAAAAGTTCTCGATGAGCGTTTAGAGTCCGCGCTTCGCCCGAACGCCGGTCGATGCACCGCGACGCCGAGATTGGCGAACAGAACATCCAAGGAGGCATGTCATGTCCGCAGTCCCGAACCAACTGTTGGCGGCCAACGATCCCGACACGCTAGAGACGCAGGAGTGGCTCGATGCGCTCGAAGTCGTGCTCGAGCGCGAGGGGCCGCAACGGGCGCACTACCTGCTGGAAAGACTGGTCGAGAAAGCACGGCTGTCCGGTGCCTACATTCCCTTTTCGGCCAACACCGCCTACCTGAACACGATCCCGGCGCACCTCGAAGAGCATTCGCCGGGCGATGCGACGCTCGAAGAGCGCATTCGCTCCTACATCCGCTGGAACGCAATGGCAATGGTGGTGCGGGCCAATCGCGGCGAGGGCGATCTTGGCGGCCATATCGCCAGTTATGCGTCGGTGAATACCCTGATGGAAGTGGGCTTCATGCACTTCTGGCGCGCGCCGACGCCGGAGTTCGGCGGCGACCTCATCTACATCCAGGGGCATTCGGCGCCGGGCGTCTACGCCCGCGCCTACCTCGAAGGCCGCCTGACCGAAGAACAACTGTCGAACTTCCGCCGCGACGTCGACGGCAAGGGAATCACCTCGTACCCGCACCCGAAGCTGATGCCGGAGTTCTGGCAGTTCCCGACCGTATCGATGGGCCTCGGGCCGATCACGGCGATCTACCAGGCGCGTTTCCTGAAGTACCTGCACAACAGAGGCATCGCCGATACGACCGGGCGCAAGGTGTGGTGCTTCTGCGGCGATGGCGAGATGGACGAGCCGGAGTCGCTCGGCGCCATCGGCATGGCGGCGCGCGAGAACCTCGACAACCTGATCTTCGTCATCAACTGCAACCTGCAGCGGCTCGACGGCCCGGTGCGCGGCAACGGCAAGATCATCCAGGAACTCGAAGGCGGCTTCCGCGGTGCCGGCTGGAACGTGATCAAGCTGATCTGGGGCTCGTACTGGGATCCGCTGCTGGCGCGAGACCGCGACGGCGTGCTGCGCCACGTGATGGAGACCACCGTCGACGGCGAGTATCAGAACTACAAGGCCAACGACGGCGCCTTCGTGCGCAAGCACTTCTTCGGCAAGGATCCGCGCCTGCTGGAGATGGTCTCGCGAATGTCCGACGACGACATCTGGCGCCTGAACCGCGGCGGCCACGACCCGCACAAGATCTACGCCGCCTATGCCGCGGCGACCAAGCATGCCGGGCAGCCGACGGTGATCCTGGCCAAGACGGTCAAGGGCTTCGGCATGGGCAAGATCGGCGAGGGCAAGAACCCGACGCACCAGGTCAAGAAGCTCGATGACGACGCGGTGCGCGAGTTCCGCGACCGCTTCCGCATCCCGGTGTCCGACGACCGCCTGTCCGAGGTGCCGTTCTACAAGCCAGAGCCCAACTCCGACGAGATGAAATATCTGCTCGAGCGGCGCCGCGCGCTCGGCGGCTTCCTGCCGCAGCGGCGGCGTGTGGCCGACGAGAAACTCGCCGTGCCGGCGCTCGACGCCTTCAACGCCGTGCTCGAGCCGACCGCCGAGGGCCGCGAGATCTCGACCACGCAGGCGTTTGTCCGCTTCCTCACCCAGCTGGTGCGGGACAAGACGGTCGGAAGCCGCGTGGTGCCGATCATCCCCGACGAGGCGCGGACGTTCGGCATGGAAGGCATGTTCCGCCAGCTCGGCATCTTCAGCCTGCACGGGCAGCTTTACGAGCCGGTCGACCGCGACCAGGTCATGTACTACCGCGAGGACAAGGCCGGTCAGATCCTGGAGGAGGGCATCAACGAGGCCGGCGCGATGGCCGACTGGATTGCCGCGGCGACGTCGTATTCGACGAACAACCGGCAGATGATTCCCTTCTACATCTTCTACTCGATGTTCGGCTTCCAGCGCGTCGGCGACCTTGCCTGGCTCGCCGGCGACATGCAGGCGCGCGGCTTCCTGCTCGGCGCCACGGCCGGCCGTACGACGCTCAACGGCGAGGGCCTGCAGCATCAGGACGGGCACTCGCACATCTTCTCCAGCGTGATTCCCAACTGCGTCAGCTACGACCCGACCTTCGCCCACGAAGTGGCTGTGATCCTCCAGCACGGGCTGAAGCGGATGATCGAGAACCAGGAGAACGTCTGGTACTACGTGACGCTGATGAACGAGAACTACCCGCAGCCCGGCCTGAAGAAGGGCCAGGAGGAGGGAATTCTCAAGGGCATGTACCGGCTGCGCGAGGGGCCGGCCGGCAGCGGCATGGGCGCCAGCATCCCGCGCGTGCAGCTGCTCGGCAGCGGCACCATCCTGCGCGAGGCGATCGCGGCGGCGGAAATCCTGGAGAAGGACTGGGGCATCTCGGGCGACGTGTGGAGCGTGACCAGCTTCACCGAACTGCGCCGCGACGGCATGGACGCCGAGCGCTGGAACCTGCTGCACCCGGCGGAGAAGCCGCGCAAGGCCTACGTGACGCGCGAGCTCGAACGCACCGCCGGGCCGATTGTCGCCGCCACCGACTACATGCGGCTGTTCGCCGACCAGATCCGCGCGTTCGTCCCGCGCGGCCGCGACTACCGGGTGCTCGGCACCGACGGCTTCGGCCGCTCGGACACGCGCACCAAGCTGCGCGAGTTCTTCGAGGTCAACCGGTACTTCATCGTGCTCGCCGGGATGCGTGCGCTGGCTGACGAAGGCCTGGTGCCGGCGGCGAAGCTCGTCGAGGCGATGCGCAAGTACGGCATCGATCCGTCCAAGCCGAATCCGATGACGGCCTGATCGTCGTCAACAACAAGAACAGCGCGGAGACAACATGGCCAAGGTCGAAATCAAGGTGCCCGACATCGGCGACTTCAAGGACGTCGAGGTCATCGAGGTGCTGGTCAAGCCGGGCGACAGGGTGGCGAAGGAGCAGTCGCTGATCACGGTCGAATCCGACAAGGCGTCGATGGAGATCCCCTCGTCGCATGCCGGAACCGTGGCCGAGATGCGGGTGAAGCTCGGCGACAAGGTGTCAGAGGGTTCGGTCGTGCTGCTGCTCGATGCCGAAGGCGCGGCGGCCGCCGCGCCGGCGCCCGCGCCTGCGCCCGCCGCGGCCCCGGCACCCGCACCGCGGCCGGCACCTGCACCGGTGCCGGCGGCGGCCCCTGCTGCCGCCGCGGCGGCAGCAGGCCCGCTCGAAGTGAAGGTGCCCGACATCGGCGACTTCAAGGACGTCGAGGTGATCGAGGTGCTGGTTAAGCCTGGCGACAAGGTGGCGAAGGAGCAGTCGCTGATCACGGTCGAATCGGACAAGGCGTCGATGGAAATCCCGTCGCCGGCCGCCGGCACCGTCACCGAGATGCGCGTGAAGCTCGGCGACAAGGTCTCCGAGGGCAGCCCGATCCTGACGCTTGCTGCGGCGGGGGCGGCGCCGGCGCCAACGCCGCTACCGGCTGCCGTTGTCGCGCCGGCGACGGGTCAGGCCTCGCCGCGCTCGACCGATTTCGCCACCGAGATGGCCGAGCGGCCGATGGTCGCGGTCGAGGATTCCGGCGTCAAGCCGCACGCCTCGCCGTCGGTGCGCAAATTCGCGCGCGAACTCGGCGTCGACCTGGCGCTGGTGCGCGGCAGCGGCCCGAAGGGCCGCATCACCGCCGACGACGTGCGCGGCTTCGTCAAGGGCGTGCTCGCCGGCGGCGTGCGTCCGGCCGGCGCGCCGGCGGCGGCCGCGCCGACGGGCGCGGGGCTCGGCGTGCTGCCGTGGCCGGTGGTCGACTTCGCCAAGTTCGGCCCGATCGAGCGCATCGAGTTCTCGCGCATCAAGAAGCTGTCGGGGCCGAACCTGCACCGCAACTGGGTGATGATCCCGCACGTCACCAACCACGAGGACGCCGACATCACCGACCTGGAGGCGTTCCGCGTTCAGCTGAACGCCGAGAACGCGAAGAACAAGGACGCGCCGAAGCTCACCATGCTGGCCTTCCTGATCAAGGCGGCCGTGGCGGCGCTGAAGAAGTTCCCCGACTTCAACAGCTCGATCGACCCGGACGGCACGGCGATCATCCGCAAGAACTACTGGCACATCGGCTTCGCCGCCGACACGCCCAACGGGCTGGTGGTGCCGGTGATCAGGGACGCGGACAAGAAAGGCATCTTCGACATCGCCGCCGAAACCTCGGCGCTGGCGGCCAAGGCGCGCGACGGCAAGCTCGGGCCCGCCGACATGCAGGGCGGCACGTTCTCGATCTCCTCGCTCGGCGGCATCGGCGGCACCTACTTCACGCCGATCATCAACGCGCCGGAGGTGGCGATCCTCGGCGTGTGCCGCTCGACGATGAGGCCGGTGTGGGACGGCAAGGTCTTCTCGCCGCGCCTGATCCTGCCGCTGTCGCTGTCGTGGGACCACCGCGTCGTCGACGGCGCATCGGCGGCCCGCTTCAACGCCTATCTCGCGTCGCTGCTGGCCGACTTCAGGCGGGTGATGCTCTAGGCCGTGATCCGTCGTTGGCGGCCGGTGATCCGTCTGCGGCGGATCATCGTCCGCGGACGACGAACGAAGGATCACGGACAACGACCATGACCACCATCGTCGCCGTCAAGAAGAACGGGCAGATCGCGATCGCGTCTGACGCGCTCGTCACTTTCGGCGAGACGCGGCTGCCGCACGGCTACGAGGTCAACGAGAAGATCTTCCAGGTCGGCGATTCGTACATCGGCCTGGCCGGCAGCACTGCGCACTTCGCGGTCCTGGCCGACGCGCTGCGCGGGCTCGGCGAGGACTGCCGGCTGCATGGCCGCATGCAGGTCTTCTCGACGTTCCAGAAGCTGCACGCGGTGCTGAAGGAGAAATACTTCCTCAATCCCAAGGAAGACGACGCCGATCCGTACGAAAGCTCGCAGATCACCGCCGTGATCGCCAATCCGACCGGGATCTACGGCGTCTATTCGTACCGCGAAGTGTTCTCGTTCGACAAGTTCTGGGGCATCGGTTCAGGCCGCAACTTCGCGCTCGGCGCGATGTTCGCTAGCTTCGACCGCGCCCGCAGCGCGCGCAGCGTGGCCGAGATCGGCGTGCGCGCCGGCTGCGAGTTCGACAAGAGCTCGGCGCTGCCGATGCGCGTGTTCAGCTTTCCGATGGTCGATTCATCCGAAAACCAAGAGGCACAGCCATGAGCCAGGTCATCGAAGTGGTGGTCCCTGATATCGGCGACTTCAAGGACGTCGAGGTGATCGAGGTGCTGGTTCAGCCCGGCGACAAGGTGGCGAAGGAGCAGTCGCTGATCACTGTCGAATCGGACAAAGCGTCGATGGAGATCCCGTCGTCGCACGCTGGCACGGTGCAGGGGCTGAAAGTGCAGCTCGGCGACAAGGTGTCGCAGGGGTCCGTGATCCTGACGCTGGACACGGCCGGCGCGGCTGCCGCACCGGCGCCCGTGGCGGCGCAGGCACCGGCGGCAGCGGCGGCTGCGGTCGCCGCGCCGGCGGCGGCGAAGTTCAGTGGCAGCGCCGACCTCGACTGCGAAGTGCTCGTGCTCGGTGCCGGTCCGGGCGGCTACTCGGCCGCCTTCCGCGCCGCCGACCTCGGCCTGAAGGTGGTGCTCGTCGAGCGCTATCCGACGCTGGGCGGCGTGTGCCTGAATGTCGGCTGCATCCCGTCGAAGGCGCTGCTGCACGTGGCGGCGGTGATCGACGAGGCGGCGCACTTCGCCGATCTCGGCGTCGCCTTCGGCAAGCCGCAGCTCGATCTGGACAAGCTGCGCGCGCACAAGAACAAGGTGGTCGGCAAGCTGACTGGCGGGCTGGCGTCGATGGCCAAGATGCGCAAGGTCACGGTGGTGCAGGGTGTGGGCACGTTCGCCGATCCAAATCACCTCGCGGTGGCCACGCGCGAGGGGACGAAGAACGTCCGCTTCGCCCACGCCATCATCGCCGCCGGCAGCCAGGCGGTGAAGCTGCCTTTCCTGCCGGACGATCCGCGCATCGTCGATTCGACCGGCGCGCTCGAGCTGCGCCAGTTGCCGAAGAAGATGCTGGTCATCGGCGGCGGCATCATCGGCCTGGAGATGGCCACCGTGTACTCGACGCTGGGGGCGCGGGTGGACGTGGTCGAGATGCTCGACGGCCTGATGCCCGGCGCCGACCGCGACCTGGTCAAGGTCTGGCAGAAGCACAATGCCCGGCGCTTCGACCGCGTCATGCTGAAGACGAAGACCGTGAGCGCCGAGGCGCGCTACGACGGCGTGCTGGTCGGCTTCGAAGGCGAGCAGGCGCCGGCCGAGCCCGAGTACTACGACATGTTGCTGGTGTCGGTCGGCCGCAGCGCGAACGGCAACAAGATCGGCGCAGAGCGCGCCGGCGTGGCGGTCGACGCGCGCGGCTACATCGCGGTGGACAAGCAGATGCGCACCAACGTGCCGCACATCTTTGCCATCGGCGATATCGTCGGCCAGCCGATGCTGGCGCACAAGGCCGTGCACGAGGCGCACGTCGCCGCCGAATCGATCGCGGGAAAGAAGAGCTACTTCGATGCGCAGGTGATTCCGTCGGTCGCCTACACCGATCCCGAGATCGCCTGGGTCGGGGTCACCGAAGACGAGGCGAAGAAGGCCGGCCGCAAGGTGAAGAAGGGGCTTTTCCCATGGAGCGCCTCGGGCCGCGCCATCGCCAATGGCCGCGACGAAGGCTTCACCAAGCTGCTGTTCGACGAGGAGACGCACCGAATCGTCGGCGGCGGCATCGTCGGCACGCATGCCGGGGATCTCATCGGCGAGATCGCGCTGGCGATCGAGATGGGCGCCGATGCCGTGGACATCGGCAAGACCATCCACCCACACCCGACGCTCGGCGAAAGCATGGGCATGGCGGCCGAAGCTGCCGAAGGGCACTGCACCGACCTGCCGCCGGCGCGGAAGTAGGTCACCGGAAAGGCCGAGCGCGGGGCTTGCCTCAGTGCGCCGCGTCTTTGGCGTGTCGCACGCGTCGAAGGCCGGTGTGCCCGGTGGCAACGGAGGGACGACCGTTGCGGCCGAGTTGTCGAGCGCATCGAGCGGGCTTCGTGCGCCCATGCCGCCGGCATTCAGCACTTCGGTGCAGATCATCGTGGTGCTCACGTGGGCGTGGCCGAGCAGTTCCTGGACGGTGAGCACCACCGGCAGTCGCTGCGGGCGCCGGGGCCGCTCGATCTGATCTAGCCTCGGAACTTCCCGCGCCAGCGCCGTCCGGTACAGGAACAGCAGCGCCGGCGGCGCTGGCGGCGCATTCGGCCGCGTGGCGCCGTCGCTGGGCTCAACGTTGGGCCTCGGACAGGTTGAAGCGATCCGCCAAGCCCTGAGTGGCCGTTTGGGTGCAGAGCCTGTGGGGTGCAATAGCCACTGCGTCATCGCCGCCGCATATAGGCCGGCGGGGCGTCCTGCCGCGGCGCTCGTGCGGCCCCGAAGGTGGAGCAGACCGCTGCGGCGTCTGTGCCGAGTGATCGCGACCGCAGGTGGCGTCCTGCCGAGACGCGGGGCGGGGTGGCGTTGCGTTGAGCGCCGTCACCGCCGGCGGCTGCGGGCCGGCTAGCATCGCGTTCTGTCGGATTCCAGGGAGACTGCGGAGGAACGGTGAAATCGCAGGACGAACTCAAGCGCGCGGTGGCCGTGGCGGCGCTGCGCTTCGTGCAGCCGGGACGCGTGCTGGGCGTTGGCACCGGTTCGACGGTCGATCTGTTCATCGACGCGTTGGCGGCGGCCAATCCGGGGGTGCGGCGCGCGGTGTCGAGTTCCGAGCGCAGCACGGCGAAGCTGAAGGCCATCGGCATCGACGTGCTCGACCTGAACGATGTCGACGACCTGCCCGTCTACATCGATGGCGCCGACGAGATCGACGCCGGCTTTCACATGATCAAGGGCGGCGGCGCGGCGCTCACGCGCGAGAAGATCATCGCCGCGGTGGCGCGCACCTTCGTCTGCATTGCGGATGCCAGCAAGCGGGTCGACGTGCTCGGCCGCTTCCCGCTGCCGGTGGAAGTGATCCCGATGGCGCGCGCCCACGTCGTCCGCCAGCTGGCGAAGCTCGGCGGCAGGCCGCAGTGGCGCGAGGGCGTGGTCACCGACAACGGCAATGCCATTGTCGACGTGCACGGCCTCGCAATCGCCGATCCGGTGGCGATTGAGGCGGAGATCAACCAGATCGTCGGCGTCGTGACCAATGGCCTGTTTGCGGCGCGCGGCGCCGACGTGCTGTTGCTCGGCGCGGCCGACGGAGTGCGGGAATTGCGCCGCTGACGGCGCCCCGATCCGCGACGGCCAGACGCACCCCGATGTGGCGAGCGCTCGCAAGAGCCGCGATCGGTGTGGCGGCACTGCTTCTCGCCTATCTGCTTGCCGCCATCGTTCTCGGCCTGCTGCCGGTCAATCGCGATTTCCGGCCGACGCCGCCCGCCGATGGCGGCGTCACCGTGTATCTGCGCACGAACGGCGTGCACGCTGAACTGGTGCTGCCGGCTGCGGCGCCGCACGACTGGCGAGCCGAGTTCGTCCCCGAAGTCGTGGTCGACGCCGCGCGGCTGGGCGCGCCGCCGGCGCTCGAGTGGATCGCGTTCGGCTGGGGCGACCGCGATTTCTACATCCGTACGCGAACCTGGCGCGATCTTCGTCCCGGTGCCGCCGCCGTCGCATTGTTCGGGCTCGGCCGCGGCGCCATGCACGTCGAGTATCTGGCACGGCCGCAGGACTACCGGGCGCAGCGTGTCGACGTGAGCGCCGCCCAGTACCGGGCCCTGGTCACGGCGGTGCGGGCCGGTTTCACGCGCGATCGCGACGGCGCGCCGTTGCGCATCGACGATCCCGGCTACTTCGACACCGACGCCTTCTACGAGGGCACCGGCCGCTATACGTTCTGGCTGACCTGCAACGAGTGGATCCGCCGGGCGCTTGCCACCGCGGGCGTGCGTACCGCCGCCTGGGCGCCTTTCGACGCGGCGCTGTTCTGGCACTTGAGGTAGGTCGACCTGCGTCGCCGCCGGGCCGTTAGCATCGGCAGTGCGATGCGGCGGCCTGCGGCGCCGCGCGGGAGAGACAATGAACCTCGAAAAAGTGATCTTCGGCGCCTTCGTCATCTTCGCCTGCACGCTGAACTTCGGCTTCTTCGTCGGCGACATCGGCGATCCGCGCCACCATCATCAGCTCGAGCTGGCCGCCACGGTGGTTGTCAACCTGATCGCGATGACGCTGAAGTTCGGCGACCGCACCCATATCGGCGCCGTGCATCTGGCGACCAGCATCGTTGCCGTGATCCAGCTGCTCGGCGCATCGATCGTCTGGTTATGGGCCACGCGCGTGGCCAACCTGCCGACCGAGGGCGAGGTGATGGCCACCGTGGTGTCCCTGGCCGGCGGTGCGCTGGTGGCCAACTTCATTTCGGTGGCGCTGCTGATCGGCGAGACCCTGCGCCGGACGCGCTGAGGCCGGCAGACGCAGCGGCTGAACGCAGCCTGGCGCGGCGACGATGTCCGACATCCTCGTCCTGATCCTGCGCCGGCTGCGCGCGCCGATCATCACGGTGATCGCCGCCTATGCGATCTCCATCTTCGGCCTGGTGCTGATGCCCGGCGTCGATCCCGACGGCCGGCCGTGGCACATGAGCCTGTTCGATGCTTTCTACGTGATGAGCTACACGGCGACCACGATCGGCTTCGGCGAGGTGCCGTTTCCTTTTTCGTACGCGCAGCGGCTCTGGATGACGGTCAGCATCTACCTGACGGTGATCGGCTGGGCGTACATGCTGGGCTCGGTGTTCGCGCTGACGCGGCATCCCGCGTTCCGGCAGGCGCTCGGCCGCCATCGGTTCGAAAAGCGCGTGCGGCGGATGACCGACCCGTTCTACGTCGTCTGCGGATATGGCCAGAGCGGCCGGCGTCTCGTCAGCGCGCTCGATGCGATCGGGTTTGCCACCGTCGTGCTGGAGACCGATCCCGAACGGGCCCGCGCGCACCTCGTGCTCGACACGCGCCAGCCTTCGGCGCTGCTGATCGCCGACGCGCGCGCCCCCGACGTGCTCGAACTTGCCGGCGTGCGCATGCCCAACTGCGCCGGCGTGGTCGCGCTGACCAGCAGCGACGAGATCAACCAGGCCATCGTCATCGGCGCCCGGGTGCTGGCGCGCGAACTGCCGGTGCTGGCGCGGGTGAAATCGCCGGGCGCCCGCGAAATGCTTGAGGCTATCGGCGACGTGACGATCGTCAACCCGTTCGAGACCTTCGCCGTCAACTTCGGCATCGCGCTGGCGCAACCGGACATGCTGCGGCTCGAGGACTGGCTGACCGGCGTGCCGGGTGCCGAGCCGCCGCCGCGCATCGAAGCGCCGCGCGGGCACTGGGTCGTTGCCGGCTACGGGCGCTTCGGCCACTGCATGGTCGCGGCCCTCGATGCGGCCGGCCTGACCCGCAAGGCGATCGACATCGATCCGGCGCATTGCGGCGAGGACGGGATCGTCGGCTCGGCGCTTGCCGAAGAGGCGTTGAAGAAGGCGGGCATCGAGCAGGCCTGCGGGCTGATCGCCGGCACCGACATCGACGCCAACAACCTGGCCATCGTCAACGCGGCGCGTCGCCTGCGGCGCAGGCTGTTCGTCGTCATCCGGCAGAACCAGGTCGGCAACCGAAGCCTGATCGAAGCGGCGCGTGCCGACATGGAGTTCGTGCAGTCGGTGCTGATGACCAACGAAGTCGTGCAACTGCTGACCACGCCGCTGCTGAACCGCTTTCTGATGCTGGCTCGCGGGCAGACGAATGTCTGGGCGGTCGGGGTCGCCGGCAGGCTGCGCGATGCCGTTGGCGAGGTCGTGCCGCAGACCTGGTCGATCTCCTGCGACACGAGGCTGCTCGGGGCGCAGCACGCGTTGGTCGAGAAACCCGATCCGCCGCTGACGCTGGCGCACCTGCTCGCCGATCCGGACGACCGGTTGCGCCGTCTGCCGGCGGTGCCGCTGCTGCTGGTAAGGAGCGGCCGCGATGTCCTGCTGCCGGACGAGAACACGCCGCTGCGCGCCGGCGACCGCATCCTGTTCGCCGGCGAGGCGGGCGTCGAGGGACTGCAGCGGCACACACTCAGCGACGACGGCGCGATCGAATACCTGCGCACCGGGCGGGAGCCGCCGCGCACGTGGCTGGGTCGGCTGCTCGCGGGCGATGCTCGCGCCGCGGCCTCGAAGGCGGCGTAGGCCCAGGCGCGGCAGTGGGCCGCGGGCACCGGTCACACGGTCGTAGAAAACCGAAACGGACCCGACGCCGGCGGGCAACGTTGGCTGGAACGGCCCCGCGCAGTCGTTCCGACCATGGGCACGGGCGGGTTGACAGCGCGCCACCCGCATATAAGATGTACGACATGTAAATCTTAAGTCGGCACAGCGCATCGCGAGCCGCTATCGGCAGAGCGCCGCGATCGTGCGGTGTCTCGATCCCGCGTGCCCCGGATGCTGCAGCGCCGGGGCCTGTCGCCGCGAAGTCTTGCCATGACCTACGTCGTCACCGAATCCTGCATCAAGTGCAAGTACACCGACTGCGTCGATGTCTGTCCGGTCGACGCCTTCCGGGAAGGCAAGAACATGCTGGTGATCGATCCGGAAGAATGCATCGACTGCGCCGTCTGCGTACCCGAGTGCCAGGTCGAGGCGATCAACGCGGAAGAGGACGTGCCCGCCGATCAGGTGGACTTCATCGCCGAGAACGCGACGCTGGCCCGGCACTGGCCGCCCATCACCCGCGTGAAGCCGGCGCCGGCCGACGCCGATCAATGGGCGCAGGTCAGCGACAAGCGCGAAATGCTCGACCGGCGCAGCGCGCTCGCGGCCGACGATCCGTCGGCCGAAGCGCAGGACGCATTGCTCGCGGCTTCCGACAGCCAGCCCGAGCGCTGATCTACCACGGAGAGCCGATGCGCCTGACGACGATGACCGACTACGCGATGCGCCTGCTGATGTACGTGGCGCGTCAGCCGGACCGCCTGTGCACGATCGCCGAGATCGCCCGCGCCTACGACATCTCCGAAGCGCACCTGATGAAGATCACGCACCAGCTGGCGCTGGCCGGATTCATAGAGACCGTGCGCGGCAAGGGCGGCGGCATGCGGCTGGCCGCGCCGCCGGCCGAGATCAATCTCGGCGCGGTCGTGCGCAGCATCGAGCCGGACTTCGCCCTCGTCGAGTGCTTTGCCACCGGCGACCGCTGCACGCTCACCGGGCACTGCCGGCTGGCCGGCGTCATTGACGGCGCGCTGCAGCGCTTCCTCGAGCACCTCGACGGCCACACGCTGGCCGACCTGCTGCCCGCAACGTCGGCCTCACGCCGCATCGCGGTCACCCGGCGGCCGCGCGCCCGCGCCGCCTGAAACCGCGCCGGCAACGTCTTCTCAGGGAAGGCCGCTCCGATTAGATGTACGCATGATATTGCTTCAGTGACATCTGCGCCCTAGAATAGATATAAAAGAGATACAGCTTCTGGCGGTCTGCTCCATGCGTGGCCGGGCGGATCGCGTTACTCGCATGCAACCGCCGGCGCGCCGCGCCGGCACTGATCAGAGGAAATCCGGAAAGATGTCGAACGTTCACCTGCACCTGTCGCCGAGCGCGATCTATCCCTTCGATGCGCGCGGCGTGGCCAAGCGCTTCCGCCACGCCGCGATCTTCGGCGCACTCGATGCGCTGCAGCCCGGAGAGACGATGCGTTTCGTCAACGACCACGATCCGCTGCCCCTGCTGGCGCAGATCGCCGCGCGTTACGGAGACCGGGTCGCGATCGAATACCGGCAGCGCGAACCCGGCGCCATCGCCATCGACTTCGCCGTGCGCTGACGGCGAACGGCAGCGGTCGACGGCAGAAAACGCGTGCGCCAGGTCCCGTCGTCCGCCGAGGTCGCGCGCCACGAGGCGGGGGGCGAGCAGACCATCACGGTCGCGCTCTACGAGAAAGAAGCCAAGATCTACCCGCGCGCGGTCAGCGGCTGGTTTGCCGGCTGGCGCTGGACGATGGTCTGGTTCACCCAGGCGCTGTTCTACGGCCTGCCATGGCTGCAATGGAACGGCCGGCAGGCCGTGCTCTTCGACCTGGCCGAACGGCGCTTCTTCGTCTTCGGCCTGGTGCTGCAGCCGCAGGACCTGATCTACCTCGCCGCGCTGCTCGTCATCTCGGCGCTGGCGCTGTTCTTCTTCACCGCCGTGGCCGGCCGGCTGTGGTGTGGCTATGCCTGTCCGCAGACCGTCTATACCGAGATGTTCCTGTGGATCGAGCGACGGGTCGAGGGCGACCGCGTCGCCCGCATCAAACTCGACGCTGCGCCCTGGAATGCACGCAAGTTCGTGCGCAAGGGCACCAAGCACGCGCTGTGGCTGGCCGTCGCGCTTTTCACCGGCTTCACCTTCGTCGGCTACTTCACGCCGATCCGCACGCTGGCCGCCGACGCGTCTGCACTGTCGCTTTCGTTCTGGGAATCGTTCTGGGTGCTGTTCTACGGCTTGGCCACCTACGGCAATGCCGGCTTCCTGCGCGAGCAGGTGTGCAAGTACATGTGTCCGTACGCGCGCTTCCAGAGCGCGCTGATCGACGCCGACTCGCTGGTCATCGCCTACGACAGCCGCCGCGGCGACCCGCGCGGCGCCCGCTCGCGCAAGGCCAGGGCACGTGACCGCGCGCTGGGCGACTGCATCGACTGCCGGCTGTGCGTGCAGGTCTGCCCGACCGGCATCGACATCCGCAACGGCCTGCAGAACGAATGCATCGGCTGCGCGGCCTGCATCGACGTCTGCGACGACGTGATGCAGAAGATGGCGTACGCCCCCGGCCTGATCCGCTACGCCACCGAAAACGGGGTGGCGCACGGCTGGTCGCGCCGGCAGATGCTGCGGCGGGTGCTGCGGCCGCGCGTGCTCGTCTATGGCGCGGTGCTGGTGGCGGCCAGCGGCGCGTTCGTGGTCAGCCTGGCGCTGCGCGCCGATTTCAGCGTCGACGTGATCAAGGACCGCGCCACGCTGGCGCGGGTGCTCGACGACGGCAGCATCGAGAACGTGTACCGGCTGCAGCTTGTCAACAGCAGCGAACGGCGGCAGCAGTTCAGCGTCGGCGTGATCGGCCTGCCGGGTCTGCGCCTGTCGGTCGAACCGCAGGTGTTTGCCGTCGACGCCGTCGGCATCGGCACGGCGGCCGCGCGGGTGACGATGGCGGCAGAGGCGGCGGAAGGGCTGCGCGGCCGCTCGAATCCGATCGAGTTCGACGTGCAGGCGCGGCCGTCCGGGTCGGAGGCCGCCCGGTCTGTGCGAGCCAAGTCGACCTTCTTCGTGCCGCGCTGACGTCAACCCGGAGGGGTCGGCGCCCTTTGCGGCCGGGACGAGTCAGGGGCGGCAGCGCCCGGCGGCGGCATCACAGATCGGCGCACCATTCGCCGGCTGACTTCACCCGCGCGAACAGACCGTTCAGCGAAGCGATGAAGGCGGTCTGCACGTCCGCCGCCGCGACGGTCGAGCCGCCGAAGGACAGCGACCGCGTCGCGCAGGCATCGTGCGCAAGCCGGCAGCCGAAACCGAGGTCGGCAGCGGCGCGCGTTGTCGTATCGACACACATATGCGTCATCATGCCGGCGATCACGAGGTCCGTGATGTTTCGGTCGCGCAGGTGTTCGAGCAGCGGCGTTTCGCGGAAACTGTTGGGAAAGTGCTTGCGCACGATCGTCTCGCCTTGTAGCGGCGCGACCGATTCATGGATCTCGACGCCACGGGTGTTAGGCAGGAAGAACGTCGCACCCGGCCGCGTCGAGACATGCTGCACGTGGATGATCGGCAGGTCCCGCTTGCGGAACGCGGCCAGCAGCAGCGCCGCGCACTGCGCGGCCGCTTCGCTTCCATCCAGCTCCATCGCCCCGCCGGGGAAGTAGTCGTTCTGAATGTCGATCAGCAGCAGGGCGGTGGGCATCGGGCGATCTCCATCTCGGATTCGGCGCTGGCGGGCGGCAAAGGCAACGATCGGCAGCGCATCGTCAGTTACGGCCTGCAGCGCGTGCCGGACGCGCTGGCTGCCGAACATTGGCTGGAGCAGCGCGCTTTACCGCCGTTCGACAGCGCGGCGGGGCTGGCTCCGCGAAGTACGGAAGATCCGGCGTCACCCGCAGCTTGCAGCGACGTTGGCAGCGATCCGTGCGTCGGTACGTATGATAGGGAAGCATCGCAAGGATGCGCGGTAAATGCACCGGTCATCGAGCGAGCGACGGATGAGGCGGCGTGACCCGATGCTGGCAACAGCGCTCGGCGGCCCGGAAATCGCATCATGGGCAGCGCAGAACACCTTGCGCGACCTGCGCCACATTGATGACCGCAGCGATCGCCCGCGGATTCTCTGTGGCGGGGCCGAGCAGACGTGGGCGGCGCATTATGTCGAGCGGCTGCTGAAAGGCGCCAGACCGTCCGATCGAGCGGTCGGCGCGCGACGAACCCGTGCTCAACCGCAAGGTTGCACACGACGTCAGTATCGTGGTGCCGCCGGCGCTGTCGCTGCGCACCGACCGGATCATCGGCTGATGTCCGCATGAAGGCGTTGATCGTCGACGATCATGCGCTGCTGCGCGAAGCGCTCGGGCGCGTCCTCATGACGCTCGTGCCGGGCGCCGAAGTGCACGAGGCCGCTGAACCGAAACAGGCGTTCGAACTGATTGAACGCGAACCCGATCTCGACCTCGTATTGCTCGACCTCGCGCTGCCGGGCATGCACGGACTGGCGATGCTGAAGGCGCTGCGCGAGCAGCATCCGGCGATCGCGGTGGTCGTCGTCTCGGCCAGCGTCGATCGCGATACGGTGCAGCGAGTGCTTGACTGTGGGGCGATGGGCTATATCCCGAAGTCGTCGAGCAGCGAGGTGCTGAAGAGCGCGCTGCAGCTGGTCCTGGCGGGAGGCGTCTACATTCCGCCCGAACTGCTCGGCCGCGGGGAGGCGCCGACCGCCGCGCCGCAGCCGGGCGTCCGCTCGCCGACCGACATCGGCCTGACCGAGCGGCAGGCGCAGATTCTCGCGCTGCTCATTCGGGGCGAGCCGAACAAGGTGATCTGCCGCGAACTCGACCTGGCCGAATCGACGGTCAAGAACCAGGTCACCGCGATCTTGAAGGCGCTGAACGTGACCAACCGGACGCAGGCGGTGCTCGCCGTCAACAGGCTCGGCCTGGCGCTGCCGGAGGCGCGGCGTCGACCGCGATGACACCGTGGCGGATTCTGAGGACGCTGGGTGTCGCCAGCGGCGCCGCACTGGCGGCATGCGCCGCGCAAGCGCAACCGGCGACCCGGCTGCCGGTCATCGCGTACCTGAGCCCGAGTCCGAATCCGCTGCAGGAGCTTTTCCTGCAGCAGTTGCGCCGGCTCGGCCATTTGGAGGGCAAGACCTACGCCTTCGAATACCGCAACGCCGAAGGACGTTTCGAGCGGCTCCCCGCGCTCGCGGCGGAACTGGTGCAGCGCAAGCCGGACGTGATCGTCGCCCAGGTCACCCAGGCGGCGATCGCGGCGATGAAGGCGACGGCGTCGATCCCGATCGTCATGATCGGCGTCTCCGACCCGGTGGCGTCCGGGCTGGTGGCGAGCCTGGCGCGCCCCGGAGGCAACGTGACGGGCACGTCGGCGGTCGCTGCCGGCGTCGTCGGCAAGCAGCTGGAACTGGTGCGCGAACTGATGCCCGCCACGGCGCGCGTGGCGGTCCTGTGGAACCCGGCCAATCGGGTGTTTCAGGAGCAACAGCTGAACGAAGCGACGTCGGCCGCGCGCGAACTGAAGCTGGAACTGAGGATGCTCGAGGCGCGCGACGCCCAAGAGATCGACCGCGCGTTGTCGACTGCGGCGCGTGAGTCGGTTTCGGCGTTGCTGGTGATGGGCGAACCGGTGTTCGTCACGCATGCCGCGCGCATCGCCGAACTGGCGATCAGGTACCGTCTGCCGAGCGTGAGCGGCGCGCGGCTGAACGCGGAAGGCGGCGCGCTGCTCAGTTACGGGCCCAATTACGAGGATGCCTACCGCGGCGCTGCCGTCTACGTCGACCGGATCCTGAAAGGCGCGAGGCCCGCCGATCTTCCGGTCGAACGCTCGGCGCGGTTCGAGCTGATCGTCAATGCCAGGACCGCGCGGGCCCTTGGCATCACGCTGCCGCAATCACTTCTTCTGCGCGCCGATCGCGTGATCGACTGACGGCGAATCAGCCCGCGTGTTCGGCGGCGCGCACGGCGATGAGCCGCATCAGCAGCGCGCGCAGCTTGACCGGCGATACCGGCTTGTGCAGCAGCGGCACGCCCTGAGCAGCGGCGGCGTCGGCGACCGCCGCGCTGGTTTCGGCGGTGACGAGCACGGCCGGCACCTCATCGCCGATGGCGGCGCGGATCCGCGCGATCGCCTGCAGTCCGTCGTCGGTGGTCTGCAGCCGGTAGTCGCAGACGATCAGCTCGGGCGGCCGATCGTGAGCGGCAAGCTGCGCGATCGCGGCGGCGCCGTCGATGGCGGCAATCGTCAGGCAGCCCCAGCGCTCGAGCAGTCCGCACATCGCGACGCGCGAATCTTCCGCGTCGTCGACGACCAGCACGAATACGCCGCGCAGTTCGGCGGCGCCCAGCGGCGCGGCGACGGGCGCGACGGCGTCCGGTAGCGCAGTGCCGGCCGGAAGCTCGAACGCGAACACCGAACCGCGATTCATCCGCGAGCGCAGCTCGATTCGCGTGCCGAGCAGGTCGGCCAGCCGCGCCACGATGGCGAGACCCAGGCCGAGGCCGCTGGCGCGACGGTGCTCACCTTGGTCCAGGCGGACGAACTCGCGGAACACTTCGTCGCGCCGGTCTTCCGGGATGCCGCAGCCCGTGTCCCAGACCTCGATGCGCAGCCGACCACCGCGGCGGCGGCAGCCGACCAGCACGCCGCCGCGCTCGGTGTAATGGATCGCATTGGCGACCAGGTTCAGCACGATCCGCTGCACCAGCAGCGGATCGCTGCGCAGCCATGAATCGCGCGCGCGCAGGCGTAGGTCGATGCCCTTGGCGCGGGCCAGCGGACCGAACTGCGTTGCGATCGACGCCAGCAGCTCGCGCACCGGGAAGTCCTGCGCCGCGACCTGCACCGCGCCGGCGTCGAGCTTGGACAGGTCGAGCAGCTGATCGAGCAGCTCCGTGAGGCTGGCCACCGCGTCGCCGACCCGCCGCGTCAACGCCGCCTGTTCCTCGGTCGATCGGCTGGCGCGCAGCTGGTCGACGAACAGCGACAGTGCGTGCATCGGCTGGCGAAGGTCGTGGCTGGCGGCAGCGAGCAACCGTGACTTGGCCTGGTTGGCGAGATCGAGCTTGCGGCTCGTCTGCCGGATCTGCTCGAACAGGCGCAGGTTCTCGATCGCGATCACCGCCTGCGCGGCAAAGGTTTCGAGCAGCTTCACCTGGCCGTCCGTGAACGGCCGGACCTCACGGCGCCAGATCGCAATCACGCCGAGCAGGCGATCGTCGTGCCGCATCGGAACCGCGAGCACGGTGCGCACGCCCTCGCTGCGGTGCGCCGGCATCACGCCGAACTCGGGATCGGCGAGGATGTCGACGACCTGCACCGGCCGGCGCTCGAGCGTGGCGCGCCCCGCCGTCGTCGAGCGATCCACGGGGAAGCCCGCTTCGAGGTAGCGGCCGAACTCCCGCGTGACCTCGGTATGTGCCGCGGAGCGCAGCCGGTCGCCTTCAAGCAGAAAGACCGAAGCGAAATGCGCGCCGCACAATCGGGCGGTGTTGGTGACGATGGTCTCGAAGACGGGCGTCGCATCGGTGGGCGACGAACTGATCACGCGCAGAATCTCCGCCGTGACGGTCTGCTGCTCGAGCGCCTCGGTGACCTCGCGATTGCGTGCGTCCAGCTCGCGGGTCCGCTCGGCGACGCGCTGCTCGAGGCCTGCATAAGTCTCGCGCAGGCGATCAGCCATCGAATTGAACTGCGCGGCCAGTTCCTCGAGTTCGTCGCCGCTCGCCACTTCGATGCGATGGTCGAGAGCGCCGGCGCCGAAGCGCTGTGCGCCGCGCTGCAGCGCGCCGATCGGCGCCACCATGCGGCGCGCGGCGAGCACGCCAACCGTGATCGCCAGTGCCAGTGCGGCGAGCAGGATCAGCGCGCTGCGCGCGATCGAGTAAGAAAGCGGCGCCAACGCCTCGCTGCGCGGCTGCTCGACGAACACGATCCAGTTCAGGGGCGCGATCCTGGCGTAGGCGGCAAGCACGGGCGCGCCTTTCACGTTGCGGCCGTCCTCGACGAAGCCTTGCGAAGCCTCCTCGACGGCGCCGGCGTTGCGCACCTGCGGCAGGGACGACAGATCGGTCATCTGCAGCACAAGGCTCAGTTCTGGATGCGAGACGAGCCGGCCGGCCGCATCGACGACGTAGGCGTAGCCGCTGTCGCCGACCTTGATCTGCGAGACGACCCCGTGGACGAACTTCAGGTTGATGTCGGCCATGACGATCGAGCCGTCGCGGGCCGACCCCGGCGTGGCGATCGTCAGGTACGGCTCGGTCTGGGCGACGAAGTGCACGGCGCCGAAATGCGTTCGGCCGGCGCGCGCTTGGCGATAGCCGGCCTCGTTGGACAGGTCGATGCCGCTGGCCAGCCGGTCGGTCTTGATCCTCGAGACGCGCAGCTGCTCGCGCCCGCGCGCATCGACCAGCGTCGCCGTAGTGACCGCCGGCTCCAGCCGCAGCAGCTTCAGCAGTTCGAACCGGCGCGCTTCGAGTTCGTCGTCGTCCGTTGGTGGGGCGCCGAGCGTCACCCAGTTGAGGCTGCGCTGGATATCGTCGACAAAGCGGGACACCGCAACCGCCGCCGCCTGCGCCTTCTCGCGCTGCAGCGCTTCGAGCGCCGCCAGCCGCTCCCGATACGAGACCCAGGCCTCGATTGCGCCGCTGCCGACCAGCGCCATCGCCAGCAGCAGCGCGACCAGCGCGGCATACCGGACGGCGATCGGTCGGCGCGTCATGCGGGCAATTTACGCCCGGCGCGCGGCCACGCAACAGGACTTTCGTCCCGAGCCATTGTGAATGCGCTGCCGGCCTCGCCGTCGCCGGCTGGCAGGCTTCCGGGTCCGGCCGTGCATCGGCTGCGGCGAAGGCCGCGCACCGACCCTGCTACCGTTACGGCCGGCCGGCGCCAGATCTATTCGACAACGCGGTCCGCCCGCAGCAGCAGCGCCGGCGGGACCGTCAACTCGAGCCTGCGTGCAGTCTTCAGGTTCATCGCGAGTTCGAACTTCGTCGGCTGCTCGATCGGCAGGTCGGCGGGCTTCGCGCCCTTCAGGATCCGGTCGACATAGGCCGCGGCGCCTCGAAACAGTTCGACGAAGCTCGGCCCGTAGGAGATGAGTCCGCCCGTCTCCACGAAAAGCCTCTCCTCGAAGATGCTCGGCAGCAGCTGTCTGAGCGCAAAGTCGGTGATTGCCTCCCTGGCCTTGAACGTAATCGGATTGCCGATGACCATCAGCGCATCGGCGCCATTGCGCCGGACGGCGGCGAGTGCCGCCTCCACGCCATCGGGCCGGCGCAGTTTGATCGACATGATCTCTGATCCGACAGCGGCCGCCGCCGCCGGCAGGTCCTTCAACTGCAGCCGCTGGCTCCGCGAGCCCGGATCCCAAAGCAAGGCGACACGAGCGACTCCCGGCGAGAACTCCTTCAGCAGTTCCAGCCGCTTCGCCATCAACTGCGGCGCGTAAGTGCTGAGTCCCGTGATGTTTCCGCCGGGGCGGGCGAGGCTTTGCACCAGGCCGATCCGCTCCGGATCCTGCGACAGCGCCAAGACGATCGGGATCGATTGCGTTGCTCCCTGCGCCGCCAGGGCTGCCTGCGTTCCAGAAACGACGATGACGTCCGGTTTCAGGGAAACTAGGTCGCGGGCGAGGGCCGGTAGACGGTCAGGGATGCCCTCCGACCAGCGCCAGTCGATGCGGACATTGCGTCCTTCGGCATAGCCGAGGTCGCGCAACCCCTGGCGCAGGCCCTCCCAGGGCGGATTGTCCTGGTTGCCAAGGACGCCGATTCGATGGACTCGCGCCGCCGGCTGCGCGTCCAGCCCCCGGCGCGAACAGCAGATCGATGGCAAGGATGGCGATCCCGGGCAGGCGCAGCCACTTCATTTCGTTCTCCCTTGGTGGCGCCGATCGAGGAGGAACTTCTCCTAGGAACCCGGCGAACGCGGTCCGCCGCCGCGCGCGGTCCGGACACCGTCCGCCGCGTCGGATCTCCATGGCTGGCCGGCGGGTATCGCCTGCGCCGGCAGGACCTCAGTCCTGTGACCTTCGTCGCGTGCCGGGAGCCATGGACAGACTTCGGTCCGATGTTCCTCTCGTCGTCAGCTGCAGACAATGGCCTCCACGCTGAGAGGTCAGCGCGGCAGCGGCGAAGTTCACCGTCGCTTGCTCAATCAGGCCGAGGAGAAAAGACGATGATCGGCAGACTGAATCGGTTCGGAGTTGCGTCGGCGGTAGCCGCCATCGCGCTTTCGTGGGCCAGTGCGCTTGTCGGCGCGACGGCGGCAGCAGCGCAGGACAAGCGGGTCGAGTTCGCCGAACTCGCCAGGTCCCGGAATGGTGGCCTGTCGACAGCGGTCGAGGTCGCGGCCTCGGCCGATTCGCTGCGCGCCCACCTGCAGCGGCTTTCCGAGCGCGATGTCAAGCAGTTCTATCTCGGCTGCTCCGCCGCGGCCATGCGTGGCCGGCTGGGTGGTGGCGAGACGGCCGCGTGCTCGGTCGGCTACGAGGTGCTGCTGCAGCGGCACTTCGGCGGCGATTTTCACGCTCTGCTTGCCTGGTCGCGCAAGCAGGCGCACGACGGCAACTGACCGGCTGCTGCCATCCGTGGCCCTGCACCGCCGGCGTGAAATCTTGGCCGGCGCGGCGACTTCGATCAGGAGCCGCGTCGGGTGCGGGCGATCATGATCAGCAGCAGAACGATCGCGGGCAGGGCAAGCAGCGCAAGCCAGCCGAATCCGCCACCGACCACCACGAGCACGAACGTGGAGCCGACGCCAAGCGCGACAACCCAGAACAGCAGAAAGGCGGCGGGGCCGCGCCATGGCATCGTTGCTGCTCGGCCGTCCGCTATCGGCGGGTGAAGCGCCGCGGTCGCCTCAGCGCTGCGCTGCGCGCGCTTCGCGGATCGCCCGCCAGACGCGCTCGGGTGTGGCCGGCATCGCGATGTCGGTCACGCCGAGCGGCCGCAGCGCGTCGATCACGGCGTTGATCACCGTCGGCGTCGCGCCGACGGTGCCGAGCTCGCCGACACCCTTGGCGCCGAGCGGATTGATCCTGCACGGCGAAGTCTCGTCGGTATGGGTGTCGATGCTCGGCAGGTCATCGGCACGCGGCAGCGCATAGTCCATGAACGAGCCGGTCAGCAGCTGGCCCTCGTCGTCGTAGACGACCTGCTCCATCAGCGCCTGGCCGACGGCTTGCGCGATGCCGCCGTGCACCTGGCCGGCGACGATCAGCGGGTTGATCACTCGGCCGACGTCGTCGACCGTGGTGTAGCGGGCGATCTCGACCGCCCCGGTATCGGGATCGATCTGCACTTCGCACACGTGGCAGCCGTTGGGCCATGAGGGACCGCCGACCTTCTGCAGCGTCTTTACGGCGATGCGCCGCTCGGGCTGGCGCGCGGCCAGTTGCGCCAGGTCGATGCCGAGGTCGGTGCCGGCGACCGTGAAGCGTCCGTTCATGTAGGTGATGTCGGCCGGCGGCGCCTCGAGCGCCTCGCCGGCGAGCCTGCGGCCTTCGTCGATCGCCTGGTTCGAGGCGGTGAGCATGGCCGAGCCGCCGATATACAGCGAGCGGCTGCCCATGCTGCCGATGCCGGCGGCCACATCGCTGTCGCCCTGCACGATCTCGATGCGCTCGGCGTCGATCTGAAGCGTCTCGGCGAGGATCTGCAGGTAACTGGTCTCGATGCCCTGGCCCATCGCCTGCATGGCGGTGAACACGCGAACGCGGCCGTCGGCCTCGACCTGCAGCCGCACGGTTTCCTCGTGCACCACGCCGGTCCATTCGAGAAACGTCGACACCGCGCGGCCGCGCAGCCTGCCGCGCGCGGCGGATTCACGTCGTCGTGCGTCGTAACCGGCCCAGTCGGAAGCGGCGAGCGCGCGGTCGAGCATGTGCGGGAAGTTGCCGCTGTCGAAGGTCTCGCCCATCGGCGTTCGGTACGGCATCGCCGTCGGCGGGATCAGGTTGCGCCGGCGCAGTTCGGCCGGATCGAGCTTCATCTCCGCGGCGGCGCGGTCCATCAGCCGTTCGATCAGGAAGATTGCCTCCGGGCGTCCGGCGCCGCGATAGGCACCGACCAGGTTGGTGTTGGTGATCACCGCCCGCGCTGTGAGATCCAGCGCCGGCACGTGGTACACGCCGGTGATCACCTTCGGTCCGACGGCGGTGTTGATGATCGCCGCCGGGCCGTGCCCGTAGGCGCCGATGTTGCCGCTGATGCGCACGCGCAGGCCGAGGATGCGGCCGTCGCCATCCAGCGCGAGTTCGGCCTCGGCGTGCTGGTCGCGGCCGTGGCTGGCGGCCTGGAATTCCTCGATGCGCGAGGCGCGCCAGCGCACCGGGCGGCCCAGCTTGCGCGCGGCGTAGGCGCAGACGACGTCCTCGGGATGCAGCAGCGTCTTCATGCCGAAGCCGCCGCCGACATCGCCGACCGTGACCCGCACCTGTTCCGGCGGCAGGCCGAGCAGGCCGGCAAGCGACTGCTGCATGCCCGAAGGATTCTGCGAACTCGCCTGCAGCGTCAGCCGGCCGCTCGCCGCATCGACGCTGGCGCGAGCGCCGCGCGGCTCGATTGTCACCGGCGCCAGCCGCTGGTTCATCAATGTCAGCTTCGTCACGTGCTGCGCGCGCGCGAAGGCAGCGTCGCAGGCGGCGGCATCGCCGAACCTCGACACGGCGGCGACGTTGCCCGGCGCCTCGGGCCACAGTTGCGGCGCGCCCTCGGCCAGCGCGGCGTCGAGCGAGGCGACACCGGGCACCGGCTCGTAATCGACGACCAGCAGCGCTGCGGCGGCTTCTGCCGCAGCGCGCGACTCGGCGACCAACGCCGCGACCGGCTGGCCGACGAAGCGGGCGCAATCGGTGGCCAGCGGAAAGTACGGCGGCGTGCTCATCGGCTTGCCGAGCGCGTTTTTCAGCGCCGGGTTCGTGGCAAACGAGCCGACCTTGTCGGCGACGAGCGCCGCGCCGGTCAGCACCGCGACCACGCCGGGCGAGGCGAGCGCCTCGGCGGGGTCGATCGCGGCAACGCGCGCGTGGGCGTGCGGCGAACGGACGAACACCAGATGCAGGTCGCCGGCTTCGCCGAGGTCATCGACGTACCGTCCCTGTCCGGTGAGCAGCCGGTCATCCTCGCGCCGGGTGATCGCCTGGCCGATGCCGAATTTCATCGTCGCGGTCATTTGAATCCGAGTGTGTCGTTCCCACGCAGGCGGGAACCCAGGGTCTTTCGATCGGACTCCCCCGGAACCACGTTAACGCGAGGACCACGAGAGAGGCTTTGCTGAGCTGCCGCCAGTGCGAACGTTGCCTGCAGGCTTCGGCTCAGTTCTTCGGCGGCACGTAGCCGGAGACCTGGTCGGCCCCTTCGCCGAAGAAGTACTGCTCCATCTGCGTCATCAGGTACTTGCGGGCGCGGGCATCGGCGAGATTCAGACGGTTCTCGTTGACCAGCATCGTCTGATGCTTCTGCCAGGCGGCCCACGCTTCCTTGCTGACGCTTTCCCACAGTTTCTTGCCCAGTTCGCCGGGAACGGGCGGGAAGTCGAGCCCTTCGGCCTCGCGACCGAGCTTGATGCAATTGACCATGCGTGCCATCTGAATTCGCCTCTACAGGGACTTCACAAGGATCTGCGACTTGCGCTGCCAGTTGTACAACTGCTGCCGTTCGAGCGGCAGGCGGTCGATGTCGGCCATCGCGAAACCGCGCTTCAGGAACCAGTGCGCCGTGCGCGTCGTCAGCACGAACAGCTTGCCCAGGCCGGCGGCGCGCGCCCGGTTCTCGATCCGCTTGAGCAGCCGTTCGCCGTCGCCGTACTCGCGATACTCCGGATGCACCGTCAGGCAGGCCAGTTCGCCCATGCCGGCGGCCGGGAACGGATACAGCGCGGCGCAGCCGAAGATGAAGCCGTCGTGCTCGAGCACGGTGAAGTGCTCGATCTCGCGCTCGATCACTTCGCGCGGCCGCTTGACCAGCGTGCCGTCGGCCTCGAGCGGTGCGATCAGCTGCAGCAGGCCGCCAACGTCGTCGGCCGTGGCTTCGCGCAGCGCCTCAAGGTTCTCCGCCGCCACCATCGTGCCGACGCCTTCGTGCGTGAAGAGCTCGACCAGCACGCCGCCGTCGAGGGCGTGCGAAATCAGGTGGCAGCGCGACACGCCGCCGCGGCAGGCGCGCAACAGGTCCTGCAGCTCGGCGGCGGCTTCCTCGGCGACCTCGCCGGCGGCGATGATCCGCTCGGCCTCCGCCACCGACAGTTCGGCGATCAGCTGGCCTTTGCGGTCGCGCACGCCATCGGTGTCGCTGACCATGATCAGCTTGTCGGCCTTCAGGGCCACGGCCGCGCTCGCCGCGACATCCTCGACGGTCAGGTTGAAGGCCTCGCCGGTCGGCGAGAAGCCGAGCGGCGACAGCAGCACCAGCGAGCTGCTGTCGAGCGAGAACTGCAGCGCCTCGACGTCGACCTTGCGCACGACGCCGGTGTGCTGGAAATCGACACCGTCGTGGATGCCCATCGGCCGGGCGGTGACGAAGTTGCCGCTGATCACGCGGATGCGGCTGTTGGCCATCGGCGTGTTCGGCAGTCCCTGCGAAAACGCCGCCTCGATGTCGAGACGGATCTCGCCCGCCGCCTCCTTGGCGCATTCGAGCGCGGCGGCGTCGGTCACGCGCACGCCGCGGTGAAAGCGCGGCTGCAGCCCCTTCAGCGCCATCTGCGCCTGCACCTGCGGGCGCGAGCCGTGCGCCAGCACCAGGCGGATGCCCATTGCGTGCAGCAGCGACAGGTCGTGCACCAGCGCGTTCAGGCGGCCGGCTTCGATCAGTTCGCCGCCGAAGGCGACGACGAAGGTGCGGCCGCGGTGCGCGTGCACATACGGCGCCACGTCGCGCAGCCAGGCGACGAACTGGGCGCGTGTGTCCGTTGCGGTTTGCGGGGGAAGGGAATCGTTCAAGCGGACGGGCGGAGCGAGGCGGGACGACCGATTATAGGGAGCGAGTCGTGGCGCCTCGGCTAGACTGCGCCCCGGTTGGCAGTTCAACCAACGGAAGCGGCGACCTGTCGATACTGTGCAGCGTCCCTGCCACCAAGGTGGCGATGAACGTGTTTGTGCTGCACGGCCGGCCCGGATGGGGCTCGGCGATCGTCGAGGCGCAGCTCGTGTGGTATGGGCTGCCATTTCGTTTCGTCGACAGCGGCGATCTGCTTGGCTCCGCCGAGGCGCGCGAGAAGCTTTCGCCGCTGAACCCACTTGCGCAGGTGCCCGTCCTTCAGCTGCCCGATGGCAGGACGATGACCGAGAGCGCGGCGATCACGCTGCTCCTGGCCGACCTCACTGGGCGCGACGACCTCGTGCCCGCTGCGCAGACGCCCGAACGCGCCGCCTTCCTGCGCTGGCTCGTGTTCATCGTCGCCAACGTCTATCCCACCTTTACCTATGGCGACGTCCCGGAGCGCTTCGTCAAGACCGAAGCTGCTGCCGGGGCGTTTCGTTGCGAGGTCGATGCCTCCGCGCGCCGGCTGTGGGCGATCGTCGAGACAGCGGCCGGCGCGCCGTGCTTCCTCGGCGAGCGGCTTTCGGCAGTCGACATCTATCTTGCAGTGATGACCCGCTGGCGTCCGGGCCGAAAATGGTTTGCCGAGCACGCACCAAGGCTGTTCGCGGCGGCGCAGCGCGCTGCGGCTGCGCCGCCGCTCGCGGCAGTGATCGAGCGCAACTTCCCGTCGTCGGCCTGAAGCCAGCCTCACGCGCGTTCTTTGCGACAGGGGATCGCGGGAGGGCCGGTCAGCGACCGCCGGAGATGTCGATGAAGGTGCCGGTCGAGTACGACGCCTCGTCCGACAGCAGCCAGAGGATCGCCTGAGCCACTTCCTCGGCCGTGCCGCCACGGCGCATCGGCACCGATGACTTGATGCGGTCGACGCGTCCGGGCTCGCCGCCGCTGGCGTGGATGTCGGTGTAGATCACGCCGGGGCGCACGGCGTTGACACGGATGCCCTCGGCCGCGACCTCGCGCGCCAGGCCGACGGTCATCGAGTCGATGGCGCCCTTCGAGGCCGCGTAGTCGACGTACTCGCCGGGTGCGCCGAGCGTGGCCGCCATCGACGAGACGTTGACGATCGCGCCGCCGCTGCCGCCGTATCGTGTCGACATGCGGCGCACCGCTTCGCGTGCGCACAGGAAGCTGCCGAGCACGTTGGTGGCGAGCACGCGCTGCACGCGGTCGACCTCCATCTCGTCCAGCCGCATCTGTCGCTCGAGGATGCCGGCGTTGTTGACGAGCGCCCGCAGGCGACCGAAGCGCCGGTCGCACTGCTCGAACAGACGCTGCACGTCGGCCTCGCTGGCGACGTCGGCCTCGACGGCGATCGCTTCGCCGCCGGCCTTGCCGATGTCGGCGACGACGGCGTCGGCCGCGGCGGCATGGCTGCGGAAGCTCAGGCAGACGGCATAACCGCGCGCCGCAGCCAGGCGGGCGGTTGCGGCGCCGATGCCGCGGCTGCCGCCGGTGACGAGCAGGGCAGGTTTCATCTTGGTCTCGTTGACGGTTGCGTGACGGTTTCGCACCGTACTGCATTCGCCGCCCCGGGTCGAGGCTGACTCTGGAAGCGGCTTCGCCCGCCGTCGGCAGCGCGCGCTGCGCGCGAAGGGGCTTCCTATAATCGCGGGCCGATCCCGCTGCCGTCGCTCCGCGACCGGCGCTGCTTCCAGGCTTCCGGATGTCCGTCGCCGCCCGTCGCGCGCGCCCTCGCAACGCGATCCCCGAAATCACCTTTCCCGAGGAACTGCCGGTCAGTCACCGGCGCGACGACATCGCTCGGGCGATTGCCGAGAATCCGGTGGTGATCGTCTGCGGCGAGACCGGCTCGGGCAAGACCACGCAGTTGCCGAAGATCTGCCTGGCGCTCGGACGCGGGCAGCACGGGCTCATCGGCCACACCCAGCCGCGGCGCATCGCGGCGTCGTCGATCGCGCGCCGGATCGCGCAGGAACTGAATTCGCCCCCGGGCGAAGTGGTCGGCTACAAGGTGCGCTTCACCGACAAGACCCGCCCAGGCGCGTCGATCAAGCTGATGACCGACGGCATCCTGCTTGCCGAGACGCAGGCCGACCGGGACCTCGCCGCCTACGACACGATCATCATCGACGAGGCACACGAGCGGTCGCTGAACATCGACTTCCTGCTCGGCTATCTGAAGCAACTGCTGCCGCGGCGGCCGGACCTGAAGCTCGTCATCACCTCGGCGACGATCGACGCCGAGCGCTTTGCCGCGCACTTCGGCGCCGCTGGCGCGCCGGCACCGGTGATCAACGTCTCCGGGCGGCTGTATCCGGTCGAAGTGCGCTACCGGCCGGTGCGCGATGAGGACGACGCCGACGACCGCACGCTGATGGACGGCGTGGTCGATGCCGTCGACGAGTGCGCCCGCGCCGGGCGCGGCGACGTGCTCGTGTTCCTGCCGGGCGAGCGCGAGATCCGCGAAGCGGCCGAGGCGCTGCGCAAGCACCATCCTCCCGCCACCGAGATCCTGCCGCTGTTCGCGCGGCTGTCGGTCGAAGAGCAGGAGCGCGTGTTCAGGCCCACCGGAGCGGGGCGACGCATCGTGCTGGCCACCAACGTCGCCGAGACGTCGCTGACCGTGCCCGGAATCCGCTTCGTCGTCGACACCGGGCTGGCGCGCGTGAAGCGCTATTCGTACCGCAACAAGGTCGAGCAACTGCGCATCGAGCCGATCTCGCAGGCGGCGGCCAACCAGCGCGCCGGCCGCTGTGGCCGCGTCGCTGCAGGCGTGTGCGTCCGCCTCTACGACGAGGCGGAATTCAATCAACGGCCGAAATTCACCGACCCGGAGGTGCTGCGTTCATCGCTGGCAGCGGTGATCCTGCGCATGAAGTCGCTGAATCTGGGCGAGCCGGGCGGATTCCCGTTCGTCGAGCCGCCGCCGGCACGGGCGATCGCCGACGGCTACCAGCTGCTGGCGGAACTGAATGCGGTCGACGAGTTCAACGACCTGACGGCGGTGGGCCGCCAGCTGGCGACACTGCCGGTCGATCCGCGCGTCGGCCGCATGCTGCTGGCCGCGCGCGAGCACAACTGCCTGCACGAAGTGCTGATCATCGCCAGTGCCCTGTCGGTGCAGGACCCGCGCGAGCGGCCCCTGTCGGCGCAAGAGGCGGCGGATGCGGCGCACCGAAAGTTCGCCGACGCGCGCTCCGATTTCCTGACGTTCCTGCGCCTGTGGACGTTCATCGACGACAAGCTCGAGCACAAGAAGTCGAACCGCAAGCTGACCGAGGAGCTGCACGCGAACTTCCTTTCGGCCCGTCGCGTGCGCGAGTGGCGCGACGTGCATTCGCAGCTGGTCACGCTGGTGACCGAACTGGGCTGGAAGGCGAACGCGCCGCTCGACCTGGTGCAGGCCCCGGCGTTCGAAGCAGTGCACCTGGCGCTGCTGACGGGGCTGCTCGGCAACGTCGGCACGCGAGTGCTCGACGCCGACTATCGCGAGCCGCCGTACTCGGGCGCGCGTGGCATCAAGTTCTTCATCTGGCCCGGCTCCCCGCTCGTGAAGAAGGCCGGGCGCTGGCTGATGGCGGCCGAACTGGTCGAGACTTCGCGCCTGTTCGCGCGCACCGTGGCCGGCATCGAGCCGACGTGGATCGAAAAGGTCGGGGCGCATCTGCTAAAGAAGTCGCATTCCGACCCGCACTGGGAGAAAAGAGCCGGGCAGGTGGTGGCGCTGGAACGGGCGACGCTGTACGGGCTGACCGTGTACCAGCAACGCCGCGTGCACTTCGGGCCGATCGACCCAAAGGCTTCGCGCCAGATCTTCATCCGGGCCGCGCTGGTCGAGGGCGAACTCGAGACGCGGGCGCCGTTCTTGGCCCACAACCAGCGTCTGGTGCGCGAGATCCGCGAACTGGAGCATAAGACGCGAAGACTCGACGTGCTCGTCGACGAGGAGCTGATCTACGCCTTCTACGACCGGCTGCTGCCGATGGATGTTTGCACGGCGGCGCAGTTCGATAAGTGGCGCGCGCAGGCGGAGCAGGGCAACCCGAAGCTGCTTTTCCTGTCGCGCGACGAGCTGATGCGGCACGAGGCCGCCGGCGTCACCACCGAGCTCTTTCCGAAGTCGCTGCAGATGCGCGGCGTGGCGATGGCGCTGGCCTACCACTTCGAGCCGGGCAGCCCGCGCGACGGAGCGACGCTGGCGGTGCCGCTGTATGCGCTAAACCAGGTCGACGAAGCGCGCTGCGACTGGCTGGTGCCGGGCATGCTGAAGGAGAAGGTGCAGCTGCTGCTCAAATCGCTGCCGCAGAAGCTGCGCCGCCACTGCGTGCCGCTGCCGGAGTACGCGGCCGGCTTTGTCGAGCGCCTTGGCGAGAAGCCGTGGGATACGCGGCCGCTCACGGAGGCGCTGATCGACGACCTGCGCGCGCAGCGCTCGATCGTCGCCCGGCCGGAGGACTTCAAGCGCGAGACGCTGCCGGTGCACCTGTCGATGAACTTCAAGGTCATCGACGAGCACGGCCGGCAGCTGGCCATGGGCCGCAGCCTGCCGCAGCTGCGCGCCGAACTCGGCGCCGAGGCGCGGCGCAGCTTCCAGGCCGTGGCCGAACGCGACGTCGGGGTGGCCCCCGATTTGCAGCAGCGAATCACCGACTGGGACTTCGGCGAGCTGCCTGAACTGCTCGAGCTTGGCCGCGGCGGCCAGACTCTGGTCGGTTTCCCGGCGCTGGTCGACCAGGGCGAATCGTGCGCGCTGGAAGTCTTCGACGACCTGGAGCAGGCGCGGGCGAAGCACCGCGAGGGGCTGCGGCGCCTTTTCCGCCTGCAGCTGAAGGAGCAGGTGAAGTACATCGAGAAGTCGCTGGCCTCGCTGCAGACCACCGCGATGCAGGCCGGCACGGTGCCGGCGCTGGCGGCGGCCTGGCCGAGCTTCGAGCTGCTGCGCAGCGAGGTCATCGATGCGGCGCTCGAGCGCACCGCGCTCGCCGAGCCGTGGCCTGCGGACCGTGCCTCGTTTCTCGCCCGTCGCGACGAGGCGCGCGGCAAGCTGGCGCTGATCGCGCAGGAGATCGCCCGCCTGTTGACGGCGATCGTGCAGGAGGCCGCCGTGCTGCCGAAGAAACTGGGCGCGGCGCGCAGCTTCGCCGCCGCCTGCAGCGACATCGAGCAGCAGCTGACACGGCTGTTTCCGCGCGGCTTCGTCACCGCCACGGCCGCGGCGCAACTGGCCCACTATCCGCGCTACCTGAAGGCGATCGCGCTGCGCCTGGACAAACTCAAGAGCGATCCGGCGCGCGATGCGCAGCGTCAATCGCAGATCGCGCAGCTGGCCGCACCGTACCTGCGCGAACTGGCCGCACGCAAGGGCAAGGCCGATCCGCGGCTCGAGGAGTTCCGCTGGCTGCTGGAGGAACTGCGCGTGTCGCTGTTCGCGCAGGAACTGCGCACGCCGATGCCGGTCAGCATCAAGCGGCTGCAGAAGGTCTGGGACGCGCTGCGCCGTTGAGGCCCATCTGCGGGGCCAGGAGTCTGCGCGGCAGAAGCGAATCGGCTGCAGCGGGCGTCGGCGAGTCCTACTTCGCGCCGGTTTCTCGTTGCGTGCGAGTCAGTACGCGGCCTCGAAGCAGGGACGAATTGGGCTCTCGCCCCACCCGTTTTGCTTCGATCCGTTCTGCCGCGCAGACTCCTATTCGGGCACGCCGGCTAGGCGCAGACCTGCGTGCAGGACCTCGTCGAAGCGCGACGCCGCGCCGCCGCGGCCGCGCGCGACCACGCCTTCATGCCACCGGATCGAAAAGCCGGGCTGCAGTCGCATCAATTCGGCGCGCGCCTGCGCTGCACGGCGCTCGTCGCCGTGCAGCGCATAGGCGGCCGCGAGCACCATGTAGTCAGGCCATTCGGGACCGAAAGCCATGCCGCGCTCGCACGACTCGATCGCCTCGGCGTAGCGTTCGAGCAGCAGCAGCGCGCGGCAACGGAAATGCATCAGCACGCCGCGGCCGGCGCTGCTCGGATTCAGTTCGATGCCGCGCTCGAAGGCCTCCAGCGCCTGCTCGCCCCGGCCCTGCGCCAGCAGGATCTGCCCATTGAAGGACTGCAGCAGAAACAGGTACGGATTCAGGCTCGTCCCGCGCTGGATCGCCTCGGCCGCGGCGTCCAGCTGGCCGCGGAAAAACAGCGCGTTGGCGCGTGCGCCCCAGGCTTCGGCGTTGGCTGACTGCAGGTTCACGGCGCGCAGCGACAGTTCGTCGGCCCTCGCCAGCAGCAGCTCGCGTTCCGGCCCGGGGCTGAGCGCATCGGCCTGGTAGGCCAGCGTGTGCGTGTAGCCGACCAAGGCCGGCACATGTCGTTCGTCGAGCTGCAGTGCGCGCTCGAACTGCTGGCGGATCGATGCCAGGTCGCGCGGGTCGGTCGATTTCTGCAACGCGTCGTCCGCGGCCAGTGCCAGCGCATAGGCGCTGGACTCGCCGCTCGCGTGGGTTCGCTGCAGTTCGGCGGCCCGGATGGCGGAGCGCAGCGTATCGGCGAGCTGACCGACAAGCGACAGCGGCGCATCATCGCTGCTGCCGGCCGGCGCATCGAGTTCGCGGGTCCACAGCGTGCTGCCGCTGTCGGTGTCGATCAGGTGCGCCGCGACATGGATCCTTTCGCCGGAGCGCTCGATGCGGCCGTCGAGCGCATAGCGGACCTTCAGGGCGCGGCCGATGCTTTGCAGGTCGCCGCGCTGGCTGGCGTACTGCGCAGCGACACTGGGCGCGATCACCGTCAGTTCCGTCACGCGCGAGACCGCGCTGGTCAGCTGCGCTGTCAGCGATCCGGCAAGTGGCGCGGCCTCCGCCGACTCGCCGACGAAGACGAACGGCAGCACGACCAACGACTGCGGCGGCTTGCCGGGCTCCCGCCAGGCCTCGTAGGCGAAGCGCCCGCCAAGCGCCAGGGCGAGGACGGCAACCCCGGCCATCGCCCAGCGCAGAACGCGACGTGCGCGCCAGCGCGCCCACAGCGAGGCGCGCGTGCCGACCTCGACCAGGAAGACGCGCACCGGCCTCGAGATGTTCTTGACCTGTTGCTGTCCGGCGTCGATGAAGCCGACACCGAGATCCTGTCGCACTTCGTTGCGCACGCTGCCCGAGATGGCGATGCCGCCCGGCGGCGCGATCGCCTCCAGCCGGGCGGCGACGTTGACGCCGTTGCCGGCGATGTCGTTCTCCTCGACCAGGATGTCGCCGAGATTGATGCCGATACGGTGGTCGATGCGGCTGCGTGCCGGTAAGCCGCGATTGCGCTCGGCCATCTCGCGCTGGATCTCGATGGCTGCGACCAGCGCCGACATGGCGCTCGGGAATTCGACCAGGATGCCGTCGCCGACGGTGCGGACGATCCGGCCGCCGTGGCGGCGTACGGCTGGGTCGGTGACCTGTGCCCGGAGCTCGAGCAGTCTGGCGTGGGTACCGGCTTCGTCCTGCTCCATCAGCCGGCTGTAGCCGGCCACGTCGGCGATCATCACCGCGGCAAGGCGACGGGTCGCTGCAGCGTTCATCGCGATCCTGGCGTCGGCGCCGCACACGGTGGCACGGGTGCGGTCGACGCAGCTGGGCAGGCACGGTGCATTCGTCCAACGCTTCCCGTCGCGCGATGAAGGAGAGGGCGTTTACCCTGATGCGAGCGCGCCGCGCTCATCCGGAAACCCGGCGGAAAGGCGGGCAGGACTCGCGCTGGCGACGGCGTGGCGCGCACGTCTACATCTCATGTTCGTAGGAGGTGGCGGCCCTCTGCGGGGACCGTCCGGCCGCGGCGATGGCGGCCAGATCGATGCGGACAGTCTAACCAGCAGCACGCGACCGCCCGCCGTGGTCGCGCCGCGGTTGCGGTAATTTCCCGTGATGGATCAAGTCAAGGCAAAGCCCGCCGGGACGGCCCAGACCGCTTCCGGCGGACCTGCGCGGATCGTGCGCGAGCACCGGTCGTCGCTGGTGCGCGGGCTGCTGATCACCGGTGGGACTGTCTGCGTCGTGCTTGGCGTGATCGGCATTTTCATGCCATTGCTGCCGACCACGCCGTTCATGCTGCTAGCTGCCGCCTGTTTTGCACGATCATCGCGGCGCTTCCATGACTGGCTGCTCGCCAACCGCACCTTCGGCCCGCTGATCCGGGAGTGGGAGCAGCACCGTTCGATCCCGCGCCGAACCAAGTTGACGGCGATCGCGCTGATGTCGCTGACGCTGGCGGTGTCGATCGTCTTCTTCGTCGAGCGGCGCTGGCTGCAGGCGTTGCTGGCCACCATGGGCCTGGTGCTGGCAATCTGGATGTACCGCCTGCCGTCGCGGCAGGCCTAGCCGCCGCGATCGCGCAGCCGCGCCAGCCGCTGTGGCGAGTTTTTCGCCAGCCAGGGGTCCTTGCCTAGTTCCTCGGCCGCCCGCCGGAAGTACGGCCGCGCTTCGTCCGCCTTGCCGGCGGCGGCAAGCAGTTCGGCGAGTTCCTCGAACACATAGCCGCTCGCCTCGCCGGCCGCGGCATACTCGGCCTCCAGCGCACGCTGGATGGCCAGCGCCTCGTCCGGCTGATCGAGAAGGCGCAGGCAGCGCCCGAGCGCATAGCGGGCGAAGCGGATCTGCGCCGGCCTGCCGCGTTCGCTCCAGGCCGCGAGCCCCTCGCGAAACAGCGGCAGCGCTTCGGCGTAGCGGCCCATGTCGTGCAGGTCCCAGGCGCTGTTGTTCAGCATCGCCGGGATCAGCGAGCGTGCCTTGGCGTCCTTCGACGGGCGGGCCAGTGCGAGACCGCGTTGGTTCCACTCAATGGCCTCGGCGCGTCCCGACCAGGTGATCGCGACCATGTGCGCCGCGTCGACCGCGAGACCGTCGAGACCGGCGGCGCGGGCCTTGACCCATGCCTGTTCGAACAGCGCGCGCGCCCTTGCCGGTTCACCGCCTGAGTTGAAGGTCCGGCCGCGCTCGAGCAGATAACGGACCTGCGGTCCTGCGGCGGCGGTTGGCAGCGACGCCTCGACCTGATCGAGCAGCCTGTGCGCCTGCGCGAAGTCGCGGCGCAGGCTGAAGGTGCGCGCGATCTGGGTCAGCAGTTCGAGGCGTTCGTCCTCGCTGGCCTGCTGCAGAAGTCCGCGAAAGCGCGTCTCGCTCGCCGCCGGGTCGGCGTATTCCCAGTAGGCATCGATGTCCAGCGCATAAGCCCGGCCGCCGACAAGCGCCGTTGCGCAAACGATGGCTGCAGCCCATGGCCGCGCGCCTCGCAACCGCACCGCCATGACGGCAGAACGACGCTCAGGTCGACGAGCCGCCGCCGGGTGCGCGCGGCGAGCGCTTCTGCTGCGCCGGGCCTTCCTCGATGTCGAACTTGAACTCGCGGATCAGCTGGCCATCGATGTACACGCGCATCGCGTGCGCGCCGATCGGGTCGCCCGGTGCGTAGCGCCATTCGTTGGCGACGAATCCCAGGCGCGTCGGAATGATCCTTTCGGTGACCGCCGTCTTGCGGTCGGGAGAAATCGTGTAGATGCCCATCGCCTCGCCGGGTCCCCAGGTCGGCGGCGGCACCGGCAGTTCGAATTCCTCGCGCCAGACCACGGTCGGCTTGTTGGTCTTGAAGATGATGTACCAGCCATAAGGCGCGGAAATCACGGCCGGGAACCGCGCCGTTTCGAGCAGGATGCGGCGGCCGGAGTCGTCGGCGCCGAAAACGCCAAACTGCGCCGAGACCACCTCGATCTGCGCCGGCGTCTTCAGGCTGTCGACGCCTGAGTTGGCGGCGGTCTTTTCCTGGGCGCTGGCGACGGCGATCGGCTGCGTGGCCGTCTGGGCGGCGCAGCCGGCGAGCGCCAGCACGAAAAGGGCGCACAACGGCGCCGTTGCTTTCACGGGGAACGAGCGCATGCGACAGCCTCCCAAGAACGCGCGCTCGACCAAGCGCGCCCAGCCTGGTCCGTGTGTTAGCACATTTCCGCGTGCGGCGCACCGCACCGTTTGTCTGCCCGCTTCGACGGGCGGCCGTTCAGCGGAGGTGCTCGCGCGGCGATCGCCCTTTCGACCGATCGATGCCGCGATCCTCCGCGCGGTCAGCGCGCGCCGGTGGTGGCGGCTGTCGGACCGCCTCGCGCACCTGTGGCGGGGCCACCGGCGGCGCCGCCTGGACCGGCGGCCGGGCCGCGGCGGGCGGCGCGGGCGGACGCGGCGCCTGCCGCGCTGCCTCTCGCGGGGTCGCGCCGAGTTCGCCCCGTCCGCGTTGTGGGTTTCCGTTGGCGGGCGGCGGCAAGTCGCGTCCGCGGCCTCGGTCGGCAGGCGGTTGCGGCGCTGGCTGCTGCGGTGCGACCGAGGGCGCCCGCGGCGCAACGCGGCGCTCGTCGCGGTCGATCGCCGGTAATTCGCCGCGACCGCGCGGCGCCTCGGGGCGCGCTGCCGGCGGTACTACGGGCTGCGCGCGCGGTGGCTCGATTGTCCGCGGCACCTCTCGTGCGCGAGGTGCTTCAATCGCACGCGGCGCCATCGCCGGCGGGCGTACGGCAGGTCGTGCATCGCTCGGTACCACCGGCGCTACCGGAACCGGCAAGCTGCCGTTGGCAGCTTGGCGACGCTTGGTGTTGGGCACGTTGGCCGGCGGCTGCGGCCGGGCGATGTACTGCCGCCATTCGGACGGCGGCGGGCGCTGCCCGCGGTAGACGGGATCGGGGCGGCCGAAGCGGTCGCTCGGCAGCCAGGTCGAACGATCCGGGTGGCGATGCACGTAGCGCGGCGTCTGCACGATCGTGACCCGGCTCACATCGGGTACGTGCTGCACGTTGATCACGCGCAGGTAGCGCGGCGAATAGCGATACGGCGGCACGTACACCTCGCGCGGTCCAAGCGGGAACCAGCCGATCGGCGCGCCGACGCTGATCGTGACGCCGGGGCTGCCGAACCAGGCAACAAGCGCCGGCGCATAGATGGGGCGCGGCACGATCACGCCCGGCACCCAGCCCCAGACGCCGCCGACCACGACCCAGCGCCCGTAATGGAACGGGGCGAATCCCCACGGTGCTTCGTCGACCCAGGTCCAGCCCCAAGGGTCGACCCAGGCCCAGCGGCCGTAGCGGTATGGCGCCCAGGTCGACGGCACCGAGCGGGGGAACCACACCGGACCGTAGTCGTTGACGGTGCGCCAGTCGCCGTACTCGTCGAGGACCTCGACCCCGGTCGTCTCGCGCGAGACATAGCCGGCGCTGCGCATTGCATCATCGCGCACGTCGCGCGCCGCCACCCAGTCGTCGAAACGGTCGGCGGAGGCGGGCGCCAGTTGCATGCGGATCAGCGGCGGCGCGGTCAGTTCGCCGCGCTGGCCGGCCGCGACGACGAAACTGTTGCCCCCGCTTTCGATGCGTGAGCGACCGCGGAAAGCCGTAACCGCCGTCTGCCCCGGCACGACGTCGACGTCGATCCGGTAGCGGCCGATGTCGTCGAAGACGATGCGCTCGCGCTGGGTCAGCACTTCGATTTCGTTGAGGATCTCGCGGTTGCGCAGGGTCAGCGCGGCGCTGCCGCGCAGCACCGCGATCTGCATGAAGCTGTCGTCGAGGCGGACGAAGTCGACCGTCGTGTCGTCGTCGATGCGCAGCGCCGTCGAGCCGATGCGCACCTCGGCGCGTCCGCCGCGCCCGGCCTCGATCCGCCAGCCCCCGGTCACCGGCCAGTTCAGCGCCGCGTCCTCGCGGCTGCCGGTCTGCAGGTCGACCATCGTCACCGGTCCGGCCAGCAGGCTGATGCTGCCCACTCGCCCCGGCGGATCGGCCGCATCGGTCTCGGCCGTTTGCGCCTGCGGCGCGCCGACTACGCAAGCGGCGGCAAAGAGCAGGGCGAAGAACTGCAGGACAACCAACTGCAGCCGGCGTCGGTCAAGCAGCGGGAAGGCGAAGTGGCCAGTCATCCGAATCTCCGCGTTTCTTGCCTGCGCATGTCAACGGCCGGCGGCAGCGGCCCGCTTACGGTGGAAACATCTCGTTGCAGCCTGGATCCGCGGGGCGGCCCGGCCATAGAATCGCAGAAGAACGATCAGATCGGCCGAAAAGATGGGTTTTCCTTCAAAGTTGAGGGCGGGTTGGCTGCGCCTCGCGCTCGCCGCCTTGCTGCTGTACGCCGGCGGCGTGCAGGCGGGCGTGGTCGTTGTGTTGAATTCCGGCGACGCGACGGTTTCACTGTTGGACCAGGCAAGCCGCACCGAGTTGCGTCGCTTCGATGTCGGCAAGGAGCCGCATCACCTGATGGCCACGCCGGACGGCAAGACCTTGATCGTCGCCAATGCCGCCAGTGACAACCTTCACTTCCTCGATCCGGTCAGCGGAACCATCCAGCGCCGCGTACGCAATATTCCGGACCCTTACCAGATCGGCTTTTCTCCGGACCGGAAATGGTTCGTCGCCAACGCGCTGCGGCTCGACCGGGTCGACATCTATGCCGTCGCCGGCGACGAGTTCCGTCCGGCCAGGCGCGTCGCGCTCGGGCGCACGCCGAGCCACATGGCCTTTTCGTCGGACAGCCAGCTCGTGTTCGTCACGCTGCAGGAAAGCGACGAGATCGCCGCCATCCGCCTCGCCGACCAGACCGTGCTGTGGAAGATGAAGGTCGGTCGTCTCCCCGCCGGCATATGGATGACGCCCGACGAAAAGCATCTGCTTGTCGGCATCATGGGCGAGGACTACGTCGAGGTCGTCGACTGGCGCGAACGCAGATCGGTCGGGCGCATCGTCACCGGCAAGGGCGCGCACAACTTCCGGCCGCTTGGCGACGGACGCCATGTCTTCGTCGGCAATCGCGTCGCCGGCACGGTCAGCCTGATCGACCAGGCGACGCTGGAGAAGAAGTTCGACATCGACGTGCCCAAGGGCCCGGACTGCATGGAAGTCAGCGCCGATCGCAGGTGGCTGTGGGTCACCCAGCGCTGGGGCAAGTCGGTGGCGGTGGTCGACATCGAGGCACGTCGCATCGCGCATACGATTCGGGTCGGCCGCTCGCCGCACGGCGTGTTCTTTGCCAATTCGGCGCCCTGGCGCTGAGCCACGACGGGCGCGCTGGCCATGCCGCGTAGCAGTGTCGTGCGCCCGGTGAGCGCGCTCGCCGTCATGGCCACGGCCGCTGCCGTCGCGCTTTGGACCGCGGCAGCCGCCGCACAGCCATGCGCCGGTCATGTCTACCTGACGCTCGACACCGGCAACATGCGGCACGCGGAGGCGGTCGCCGCGATCCTGAGCCGGCAGGCCGTCCGTGCGACGTTTTTCCTCGCCAACGAGAAGACGCAACGCGGCGATTTCTCGCTCGATCCCTCCTGGGCTGCCTACTGGAAAGCGCGCGCCGAGGAGGGCCACGCGTTCGGCAGCCATACCTGGCGGCACGGCCGTTTTGTCGCTGACGGCGGCGCAGCGGTGCGCTACCGGCCGCAGTTCGGCGACGATGCCGGCCGGACGATCACGCTGACCGCTGCCGCGATCTGCGACGAACTGCGCCGCGTTGAGAAGGCCTTTTCGGCCTACACGGGGCGTGGGCTCGATGCGCTGTGGCGCGCACCCGGTGGCCATCTCACCTCGCGCGCACTGGCGGCGGCCGCCGAATGCGGCTTTACCCACGTGGGCTGGGCGCGAGCCGGATTCCTCGGCGATGAACTGCCGTCGGAGCAATATCCGAACGACGCGCTGCTGGCGCGTGCGCTGCGCGACATCCGCGATGGCGACGTGCTGATGGCGCATCTGGGCATCTGGTCGCGCAAGGATCCCTTTGCGCCGATGCTCGAACCGTTGATCGTCGGCCTGAAGGCGCGCGGGTTCTGTTTCCGCACGCTGCGCGAGCATCCGGGCTACCGGGCGCAGGCGCCTGTCGTCGTGCAACTGGCCGCCTCGGCGCCGGGCCGTTGAGTTGCGATGTTCGACATCCTGCAACGCGCCTTCGACGCCGTGCACTCCTGGCTGTTCGAGTCGGCAGTGCAACCGCTGCTGTTCGCCGCCGGCGCTTCGTACTGGCTGGAGGAGGCCTACCCGGCGACCGAGTGGTTCCTGCTCGGCATCGTGCAGGTGGTGCTGCTCTACGTGCTGCTGCGTCCGCTCGAGACCGTGTCGCCGGCCGAGCGGTGGGACGACCGCAAAGGCACGGGGGTGGACATCATCTACACGCTGCTGCACCGTCTCGGGGCCTTTCCGCTGGCGGTATTCCTTCTGCTGACACCGTTGGTGGAAACCGCCGCTGCCTGGCTGCGCGGCAATGAATTCTCGCCGCTGAACCTCGATGCGCTCTGGCCGGGCGTCAGCGACGTGCCGGTCGTCAGTTTCATGCTGTATCTGGTGGCGCTCGATTTCCTCGATTACTGGCTGCACCGCGGTCAGCATCGGCTGCGCTGGTGGTGGGCGCTGCACGCGCTGCATCATTCGCAGCGCAGGATGTCGTTCTGGACCGACGATCGCAACCACCTGCTCGACAGCCTGGTCATCGACGCGATCAAGGCGGCCGTGGCGCTTGCCATCGGCGTTGAACCGGCGCAGTTCGTCGGCCTGACCATCGCCGCGCGCGTGCTGCAGAGCGTGCAGCACGCCAATCTGCCGTGGACGTACGGGCCACTCGGAGTTCTGTTGGTGAGCCCGGTGTTCCACCGCGTGCATCACGCAATCGGCATCGGCCACGAAGGACGGCGATTCGGCTGCAACTTCGCCGTCCTGTTTCCACTCTGGGACGTTCTTTTCCGGACCGCCGATTTCCGGCGCACGATCGAACCCACCGGGATCCGCGACCAGCTGCCGCCGCCGCAGGGCCGCGGGCATGACTACGGCGAAGGCTTTTGGCGGCAACAATGGCTGGGGCTGAGGCGGATGATCGATCCGGCGGCCTGACACCTGCAACGACCTTCGGCGATACCATCGCGGCTTTCCAAGCGAGCGAGGTGCCGATGCCACGGATCGGCCTCATCATCGTCGGCGACGAAATTCTGTCGGGCAAGCGCGCCGACAAGCATCTGGCGAAGGTCATCGAGATCCTGGCGACGCGCGGCTTGCGTCTGCAATGGGCGCAGTATGTCGGTGACGACCGGCAGGCGATCACCGACGTGCTGCGACGGACATTCGCCACGGACGACATCGTTTTTTCCTGCGGCGGCATCGGTGCGACGCCCGACGATCACACGCGGCAGGCAGCAGCTGCAGCGCTCGGCGTCGATGTCGAATTGCATCCGCAGGCGGCCGAGCTGATCGCGCAGCGCTGCGCGGAAATGGCCGCCGAAGGGCGCGGCAGCGCCGACATGACGACGGCGGAGAATCGTCAGCGACTGAAGATGGGCGAGTTTCCGCGCGGCGCGCGGATCGTTGCCAACCCGTTCAATCGCATTCCCGGCTTCGCCTTCGGCAGTCACTACTTCCTGCCCGGCTTCCCGGCGATGGCCTGGCCGATGATCGAGGCGGTGCTCGATCAGGAATACGCGACGCATTTCCACGCCGAGCGCTTGGGCGAGCGGTCCATGGTGGTCTTCGACACTGCCGAATCGCTGGTGACGCCGGTCATGGAGGAGGTCGAGGCACGCTTTGCCGGGATCAGGGCCTTCAGCCTGCCTTCGCTGGGCGATGGCCGCGACGGGCGCACCCGACGTCGACATATCGAACTGGGCGTGAAGGGCGATGCCGCGACCGTCGACGCGGCTTTCGATGCGATGCGCCGCGGCATCGAGGCGCTTGGCGCGCCGTTCGAGCTGACGTAAAAAAAGCCCGGTTCGGAGAACCGGGCTTGAAAGCACCACCAAAGGAGGAGACAGAGGAGTCCGGACTGGCGTCCGGACAAGTGGTGCCAAGGAGACAACCGTTACGTTTCGATGCCTACTTTACCCTTCAGGCCGACCGCGGCGCTGTCGAATCTTCGACAGATGCTCCGCTTCCTTCAACCGGCGAGGAGCGGGCAGTCACGCTTGCGTTCAGCCTTGCTACACGTGAAAGTTAGCAGCGGGGCAGGGGCGCGCCCATCCCCCGGTCGTCTTAGGCCGCTTTGCGCGCTTTCGGCTTGACCACGTCATTCGCGGCCTTGACCGTAGCCGCGGTGGCGGCACTGAAGTTCGATTCGGCGATGTCAACGGCCTGCTTGGTCGCCTTGGTGAACGTGTCATAGGCCGTGTTGGCGGCAGCCAGCGCGCTCTTGAACATCGACACGGCGGGTTCGGCGCCGGTCGGCGTGTTCTTCGACGCGAAGTCGATCATCTCGGCGACCTGCTTGTTGCCTTGCGCGATCTGCGTCTCGAAGATCTTCGACACGTCGGCGCTGGCACCCGAGGCGATGCCGTAGACGTTGCGGTTGTAGCTGACGACCTTCTCCAGCGCCGGCTGCGCCAGGCTGCTGCCGACGGCCAGAAGTTCCTGCACGTCCTTGACGCCAAGCATAACCTGCGCCTTCTCGGCGGACTCTTCCAGCAGGGCCTTGGTGGCGGCGAGGTTCAGGTCGACCAGTTTCTCGGTCGCTTCGAACATCGTGTGCGACAACGCGAACAGCGTGTCGAGTTGGCTTTTTTGCAGTTCAGCGACTTGGGCCGGGGTGGTGATCATTTGTGGACTCCTTAGTGGTTCAGTGGACAGGGGCTTCGGCTCGCGTCGCGCCGCTTGTTGTTTGTGCGGCGCACAAACGAATTGTTGGCGAAACCGGACCCTCTGTCAAGCAAAATTGCTGCATTGCACACAAAACGTCGAATCGCATAATAAATCGTTTAAGAACAACGTTGTACGCGATAATTCTATAAACAATAACAACGCTTCCTGCGGACATTTTGCCGCGCCGCGAGAGGCGAAGGTGTCACAGGCGGGGTGGCTAGAATGCGCGCTCTAACCGGGATCGGCGCGTGAAGGCCTTTTACAGCGATCGTTTCGTCCTGCCGCTGCCGGCGAGCCATCGATTCCCGATGTCGAAGTACGCTGCGTTGCGCGAGCGTGTGGCGGCCGAGCTGCCCGACGTTTCCCTGAGCGAACCGCCGGCGGCGACGCTGGCGCAACTGCAACTGGCGCACGACACCGACTACGTGCGCCGCGTAGTGGCGGGTGCACTGACGGCCGACGAGCAACGTGCGATCGGCTTTCCCTGGTCGCCGCTGATGGTCGAGCGTTCGCGCCGCTCCGTTGGGGCGACGCTGGCTGCCTGCGCGGCGGCGGCCGCCGACGGTGTGGCGGTGAACCTCGCCGGTGGCACGCATCACGCGCATCGCGACCGCGGCCAGGGCTATTGCGTGTTCAACGACCTCGCGATCGCGGCCAAGGCGCTGTGCCGCGAGAACGATCGGGCACGCGTGGCGATCATCGACCTCGACGTGCACCAGGGCGACGGTACGGCCGCGATCCACGGCGGCAGCGATCGGATCTTCACCCTGTCGCTGCATGGCAGCTACAACTATCCGGCGCGCAAAGTCGATGGACACCTGGACGTCGGCCTGCCTGACGGCACCGGCGACCAGGCATATCTCGAGGCGCTCGACGAGGCGATCGCAGCGATGTGCGCTCGTTTTGCTCCGTCATTCGTTCTGTTTCTCGCCGGCGCCGATCCGCACGAGGGCGATCGCCTCGGGCGCCTGCGTCTGACTTTCGACGGCCTGCGGGCTCGCGACGCCCGTGTCTTCGACCTTGCCGCGCGCTTGCGCGCGCCGATCGCGGTGACGATGGGAGGCGGCTACGGGCACGATATCGCTGCCACGGTTCAGGTCCACCTGAACACGGTCGGCGCCGCCTTGAGCCACTGGCGGCGCTGCCGCCCGCCGCAAGGCGTGGAAGCCGCCATTGGCTGAGGGCCGCTCGACCGGCCGATCGGCGCAGATGGCGCTGATGCCGGTGGTGTTCGTGCTGCTGTGGAGCACCGGTTTCATCGTTGCGAGGTACGCCGCGCCGCACGCGCCGCCGTTGACCTTCCTGCTCTGGCGCTACGGTGCCGCCGTCCTCGTCCTGCTGCCGATCATCTTCGTCACCGGCGCGCGCTGGCCCCGAACAGGCGCGCAATGGCTGCACGTCGCTGCGATTGGTGTCCTGATGCAGGCGGTCTATCTCGGCGGCGTCTGGTGGGCGATCGCCGAAGGCATGCCGGCCGGCGCCTCGGCGCTGATCGTCGGCCTGCAGCCGCTCCTGACCGCGTTCTTCGCCGGTGCGGTCGGCGAACGCGCCAGCGCGAGACAATGGGCGGGCATGGCACTGGGCTTCGGCGGGGTTGCGCTCGTGCTTTCGGATCGGCTGACGCTGCAGGGCGTCGGTGCGGCGCCATTGCTTGTCAACGTTCTGGCGCTGGCGGGCATCACGGCCGGAACGCTCTACCAGAAACGCTTCGGCGGCGCTGTCGATCTGCGCACGGGCAGCGCGATCCAGTTTGGCGCCTCTTTCGTGGCGACCCTGCCGTTTGCCATGGCCAGCGGCCGGCTCGAGGTGGAGTTCGCCAGGGAATTCTGGTTCGCACTGGGCTGGTCGGTGCTGGTGCTGTCGCTGGTGGCGATGGTGCTGCTGCTGACTATGATTCGTCGCGGGCGGGCCACCGAAGTGGCAAGCCTGATGTACCTGACGCCGCCGACTACTGCCCTGATGGCCTGGGTTCTGTTCGGCGAGACGCTCGGCGTCGCGGCGTGGGCGGGCATCCTCGTCACCATGGGCGGCGTCGCGCTCGTGCTGCGCAGGCGGTAACAGGAGTAGACCCAATTGAACGAAAGACCAGGCGCGCAGACACGGGCCCAGTACCGTCACTTCCTGCCGATACAGACACGTTGGAGCGACAACGATGCCTACGGGCATGTGAACAACGTCGTGTACTACAGCTGGTTCGATACGGTGGTCAACGAGTACCTGATCGCCGCCGGCGCGCTCGACATCCAGGCCAGTCCCGTCGTCGGCCTGGTGGTCGAAACCCAGTGCAACTACTTCAGCGAACTGGCGTTCCCGCAGCGGGTCGATGCCGGGTTGCGCGTGGGGCATATCGGCCGCTCGAGCGTGCGCTACGAGCTGGCGCTGTTCGGCGCGCTCAGTGAAAGCGCCGCTGCGCAGGGGCACTTTGTCCATGTCTACGTGGACCGGCGCAGCCGGCGGCCGGTGGCGCTGCCGTCGCCGCTGCGCACCGCCGTCGAGCGGCTTCGCGCGTGAGACGCGGGCTGGACAGATTTCTGGAGAGTGAGATGGGCAAACAGCGTATCGCGGTCATTCCCGGCGATGGCATCGGCAAGGAAACGGTTCCGGAAGGGTTGCGAGTTCTCGACGCGGCCGCGCGCCGCTTCGGCCTCGACCTCCACTTCGATCACTTCGACTTCGCCTCGTGCGACTACTACGCCAAGCACGGCGCCATGCTGCCGGCCGACTGGAAGGATCGGATTGGCAGCCACGACGCGATCTTCTACGGCGCGGTGGGCTGGCCGGCCACGGTGCCGGATCACGTGTCGCTGTGGGGCTCGCTGCTGAAGTTCCGCCGCGAGTTCGATCAGTACATCAACCTGCGGCCCTGCAAGCTGATGCCCGGCATCCGCTCGCCCCTGGTGCGCGCCGACGGGACGGCGCGTTTGCCCGGCGAGATCGACTTCGTCGTCGTGCGCGAGAACACCGAGGGCGAGTACTCGTCGATCGGCGGCCGCATGTTCGAGGGCACCGAGCGAGAGTTCGCCATCCAGGAAACGGTGATGACGCGCATCGGCATCGACCGCGTGGTGCGCTTTGCCTTCGACCTGGCGTCGAAGCGGCCGCGCCACCACCTGACCTCGGCGACCAAGTCGAACGGCATCTCGATCACGATGCCGTACTGGGACGAACGGGTCGAGGCGGTCGCCACCGGCTACCCGCAGGTGACGCACGACAAATTCCACATCGACATCCTGACCGCGCACTTCGTGCGCTTCCCGGAGCGCTTCGACGTCGTCGTCGCCTCCAACCTGTTCGGCGACATCCTCTCCGACCTCGGCCCGGCCTGCACGGGCACGATCGCCATCGCGCCGTCGGCGAACCTGAACCCGGAACGCAAGTTCCCGTCGCTGTTCGAACCTGTGCACGGCTCAGCACCCGACATCGCCGGCCAAGGCATTGCCAATCCGATCGGCCAGATCTGGTGCGCATCGATGATGCTCGACTGGCTCGGCCATGCGGAGGCCGCCACGGCCGTGCTCAAGGCCATCGAAGCAGTGCTCGCCGCCGGCCCGGCGCACGCGCCGCTGACGCGCGATATCGGCGGCAGTGCCGGAACGGCCGATCTCGGCCGGGCCATCGCTGCTGCTGTCTGAACGGCGCAATTCTGGCGGCGCAGCGCTTTACAGCGCGGAATTTCCGCAGTTAGACTCGCGCGGAATCAAGCGCTTGCATAACAAATCTAAGAAGTTAGTAGACATGCGTGCGTTTGGGGGGGAGCAAGCGGCAGCGCTGCCGGATTCCCTGCGTGACCGCAGAGGCCATGTGACCGGGCGACGGTCGTCAAGGCCCTGGGGTCGTGTTGTCGCAGCATCCGGCGCAGTGCGTCGGCGTGTGACGCTGTTGTCATTAATGAAAACTGTCAACTAGCGCGTCGCGCTGCTTGTGAATAGCTTCCAGCTGTCGCCGAAGGCATCGCTGGTGAGATCGGGCGTTTTCGTGCTGAGGGGGGTAGGCCTGTGCTTTATCTGATCGTTGCCCTGTTCGCCGCTGCGGTTGCCCTGACTGGACCGGCTGGCGCCAACGCGCAGACTGCGAAAGGCAGCCCGACGGCCGGCAAGGCAGCGAAGTCCGTGAAGGGCAAGGCCACGGTCCGCAAGACGAGGCAGGTGACGCGCGCCGGCAGTCGCAGCCGCCCGCAGGCGCGGCGGCCGCTTCGGCCAAGCGAAGGGCAACTGGCCGGCCTGCACCGGACCGACGATCCGCTCGACCTGAAGTCATCGGTTGCGCTGGTCGTCGACCAGGACACGAGCGAGGTGCTGTTCGAGAAGAACCCGAATGCGGTGTTGCCGATCGCGTCGATCACCAAGCTGATGACGGCGCTGATCACCGTCGAGGCCGACCTCGACCTGGACGAGCGGCTCGAGGTCGAGCGCTCAGACCGTACCATCGACCGCATGCGTTCGTGGCTGAATCCCGGAGTCAGGCTGACCCGCGCTCAGGCGTTGCATCTTGCGTTGATGTCGTCGGAGAACCACGCGGCGCAATTGCTCGGACGAACCTACCCTGGCGGGTTGACCGCGGCCGTGGCGGCGATGAACGCCAAGGCGCAGCTGCTCGGCATGCACGACACGCATTTCGCCGATCCGACCGGGCTGTCGGCCGAGAATCGCTCGTCGCCAGCCGACCTCGTGCGGCTGGTTATTGCCGCCTACGAGCATCCGGTCATCCGCGAGTACTCGACCAGCAGCGAACTGACCCTGCCGCTCGGTCGTCGCGTCGTCCGCTACGGCAATACCAACCGTCTGACCGCCAGTCCCGACTGGGATATCGGCCTGCAGAAAACCGGTTACATCTCGGCGGCTGGTCGATGCCTCGTGATGCAGGCGGTGATCGAGGGTAAGCGCGTGGTCATGGTGCTGCTCGATTCCGTCGGCAAGTATTCGCGCATCGGCGATGCGCAACGCATCCGCCAATGGCTCGAAGCGAATCACGCCGACAGCGGCGCGCCGCCGGTCTGACCGGCCCGGCTCAGTTCTTCGGTCGCGCCGCCGGCGCGGCGCCGCTTTCGGCACCGGGCACATAGCCGAGCTGCTGCGAGATCTGCTGTGCGGCAGCGATGAGGTCCGCCGCCCAGTCGTCATCCATCCGCTCGGCCGGCGCCGAAAGCGACAGGCCGGCGACCAGTCGTCCGGAATCGTCGCGCACGGCCGCAGCGATGCAGCGCACGCCGAGTTCGAGTTCCTCGTTGTCGCGCGCGTAGCCGCGCGCCCGCACCAGCGACAGTTCGCGTTCCAGCTTCGGCAGGTCGGTGATCGAATTGCGGGTGTGACCGGCAAGACCGGTGCGGGTCGCGTACGCGCGCACCAGGCGCGGATCGTCGGCGGCGAGGAATAGCTTGCCGCTCGAGGTCAGGTGCAGCGGCGCTCGCCCGCCGATGGCGCGGACCACTTGCATGCCGGAGCGCTCGCTGTAAGCGCGCTCGACGTAGATGATTTCATCGCCCTGGCGCACCGACAGATTCACCGTCTGCCCGGTCCGCTGGTGCAGTTCTCTCATCGCCTCGATCGCCGCCTCGCGCACCGACAGCCTGGCTTTCACCAGATTGCCCAATTCGAGCAGCCGCATGCCCAGCCGGTAGCTGCCCGGCTGGTCGCCGCGGTCGACGAACCGGCCAACGACCATGTCGTTTAGTATCCGGTGCGCTGTCGAGGGGTGCAGCTTCGTCGCCTGTGCCAGTTCCTTCAGGCTGACCGCGCCGGTGTGTGTGGCCAGGGCATCGAGCAGACTCATCATTCGCTCGATCACCTGTATGGCGGTTTTCTCGCGCGCAGGCGCGGCATTCAATGGGCGATCGGTCATGTTGCGCTGCAGGGTTCGAGATGCGTAATTCTATGCCGCGATACGAAATGACGCCATGGCGGCATCGTCGCACGCCGTTGTCTCGCCCTTCGTCGGTTCGCTAAGGGGCGGCGGAATGCGGGTCGGCCTGTTCGTCACATGCCTCGTCGACGTGGTGCGGCCCGAGATCGGCCTCTCGGCCCTGAAACTGCTCGAGCGTGCAGGCTGCACGGTCGAAGTGCCGCTGACGCAGACCTGCTGCGGCCAGCCCGGCTACAACTCCGGCGATGCGGCTGCCGGGCGGGCGCTGGCAAGGAAGCTGATCGAAGAGTTCGCCGATTTCGATTACGTCGTCGTGCCGTCGGGATCGTGCGGCGGCCAGATCAAGCTGCATTTCGTCGAACTGTTCAAGGACGATCCGGACCTGAAGGCGCGCGCCGAAGACCTCGCCGCGCGGACCTACGAACTCACGGACTTCCTCGTCAGCGTGCTGAAGATCGAGCGGCTGGACTCCAACTTCGCCGGACGCATCACCTACCACGATTCGTGCTGCGGCCTGCGCGAACTGGGCGTGCAGGCGCAGCCGCGCCGGCTCCTGGCGCTGCTGCCCGGCGTGCAACTGACCGAGATGAACGACTGCACGCAGTGCTGCGGTTTCGGCGGCACGTTCTCGATCAAGTACGGCGATGTCTCCGGCGCCATCGTCGACGAGAAGTGCGGCAACATCCGCGCCTCGGGGGCGCAGGCGGTGGTGCTCGGCGATCTGGGCTGCATGCTGAACATCGAAGGGCGGCTGCGCCGCACCGGCGACGAGACCACGCGCGTGCTGCACGTGGCGCAGGTGCTTGCCGGCGACGCCTGACGGCACGGGGAGACGATGCAGGTTCAGTCGATGCACTTCAAGTCGCGCGCCGCGATGAAGCTCGCCGATGCGCGGCTGCAGAAGAACCTTGCCGCCTTCGCCGACAAGGTGATCAACGCGCGCGCCGCGGCGATCGCCGAACTCGACGACTTCGAGGGCACGCGCAACGCCGCGGTCGAGCGCCGCAACCGGCCGCTGGCGAATCTCGACGTCTGGCTGGAACGTTTCGAGAGGAACGCGACCGCGCGCGGGGCCACCGTGCTCTACGCGCAGACGCATCAGGAAGCGGCCCGGCTGATCGTCGAGATCGCCCGCCACCATGGCGTGAAGAAGGTCACCAAGTCGAAGTCGATGGTCTCCGAGGAAGTGGAACTGAACCAGGCACTCGGCGCCGCCGGCATCGAATCGGTGGAAACCGACCTCGGCGAATACATCCTGCAGGTCAACGACAACGAGCCGCCTTCGCACATCATCGCGCCGGTGATCCACAAGGACCGCGACGAGGTCTCGGAGCTGTTCGCGCGGGTGCACCAGAAGCCGCGCAAGAGCGAGATCCGCCAGCTCACGCGCGAGGCGCGCGAGGTGCTGCGCGGGCACTTCCTGACCTCCGACATGGGCGTGACCGGCGCCAACTTCCTGATCGCCGAGACCGGCTCGGTGGCCCTCGTCACCAACGAGGGCAACGAGGGCATGTGCACGATCCTGCCGCGCGTGCACGTCGTGCTCGCCGGCATCGAAAAGGTGCTGCCGACGCTCGAGGATGCGGCGACGATCATGCGCCTGCTGGCGCGCTCGGCCACCGGCCAGCCGATCTCCAACTACTTCTCTGTGCTGACCGGTACGCGCGCCTCGGGCGAACTCGACGGCCCTGAGCATCTGTACTTCGTGCTGATGGACGCCGGCCGCACCGGCCTGCTCGGCGGCGAGTTCCAGGAAATGCTCCGTTGCATCCGCTGCGGCGCCTGCATGAACCATTGTCCCGTCTACCAGAAGATCGGCGGCCACGCCTACGGCTGGGTCTATCCCGGGCCGATGGGTTCGGTGCTGACACCGAGCTACGTTGGCGTGGAGCACGCGCTCGATCTGCCGCAGGCGGCCACGCTGTGCGGTCAATGCAGTGTGGTCTGCCCGGTCAAGATTCCGCTGCCGGATCTGCTGCGCAAGCTGCGCGAGCGCCAGGTCGAACGCGGCCTGCGCCCCTGGTACGAGCGCGCCGCGATAAACGCCTGGGCCTTCACCGCCCGCCGGCCGGCGCTGTACCGGCCGCTGACGCGCATCGGCGCGCGTGTGCTCAAGTGGCTGGGCGGGGACAAAGGCCGTATCCGCTCGCTGCCGCTGGCCGCTGGCTGGACAGCGCACCGCGATTTTCCGGCGCCGTCGGGAAAGACCTTCATCGAGCAGTATCGCGAGCGCAAGGCCGGCGGCCGCTGAGGTCGCACCCTTGCTCAGCTCGCCGCAGGCGCCTCGATTGCCTCGGCCACCAGTTCCGCGATGTCGCGCGTGGCGATCGCCTCGTCCTTGCCCAGTTGCGTCGCGCCGTCGCGCAGCATCGTCGTGCAGTAGGGGCAGGCAGTGGCGATCACCTTCGGATCGTGCGGCAGCGCCTGCTCGACGCGGGCGACATTGATCCGCTTGCCGATGTGTTCCTCCATCCAGAAGCGGCCGCCGCCGGCGCCGCAGCACATCGCGTGCGCGCGGTTCAGCGCGAACTCCAGCGGTGCGTCGCGGCATACGGCCGCCAGCGCGCGCCGCGGCGCCTCGTATTCGCCATTGTGCCGGCCGAGGTAGCAGGGCTCGTGATAGATCACGCGCTCGAACGAAGCCTTGGGTCGGATGCGTCCGGCGCGGATCAATTCGTCGATCAGCTGCGTGTGGTGGACGACCTCGTAGCGGCCGCCAAATTCCGGGTACTCGTTCTTCAGTGAATTGAACGCGTGCGGGTCGCAGGTGACGATGCGCTTGACCTGCAGGCCGTTGAGCGTTTCGATAAGGCTCTGCGCCAGGGTCTGGAACAGCATCTCGTTGCCGGCCCGCCGCACGCATTCGCCGGTGGAGCCTTCGGCCGGGCCGAGGATGGCGAAGCGCACGCCGGCAGCGCGCAGGATCTTCACGAACGCGCGCGCGACCTTCTGGCTGCGGTCGTCGAATGACTGCGCCGAGCCGACGTAGAACAGGTAGTCGAACGCCTCGGCCTGCCCGGCCGATTCGAGAAGCGGGATGTCGAGCCCCCTGGCCCAGTCGGCGCGCGAATCCGATGGCAAGCCCCAGGGGTTGCCGGCACTTTCGTAGTTGTCGAACAGCGTCTTCAGCTCCGCCGGGAAGGCGCCTTCCATCATCACCTGGTGCTGGCGCAGGCGGAAGAACTTGCCCAGGTGCTCCAGCTCGATCGGGCAGGCGTGCTCGCAGTAGCCGCAGGTGGTGCAGGCCCAGAGCGTGTCCTCGGAAATCACGTTGCCCACCAGCGGCGGCAACTCGTCGCCCTTGCCGGCGACGATTGCCTCGCGGCTCTCGAGCAGGTGATGCTTGACCTTGTCGTGCACCCACTTCAGCGCCAGCGGCTTGTCGGTGAGGAAGGTCGGGCAGGCGTCCTTGCAGCGGCCGCATTCGGTGCAGGTGAAGGCGTCGAATGCATCCTTCCAGACGAGGTCGGCGGCGGTGCGCACGCCGACCTTCATGTCGTCGCCGGCCTCGTCGCTCATGATCTTCTCGAGATCGACCGAAGGGACCCGGTTCAGCGGCGTATCGCGGCTGAGAAAGACTGCCGGCAACGCGGTGACGATGTGGAAATGCTCGCCGGCCGGCAGCAGCACAAGGAAGCTGAACACCGTGAGCATCTGGATCCAGTAGAAGGCGTGGTAGCCGGCGGTCAACGCTTCCGGCGACAGGCCGGCGAACGCCGCGGCGATCACGGAGCCGATGAAGGCGAACGACCGCTCGTGGCCGATGCCGGCGTCCGCCGCGCCGAGCAGCGCGAACTTGAAGCCGTCGTAGAGAAAGTCGGTGACCATGATGGTCAGGATCAGCGACAGCACGGCGATGGCCTCTCGGTTGGCCTCGAGGCGCCGCGGCTTCAGCACGAAACGGCGCCAGAACGCGTACAGCACCGCGACCGTGACCGCGACCTCGATCAGGTCCTTGAATGCCGCGTAAACGCCGCCGGCGAGGCCCGGATAGACGAACGTCGGCGCGTAGCCGATCACGAGCAGCTGCACCTTGCGCACCAGCAGCGTCATGAAGCCGAGGAAGATCACGGCGTGCATCACGCCCGGCCTGAACTCGCCGGCGATCATCCGCGACTGCAGCAGGCCGAGCGACAGCAGTTTGCGCAGCCGTCGACCCGGCCGATCCCAGCGCACTTCGGGCTGCAGCGCGGCGACGATCGCCAGCTTGCGCCAGGCGAGGACGCTGAAGCCGGCAATGCCGGCCAGGATGATCAGCGTGATCGCGAGCGGTCCCATGAGGCTGCAGGCGCGGTGAACCCGGCGACGACGGCGCTCCGTCCGGTCGCAATGTGCACAGGCCCCCGCAACGCGCGCAAGGGCACGGCAGAAGGTGGCGAAAGGCGCATGGCCGCGAGCATCCGGCCCGCATCGGGCCGGCGTCAACGGCGCTTTGCAGGACTGTTGATCCTCGCCAAATCAGCCGTTGCCGCCGTGCAGCGCCACCGGGGTGTAACGGGTGCCGTTCACGTCGGTCGTCGACTGCATCAGAAGCGGTGCCTCGACACGCCAAAGAATCGGCGGCTCGATTGCTGCCGAGGCGAGGTCCGCCGCCGCGCGTGGCACGTTGCGCAGCAGGGTCACGTGGGCGACGAAAGCCTTGCGGTCGAAGCGCACCGCCATTTCTTCGAGCAGGCCGCGGCATCGCTGCGCCAGCGCGTCAAGCCGCGGGTCGGCGCTGCCGGCCCACAGCACGCGCGCCCCGCCGAAGGCGCCGATCGCGTCGAGCCGCCAGGCGAAGGCGTCGACCGGCAGCGCGGCGACGCGGCCGGCGACGTCCTGCGCCGCCGATGGCGGCAGCGCGCCGATGAAGGCGAGCGTCAGGTGCAGGTTGTCGCGTCGCATGCGCCGCGCCGACGGAAAGCGCCGGTGCTGTTCTCGTGCAAGCTGGTCGAGCCGCTCGCGCGCGGCCTCGTCCGGCTGCAGGGCAACGAAGCAGCGGACCGCCGCGCTCGCCTGGCGCCGGCCCCCGTTCAGGCCGCGCGCGCCGCGGTCTTGCGCCACGGTTGTGCCAGCTCGTGATGGCGCAGGATGGCCCGCCGGCATTCGCCGACCAGCGCCGGGCCCCGGTAGATGATGCCCGTGTACAACTGCACCAGCTCGGCACCGGCGACGATCTTGGCCACGGCGTCGTCGCCGCGCATGATGCCGCCGACGCCGATGATCGGCAGCGCGCCGTGCAGGTGCTGCGCCAGCAGGCCTATCACCGCGGTCGAGCGCTTCGCCAGCGGCGCGCCTGACAGGCCGCCGGCCTCTTCGGCATGCGGCAATCCGGCGACCGCCTCGCGCGCGAGCGTGGTGTTGGTCGCGATGACCGCGTCGACCTCGTGCGCCACCAGCACGTCGGCGATGCGCGGCAGGTCGGCATCGTCGAGGTCAGGCGCGATCTTCACCGCCAGCGGCACGCGCCTGCCGTACTTGTCGGCCAGTTGCGCGCGCGCCTTGCGCAGTCCGCGCAGCAGTGCCGCCAGTTCGGCGCCGCCCTGCAGCGAGCGCAGGTTCTTGGTGTTCGGCGACGAGATGTTGACCGCGATGTAGCCGGGCCGGTCGAGCAGCAGCGGGTAGACGCCGCGCAGTCCGAGCAGGTAATCATCGAGCGCGCGCCCGATCGGCGTATCGGCGTTCTTGCCGATGTTCAGGCCAAGCACGACATCGCGCGCGCGGCTGGCCTGCACGTTGGCGATGAAGCGGTCGAGCCCGTCGTTGTTGAAGCCCATGCGGTTGATCAGCGCGCCGGCCTGCGGCAGGCGGAACAGGCGCGGCGCCGGGTTGCCCGGCTGCGGTCGTGGCGTCACCGTGCCGACCTCGATGAAGCCGAAGCCGAAATCCGCCAGCGCATCGATGTGCTCGCCGTTCTTGTCCAGCCCCGCCGCCAGTCCGACCGGGTTCGGGAAGGTCAGTCCCATGACCTCGGTCGGGTCGTCGGCTACATGCGGCCGCAGCAGCCGGGTCAGCCCCAGCGCATGCGCGCGCTCGAGGTTGCCGAAGGCGAGACGGTGCGCCGTCTCCGGATCGAGCCGGAAGATGAAGGGGCGGGCGAACTCGTACAGCACGTGTGCAGGACGCGGTTGCCGACGCGTCGGCGCGCTCAGTCGGCGCGCCGGACCCAGCGGTTGTGCTGCAGGATCTCGATCGGCCTGAACTTCGCCTTGTAGGCCATCTTCGGGCTCGCCTCGATCCAGTAGCCGAGGTACAGGTAGGGCAGTCGCAGCAGCCGGCACTGCTCGATCTGCCAGAGGATGTTGTAGGTACCGAAGCTGGCCCGCGCCTCGCCCGGATCGAAGAACGTGTACACCGACGACAGGCCGTCGTTCAGCACGTCGATGATCGACACCGCGCACAGCCGGCCGCGCCCGCCGGCGTCGGGCCCCGGCGCGCGAAACTCGACCAGCCGCGTGTTGACCTTGCTCTGCAGGAGGAACTGCGAGTACTGCTCGCGGCTGTCGTTGTCCATGCCGCCGCCAGCGTGCCGCGTCGACTGGTAGCGCAGGTAAAGGTCGTAGTGTTCCTGATCGAAGGCCAGGCCGACCACGCGTGCGACCAGGTCGCCATGCTGGCGCCAGGCGCGGCGCTGGCTGCGGTTTGGCACGAAGCTCGCCACCGGCACGCGCACCGGAATGCAGGCGCGGCAGCCGTCGCAGTGCGGCCGGTAAGTGAAGATGCCGCTGCGCCGGAAGCCGAGCCGGACCAGCTCGGAGTAGACGTCGGCATTGATCAGGTGCGCCGGCGTGGCCACCTGCGAGCGGGCCTGGCGATCGTCGAGGTAGCTGCAGGGGTACGGCGCGGTGGCGTAGAACTGCAGCGCGGAAAAGGGCAGTTCCTTGAGGTTCGCCACGTCAGTAGCTCCGCAGCAGTTCGGTCACCGCAGCCGCGCGGTGGCGTGGCCAATCGATGGGAGGCTGGCGGACGGCCGCCGCGACATGGTCGCAGAACTGAGCACGCGAAATGCAGCGGGCGCCAAGGGACGCGAGATGAGAAGTTTCCTGCTGGCAGTCTAGCATCGGCACGCTCTCCGACCGAAGCAGTTGCACCAGCGCGGCCAGGGCGATCTTCGACGCATCGGCTTCGACGCTGAACATCGACTCGCCATAGAACATGCGGCCGATGGCCACACCGTACAGCCCGCCGATGCGCCGGCCGTCGCTGAAGACCTCGACGCTGTGCGCCAGCTCGCGCCGGTGCAGTTCGCAGTAAGCGCTCAGCATTTCGGTCGTGATCCACGTGCCCTCCTGGCCGCGGCGCGGCGCGGCGCAGCCGCGCATCGTGGCTGGGAAGTCGGCGTCGACGCGCACCTCGAGGCGGCCGGCGTGAAGCCCGGCGCGGATCCGGCGCACGAGAGAGCGCCGGGCCACGAACTCGTCGGTGAACAGCACCATTCTCGGGTCCGGGCTCCACCACAGCACCGGGTCGGCATCGCTATACCAGGGGAAAATGCCTTGCGCATAGGCGCGAAGGAGCACATCGGCATCGACATGACGGCTGGCCGCAAGCAGGCCGTTGGGACTTGCGAGGGCGGATTCGACCGGCGGAAACGGATCGTCCGCCGCCAGCCACGGGATCATGAGCCCGTGGCCCGTGGTGCCGGAACCTCGATCGTATGCACGTGCGTGCCGAACTCGCCGCGCGCGCGGTCGGCAAAGAAAAGACGCAGCGTCTGCGCCACCGTGCGGAAGGCCAGTTCCGGCCACGGGATCTCCGGCTCGCGGAACAGCCGCACCTCCAGGCTCTCGTCGCCGGGGCCGAAGTCGAGGTCGAGCAGTTCGGCGCGGAAGAACACGTGCACCTGCTCGATGTAAGGCACGTCGATCATCGTGAACAGGGGGCCGAGGGCCACGCGCGCCTGCGCCTCCTCCAGCGTCTCGCGCAGCGCGCCTTCGCGGGTGGTCTCGCCAACCTCCATGAAGCCGGCCGGCAGGGTCCATTTGCCATAGCGCGGCTCGATTGCGCGCCGGCACAGCAGCACGGTGTCCTGCCAGACCGGGATCGTGCCGACCACCGGCCGCGGATTGATGTAGTGCACGGCGCCGCAGTTCGGGCAGACGTCGCGCTCGCGGTTGTCGCCGACGGGTACGCGCCGGACCACCGGCTGCCCGCAGGCGGCGCAGAAACGGGCGAGGGTGCGGCTCATTGCGCGGCCAGTCTAGCAATGGCGGCGACCATGCCGTTGCGGTCTTGGCGGCAGAGCGGGCCGGTGCAAGACCGCCGGCTGGATCGGCTATACTTTGTACTCTTCGATGGCGGTGCGTTAGCGGCCATCGGTCAAGTTGCCGCGGGGTGGAGCAGTCTGGCAGCTCGTCGGGCTCATAACCCGAAGGTCGAAGGTTCAAATCCTTCCCCCGCAACCAGATCCAACGGCCCTCCCTGCGAGGGCCGTTGCCTTTCTGCGCATCGGTGAAATGGGCCAACCGGCACGCGGCTGGTCGCATGGACGTTGCGTGTGGTTCGCGCCGGCAAAGCAGGCGGGCGCGATCCGCAGGCGGAGCCGTCCGGTCGCACCGGAGCGCGCTGATCTGCGGATCGACCGAAAGCGTCGGGGTTGGATCCTCACCCGCCCTGCCGCCGGTTCGTTCAGTCGGCGACCTGGCGGATCACGTCGATGACGCGCCCGTCGCGGTACTTCACCACGGCGACGATGCGCGCATCCGGCGATGGTGGCGCCGCAGGTTGGCTGGCGGCTGCCAGCTGCCGCGCCCGCTGGTGAAGCACGTCGATGCCGAGCGCGTCGATGCCCGACGCACGCAGCCGCTCGCGCAGGTCGCCGCGGCGCGGGTGCACGGCAACACCGGCCTCGGTGACGACGGCATCGATGGTTTCGCCGGGGGTGGTGATGCAGCCGACGCGCCCGACGATCTTGGCGCCGGCCGAGGCGGCGAGCCGCGTCGTTACCAGTGCCAGCTTGGCCCCGGCGGCGGTGTCGGCGTGGCCGCCCGAGCCGCCGAGGATGACGCCGCCCGCGCCGGTGGTCACGTTGACGTTGAAATCGAGGTCGACCTCGGCGGCGCCGAGCAGCATCGCGTCGAGCTGGTTCACCAGCGGACCGCGGCTGTACGGGTTGGCGTACAGCGACGCCGACATCGACTGATGCCGGCGATCATTGCGATACGACTCGACCGCCTTCAGGTCGAAGCACTGGACGTCGAACACGGTGCGGAAAAGGCCCGCCTCGAGCATGTCGACGAGGTAACCGGTCACGCCACCGGCGCCGAAGCTGCCCTGCACGCGCCGCTCGCTCATCGCCGAGCTGACGAACTGCGAGGCGGCGATCGACACGCCGCCGGCGCCGGTCTGCAACGAAAACCCTTCGCGCAGCAGACCGGAGGCGGCGATCACACGCGCCGCCATCGAGGCGATCTGCAGGCCGACCGGCTCGGTGGTCGGCCGCGTCGTGCCCGACAGGATGCCCTTCGGATCGCCGATCGAATCGACGGTGACGACGAAGTCGACCTCGTCCTGCGCGATGTCGATCGGGCACAGCGGATGCGGGCAGAGATGGTCGGTGACGGCGACCACACGGTCGGCGTACTGCACGTCGACCATCGCATAGCCGAGCGGGCCGCAGGCGGCGGGCCCTTCGGCGCCGCTCAGGTTGCCGTGACGGTCCGCGGCCGGCGCGGCGACGAAAGCGACGTCGACGTGCAGTTCGCCGGACTCGATGGCGCGGGCGCGACCGCCGTGAGTCATCATCACCACCGGCGTGGCCAGCAAGCCGCGTGAGATGGCCGCGGCGACAGGTCCCGCGGCGTAGGCAGTGGTCAGGCGGGTGACGACGCCGCGGCGCATGTGCTCGACGAGCGGCGCGTGCACCGGGAACAGCGAGCTGGCGGCGATCCTGAGGTCGGTCAGGCCGCGGCGGGCCGCCACCGCGAGCACCTGGTTCAGCACCTGATCACCGTTACGCAGATGGTGGTGGAACGACAGCGTCGCGCCGCTGCGGATGTCGCAGGCGTCGAAGGCGGCGTCGAGATCGCGCAGTTGCTTGTCGCGTTCACCGCTGACCGGGGACACACGAGTTGCCGCGCGGGTCACGACCGCGGGCGGCGGCTCGATTCCGGTGAACGGACGCACCGGGCCGTACCCCTCGACGAAGGCGGGAAGCTGGCGTGTGTTCATCGCTCGCGCTCCTCCGGCGGCGCCCCGCGGCCGCGGGCGCGCATCGATCGGCAGAGGCCATCTTGACTCATGACGGACGATGGCGGGTGCAAGTCCCTTGCGGCGGCGTCGGTGTCCATCCGTGGCCCGGCCTCAACGACTGCGCAGCGCCAGCGCCACGCCGCCCAGGGTAAATGCCAGCGCGAGCAGCTGCTGCGCGCCGAGCGGCTCGCCGAGCGCGAGCGAAGCGGAGACGACGCCGACCACCGGCGTGATCAGCGTCGCCATCGATGCCGTGGCCGGTGGCAGGTGTCGCAGGGCTGCAAACCAGCTCAGGTAGCACACGCCCATCGGCACGATGGTCATGTAAGCCATCACCGCGGCGCCGACGCCGCTTAACGCGTCGAAGCGCGGCCGCTCGAACGCCGCGGCGAGCAGCAGCAGCGGCACGCAGCCCAGGCCGACCTGCCAGACGACCGATGGCAGCGGCGGCAGCGGCAGCGGCCGGCGTTGCGCGACCGTGCCGAAGGCGAACAGCACCGCGGCGCCGAGGGCAAGCAGGATGCCGACCAGCTTGTCCGAATCCAGCGCCAACGACTGCTCCGCGAACAGCAGCGCGATGCCGCCGATGCCCAGCGCCAGCGCGACGAGTCGCCGCGGCGTCGGCCGCTCGCCGAGCACCGGCCACGCGAGCAGCGTGGCCCAGATCGGCATCGTGTAGACGACCAGCGCGCCTTCGCCGGCGGCCAGCCAGCGCATCGACAGCGTCGACAGGCCCATCCATGCGGTGACGTTGATCGCCGCCGCGGCGAGCAGCCGCGGCCATTCGCCGGCCGGCACGGCGAGCGACTGTCCGCGCGCTACGGCCAGCGCCGCCAGCGCCAGCGCCGCGGCGATGCCCGCCGTGCCGCGCGCGAAAAGCGGCGGCCACTCGCGCAGCAGCACCTTCATCGCCGGCCAGTTCAGGCCCCAGCCGACCGCGGTCACGGCCAGCAGCAGCATCCCGGTGCGCAGATCGGCGCGCGACATCGTCGATGCCGGCGCACGTTCGCGGCCTGTGTGCGTCTCTCTGATCAATGCGGCCAGACGTGCCGTTCGATACGGCGCGTGATCAGGCTCGCCGCCGCGCCGAGCGCGCCGGGCGCGATCGCGGCGCCGCTGCAACTTCCACTTTCTTCCCGAGCAGGCTCATCGACGAACGGTCAGCGCCGAAGGGGACGCAGAGCCGGCCTGTCCGGCCCGCGTTGCGGAAGTGAAACCGCGCGAAATCGTGCACAGTGCGGTCGATCGCGTCAACCGTGGGAGCGGCGGAGTGCTGCGCGCCCCGCAACGAGCGCATGCAGGCCGCCGCCAGACTGCGCGGCGCGCTCCGCTGTTACGCGCAACGTGACGTCCAGCGATTGCCGGACGCTGCCGAGGTCGTGCCGCATCCAGGCAACGGCCGTCCTCGACGGGTGCGTGGCGATGACGAACTCCGCTTCACGGTGGCGATCGATGTGCGCATATGAACGATGGCCGTTGCCATGCGCATCGCTGTTAAGCTCGGCGGCCTTGTGCGTTGGCGGGGATCGAACGAAATCCGGCCTGCGCGCGGCGTTCGACCGTCACACCGGGCGCGGCTGGGCTGTCCTCGTTGCTCGAAAGGACGACGTGATGCATCGAAGCTCTCGCACGCGCCTCGTGCGTGCCGGACTGATTCTTGCGCTCGGTGCCGGTCTCGTCGCGTGCAATCGCTCGACGGCGCCGCCGGCGGCGCCGCCCGCGCCGCAGGTTGGCGTGCTGACGGTGCAGCCGCGGCCGGTCACGATCCGGACCACGCTGCCGGGGCGCACTGCGCCGACGCTGATCGCCGAAGTGCGGCCGCAGGTCACCGGCATCGTGCAGTCGCGCAGCTTCGCCGAAGGCACGGAAGTGAAGGCCGGCGCGACGCTGTATCAACTCGATCCGTCGACGTACAAGGCCGCCTACGACAGCGCCCGCGCCGTGGTGGCCAAGGCCGAGGCGAGCCTGCAGACGGCGCGCCTGCGGGTGGAGCGCAGCAAGGAACTGCTGGCGATCAACTTCGTCAGCCAGCAATCGTTCGATGACGCCGAGGCGGCGCTGCGCCAGAGCGAGGCCGACCTGGCGGCGGCGAAGGCGGCGGCGGAAGCGGCGCGCATCAACCTTGCCTACACCCGCGTGACGGCGCCGATCTCGGGCCGGATCGGCGCCTCCAGCGTCACCGCAGGGGCGCTGGTCACCGCCAACCAGCAGGCGGCGCTGGCGACGATCCAGCAGTTGAATCCGATCTACGTCGACGTCACGCAGTCGAGCGCCGAACTGCTGCGCCTGCGCCGCGCACTGGCCAGCGGTGCGCTGAAGAAGGCGGCGGGCAACGCGGCCAGCGTCTCGCTGCTGCTCGAGGACGGCTCGCCCTTTGCGCACGAAGGTACGCTGCAGTTCTCCGACGTCTCGGTCGAGCCGAGCACCGGCGCGGTCACACTGCGTGCGCTGTTCCCGAATCCGCAGGGACTGCTGCTGCCCGGCATGTACGTGCGCGCCGTGATCGAGGAAGGCGTGCGCGAGTCGGCGATCATGGTGCCGCAGCAGGCGGTGACACGCGACAACAAGGGAGATCCCATCGCGCTGGTCGTCGGCGCCGACGGCAAGGTCGAATCGCGGCGGCTGCAGGTGGCGCGCACGATCGGCAATGAGTGACTGGTCGATGCCGGCCTGCAGGCAGGCGAGCGCGTGATTGTCGAAGGTTCGCAGCGGGCGCGGCCCGGCACGACAGTGCAGGCGGTGGAGCGCAGCGTCGCGGCCGCGGCCGAGGCGGCCGGGACCGCCGCCTCGCCGCCACCCTTGTCCGGCGACAACACCGGGCAGAAGGGGCAACGCCGGTGAAGAAGGCCAACGCCGCGCCTCAGTCCTGAGCGCCGCCGCCGCAGACACGCCATGTCGCGCTTCTTCATCGACCGGCCCATCTTCGCCTGGTTCATCGCACTGGTGATCATGCTGGCCGGGCTGATCTCCATCTTCCGCCTGCCGATCGCGCAGTATCCGAACATCGCGCCGCCGACGATCACTATCAACGCCTCGTATCCCGGCGCCTCGGCCAAGACGCTCGAGGACACCGTCACGCAGATCATCGAGCAGCGCATGACCGGGCTCGACGGCCTGCGCTACATCGCCTCGACCAGCGACGGCGCCGGCTCGGCGACCATCACGCTGACCTTCAACTCCGGCGTCGACCCCGACATCGCGCAGGTGCAGGTGCAGAACAAGCTGAAGCTGGCCGAGAACCAGTTGCCGCAGGAAGTGCAGCAGCAGGGCGTCACGGTCACCAAGTCGGTGCGCAACTTCATCATGGTGATCGGCTTCGTCTCCGAGGACGGGTCGATGAACCGCACCGACATCGCCGACTACGTGGCGACCAACGTCCAGGAGCCGCTCAGCCGCGTGCCGGGCGTGGGCGAACTGACGCTGTTCGGCTCGCAGTACGCGATGCGCATCTGGCTCGACCCGAACAAGCTCGCCAGCTACAAGCTCACGCCGGCCGACGTCGCGGCGGCGATCCGGGCGCAGAACGCGCAGATCGCCGCCGGCCAGCTTGGCGGGCTGCCGGCGGTGCGCGGCCAGCAGCTCAATGCCACCATCACCGCGCAGGGCCGGCTGCAGACGGCCGATCAGTTCGAGGCGATCGTGCTGCGCACGGCCGAGTCCGGCGCCACGGTGCGGCTGCGCGATGTCGCCCGCGTCGAACTCGGCGGCGAGAACTACAACACGCTGTCGTTCTACAACGGCAATCCGTCTTCGGGGCTGGCGGTGCGGCTGGCCACCGGCGCCAACGCGCTCGACACCGGCGATGCGGTCAAGGCCAAGGTCGACGAACTGTCGCGCTTCTTCCCGCCGGGGCTGAAGGCGGTGGTGGCGTACGACACGACGCCGTTCATCCGCCTGTCGATCAAGGAGGTCGTCAAAACGCTGGCCGAGGCGTTCGTGCTGGTGTTCCTGGTCATGTTCCTGTTCCTGCAGAACCTGCGCGCGACGCTGATCCCGACCATCGCCGTGCCGGTGGTGCTGCTCGGCGCGCTCGGCGTGATGTACGCCTTCGGCTTCTCGATCAATGTGCTGGCGATGTTCGGCCTGGTGCTGGCGATCGGCCTGCTGGTCGACGACGCGATCGTCGTGGTCGAGAACGTCGAGCGGCTGATGAGCGAGGAGGGGCTGTCGCCGAAGGAGGCGACCAGGAAATCGATGGACCAGATCACCGGCGCGCTGGTCGGCATCGCGCTGGTGCTGGCGGCGGTGTTCATCCCGATGGCGCTGTTCGGCGGTTCCACCGGCGTCATCTACCGCCAGTTCTCGCTGACGCTGGCTTCGTCGATGCTGCTGTCGGTGACGGTGGCGCTGATCCTGTCGCCGGCGCTGTGCGCCACGCTGCTCAAGCCCGTGGCCAAGGGATCGCACGGCCCGACCACCGGCTTCTTCGGCGGGTTCAACCGCTTCTTCGATCGCGGCAGCCGAACCTATCGGAACATCGTCACCGGCATGTTCGTTGCGAGCGGCCGCTGGCTGGCGTCATTCGTGCTGATGGTGGCGCTCGGCGTGTTCCTCGTCTGGCGGCTGCCGACATCGTTCCTGCCCGACGAGGATCAGGGCATCCTCTTCACGCAGGTGCTGCTGCCGCCCGGCGCGACGCAGGAGCGCACGCTGGCGGTGCTGCGCCAGATCGAGCGGCATTTTCTCGAGGACGAGAAGGACACCGTGCAGTCGCTGTTCACGGTCGCCGGGTTCTCGTTTTCCGGCAGCGGCCAGAACGCCGGCATCGGCTTCATCCGCCTGCGCGACTGGAGCGAGCGGCCGGGCGCGCAAAACGGCGTGCGCGCCGTCGCCGCTCGCGCCATGGCCGCGTTTGCCAAGCTGCGCGACGCACTGGCCTTTGCGTTCGCGCCGGCGGCAGTGCTCGAACTGGGCGTGGCAAATGGTTTCGACATGTACCTGCAGGACCGCGCCGGCGCCGGCCATGAGGCGCTGATTGCTGCGCGCAACCAGCTGCTCGGGCTGGCCGCGAAGGATCCGGCGCTCACCGCCGTGCGGCCGAACGGACAGGAGGACACGCCGCAGTTTCGGGTCGACGTCGACACCGTCCGCGCCGGCGCGCTCGGACTGTCGATGGCGGACATCAATGCGACGCTGTCGGCGGCCTGGGGCAGCGCCTATGTCAACGACTTCATCGACAAGGGCCGGGTGAAGAAGGTCTACCTGCAGGCCGACGCGCCGTTCCGCATGGTGCCAGAGGACCTCGACAAGTGGTACGTGCGCAATGGCCGCGGCGAGATGGTGCCGTTTTCGATGTTCGCCGCCGGTCGCTGGACCTACGGCTCGCCGCGGCTGGAGCGTTTCAACGGTGCGCCGGCGGTGCAGATCCAGGGCCAGGCCGCGGCCGGTTACAGCTCCGGCGCGGCGATGGCGGCGATGGAGCGCCTGGCCGGGCAACTGCCGCCCGGCTTCGGCGTCGCCTGGACGGGGCTGTCTTACGAGGAGCGTCTGTCGGGGGCGCAGGCGCCGCTGCTGTATGCGCTGTCGATCCTGGTCGTGTTTCTCTGCCTGGCGGCGCTTTACGAAAGCTGGTCGGTGCCGGTGGCGATGCTGCTCGTGGTGCCGCTCGGCGTGCTCGGCGCGCTGATCGCCGCGACCGGTCGCGGCCTCGCCAACGACGTCTTCTTTCAGGTCGGTCTGCTGACGACGATCGGGTTGTCGGCGAAGAACGCGATCCTGATCATCCAGTTCGCCTTGCAGCAGATGGCCGCCGGCGTCGATCTGATCCCGGCCACGCTGGAAGCGGTGCGGCTGCGGCTGCGCCCGATCCTGATGACGTCGCTCGCTTTCGGCGGCGGCGTACTGCCGCTGGCGCTGGCCACCGGTGCCGGCTCGGGCAGTCAGACTCATTTTCGACAGTTTGTTTTGCGAATTGCTTCGGTTTCAAGGGGTTAG
>CAZDXQ010000001.1:0-520988 GCA_964509545.1 uncultured Burkholderiaceae bacterium | reverse complement strand
GTGCAGCTCGCGGCACTATCGATCCTGCTGAAGGGGTTTTGAGATAGGTTCTACTGACATAGCCCCTGCAATCAGGCCTTCATCCAGGCGCACGCTGCTCACGACGTGGCCTGCACGCCCCGCAATGACCGAGGCTGGCCGCACCTGTCGGGTCGTGGCGCGTTCCGCTGAAGCTCGTTCTTGGCCCCTTGGCCTCGACGCGACCAGGGGCCGTAGTGCCAACTACATGGACGATGACCCGAAAAACGTGCGGTCAAGCAACACGTCCCGGCCGTGACGCGCGACGCAACGCTGGGTGCAAAGCCCGCGTTCTCGGCGCGACCTCGACCGCCGGACTCGCGGTGGCGGCGCGTTGCCTCTGCGGTCTGTGCCGGTGACCCGGTGAGCGATGCCAGGCGACCGGCGCGAACAGCAGCGGACGCCGGCAAGCATCGCGACTAGCCGAGCGGCTCGACGAATACGCGGACGCTCCGTCGGCGCTACTTGCGGCTGGTCAGCGCGACGCCGCAGAGCACGAGCGCGGCGCCGATGACGTGATGCGTCGCGAGCTCCTCGCCGAGGAACGTGATGGCGAGCAAGGCGCCGAACATCGGCATCAGATGAATGAAGACGCCGGCCCGGTTCGGCCCGATGGCGGCAACGCCGCGCACCCACAGTGCGTGCGCGATCGCGGAGGAGAACACGGCGACCAAGCCGATCGCTGCCCAGGCGGCCGGCGCGGTCGGCAGGCCGCGGCCGAGCGCGGCGTCCAGGCCGAACAGCGGCAGCATCCACAGCGTTCCGGCGGCCACCGACGCAGTGTGCAGCGCCAGCGGCGGCATTTCCGCCGGCCGGCGCTTCAGCAGTACCGAATAGACCGCCCAGAGCCCGACCGCGACGAGCATCCAGAGGTCGCCGGCGTTCAGGCTCAGCGCGAAGAGCGCCGCCGCGTCGCCGTGCAGGATCAGCACCGCTGCGCCGCCGAGCGACGTGACCATTCCCGCCGCCTGCAGGCGGGAGATGCGCTCGCCGAGGGCCAGCCAGGACAGAGCGACGATCGCCAGTGGCGCCAGCGACAACAGCAGGATCGTGTTCAGCGCCGTGGTCTGGGTGAGCGCGAAATAGCACAGCGTCTGGAACGCCGCGACGCCCGTGAGTCCGAGCAGGGCGATCAGCGTCCAATGCCGCAGGAGGATCACGCGGTGCCGGCGCAGATCGACCCACGTCGCCGGAACCAGCACCACGAGCGCGATCGCCCAGCGCAGGAAGTTCATCGTCGCCGGGGTGACCTCCTCGTGGATCGCTCGACCGATGACGAAGTTGCTCGACCACAGCAGCGCCGTGAGCGTCAGCGCGACATAGGTGGGATCGAACTGCGTTCTCGTGGTACCGGCGGTGCTTGTCTGCATGTGCGCCTCCGCGCAGCGCGATGAAAGATCCCCTGCAACGGACGGCAATCGCGTCGAACCGCGCCGCGGCCCCATTGCAGCGCGGCCGGCATGACGCCCTGACCGCGGCGTGCCGGCCGATTCGGGGGCTCGCAGCAGACTAGTGACCGGGTGTGATGCGCTGATTTCGATCGGTTCGGCGAAGTTTCAGTCGTGTAACCGCAGTGGCGTTCGAGGTCCCGATCGCTGGCCCGCCGGCGTGGTGATGCACCTGATCCACCCGCGCATCGGCGAAGCCTCGATGCCGCACGTCGAGCGGCGCGCGAAGTCGGCCGGTGGTGTGTTGATGAAGCTGGCCTGCGCCCGGCAGCGCCCACCGCACGCCGTTTCCACGAGCGGCCGGGCCAGGTAGCCAGCCTCGACGGCATCTCGAAGGCGCTGCGGCCCGGAGCCGTCGCCGGCTGCGCAAAGCCGGGAGCTGCGGCGCTTGAGCGCGCACGGCCGTGCGCATAGTCTCGTCGCCGCCGGGCACGCCCGCCGGCGCCACCTGCGAGGAGAAGCCGCATGCCCGATGTCGCGAAGCGCGTGATGTGCGCGATCGTGTCCGCCCTGACGATGGCCACCACCGTTGCCGAGGCACAGAGTCCGATGTCGTTCTTCGTCACCAGCGCCAACCCGGGCAAGGGCGCCGACCTCGGCGGCCTGGAAGGCGCCGACCGGCATTGCCAGGCACTGGCTGCGGCGGCCGGCGCCGGCGGCAGGACCTGGCGCGCCTACCTGAGCACGAGCGCCGCCGACGGCAAGGCGGCGGTCAACGCGCGCGACCGCATCGGCAATGGGCCGTGGGTGAACGCCAAGGGCGTCGTCGTCGCGAAGAATGTCGACGAGCTGCACGGCGCCAACAACCTGACCAAGGAAACGGCGCTGGCCGAGAAAGGACAGGTCGTCCGCGGTCGCGGCGATTCGCCCAACGACCACGACATCCTGACCGGCTCTCAGCCCGACGGCCGCGCCTTCGCGCCTGACAAGGACACCACCTGCGGCAACTGGACGAAGAGCGGCGAAGGCTCGGCGATCGTCGGCCACCACGACCGCATCGGGCTGCGCGACGACGAACCGTCGCGGTCGTGGAACTCGTCGCACGCCACGCGCGGCTGCGGTCTGGAAGCGCTGCGGATGACCGGCGGCGCGGGCCTGTACTACTGCTTCGCCGTCAAGTAGGCGCGAAGCGGCTGGCGGCCACGACGACAGCGGCCCGCCGATGGCGACGCCGACTTCATCGCGCCTGGCGGCGGACCGCGACTGCGCCCGCTGCGGCGCTGCCTGTCACTGCGGCATCGGCGATCCAGGCGGCTGCCGGTGCGCGCGGCTGCCGCGCGCCACCTGCTCGGGCAGATGCAGCCAACCTACGCGGCCGTGGGCTTCGGCAGCAACTGCCCGATCAGCGCATCCTTCTCCGTCCACAGCGTGTTGACCCAGTCCTGCATCCGGGCACGGAAGCCGGCATCGCCGGCATAGTCGCCGCCGAGCAGCTCCTGCGGGATCTCGCGCTGCGTGACGCGGATGATCACGTCGTCGACCCGACCCGACAACAGGTGCCAGAACTTCGGCGCGCCGTGCGGATAGACGATCGTCACGTCGAGCAGCCGGTGGCAGTGGCTGCCGAGTGTGGACAGCGCCATGGCCAGTCCGCCGCTGCGCGGCTTCAGCAGGTGGCGGTACGGCGAGCGCTGCAGGTCGTGCTTGTGCTGCGAAAAGCGCGTGCCTTCGAGGAAGTTGATCACCGCCGTCGGCACCAGGCGGAACTTCTCGCAGGCTCGTCGCGCCCGCTCCAGATCGCGCGCGCTGCTCATGCCGCCACTGCGCCGCATGAACGGGAAATCGAGCGCCCACCAGGCCAGGCCGATCACCGGCACATAGATGAGCTGCCGCTTGAGGAAGAACTTCAGCATCGGCACCCGGCCGCTGAAGATCTTCTGCAGCACCAGGATGTCGACCCAGCTCTGGTGGTTGGCCGCCACCAGGTACCAGTCGTCGCGGCGCAGCCCGTCGACCCCCGTGACGCTCCAGCCGGCGTTGCCGACTGCCGCGATCCAGGCGTTGTTCACGCCGATCCACGACATGGCGATCCAGTTCAGCGTGCGGTCGATCACGCGCCGCGCCGGCCTGAACGACACCGCGAGCTTGACCAGCGACACCGGCACCATCAGCAGGCAGAAGAACAGCACGTTGGTGGTGAGCGCCAGCGCGGCGAGGCTGCCACGTGCGGTGGCCAGCAGCCGTTGCGGAAGTGACTCGCGGGTGTTCATCGCTGCCGGGCGGAAGAAACCGCATTTGACCGCAGCGCGGCGACCGGCGCCATTGATTCAGCGCAAGCCGGGGTGCTGTCCCGGTTCAGCGCGAGGCCGCGCCGGCGAGCGCCGCCGGCAGCCTGCGGCCGGCCTCGCCCTCGCGGATCGGCAGGTGCAGCAGTGCCGCCGCGGCCGCCAAGAGCATGTCGAGCACCCACACCCACTGGTAGCCGCCGGTCAGTTCCAGTTCGAGCCCGCCCAGCCAGACGCCGAGGAAACTGCCCACCTGGTGCAGGGCCATCGTCACGCCGAACAGCACGGCCACGTTCCGTGCGCCATACAGCTTGGCGATGATGCCGGTGGTCGGCGGCAGCGTCGCCATGTAGGTCAGCCCCATCCACAGCGCGAAGCCGAGCAGCATCTCGCGGCTCGCGGGCAGCATCAGGAACAGCGCCACGCCGACTGCGCGCAGCGCGTACAGCGTGCCGAGCAGCGCCTTCATCGGCAGCCGTTGCATCAGCCAGCCGGAGGCCAGGCTGCCGATGATGTTGCAGCCGCCGACGACGGCCAGCCACAGGCCGGAGAAGCTGGTCGAAAAGCCGCACAGTTCAAGCACGCCCGGCATGTGCGTGACCAGGAAAGACACATGAAAGCCGCAGACGAAGAAGCCGGCGGTGACGAACCAGTAGTTCGGATCGCGGAACGCAGAGCGCGCGTCGGCATTCGCCGCGTTCGGCGCTTCGGTCTGTGCAGGCGCCGCGGAGCCGCGGAACACCCAGGCCAGTGGCAGCACCGCCAGCACCAGCGCGACGAAGGCCAGCATCGCGCCTTGCCAGCCGATGCCGCCGATCAGCAGCGCTGCCAGCGGCGCCATCAGCAACTGACCGGCAGAACTGCCGGCGCTGACCAGCCCCATCGCCAGGCCTCGCCGTTCGGCGCAGACCCGCTGCGCCACCGCGCCCATCAGCAGCGGCGCTCCGCCCGCGGCGGCGCCGGCGGCACCGGCCAGCACCAGCACCGCGATCAGTGCCGGACCGCTCGTGGCCACCGTGATCAGCGCCAGCGCGACGGCCGACAGCACGCCGCCGGCGACGAGTACGGGTGCGGTGCCGTGGCGAGCGGCGAGCAGCCCGGCGACGGGCTGCGCCGCGCCCCACGCAAGCTGGCTGAGCGCGAAGGCCAGGCTGATGGTTGCCGCGCCGAGTGCGGTGGCGGTGTTGATCGGTCCGATGAACAATCCCATCGACGAGCGCGAACCCATGAGGATCGCCATCAACGCCGCCGCGGCCAGCACTGGCGCTGCAAAGCCCGGCATCGCCGCCGGTTCCGACGTCTTCATTTCCCGCCTCTGCGTCCAGTTGTCGCCGCGCCATGGGCGCGGCATCCCATGGCTGGGCACAGTAGGCAGCGGGGGTAATTACGCGATGTCCGAAGCGGCCCGGTTTGTTCTGCTGTGTTTCAGCGGCGTAACCCCGGCGCGGCCGGCGGGGCGATGCGCAGGCTTGCCGTGGCCGATGGGACCGGCGCGACAGAGGAAGCAATCAGGCGGTGCATTGCGCGCGTTCTGCCGGACTGCGCAGACTGCACAAGTCGGTTGGCCGGGAAAGCGGTTCGCCATGCCGTGCAGCAGCCTGGAGTTCGCCGATCGGCTCAACGAGTGCGGCAATCGGCACGAGAGCGAAAACGAGTGGTTCAGGAAGGAGGTGTGGGCGAGCGGCATCGCTACGCGTTGAATGCGTGGCGGTCGAGTTGCAACGAGAATCGGCCTGGTGCCAGGCGACGCGCGTCAGCCGCCGGCCCGCCCTGCGGGGGGCGAGCAGGCGCGCCCTCGACCCGCGTATCCTTCGCCCTCCGCTCGACGCCGCCCGGTGCGGCCCGTTGTTGCCTCCCGATGAACGCTCCCGATCGATCTGCCGCGCTGCTGCGCGAAGTCGCGCGCCGCCGCACCTTCGCGATCATTTCGCACCCGGACGCCGGCAAGACCACGCTGACCGAGAAGCTGCTGCTGTTCGGCGGCGCCATCCAGCTCGCCGGCGCCGTGAAGGGCCGCAAGCACGCCCGCCACGCCACCTCCGACTGGATGGAGGTGGAGAAGCAGCGCGGCATCTCGGTGACCAGTTCGGTGATGCAGTTCGAGTTCGACGGCCACGTGATCAACCTGCTCGACACGCCGGGTCACGAGGACTTTTCCGAGGACACCTACCGCGTGCTCACCGCGGTGGACGCGGCGGTGATGGTGATCGACGCCGCCAAGGGCGTGGAGGCGCAGACGATCAAGCTGCTCGAGGTCTGCCGGCTGCGCGACACCCCGATCATCACCTTCGTCAACAAGCTCGACCGCGACGTGCGCGAGCCGTTCGACCTGCTGGCCGAGATCGAGTCGGTGTTGAGAATCGACTGCGCGCCGGTGACATGGCCGCTCGGCATGGGCAAGCACTTCCGCGGCGTCTACCACCTGCTCGACGACCGGCTGCTGCGTTTCGCCCCCGGCGAGTCGCGCGCCACGCGCGAGGCGGAGGAGATCCACGGCGTCGACAACCCGCAGCTGGCGGAGCTGTTCCCGCAGGAGGCGGCCACGCTGGCGCACGACGTCGAGCTGCTGCGCGGTGCCAGCCATCCGTTCGAACTGCAGAAGTTCCTCGCCGCAGGCCAGACGCCGGTGTTCTTCGGCTCCGGCATCAACAACTTCGGCGTGCAGGAGATCCTGCAGGCGCTGGTGAAGTGGGCGCCGCCGCCGCAGCCGCGCGACGCCGGGGCCCTCGCGGTGGCGCCGGTCGAGGCGCCGTTTTCCGGCTTCGTGTTCAAGATCCAGGCCAACATGGACCCGCGCCACCGCGACCGCATCGCCTTCCTGCGCGTGTGCTCGGGCCGTTACTCGCCGGGGATCAAGGTCTGGCACGTGCGCGCCGGCCGCGAGATCAAGCTCGGCAACGCGCTCACCTTCATGGCCAACGAGCGCGTGGCCAGCGCCGAGGCGGTGGCCGGCGACATCATCGGCATCCACAACCACGGGCAGCTGCAGATCGGCGATACGCTGAGCGAAGGCGAGACGCTCGGCTTCAAGGGCATCCCGTACTTCGCGCCGGAACTGTTCCGCGTGGCGCGCGCGCGCGACCCGTTCAAGGCCAAGCCGCTGGCCAAGGGACTGGCCGAGCTCGGCGAGGAGGGCGCGATCCAGGTGCTCGCGATGGCCACCGGCGAGCTGCTGCTCGGCGCGGTCGGGCCGCTGCAGTTCGAGATCGTCGCCCACCGGCTGAAGCACGAGTACAACGTCGATGCGGTCTACGACACGCCAGGCATCTCGACCGCGCGCTGGCTCACCTATCCCGACGAGAAGACCCGGCGCGAGTTCGAGAAGGAACAGTCGGCGCGGCTGGCGCGCGACGTCGACGGCAACCCGGTCTACCTGGCCAGCAACAGCGTGAACCTGGAAGTGACGATGAAGTACTGGCCGCAGGTCCACTTCCACGCCACCCGCGAGCACGGGCAGAAGCTGGCGCACGAGGACCGCTGATTAGCCGCGACGCCGTCGCCCCGGCGCAGGGCGGGGCCCGAGTCCCCGGCGCTGCGGCACCGCGGCCCGCGCCGCGGCGACGCATCACGCGTCGCTGAACGACCTCGCCAACCGGGTCAAGCCTTGCGCTCGGCCTCGCGCGCCGCTTCGTACATCGAAGGCGTGGCGCCGGCGCGGCCGAGGTACTCGCGCAGGTGCTTGATCGCCTGCACGTTCATCACGTTGGAGTGATGCGGCCGGTGCAGGATGCCCTCGGCGCGATTCAGCTTGACGCGGATGCGCGCGCCGGACAGCGGTTCGATTTCGGCGCCGAGATGGTTGAGCAGCGACTCGATCTCGCGCCAGTGGATGTTGCCGCTGATCGGATCGTGGAAGATCAGCTTCAGCAGTTGTTCGTGCTTGTGGCTCACGGCATCACCCTCGCGCGGCGTTTTCGGCCATCGGCGCTTGCGGCGGCCCGGCGCGCGCGTTGCCGCCCCTTTTCAGCGCTCCTGTGGCAAGCATACGCGGGCGCCGCGACAGCGGCTTATGCGCTGCCTCAAGGGTTGGCTTGGCAACGAACGAAAAGCGCGGCCGGCGCGGCTCAGCTTTCCGTCGTCTCCAGGTCGCCCGGATCGAGCGAGCCGACGTTCTCCTGCAGCCAGGCATACCACTGGTCGTAGGCCATCGGCGGCACGGTGCGCTCGAGGTGGTCCCAGCGCACCCGCCAGCAGCCGTCCGCCTGTTCGGTGACGGACACGCGCGGCAGCACGCCGAGCCCGAACCACTCGATCCGCTCTTCGATCACCGCCTCCGCCTCTCGCGGCGTCAGCAGTCGGCCTTCGCTCATCCGACCTCCCTGGCGGCCTGCACCCGGCCGCGCGCGGAAGCTGTGCCGGCAGATTACGCGCCGCTGCCGGCGGTGGGAACCGTCGACGGCCCGATCACGGCGATGCGGCTGCGGCGCCGTGGCGGCCGGCCGCCCGCGCCTGCGTCCGGCACTGCGGTTCAGTCGGGCGGGCTGAACAGAGGGCCGGCGCGGTCGACGCCGGCGTCGGCGTCCTTGTGCGCCAGCGCACCGACGCGCACGCCGAGCAGGCGGATGCGCTGCGACAGGTCGACACGCTTCAGGCACTCTCCTGCCGCGCGGCGGATCGCGCGCGCATCGTCGGTGGGCGACCCCAGGGTTTTGGCGCGGGTGACGGTGCGGAAATCGTCGAAGCGCAGCTTGATGGCGACGTTGCGCCCCGCGTAACGCTTGCGGCGCAGGTCTTCGCTGACCTCGACGCACAGCGCGGTGAAGATCTTCGACAGCGCGGCGCGGTCCCGCACCGCGTGCAGATCGCGCTCGAACGTGGTCTCGCGGCTCATCGATACCGGTTCGCTGTGCGTGACGATCGGCCGCTCGTCGCGGCCGTGCGCCGCGGCGTGCAGCCATGCGCCGTAGCTGGCGCCGAAGTGCCGCATCAGCCAGGCCGGATCGGCGGCGGCCGCCTCGCCGATCGTGGCGATGCCCAGCCGCGCCAGTTTCGCCGCCGCCTTCGGTCCGACGCCGTTGATTCGCCGCACCGACAGTGGCCAGATGCGCGCGGCGATGTCGTGTTCGGTGACGACGGTCAGACCGTCCGGCTTGTCCAGTTCCGAGGCGATCTTGGCGACCAGCTTGTTCGGCGCCAGGCCGATCGAACACGACAGGCCGGTGGCCCGGCGCACGGCCTGCTTGATCTCTCGCGCGACTTCGCGTGCGCACCACCACCCTTCGGCGACGATGTCCGTGCCCGGTTCGCTGCCGGCTTCGGCCAGCCGCGCTGCGACGACCTCGGTCAGGTCGATATAGATCTCGTCGATGCCGCGATCCTCGATGAGCGGCGCGATCTCGCGCACGGCCGCCTTGAACAGGCGCGAGTACTTGCGGTACTCGTCGAAGTCCACCGGCAGCAGCACGGCATCGGGGGCGAGTTGCGCCGCGCGCATCAGGCCCATAGCCGAATTCACGCCGAAGGCGCGCGCTTCGTAGGTCGCCGTGGTGATCACGCCGCGGCCGGTGTAGCCGCGCAGGCGGGCGAAGCGGCGCCGCCACTCGCCGGTTGCGGGGTCCGATTCCCAGGTCGGCTGATGGCGCGCGCCACCGCCGATCACCACCGGCAGTCCGCGCAGTTCCGGGTAGCGCAGCAGTTCGACCGATGCATAGAACGCATCCATGTCGAGATGGGCGATCAGGCGCGGAACGTTGTGCATCAGCGAGGCGATGTCCGCGACCGCGGCAAGGGCGACGCGTGCGTCAATTTACTGCGCTGCAGTGCCGGGGCGCTGCGATGCAGGCACAGCGAAGGCCTTGCACGAGGCGAGGCGAACGGACTACTCCAGTCGGTAAGGGTTGACGGCGATCAAGGATGGCTATGGGGTCGGTCGTTAGCTTTGGCAAACGTTAATTCGGCCGTCGCTCGGCCGACTGCGTCGGGATGCAGTCCTGCGTTCCGATGCGAGAGGATGACGGGAGGTCATCGTGTTCAGCCAGCCGATCAGAAGCATCATGGAGCGCCGCAAGTTCCTCACGGCGCCGCCGACCATGTCGGTGCGAGAGGCCTCGGAGATGATGGCCAAGAAACAGGTCGGCGCCGTGCTGGTCGTCGAACAGGGGCGCCTGCTTGGCATCTTCAGCGAGCGCGACGCGGTGTTCCGCGTCATCGCCCGTGGTCTCGATCCGCAGGCCACGAAGCTCGTGCAGGTGATGACGCGCGAGCCGAAGACCGTCAAGCCGAGCAATACCTTCGGCTACGCGATGACATTGATGCACGAGAACGGGTTCCGTCATCTGCCGGTGATCGAGGACGGCAAGCCGATCGGCATCGTTTCCGCGCGCAGCGCGCTCGATCCCGACCTCGAGGAATTCGTCTGCGAAGAGCGGCGGCGCAAGCGGTTCAAGGAAGAAGCGAACTAGCGGCGCCGGTCCGCCGCGCTCTCGGCGGGCGCGATCAGTCCGGCCGCGACTGGCGCAGCGCCGGCAGGCCGATTCCGGCCGCATCGAAGCCGCCGTCCACCGCCAGCACCTGGCCGTTGATGTAACTGGCCTCGCCGCTGCACAGGAAACCGACGGCGGCGGCGATTTCCTCGGGCGTGCCGTAACGGGCCAGCGGAATGGCGTCGTGATAGCCGGCGCGGATCGCCGGCGTGTGCACCGCCCTGGCCATCGCGGTGTCGACCGGGCCCGGAGCGATCGCATTGACCCGGATGCCTGCGTTGCCCAGTTCGACCGCCTGCTGCCGGGTCAGGTGCAGCAGCGCCGCCTTGCTGGTGCCGTAGGCCGCCCGCAGCGTGCTGGCGCGAAGGCCGGAAATCGACGCGATGTTGACCACGGCGCCGCCGCCCGCCTTCAGCATGTGCGGCACGCAGGCCTGCGTGCAGATGAACGGGCCGTCGAGGTTGACCGCCATGACGCGCGCCCATTCCTCGAAGGTCGTCTGTCCGATCGGCTTGAACACGGCCACGCCGGCGTTGTTGACCAGCGCGTCGATGCGGCCGAAGCGCGCCGCCACGCGGTCGATCGCCGGCACCGCCTGCGCCGGCACGGCGACGTCGCAGACGATCGCCAGCACGCGGTCGGCATCGGCCAGCGCGCGCTCGGTGGCGGCCAGGGTCTCGCCGTCGATGTCGAGCAGCGCGACCCGATGGTCGCGACCGAGGAACCAGCGCGCGATCGCCAGGCCGATGCCGCGCGCCCCGCCGGTGACGACGGCCACCGGCGACGAAGCCGAGGTCTCGCTCATGCGTGCAATCTAGCGCAGTGCCGCGCGCTCGCCGCAAACAGGGTCGGCCCGTGCGACGCGCGCCCCGCGCGGCGCCCGGGTGTGCGATAACGGCGCCCTTGCCGCCGCCAACGCCCGCTTCCTCGATGTCGCCGCAACCCGATTCCCGCTACGCCGTGATGCGACTGCTGGTCGCGCTGGTGCTGATGACCGTCGGCGGCAGCGGCATGTACGTCGTCGCCGTGGTCCTGCCTGCGGTGCAGGCCGAGTTCGGCGTGGCGCGTGCCGATGCGTCGATGCCGTACACTTGGCTGCTGGTCGGCTTCGGCCTGGGCGGCATCCTGATGGGCAAGCTGGCCGACCGTCATGGCGTGACGGTGCCGCTGCTGATCAGCGCGGTCGGGCTCGGCCTCGGCTATGCCGCTGCCGGCTTCGCCGGCGACATCTGGCTGTTCTCGATCGCGCACGGCGTGCTGATCGGCCTGCTCGGCGCCTCGGCCACCTTCGCGCCGCTGATCGCCGATACCGCGCTGTGGTTCGTGCGCCGGCGCGGCATCGCCGTGGCGGTGTGCGCCAGCGGCAATTACCTCGCCGGCACCGTGTGGCCGCCGATCGTGCAGCACTTCGTCGAAACTGCCGGCTGGCGCGACACCTACCTCGGCCTTGGCGCTTTCTGCGCCGTCGTCATGCTGGCGCTGGCGCCGCTGCTGCGCCAACGGCCGCCGCTGCCGCTGCCGACCGGTCCTGCGGCGGCTGCGGCGGCGGGATCGACGAGCCGGCCCTTCGGCCTGTCGCCTGCGGCGGCGACGGTGCTGCTGTGCCTTGCCGGACTGGCCTGCTGCGTGGCGATGTCGATGCCGCAGGTCCACATCGTCGCCTACTGCGGCGACCTCGGCTACGGCGCCGCCCGCGGCGCCGAGATGCTGTCGCTGATGCTCGGCTTCGGCATCGCCAGCCGCCTGATCTCCGGCGCGATCTGCGACCGCATCGGCGGCCTGCGCACGCTGCTGCTCGGCTCGGCGCTGCAGGGCGCGGCGCTGCTGCTGTTCCTGCCCTTCGACAGCCTCGCCTCGCTGTACGCGATCTCGGCGCTGTTCGGGCTGTTCCAGGGCGGGATCGTGCCCAGCTACGCGATCATCGTGCGCGAGCATTTCCCGCCGAGCGAGGCGGGCAGCAGAACCGGCACGGTGCTGATGTTCACCCTGCTCGGCATGGCGCTCGGCGGCTGGATGTCGGGCATGGTCTTCGACCTGACCGGTTCCTACGACGCCGCCTTCGTCAACGGCATCGGCTGGAACCTGCTCAACCTCGCCATCGCCAGCACGCTGCTGCTGCGCGTGCGGCGAAGGCTCGCCGCGGCGTAGCCGAAGCAGCGCTGCCGCGGCGCCGGCGGCGCCCTCGCGCACGGCACGCAAAGGGCGGCAAGGCGGCCGGGTGTGCCGGCCGCCTTGCCGCCGCCTACCTCGCCGGCACGAAGCGGCTCACGCTGCTCAGGTTCTGCCGCAGGTCGTTGACGCCGAACAGCAGCGGCACCGTGTCGTTGCTGAGATAACGCGGCAGCAGGTTCAGGTAGAACGGATTGCCGGCAATGGCGCTGGTGCCGCCCGGCCAGACCGATTCGGCGTATACCCCCGGTGGTCCCGCTTCAGCAACGAAGCGGTTGACCGGGCCGTTGCCGTACATGAACCCGTTCGCCGTCTGCCCGCGCGGGTCGTGGTTCGAGGCGTCGACCACGCCGAAGCCGCCATCGGTGGGCAAGCCCGGCAGCGCCGCGCCCAGCGGATGCGGCAACGCGCCGAACGCCGGGGGCCACTCGAACGGCCCGCCGAGCGGGTGGTTCATCACGATCCGGTGCAGCTTGCCCCAGCGGTAGTCGTCGAGACTGGTCGAGCCGCCGAAGGCCGCGGCGAATTCGGGCCCTGCCAGCCGCGTCAGCGCGTCGGCCATGCTCTTCAGGATCAGGATGTCGCGTCGGTCCGGCGCCGAGGCCGCCGGCGCGTTGAAGAAGTTGATGCCCGAGGCGCCGATGCCCGGCTGCGGCCGCTCGAGCAGGCGCTTCAGCGCCGTCATCACCAGCTGCGAACCGGGTTTGGGCAGCGAGACCCCCGGCGGCAGCGGCACGCCTTCGAGCGTGGCGTCGACCGTGTTGCGGATGAACTGGCCGCGCCAGACGTTGTACAGCGTCGCGGCCACGCTCTCGGCGACCTCCTCGCTCGTCGGTGCGGCGAGCACGCCGTCGCGATCGGCGGCGTCATAGCCCTGCGCGATGCCGGTCGGCGCCTTGAAGTTCCACGCGCCAAGGCGCCCGACCGCGGCCTGCACCGCCGGCAGGCTCGCCAGCGCCCGCAGCGTCGGATCGGACGAGGCCGCGCCGCGCGCCAGCGCCTGAGTGATCAGCGGCACGAAGTACGGCGCATCGGGCAGCACGACGTCGGCCTGGATCGCCTGCATGTCGCGCAACGACACCCGTCCGGCGGCGACCCTGCCGCGGATCAGTTCGGTGATGCGTCCGGCGCGCAGCCCGAAGTCGTAGGCCGCGTTCAGGTAGTACAGCCCGCCGCCGGGGCGAAGCTGGTTCAAGGGGTTGTTGTCGAGCGCCGTGCCGGCCGGGTCGTTGTTGGCATTGACGAACCAGCCCGCGGGCGGATTGATCGTGTGCGGCATCTCGTCGTCGGGCAGGATCTCGAACGGGACCGCCTGTCCCGGCTGCGGGCTGCGCAGCGGCAGCCACTCGTTGCCGCCGCTGCCGTTGCGGATGAACCAGGGCGGCAGTCCGGCGACGAAGCCCGCCTGCAGGTCCTCGCGCACCGGCACTTCAGACGACGCGAAGTAGGCGATGTTGCCGTAGATGTCGGCGTAGGCGAAGTTCTGCGTGCCGGAGTCGAACCACTGCCGGCCACGCTGGAACTCCGCCAGGTTGCGCGCGCGGTTCCAGGCGTAGAAGGTGTCGAGCTCGCGCGTGCCGGAAAAGCCCGTGTACTGCACGCTGATCGCCTTCCCGCCGGCGAGGTCGAGCTGCACGATCGGGCCGTTGTTCCGCCGCGGCACGATCAGCGTCGCCGCCGGAATGCCCGGGTTCGGCGGCGCCGGGACGATGTTGTCGGCGATGCCGTCGCCGACCAGGTTGACCCTGTACGACTCGGGCACCGGGATCACCCACTCCCGGTGGCCCATGTAAATCGTCGACAGCCCGCTCGGCGAGGCGGCGTCGGCGACGATCTGCTCCTGGTAGATGTCGGTCACGTCGAGCGGGCTGACGGTGGCGCCCCAGGCGATGTGACGGTTCTGGCCGACGACGACGAACGGCACGCCGGCGAAGCCGCTGCCCATCGCGTCGGCGTCGCCCGCGGTCAGGTGGATCGGATAGAACGTCGACGGCGCGTCGAGCGCCAGGTGCGGGTCGTTGGCCACCAGCGGCAGGCCGCTCGCGGTGTGGCGCCCGGATACCGCCCACTGATTGGAGCCCGGCCGGTTGTCGCGATCCAGGCGCTGCCTGAAGAACGGCATCTCGCGCACGCGGTCGAGGTAGGCAGCGCCAAGCCGCGCGGCCGACGCATCGGCGGCGCCGGTCGGCCGGCGCGCCGGAGCGATCGCCACCGCCCCGCCCACCGTCGCGTCCGGCACGGTCGAGGCGGAATAGAACGGCTGCGACCGCCACAGGTCTTCGCTGAACAGCGTGAACCCCGTGCCCGGCCCGAGCACCGGATCGAACACCGCGCTGTACGTCTGCAGCGCGCGCGTGTTGTCGATGTCGTCGAGCGAGAACGACAGGCCGAAGGTCAGCGACTTGGCCACCGCCACCGTGTCGAGCGCCGTCCACGGCTGGAACTTCGTGATTTCGAGCGCCTGATACTCCGGCGGCAGCTGGGCAAGGCCGGCAACATAGGCGTTGACGCCCGCGGCGTAGGCCTCGACGGCGGCGCGCGTCGCCGGCGAGATCAGCGGCAGCGAGCGCGCGGCGGCACGGCGGATGCCGATCGTGCGCAGTTCGACATCGGCGGCCAAGGCGCCGGGTCCGAGCAGTTCGGCCAGCGTGCCGCTGGCCTGCCGGCGGTTGTAGTCCATCTGGAACAGGCGGTCCTGCGCGTGCACCCAGCCCTGCATGAAGTACAGGTCGCGGTCGTTGCCGGCCTTGATGTGCGCAATGCCGAAGCTGTCGCGCGAGACCTGCGCCGCCGCCTTCAGGCCGGCAAGCGGCTGCGGCTGGCTGCTGTTCGGGTCCTGCGCGCCGAGCGGGCCGCTCAGCGCGGCACAGATCGCCAGAAGCAAGAAAGTCCGAGGCATCCCTGTCTCCCTGTTTTGCCGCTGCCGAAGACGCGCCCGGCGCCGGCTATGTTGCCGGCGTCCCAGCGGTCGTTGCAGGGCCCGGCCGCGCCGCCCTACGAAGAAGCGAAAACCGCTCGCGCGATTTCCGTGCGCAGCGCTGCGGCCGGACCTGTCATGGCACTTTGGACCCACGACACACCGCCGCTTTGACTTCGGTCAGCCGATGCCGCCTCGTACCGGGAATCGGTCTGCCGATCGGTGGGCGGCCCCGGCGCGATGTGTCGCGTGGCGCGGCGGCGCCCGGCAGCGGCGCGCTTCGCAGGGCGGCTGCGAATGAGCACTTACCTCGGCGCCGTGCCGCGCTTTACGTCGCGCCCTTGCGCCAGACGCTGGCCAGCCACGGCTGCTCATCGCGCGGCAGGCCGGGTGGCCGGTAATAATGGCCAATCTCGATGAAGCCCGCTGCCGCCATGTATCGGCGCCAGGTGTCGAGCGAGTGAAACGCGCCGTAGCGTCCGCCGCTGCACCCTTCTTCGTCGTCGCCGCGCGGATTCGACGAGAACAGCACGCCGCGCGGCTTCAGCGCCGCCGCCAGTTCGCGCAACACCCGCGGCAGTTCCTGGGCAGGCACGTGAAAAAGCGAGGCATTGGCGAAGACGCCGTCGAAGCGCTCCGGCGGCAGCGCGAGGCGCAGGAAATCCTGTTCCCAGACCTCGCAGCCGCTGTAGTCGCGCGCCATGCGCACGAATCGCGGCGCGCCGTCGAGCCCGATCGCCTCATGACCGTGCTCGGCGAAGACCTTCAGGTCGCGCCCCGGCCCGCAGCCGAAGTCGAGGATCGCAAACGGCGGCGCGCCTTCGATGGCGGCGAGCAGCGCCTCGATGTTCTGGCGCACATCGTGGTCGCGCGTGCCGCGCCAGAAGTCCTCGGCGCGCTGCTCGTAGTCGGCCAGCGTGCCGCGGCTGATCAGTGCAAGTTCGCGTGCGCCGAGCGTCTTCATCGAAAGCGGGCCGCGGCCGTGGCCAGCACGGCGCGGCCCGGCAAGCATGACACGCGGACAGCCCGCGGCCGCTGAATCGATGCGACTGCGGCCGCACCCCGATGAAGCGCGGGTTCCTCCACACCGTCGCAGGAAGACGCGACGCTGTCCTCGCGGCGCAGCGTTCCGGGAAAAGAGTTCTACGGCCGCACGACGATCCAGCCTTGCTTCTGCTTGTCGATGATCTCTATGACGCCGGCCTTTACGTAACCGATCTTCGGATGCATGTCCTTTTCGGTGACCTTGCGCCCGCGCATCGTGTTCTGGCACATCCGCACGTCGGTACCGGCAGCCAGCGCCTCGTCGATGCGGCCCGCAATCGGCGAGTCGAACTTCAGCATGTCGATGCCGTTGCCGAACACGACGAGTTCGACCTTGGCGTTGCTGCGCTCGGCCTGGATATTGCGGATCACGTTCAGCGCCTGGTTCCAGGTCTTCGGGTCGCCATCGCTGACCTGGATGACCACGCCTTCCTGCGCGGTCTGGGCGCGGGCGGCCGGCGTGAGGCCCGCGGCAAGCAGGGCGGCGAGCGGGGCGAGCTGAATGAAATTGCGGCGGATCATGAGGTCTCCTGCTTTTGGATTGGACTTGCCGGCGAAGCGAGAGGCGGAGGCACTTGCCTCTCGCCTCTACTGCATATACCCGTCGCGCGAAGGAAATATTCCTGAGCGGCTGGTGCGGGATGCGGGAATAAGATTCCGGCCGGAACTGTCTTCACAGGAGGGGCCGTTGGCGGACGACGAGAAATGCCGGCGTTTCGAGCGGCTACTCGTTCCGCACCTCGATGCGGCCTACGACCTCGCCCGGTGGCTGACTCGCGACACAGTGATGGCGGAGGAGATCGTCCAGGAAGCGTTCCTCCGTGCCTATCGCTTCTTCGACTCATTCCATGGCGAGGAAGGGCGCGCCTGGTTGCTGGCGATCGTGCGCAACACCTGTTGCTCGATGATGGACAAGGAACCTCCAGCGGGCCGCTTCGAAACCTTCGACGAGATCGCCCACGGTGGCGCCTTCGACCCGATGCCCAGTGCCGAGGACACGGCACTGCAGAACGAGTCGACGGCGCAGGTGCGCGACGCCATCGCCGCGCTGCCGCTGGAGTTCCGCGAAACGGTCGTGCTGCGCGAACTGCACGGCCTGTCGTACAAGGAGATCGCCGCCGTCACCGACGCGCCGATCGGCACCGTCATGTCGCGCCTGGCGCGCGGCCGGCTGCTGCTCGCCCGGGCGCTCGGTGCAGGGCCGGCCAAGGAGTAACGGATGGACTGTGCAAGGACGCGCCGGCTGGCGCAGGCGTACGTGGACCGCGAACTCGACGTCACGTCGTCGCTCGCGCTCGAAGATCATCTGGCCTCCTGCGCCGAGTGCCGCACGCACCATGATGCGCTGCGCCGGCTGCGGGCGACGATCGGCTCCCGCATCGGCTGCGAGCCGGCGCCCGCGCAGCTGCGCGAACGGGTCGCAGGGCAGCTGCGCGCAACGATGCGCTGCGCGACGCCCTGGTGGCGGCGGCCGGCGGCGTTGATGGCGGTGCCGGTGGCGCTGCTGCTGGCCGTGGCGACGCTGCTGGCGTGGATCGCCTACCCGCAGCTCGCGACGATGGGCGAAGAGCGGATCGTCTATCACATCAACGAAAGCACCAATCCGGCCACCGCGCTGCGCAATCTCGCCAATCACCTCGAAACCAACCCCAGGGTCAGGGCGGTCGTGGTGGCGCACAACAAAGGGGTCGATTTCCTGCTCGCCGGCGCGCGCGACGCCGAGACCGGTGAACTGTTCGAGACGAGCGTGGCCGCACTCAGCAGCCGCGGTGTGGACTTCCGCGTCTGCGGCAACACGCTGGCACGGCGCCAGATCGATCCGCAAACGGTCATCGCGCAAGCCCGGCTCGTGCCCTCCGGCATCGCCGAGATCGGCCGGCTTCAGACCCGCGAGCACTACGCCTATCTGCGGCTCTGAACGCGGCGCCGGTTGACGCCGCGCGCGAGCCCGTCGCCCCGGCAGCGACGCCGTCGCGGCTGGCGATGGCGTAGCGGCAAAGCCGCTAAAGTCTCCCCTGCCGTCAGGCGCATCGCCGCCTGTCCAACGACCGGAGGCCGCGCTTGAGCAAGCTGCAGCAGCGACTGGATGCCCTGCCCCCTGCCGTGCTGCGCGGCATCCTGCGCGGCATCGAGAAGGAGGGTCTGCGCGTGCGGCCCGACGGCGCCCTGGCGAACTCGCCGCATCCGCCGGCACTCGGCTCGGCGCTGACGCACCCGAACATCACCACCGATTTCAGCGAGTCGCAGCTCGAACTGATTACCGGCGCGCACACCAGCGTCGAGGCGCTGCTGCAGGAGCTCACCGAGCTGCACCAGTTCGTCTACCGCAGCATCGGCGACGAGCTGATCTGGTGCGCCAGCATGCCGTGCAAGCTGCCCGACGAGGACAACATTCCTCTCGGCCAGTACGGCCGCTCGAACATGGGGCGCCTGAAGACCGTCTACCGGCAGGGCCTGGCACACCGCTACGGCCGGCGCATGCAGACCATCTCCGGCATCCACTACAACTTCTCGCTGCCGGCTGAGGCGTGGGCGCTGCTGCAGGCCGTCGACGGCAGCCGCGACTCGGTCGAGCGCTACCGCGACGACGCCTACTTCGCGCTGATCCGCAACTTCCGCCGCCACTCATGGCTGCTGCTGCTGCTGCATGGCGCCTCGCCGGCGGTATGCGGCACCTTCGTCAGCGGCCGCAGCCACGGTCTGTGCGAGTGGGGCACGGGAACCTGCTTCGCGCCCTACGGCACTTCGCTGCGCATGGGCCGCCTCGGCTACCAGAGCGACGCGCAGGCGGCGCTGGCGGTCAGTTTCAACTGCATCGGCAGCTACGCGCGCACGCTGCATCGGGCGCTCACCGAGACCTATCCGCCGTATGCGGCCATCGGCCTGCGCGATGGCGACCGCTACAAGCAGCTCGCCACCACGCTGCTGCAGATCGAAAACGAGTTCTACGGCACCATCCGGCCGAAGCGGCGCATCCTGCCGGGCGAGCGGCCGCTGCGCGCGCTCGGCCTGCGCGGCGTCGAGTACGTCGAGGTGCGGCTGGTCGACATCGATCCGTTCCGCCCGGTGGGCATCGGCCTCGAACAGATGCGGCTGCTCGACATCTTCCTGCTGCACTGCCTGCTCGCCGACAGTCCGCCCGACTCGCCGCAGGAGATCGCGGCGATGGCGCGCAACCAACGCCGCATCGCCGAGCGCGGCCGCGACCCGCGCCTGCGCCTTCACCGCACGGCCGACCTGTTCGCCGCCGAAGCAGCGGCGCCGGCGGCGCCCGACGGCGCGCAGCCCACCGCCGAACTGTCCGCCGACCTGGCGCTCACGGACCTGACGCCGGCCGACCTGATGCCGGCCGAGTGGGGTGGCCGGCTGCTGCGCGAGTGCGAGCCGATCGCCGCCGCGCTCGACCGCGCCTATGCCGACGCCAACGGCGGACACGCCTACCGCAAGGCGCTGGCGGCGGCGATCGCGGCGCTGCAGGACTTCGACTCCCTGCCGTCCACCCGGGTGCTGCTCGAGACCGATCTGAACCACGGCCGCTCGTTTCCGGCCTTTGCGCTGGCGCAGTCGCAGCGGCATCGCGACGAACTGCTGGCCCGGCCGCTGCCCGCCGAAGCGGCCGCGCGCTACGAGCGGCTGGCGACCGAATCGCACCGCGCGCAGCAAGAGCGGGAGGCGGCCGACGACCTGCCGTTCGAGGAGTTCCGCCGCCAGTACCTGGCACAGGACCTGATGGCCGGCGAACACTTCCGCATGACCTGCTGATCGAACCGCGGCGGCGACGTCGTGAAGAGCAAGGCCCACGCCGAGATCACGCTGCTGATGGACGCGCTGGCGTTCTCGGCCCACAAGCATCGCAACCAGCGGCGCAAGGACGTCGACGCCTCGCCGTACATCAACCATCCGATCGCGCTGGCCCGCGTGCTGGCGATCGAAGGCGGCGTCACCGACCACAAGACGCTGGCCGCGGCGATCCTGCACGACACGCTCGAGGACACCGAGACCACCTACGAGGAACTGAAGGAGAAGTTCGGCCGTGGCATCGCGCAGGTCGTGCGCGAGGTCAGCGACGACAAGACGCTGTCGAAAGCCGACCGCAAGCGGCTGCAGATCGAGCATGCGAAGCATCTGTCGCGCCGGGCGCGTCTGGTCAAGCTCGCCGACAAGACCTGCAACGTGCGCGACATGGCCTCGCACCCGCCGCACGGCTGGGATCTTGCGCGCCGCCGCGAATACTTCGACTGGGCGAAGAAGGTCGTCGACGAGATCCGCGGCACCAGCAAGCCGCTCGAGGCGGCCTTCGACGAGGCCTACGCCGCGCGACCGTGATGCGTTCGGCCGCGCGGAGCGCTGGAGCCGGCCGTGGCCGATCGTGCCGCCCTTGCGGCGCGGCGCGCTTCCGTCAGCCCGGCGCCCGCGTGAACGCGGCGATGTCCCATTCGTCGCGCGACTCGTCGTGGCGCAGGACGTACAGGTTGCCGTCCTCGGCATCGACCCGGAACCAGCGCTGCGCCGGCGCGAACCAGCGGTCGACGATCGCGCGCACCGCGAGCCGGCGCTCGCCGAGCCAGAACGCGGTCGGCTCCTGCTCGCCGCGGTAACCGGCATAGCACTCGACCCGGATCAACATCCGATGACGATACCCGCGGGCCTGTCCGGCGGCCGGGACGACGCTGCGGGTTTCCTGATCCAAGGCCAAGGATGCCGCTGCGGGCGGCGGACAATCGGCCGCATCGAGACAACCGTCCGGGGCGAACGCGCCGCCGCGGCCCCAAGGCGCGCGCGGCAGCCGGCGGCGGACATCCAGTCATGAAATCGCACCCCATGTCCGCGGTCGACGCGGCCTGGTTCCACATCGACGGGCCGGCCAACACGGCGGTGATCACGTCGATCCTGACCACCCGCAAGCCGCTCGATTTCGAGCGGGTCAAGGCGGTCTACACGGCGCGGCTGGCGCAGTTCGAGCGTTTTCGCTGCCGCGTGGTCGAGCCCGCCCTGCCGCTGGCCTCGCCGCAGTGGGAAGAGATGCCGGGTTTCGCCATCGAGCAGCACATGCATCACGTCGCCCTGCCGGCGCCCGGCGGCAAGGCGGCGCTGGCGGCGCTGGTGAGCGATCTGGTGAGCACGCCGCTGGATCGCTCGCGGCCGCTTTGGGACGTACACGTGGTCGACGGCGTCGACGGCGGCAGTGCGCTGATCACGCGCATGCACCACTGCATCGGCGACGGCACCGCCAGCGTGCTCGTCGCCCGCGCGCTTTTCGACACCACGCCGAACGGATGGCGCACGCCGTCCGCACACACAGGCGCGCGGGCGCGCAGGCCGGGTCTGATCGAACGGCTGTTTGCGCCGGCGGTCGATGCGGCCGAGTGGTCGGTCGAGCAGCTGCGCTCGGCGATGGATGGCGCCATCGACGCCGCCATGCACCCGCGCCAGCTCGCCGAGAAGGCCGCGCTCGTGCTCGCCGGCGCCGGCACGCTGGCGGCCGAACTGCTGAAGGCGCCGGACCCGCGCTCGCCGCTGAAGGGCGACTTCGGGCTGAAGAAGCGCGTCGCCTGGTCCGAGCCGGTGCCGCTGGCCGATGTGCGGGCAATCGGCGCGCCGCTCGGCGCCAAGATCAACGACGTGCTGGTCGCCGCGATGACCGGCGCGCTGCGCCACTACCTGCGCCGGCGCGGCGTCGATGTCGACGGCATCACCGTGCGCGCGATGGTGCCGGTGGACCTGCGTCCGCCCGGCCGCGCCGAGGATCTGGGCAACGAGTTCGGCCTCGTCATCCTCGAGCTGGCCATCGGGGCCAAGGATCCGCTGGCGCGGCTGCGCCGGACCAAGGCGCACATGGACGCGCTGAAGCGAAGCCCGGAGGCGATCGCCGTGCTGGCGCTGTTCAACCTCTTCGGCCGCACGCCGAAGGCGGTCGAGGACTTCGCGGTGCAGCTTTTCGGCTCGAAGGCGAGCGTGGTGATGACCAACGTCGCCGGGCCGAAGGACCCGCTGTACCTCGCCGGCGTGCCGATCGACCGGGTGATGTTCTGGGTGCCGCACCCAGGCAGGGAGCTCGGCATGGGCATCAGCATCCTCAGCTACAAGGGCGCGGCGACGCTGGCGGTGGTGTCCGACGCCAACCTCGTGCCCGACCCCGAGGCGATCACCGAACGCTTCCAGCGCGAGTTCGCCGCCATGCAGGCGGCAGTGCGGCGGCGTGAACAGAAGAAGGCCGGCGCAACGGCCGCGCTGCGCGGGGCCGCCGTCCGGCGCTGACTTGCCGCCCTGGGTGCGACGCAGCCGGCGGCGAAGACCGGCGGATCGGACCGGTTGCGGCGTCTGCCGGCACAGTGGCGGTGCCGCGGACCCCGGGCCCGCGTTCGGGCCAGCGAATCGCGCATTTGCGGCGCTGCCTCTGCCGACCCAGCCTTTCTATGCCAAGGGTGGCTCGGCGACGCGGGCGGCATTCGCCGTGTTCGAGGCCGGCTGGGGCGCTGCCGACGAAAAGGCGAAGAAATACCACCCGGCTCCCGCGCCCCAGTACGTGATCTACCTTGCCGGGACGATGTCAGTCTCGACGAGCGACGGGCGGACACGTCTGTTCCAGGCGGGCGACGTGCTCCGGGTGGAAGACGTCGCTCCGTGCTGGGGACAAATCAGCGTCGCCGGCGCCACGACCGTCCACACCATGGTCGTGCGCTGACGGCCGGCTGCGAGGCGGTACCTGATGCGGGTGCCGCCGCGCCGCAGCCTACGGCGCCGAAGACCCCCGGAAAACGAACCACGGGCGCCGCTCGCCCCGCACCGACTCAGGCAAGTGCAAGCGGTCCGCGCCCGGCGCCGACCGCGGCAAAGCCGCTAGATTCCCGCCTGCGCGGCGACGGCAGCCCGATACTGTCCGCCCACGTTGCGCCGCGCCTCAACGAGCTGCTTCCCGCCCTTGTCCGATTCATCCACGCCACGCGCGGCGCCGCGCGAAGCGCGGCGACAGCGCACCGCGTTGCTGCTCGCTTTTGCGCTCGTGCTCGTCTGGGGCGCCAACTTCAGCGTGCAAAAGGCGGTGTTCACCGCGCTCGGCCCCGGCGGCTTCCTGTTCGCGCGCTATCTGATCATGCCGGCCTGTGCCGTGCTGTTGCTGTGGCAGCGCTTCGGCGCGCGCTGGCCGAAGCTCGACCGCAGCGAGTGGTGGGCGCTGGTGCGGCTCGGCCTGATGGGGCATCTGCTGCACGTCGGTCTGGTGACCTACGGCATCCACTGGTCGACCGCCTTCTCCAGTTCGCTGATCCTCGCCATGGGGCCGGTGTTCACGCTGCTGCTGCTGCGCCGCGCCGGCTACGAGCGGTTGACGCGCGCGCAGGTGGCGGGCGTGGCGGTGGCCTGCGGCGGCGTGCTGATCTTTCTGTCCGACAAGCTGCTCGCCGCGAGCTGGCAGGCGAGCAGCGGCGATCTCGTGCTGCTCATCGCCGCCTCGTTCTTCTCCGCCTACACGGTGGCCGCCAAGCCGCTGATCGAGAAGCACGGCGGCGTCACCGTGATGGCCTACGGCACGCTGGCCGGCTCCGCGCCGGTAGTGCTGCTCAGCCTGCCGGCGGGTTTCACCGTCGACTGGCCCGCGGTGTCGGTCGCGATCTGGGCCGGCACGCTGTGGGCGGTGATCGTCTCCGCCTTCATCGGCTGGATCGTCTGGGGCTGGGTCAACACCGTGCGCGGCGTGGCGCGCACCGCGCCGATGATGTACCTGATGCCGCCGGTGGCCGGTTTCGTGGCGTGGCTGGCGATGGGCGAGAGCTACACGTGGATCAAGCTCGGCGGCGCCGCGGTGACGCTGGCCGGCGTGGCGCTGGCGCAGTTCGGGCGGCGGGACTGAGCCGCCACGCCGGCGGACGGCACAGCCACGCGCGGGTCCGGGCGGGCCGCAGCGCTTCGCGCCTACGGCCTGAATGCCGCCAGGTAGTGCGCCAGGCTGGCGAGATCGGCGTCGGTCAGTCCGCGCAGCGATGCCGCCATGATCGTGTCGCGACCGGGGCCGGGGTTGTCGCGGAACTGCTTCATCGACGCGAGCAGGTACTGCTCGTGCTGCCCGGCCAGCCGCGGCACCTGTTTCTGCCCGGAATAATCGGGCAGGTGGCAGGTGCCGCAGAGCATCTTCTGCGACACCTGCTCGCCCTGCCGGTACTTCTCCGCCTGCACCCGAACCGCCTGCGCGGCCGGCGCCTGCGCCGCGTAATAACCGGCCAGCGCGACGATAGTCTCGTCGCTCAAGCCGGTCATCACCTCCTTCATCGACGGCACGTCGCGCAGGCCCTCGCGGATCAGCACGAGCTGGTTCTCGATGAAGACCTTCGGCTGCGCGGCGAGCGACGGAAACTGCGGCACCGTCGAATTGCCGCCCGGCCCGTGGCAGGTGGCGCAGGCCGAAAGCAGCTCGGCTTTCGGCTGCGCCGCCGCGGCCGCGGACACCAGCAGCGCGGCGCAGGCCAGCGCCCGCGCCGTCGAGCGCACGCGGCGCTCAGCGACCATAGGTGATGCGGTAGATCGCTCCCAGTTGCTCGTCGGAAACCAGCAGCGAGCCGTCGGGCAGTTGCAGCAGGTACGCCGGGCGGCCGGTGAAGTTCTCCGTGGCCGGATCGAGGAAGCCGGTCATGAACGGCTCGACCTTGGCGCTCTTGTTGTCCGCCGCCGGCCGCACCGTGACCACGTCGAAGCCGAACTTCTTGGTCCGGTTCCACGAACCCTTGCGCGCCACGAACATCGTGTTGCGGTACTCGGCCGGGAACATGCTGCCGGTGTAGAACAGCACGCCCATCACCGCCGCGTGCGGGCCCATCGTCGCGACCGGCAGCGTCACGCCGTCGCACGGGTTGACTTTCTTGATGTCCTTGTCGGCCACGCCGTTGGCATGGCAGTACGGGAAGCCGTAGTTGTTGCCGGCCTTGGTCAGCACGTTCAGTTCGTCCTCGGGCGTGTCGTCGCCCATCCAGTCGCGGCCGTGGTCGGTGAACCACAGGTCCTTCGTCACCGGATGCCAGGCGAAGCCCACGGTGTTGCGCACGCCGGTGGCGATCACCTCCATGCCCGATCCGTCGGCGTTATAGCGGCGGATCTGCGCGTACTCGTTGGTCGGCGGCACGCAGATGTTGCACGGCGCGCCGAACGGCACGTACAGCTTGCCGTCGGGCCCGAAGGCGATGTACTTCCAGTTGTGATGCTGCTCCTTGGGCAGCTTGAACGCCGCGGTCATGTCCACCGGCGCCACGTTCGGGTTCTTCTCGATGCCGTCGAAGCGCAGCACCTTGTCGATCGCCATCACGTACAGCGAACCGTCCTTGAACGCCACGCCGGCCGGCTGCGTCAGCTTGTCGACGACCACGCGGCTGGTGCGCGTCGTGCCGTTGTCGGTGATCTCGTACACGCGGCCGATGACGCGCGTGCCGACGTAGATCTTGCCGCCGTCGCCGCGCGCCATCGCGCGCCCGCCGGGGATGCCGCTCGCCCACACCTCCACCTTGAAGCCCGGCGGCACCTTCAGGCTGGACAGCGGGATCTCGTTCACCGGCGTGGCGGTCATCCGTCCCGCGTGCGGCGCCAGCTTGGAATTCGCCTGATCGGCACTGCGGCCCTGCTGCCAGGCGGGCGGGGGCGCTGCGGCTGGTGTGGGCGCTGCAGCCGGCGGGCTCGTGGTCTGGCATGCGGCGAGCGCCAGCAGCGACGCGGCCGCCAGAATGGTCTTCATCGACATGTCTCCTCCTCGCGGATCGAATTACCGCGGACGGCCGCGGGCGGCGGATTATGCCTGCGCCGGCAACGAATTGGCCTGACCAGTTTCTGTGAACTCCGACGCCGCCGGCGCATGTGGTCGCGGCGGGCCTCCGGCGGTCTGGCTCAGGAGTCCGCGCCGGCGGCGTGCGGCGGCAACGCCATGCCCTCGGCCTGGGCGACCCGCACCAGCGCGTCTTCGAACAGGGCGCGCGCGGTACCGGCGACGCGGCCGAGATCGCGGTGCGTTTCGGCATCGGCGGGACTGCGGCTTTCGCACTCGGCGCTGTAGCGTTCGAACGCGCCGAGACTCAGCAGCAGGTCGATCACGTGCCGCGGGCATTCGCAGCGGACGCTCGTCGATGCCTGCGCCAGCCGCGCCAGCGTCGCTTCGTCGAAACGCGGCGTCGGCGGCGCCGTCGGCGTCGGCGCAACTTCGCGCCGGTCGAGGGCCGCCGCGCCGAGCGACTCGATCTCGGCCAGTCCGATCGGCGCGCGCGTTACCGCGTGGCCGCGTCGGCGCAGTTCGCGCACGGCGGCCTCGGCGCCAAAGCGGAAGGCGACGAGCGCCCGACGGGCGCCGACTGCGGCCGACAGTGCATCGACGATGTCCGCCGAATCCTGGCCAAGTGCCGGGATCTCGATCGCCAGCAGGTCGGCGCTGGCGCCGCGGAGCGACGCGGCCGCCTGTTCCCGGTCCGGGCAGGCGGCGACGATGAGAAGACGCGGAAACTGCGCCGCGGCCGACTCGGCCCGAGCCGACAACGCCTCGCCGACGAGGGCCACGCGCAGCGGCAAGTCGCTCTGCGATGGCGGCGGCTGCGCCGAGGCCGCGGTCGCCGCAGCGTACATCTCGCGCAGCGTGGCCAGCGGCAGACGAGCCAGCGTGCCGATCGGATGGCCGCAGTCGACCAGCGCCTTGATCGTCGCCAGCCGACTGACGTCCTGCGGCGAGTAGCGGCGATGGCCATGGTCACTGACCTGCGGTCCGACGACGCCGTATCGGCGTTCCCACATGCGCAATGTGGCCACGTGAATCCCGGCCAGTCGCGCTGCCGTGCCGCTGCGATACCTCGGTGCAGGTGACTGATGTGTAGAGGAAATGTCCATGAAAACGAGCGCGGCGGGTGCCAAGAGGATCAACGGCGACGCAATTTTGTCACGAAAGAACTGTGCTTTGTAAGGGCTTTGTACCTTTTTTTGTTGACACCGAGATTGTTGATTGCGTATTGTCTTGGACAGATAGCCAGAAATGAATGTTTGTCCAACTACAGCACAGGACCAGTCATGCCGATGTATCGGGTTCCGGTCGTCATCAAGGGCTTTGCCGTCGTCAGGTACCCGGACGGCAAGGGCGCGGGCGATTACGTGGGCGGTCTTCCTCGCGACGCCGAAGCAGAAGTAAGCGCTAACCGGCCATACATCTGCGGCGCGCCGATGGTCGACTACACCGTCGAGGTCGGCGGCCTTGCGGAGCGGATCGACGGGAGCCGGTGATGTCTCAGCCCGCCGCCTGCACGGTCTACTTCGACGGCGCTTGCCCGCTGTGCCGGCGCGAGATCGCCCACTATCGCCGGCAGCATGGTGCTGGTTCGATTGCGTGGGTCGACGCCTCGGCCTGCGATCAGGCCGACCTCGGTTCCGACCTGAGCCGTGAAACGGCGCTGGCACGGCTGCACGTGCGCCAGGCCGACGGCTCGCTGGTTTCAGGTGTCGGCGCGTTCGCCGCGATCTGGTCCCGGCTGCCCTCGTACAGCACGCTCGCCCGCATCGCCGTGAGCCGGCCGCTGGTGATGAGCACGCTCGACTTCGCCTATGCCGGCTTCCATCGCCTGCGACCGCTGTGGCGGCGCGCCGACGCTCAGGCCAACGGGCTGCCGGCGGCCGTGATCGCCGACCTGCGGACGGACCACGCCGGCGAGATCGGCGCCGTGCAGATCTATCGCGGCATTCTCGCCTTGGCGCGCGACGACGAGCTGCGTGCCTTCGCGGCACGGCACTTAGCCGCCGAGCATCTGCACCTGCAGAGGATTCGCCGCTGGCTGCCGGCGGCCGCGCGCAGCCGGCTGCTGCCCCTGTGGCGGGTGGCCGGCTGGCTCACCGGTGCGGTTCCGGCGCTGCTCGGTCCGCGCGCGGTTTTCGCCACGGTGGCCGCCGTCGAGCAGTTCGTCGATCGCCACTATGCAGGGCAGATCGAGCGGCTGGAGCGGCGGAACCCGGAGCTTGACGAACTGCGCACAACGCTCGAAGCCTGCCGCCGCGACGAGGTTTCGCACCGCGACGAAGCGCTTGTGCGCCTGCATGGGCGCCCTGGCCTGCTCGCCCGCCTCTGGTCCTTCTTGGTCGGCAAAGGCTCTGGCTTCGCCGTGGCCGCCAGCCGCCGGCTGTGATCCGCCGATGACCAACGCCGCCGACGCCTCCTCCGCCATGACCGTCGTCGCCGCCGAAATCGATCGCTTCAACCGGCTGGCGGCCACATGGTGGGACCGCTCGGGACCGATGCGGCCGCTGCACGTGATCAACGACCTGCGTCTGTCGTACCTGCTTGCGCTGATCGACGCGCATCTGGCGCCGCTGGGGCGTCCGCTCGCCGGTCTGCGCGTGCTCGACATCGGCTGCGGCGCCGGCCTGCTTGCCGAGCCGCTCGCCCGTCGCGGCGCCCGCGTCACCGGCATCGATGCCGCGGCGAAGAACATTGCAGCAGCACGAACCCACGCCGCGGCCGAAGGGCTTTGCGTCGACTACCGCGTCGGCGACCCGGCCGCGGCGCTCGCGGCCGGCGAGCGCTTCGACGTCGTCCTGATGCTCGAGGTCGTCGAGCACGTGAGCGATGTCGACGCCTTCGTTGCCGCGGCGGCAGCCCATGTCGCGCCTGGCGGTCTGCTCGTCGCCTCGACCATCGACCGCACATTGAAGAGTTTCTTGTTCGCCATCGTCGGCGCCGAGATCGTGTTTCGCGTGCTGCCGCGCGGCACGCACCAGTGGCGGCGTTTCGTTCGACCTGCCGAACTGCACGCGGCGTCGCGCCGTTCGGGGTTCGAGCCGATCGACCTGCGCGGCATGCGCTACCTGCCGATCGCGCACCGCGCCTGCTGGGTGCGCGACACCGCGGTCAACTACATCGCCGCATTCGCGCGCACCGTCGAGCGCAGCGTGCGCCAACCGCGAACCGTCGAAGGACATCCGCCGTGCCGTGGCTGAACACGCTTCCTGGATACCAGCGCGCGCCGGCCGGCCTCGAATGGGCGATCCTGCGCCGCCTGCCGGCCGTCACCGTCCTCGGCACCGCGCTGCCGCTCGCGGTCGCGCTCGCTGCGACCCTCGTGCTCGACGGCGGCGCTGCAGCCGAGGCCAAGCTCGCGACCACGGTCTGGATCGCGGTGGCCAGCGTCCTGGTGCTGCACTGGACGGTGGTGTTCACGCTGGGTCTGGGCTGCCTGATCGTCTGGATCGCCAAAGGGCCTGCGTACGTCGCCGATGCCTACGAACTGATCGATTCCGATCGTCCCGCCCGTTGAGGGCGCGCCATCTCACCTCGAACGAGACTGCCATGACCACTCGTCGCCACATCGCTTTCGCCACCGTTGTGCCGGCCGCGCTCGCCGCGTTCGGTGCGCGCGCCGCCTCGGCACAGCCGGCGAAGCTGCGGGAGACCGACCAGGCCGCCGTTCCGCCCAGCGACATGCACGACGCTTCGAAGGTCGACAAGGCCAAGGCTCCGACCTTCGCGGGCGGGCACGAGTGCAGCAATCGCCCGTTGTTCCAGGGCAAGGCAGGCGAGCAGTGGGCCGCCTGTCCGGCGGTCGGCAAAAAGCGGGTCGACGCCAAGGGCGGGTGCGTCGCCTGGGTCAAGACGGCCTGACCGCGGCCGTGCAAACGACAACCGAGCACGAGGCTTGCATGAGTGAACAGATTGTCTTGATCACCGGCGCTAGCGGCGGCCTCGGTCGCGCGGTGGCGGCACGGCTGGCCGACGACGGCTGGCGTCTTGCGCTGGTCGGCCGCTCGGCAGCGCGGCTGGCGGATTCGGGTCCGGCCGACGCGCTGCGCATCGAGGCCGATGTGTCGACTGCGGACGGCGCGCGCTATGCGGTGGCGCGCTGCGCCGAGTCGCTCGGCACGCCGGCGGCCCTGGTCAACTGCGCCGGTGGCACGCTGATCGCGCCGCTGCACCGGACCAGCGAATCCGCATACCGCGGCTGCCTCGGCGCCAATCTCGACACGGCGTTCTTCTCGCTGGCGGCCTTCGTCGAGGCGCTGCGCTCGTCGCAGAAGCCGGGCGCCGCCGTGCTCGTCTCGTCGGTCGTCGGCCACATCGGCGTGTCCAATCACGAGGCGATCTCGGTGGCCAAGGCCGCCGTCGCCGGATTGGTGCGCGCCGCTGCCGCCACCTATGCGCCAAGCCGCATTCGCGTCAACGCGGTGTCGCCCGGCTTCATGCACACGCCGGCGACCGCATCGCTGATCGCCAGCGACGCCGCCCGCGAAGGATTTGCCCGGCAGTACCCGCTCGGCGGCATCGGCGCACCCGACGAAGTCGCGCTGACGATCGCCTGGCTGCTGTCGCCGGCCGCCAGCCGCGTCACGGGGCAGGTCTGGCCCATCGACGGCGGCTTCACTGCCGTGCGGCCGCTCGTTCGCTGATCGGCACGACCGCGCGCCGAACCATGGCTGCATCGCGTACTCGCCGCAAACGATTCACCCCGCTTCCGCAGCCGGCCACGACCGGCTGCGGCCTGCGTTTTCCCGTCGGCGACGTCCAACCTCGCCGTCGTTCTCTTGTCAGTCCCTCAACCTCAATCCAGGAGTCAATACCGATGAAATTCAAGTCTGCCGTTGCCGCTGCCGTCACCGCCTCCGTGTTCGCGTCCGCTCCGCTGGCCGCACTCGCGGGCGGCAACTACGGCATGAACAAGAGCGCTTCTGCGCCGCACACCAATGCCGACATCGTCGACGTCGCCGTCGGCGCCGGCCAGTTCAACACGCTGGCCAAGGCGCTGGCCGCCGCCGGCCTGGTCGACACGCTGAAGGGTCCGGGCCCGTTCACGGTCTTCGCGCCGACCGACGCGGCATTCGCCAAGATCCCGGCCGACAAGCTGAACGCGCTGCTCGCCGACAAGGCGGCGTTGACCAAGGTGCTGACCTATCACGTTGTTCCGGGCGCCGTGATGGCCGCTGACGTGAAGACCGGTGCGGTCAGGACGGTCGAAGGCCAGACGCTGAACGTCGTTGCATCGGGCTCCGGCGTGACGGTCAACGACGCCAAGGTCATCAAGACCGACATTCCGGCGAAAAATGGCGTCATCCACGTGATCGACACCGTCGTCATGCCGATGTAGGGCTGACTCAGCGAAGCAGCGGGGCGGTTCCGTCCCGCTGCTTCATCCGCCAATCGCGCAACTCCCGCGGCCTACAGCGCCGTTTTCCCCGGCGTCGTCTCGACGGCGCTTCCGGTCTTTTTTCGGAGGCAACACGCAATGACCGACACTGCTCTGTTCTCAAGCGTCTACGGGTTTGCGCTGCTGCTCGTCGGCCTCGCACTCACCGCGTACGAGTTCAACCGGATCCGCCGGCAGCGCCGCCAGCGCATCCGGGTGCAGATGCGGCAGGCGCCGCATGGCGGCGGCTATCGCCGTCCGACTTCGCACGAACGTTGACTGCGCGACGTCCCTGCGCTTTCCGTCGCGGCCTTTCAACGTTCTTACTGCCCTTCCTTGTTCGATCCATCTTCCAAAGGAGTTTTCTCATGACGACCCAAGCCCATGTCACCTGGCCCGACCTCGCCATCGACCTGTACGACAAGCTGACCGGCCGCGGCGCCGAAATCAGCTATGAGTTCCACGATCTCGAGATCGCCGTGCCCAGCAGCGCGTCCAGCGCCGCCGCCACCGCGCCGTGGAAGCTCAAGGGCCTGCTGAAGATCCGCACGCGCGACCTGACGAAGCAGTGATGCGCCGCCCCGTGCCGCTGGCGGTGACCGCAGACTTCACGCTGCTCACCGACGGTGGCCAGCCGATCATCGTCGCGGCCGAGGGTCCGGTCATCAGCGTGACGCTGCCGCGGCTGTGGTCGCGCCGCTGGGCGCTCGGTCCGCTCGCCGACCGCCGCCTGCGGCACGTGCTGCTGTCGCGCCTGCATCGCGGCTTACGGTTCGCCGACCTGACGCTGCAGTTCCGCGTCGGTCGTCGGGTCGTGGCGCGGCTCGCGCCGATGTCGCGGCCAACGGTGTGGTCACGGCTGCTCGGGCTGGGCGCGATGGAGGTGCGTGCATGGCCCTGCCTGCATGCGCTGCTGGACGCCCGACGCCGCGCACCGGCGAACGATTCGTAGCCGATGATCGCCTCGCCCAGGGTCGCCGTGATTGGTGCCGGCATTGCCGGACTGTCCTGCGCCACCGTGCTGCATAGGGCGGGCCTCTCGACCGCGGTGTTCGACAAGAGCCGTGGCCCGGGCGGGCGGATGAGCACGCGGCGCGGCGACGACTGGCAGTGCGATCACGGCGCGCAGTACTTCACCGCGCGCGAGGCCGACTTCCGCGCAGAAGTCGGCCGCTGGCTGCAGGCCGGCGTGGCCGCCGCGTGGACGCCGCGGCTGCAGGTGATCGGCGCCGGCGAGTCGTCGCGCACGCCGGAGCCTTCGGTCGAGCGTTTCGTCGGCCTGCCGCGGATGACTGCGCCGGCGCGACTGATGGCCGCCGACCTGTCGCTGCGCGCGCACACGCACATCGATCGCATCGAGCGCGTCGGCGGCGGCTGGCGGCTGCGGTCGGTCGAGCACGGCGGGGTCGACCCGTGTTTCGACGCCGTCGTGCTGGCGTTGCCCGCGCCGCAGGCCGCGCCGTTGCTGGAGCACGCGGCGCCGGAAATGGCCGCTTTCGCCGCCGGCGCGAAGATGCGCGGCTGCTGGGCGCTGATGCTTCGCTTCAAGGCGCGCGTTGATATGCCGTTCGACGCCGCGTTCGTCAACGACGGCCCGCTGCGCTGGATCGCGCGCGACAGCAGCAAGCCGGGCCGCGACGGTCCGGAAACGTGGTTGCTGCACGCCGACGCCGAGTGGAGTGAATCGCGCCTGCAACAGGCGGCCGACGACGTGGCCGCCGAGCTGCTGCGCGAATTCGCCCGGCTCGGCGCGCCGGCGCCGCAGGCCTGGACCGCGCACCGCTGGCGCTATGCGGACGCGGCACCCGCCGCCGAGCAGGGCTGTGCGTGGGATAGCGAGCGCTCGATTGGCCTGTGCGGCGACTGGCTCAACGGCGGCAGGGTCGAAGGGGCGTGGCGCAGCGGCAGGCTGCTCGCCTGCCAGGTGCTTCGGGCGATGCTGCCGCGCCTCGTGGCCTGAAAGGCAAACGCCGCACGGCGCCGCGCGATGGGCGCCGGCCTTCACGGTTTCGTGCCGGCCGGTGACGTACCAGGTCGTGCGCACGATGTGCTCGGGCCTCGCCTGCACTGCGGCGAGCACGGCGATGACGTTGTGCAGCGCCTGCCGCACCTGTGCGACGAAGTTGTCGCAGTGGAACACGCACTGCGCGTCCCAGCCGGCCTGCGCATCTTCTGGAGCCCGATCTCGGCATCCGCTTGCGACGAAACCTAAATCACCGCCTTCCAGGCCCTGCACGACCCGAGCACGCCGCCGGATTCCCACCGCCGCGGGCGCCGCACCGGGGAACCGGCCGCGCTACTTCACCTCGAACCGGTACGCATTGAGCCCACGCGCCGGCGACGCCAGCGCCTGCGCCGCCTTGCCCTTCAGGCTGCGGTCGAAGAACGCCGCCGCGTACAGGCTGATCAGATGCGCGTTCGGCCGCGCCTTCAGGCAGGCCGCGACATTGGGCAGGCCGGCGCACTGCCAGTTGGTCCAGTCCAGGTGCGTGCCGCCGGCGAGCTTGACGAAGAACTTCGGCGGCGCGGTGGCGGCATAGGCACCGTGCGGTCCTTCGAGGCTCGTCGTCAGCACGAAATCCAGCACCCCGCCCTGGTACATTACCGGCACCTGCAGCCGCGCAAGCGTGCCCTGCGCCATGAACGGCAGCACGTACGGCGACAGCGCCAGCACCGCCTTGACCTGCGGCGTCTTCCACGACGGCCAGCCGCCGGCCATGCCCACCGCCGCATAGCCACCCAGCGAATGCCCCACCGCGCCGACGCGCGAGGTATCGGCGATGCGCGCCAGCGCCGCATCGCCGGCAACGAGCGCGATCACCGCGCGCAGGTCGTGCAGGCGGCCGATCTCGCTGCGCTCGTTCCAGCTCGCCGGGTCGAGGAACGAGCGGTCGATGCGCAGGCTGCCGAAGTCGAGCGCATCGCCGCCGATGCGGCACACCGCATCGGCATGGTCCGGCGCCGCCACCACGTAGCCGGCGCGCGCCAGCTCCTCGGTCAGGAACAGCGACTGCAGCGCGCAGCCGCCCCAGCCGTGCGAGAACAGCAGCAGCGGCACGCGCGGGCAGTCCGCCGGCGGCGCATCGCGCGCAACATGGCCGAAGAAGCCGTTGTTCTTCGGCGTGTAGGCCAGCGGCTGCTCCTCGGCCGCAGCCGGATACCACACCGCCACGCTGCGGCCGTTCTCCAGCGCCAGCACCCGATAGCCGGCCGCCTGCCGGCCGTTGCAGTCAGTGGCGTGCGCGGGCAGAAACGCGCCGATGGCCAGCGCACCGACCGCGAGCAGGACGAAACGGATGCCGCGAAGCATGCGGCAGGGTAGCAACGGGCGCGGCGGTCTGCCGGACCGCCGCGCGCTGCGCGAAGACCAGACGGGATATCGCTGCAGTGTGCGCGCGCGGCAAGGAGAAGGCGCTGGGCGTCGAGGAGTTCCTCGCCAGGCTCGAGGCCGATGGCCCGCTCTTTGAGGCGCGTGTCAGGACTGCGGTGGCGAAGGCATGCCGCCAGCAGGCGATCCACACCGCACGCCGGCGGCATAATCCGCTCGGAGTCGATCCATGCATCAGATCGTCGAATCCAATCGAGAAACCTTCGAGATCATCGGCAAGGCGATGAATCGCCTCGCCCTGCACGATGCCGAAACGGCGGGCCGCATCAGCAAGCACCGACGGATCATCGACTTCCGCAACGTGCTGATCCACGGGCATGACCTCATCGACCACCGCATCGTCCGGAGCACGGGCGACGAGGAAAATCCGGTACTGCCAGCGGCGGTCGAGGCGCGGCTGAATCAGCGCCCATAGGTCGCGCCGGCCAGAGAACAAGCAGAAGCGGCGCCGAATGCCGACCCCGGAAGAACAGGCCCGCCAGAGCATCGACCGCCTGCTCGCAGCCGCCGGCTGGGCGGTGCAGGATTTCAAGGCCGCTGCCATTCACGCCGCCCGCGGCGTGGCGCTGCGCGAGTTCGAGCTGAACCCCGGCCACGGCACTGCCGACTACCTGCTGTACGTCGACGGCAGGGCCGCCGGCGTGATCGAGGCCAAGAAGCAGGGCGCCACGCTTACCGGCGTCGAAGTGCAGTCCAGCAGGTACGCGCAAGGCCTGCCGGCGAACCTGCCCGCGCACCGCCGCCCGCTGCCTTTCCTGTACGAAAGCACCGGCCTCGAAACCCACTTCACCAACACCCTCGACCCCGAGCCGCGCGCCAGAACCGTCTTCGCCTTCCACCGCCCCGAAACCCTCGCCGACTGGCTCGGCATCGGCGTGGGTGTGGGCAAGGACGACATATGCGAGCTGCCCGGATGTGGCTCGGCCCGATCTACGCCTGGGCCGGGCAGTACCGCGGCGTGAACCCAACTGCGGCACCGGCGGCCTTCTCCTCATCGAGGTCAATGAGCGAGCTGTTCGAAGGCGGCGCTGTAGCAGTTTCGGTTGATTGCAGGGGATCTGTCCGCTGATCGGTCGGCTGCTTGAGTCGCTCCAAACAGACCTCGCGGCGTAACATCGGCGCTTGGAGGCCGAGATGACCATCACCGATCGCATCGAGCTGAACCCCAAGATCATGCTGGGCAAACCCGTGATCCGCGGCACACGCATCACGGTGGAGCTCATCTTGCGCAAGATCGCGGAAGGGGCAGACGAGGCGGCCCTGCTGGCGGCCTACCCGACGCTGACCAAGGACGACATTCAGGCCGCGGTGACCTACGCCGCGGACTCGCTCGCTCACGAAAAGACGGTGATCCTGACAACGCAGGGCTGAGCGCAACCTTCCATGCGGTTCTTGGCGGACGAAAGCTGTGACTTTGCCGCCGTGCATGCGTTGCGAGCGGCGGGGCATGATGTCATCGCCGTCGCCGAGGTCGCTCGGGGCGCAGAGGATTCAGCAGTGATCGAACTCTCGCAGAACGAGAGTCGCATCCTGCTGACAGAAGACAAGGACTTCGGCCAGCTCGTGTTCGCGGCGGCACACCAAACGGCCGGGATCGTTCTGCTTCGGTGGCCAGTGACCGCGCGCAGTTCGCTTGGCAGCACTTTGGTCGAGCTGGTTGCCAAGCATGGCGATTCTCTGCCCGGGTCCTTCGCCGTCGTCGAGCCCGGCAGGGTTCGAATCTCCAAATGATTGAGGCGCGGTAGCGCGAGTTCGCGTTGACTGCGGGCGCAGGACTGGTCCCAACCACTTATGCAAGCCGGTGGTGCGCAGGTTGGCGCGGTCGCGGCGGTGCGTGCCGTCGAGGGCGACGCATCCTGATGCGCGCGCAGGCACCACGGCAGGCGCCGCTGGCACGGGCGCTGGCCGCACCCGGATGTCGCCCGGCGAGACCTCCTCCGCCAGCCGGAACTGGTAGAGTAATGAATCCTTACTACAAGGATTCGCAATGCTCGCCAAGATCACGTCGAAGAACCAGCTGACCCTGCCCAAGGCGGCGGTGCAGGCGGTCGGTGCCGCCGAGTACTTCGATGTCGAGGTGCGCGCCGGCCAGATCGTGTTGACACCGGTGCGCATCCAGCGCGGCGACGCGGTGCGCGCCAAGCTGGCGGCGCTCGGTCTCGGGGAGGCCGATGTGGCGGACGCCGTGCAATGGGTGCGTTCCGCCCGTTCGGCGACGGCCGGGAAGGCACCGCCCAAGGCGGCGGAGCCGGGCGCCGCCTGCGCGCCGGGCCGGCCGCGCGTTGCCACGCCGGCGCCGCGCAAGAAGCCGGCTCGCCGCGCATGACCAGGAAGGCGCCGCCGCGCGTCGTGCTGGACACCAACGTCGCGCTGTCGGCCCTGCTGTTCGGCGGCGGGCCGGCGGCGCGCGTGCGCGCGGGCTGGCAATCCGGGGGCTTCGTGCCGCTGGCCAGCACGGCCACGGCGCAGGAACTGGTGCGGGTGCTCGGCTACCCGAAGTTCCGGCTGTCGGCCAATGAGCAGGAGGAGTTGCTCGCCGATTTCATGCCTTGGGTCGAGGTCGTGCAGATTCCCGATCCGCCGCCCAAAGTGCCGGCCTGCCGCGACCCCTTCGACGTGCCGTTTCTGCAGCTGGCCCTCGCCGGGCGCGCGCGGGCCATCGTGTCCGGCGACCGCGACCTGCTGGCGCTGGCCGGCAGACCAGGACTGTGCCCGGTGCTCAGCGTCGATGCCTTCTGCCGGAAGTTCTTGGGCGACTGACCCGCCGCTGCGATGAACACCTCAACCCTCGTCCAAATGCTCTGTAACTACTGCAGCTTCCTGCGCGACGACGGAGCATTGGCGTTGGCGTGCCTACGGCTACGACCAACTGATCGCCCGCGACAAGGCATGTCTGGATATCTTCTGGCACAAGGACGAGTCGCTCGCCGATTCCGACGGGCTGTCGCCGCCGGAGGTGACCGCGCAGGAGATCGTCGACGACCTGGAGGCGGCGCTGGGGTTGTTTCGGTTGATTGCGGCGGATCCGGACGGGGCGAACGCGGAGGATTGATGCAGGAGCGGCGCGAACCGGTATTCGGCCAGATCGCCGTGCAACTCTCGAAGGTAGGCCTATGCGCTTTGAAGGCACGCTGGACAAGTGGAACGATGACCGGGGATTCGGGTTCATCACTCCGACCCGCGGCGGCGAGCCCGTGTTTGTTCACATCTCGGCATTTCCGTGCGGCGGACGCCGGCCACAACTGGGCGAGCCCTTGACTTTCGAGGTCGAGTCGGCGAGCGACGGCAAGAAGCGCGCGACCAGGGTCGAACGTGCCGGCGCGCGACCGGCCGCCGCAGTGCCGAGCGGGTCGCGGGTGAGTCGGCCGCGCAGAAGCGGCGGCAGGTTCCCGATCGGAGGCGTCGCCGTTGGCATCGCGGTCCTGCTGTTCGCTGGCAATTTTCTTTACGGCCAGTTCTACGGACATCGCGCCGCCGGCGCGTCGACACCGGACGCCACCGTGCCGGTGCCGGCTGTACTGCCGTCGTCGGCAGCCAGCTTCCGCTGCGACGGCCGTACGCATTGCTCGCACATGACCTCATGCGAAGAAGCCAAGTTCTTTCTCAAGAACTGCCCGGACACCAAGATGGACGGCGATGGCGACGGCATCCCCTGCGAGTCGCAGTGGTGCAATTGAGGGTACGGATGAAGTCAGGAGTCACTGACTGCGGGCGAAGCCCTTGCATGGGGAGGTGCGAAGAGTCTCGCCGAAGACGACAACGTGCGGCCGCTGACGGCGATCGCCACCAGGTCTGTCGAGGAACTGGAGGCGGAGCTGGAACGGCACCGTTGGAACGCAAGGGACTCGACCGGCAAGAGCGACCGCCGGCGGCTTACAGTGCGTCCCGCTGAATGATCCAAGAGGATCGTGCGACCGCGGGACGAGGCGGGACGTTCGCGCCTCGGTGTGTGTCGGTCGATCTCGAGGTCGGCGTCCAGGACCAGCGCATTCACCGCTTTGCCGCGGTCCGCGCCGACACCGGCGAGCGGTTCACGTTCGCCGGCGGCGATCTCGTCAAGGCGCTGGCACGGCTCGACGCGCTGGCCGATGGTGCGGCGTTCGTTCTTGGCCACAACCTGATCGCCTTCGATCTGCCGCATCTGGCGGCGGTCAAGCCCGATCTGCGGCTGCTCGGGCTGCCGGCCGTCGACACACTGCGCATCAACCCGCTGGCCTTCCCGCGCAACCCGTACCACCACCTGGTCAAGCACTACCAGGACGGCGCGCTGAGGCGGGTGCAGATCAACGATCCGCTGCTCGACGCGGAGCTTGCCCTCGAAGTGTTCCGCGACCAGCACGAGGCGCTGACCGCAACGCAGCAGCAGGCGCCCGAGCTGATGACGGCGTGGCATTGGCTGACGACCGACGGCGGCGAGCGCTCGGGACAGAACGCCTTCTTCGCCACCCTGCGAGGTGCGCTGCGGCCAGACGACCCGAACGCGCGCGCGGCGATCGAAGGCGTGCTGCACGGCCGCGGCTGCGGCACGCACGGGCGAGAGATCGTCGCCGACAGCATGCGCCTGGGCTGGCCGCTCGCCTATGCGCTAGCGTGGCTGTCGGTGGCTGGCGGCAACTCGGTGATGCCACCGTGGGTGCGGCACCAGTTTCCCGACGCCGGGATGCTGGTGCGGCGGCTGCGCGACGAGGCCTGTTCCGATCCGGCCTGCACGTGGTGCCTCGAGCGGCATGACGCGCGGCGCGAGCTGGCCCGATGGTTCGGTTTTCCGGAGTTCCGGCCGGAGCCGGCGGATGAGGAAGGCCGACCGTTGCAGCAGCAGATCGTCGAGGCGGCGATGCAAGGCCGCCATCTGCTCGCCATCCTGCCGACGGGCACCGGCAAGTCGCTGTGCTACCAGATCCCGGCACTGTCGCGCTACGACAAGACCGGCGCGCTGACGATCGTGATCTCGCCGCTCGTCGCGCTGATGGCCGATCAGGTCGCCGGCCTGGAGGCGCGCGGCATCAGCAGTTGCGCGGCGCTCAACGGCCTGCTGTCGATGCCCGAACGCGCGGACGTGCTCGAGCGTGTGCGGCTGGGCGGCGTCGGGATCCTGCTGGTGTCGCCCGAGCAGTTGCGCAGCCAGGGCTTCCGCAAGGCGATCGAGCAGCGCGAGATCGGCGCCTGGGTGCTCGACGAAGCGCACTGCCTGTCCCGATGGGGCCACGACTTCCGGCCCGACTATCGCTACGTCGGCCGCTTCATCAAGGAAAGGGCGGGCAATGGTCTGGTACCGCCGGTGCTTTGCCTGACGGCGACCGCCAAGCCGGATGTGATCGACGACATCGTGGGCCATTTTCGCGATCGGCTCGGTATTGGGCTCGAGGTCTACGACGGCGGCGCGCAGCGGACCAATCTGGACTTCGCCGTCGTGCCGACCAGCGGCGGCGAAAAGCTGGCGCACATCCATCAGGTACTGGAACATGAGCTGCCGCCCGACCGATCGGGCGGTGCGATCGTCTATTGCGCGACACGCCGCACAACCGAGACCGTCGCGCAGTTCCTGGCGGACAAAGGCATGTTGGCCGCCTGCTTCCACGCCGGCCTGCCGCCGGAGCGAAAGAAGGAGGTGCAGCAGGCGTTCATCCGGGGCGACTTTCGCGTCATCGTCGCCACCAACGCATTCGGCATGGGCATCGACAAACCCGATGTCCGGCTGGTGGTCCATGCCGACATTCCGGGGTCGCTGGAGAACTACCTGCAGGAAGCCGGCCGCGCCGGCCGCGATCGGCAGGCATCGCGCTGCGTGCTCCTGTACACGGCGGAGGATGTCGAGCGGCAGTTCGGCATGTCGGCGCGATCGCGGCTGACGCAGGCGGAGATCGCCGCGATCCTGCGTGCCCTGCGTCGGCTGGACGCCAAGAAGCGGCTCGGTGGCGAAGTGATCGCCACGCCCGGCGAGATCCTGTTCGAAGAGGAGGAAGGCGTCTTCAGCCGCGATTCGGCAACCGACGACACGCGCGTGCGTACGGCCGTGTCGTGGCTGGAAGAGGCGGCGCTGCTGTCGCGCGAGGAGAACCGGGTTCAGGTCTTTCCGTCGTCGTTGCGGGTGAACTCGCTCGACGAGGCACGGGCGAAACTGGCTAAGGCCGATCTGTTCGAGGACTACCGCGTCCGGCTGCTGGCGATCGTCGATGCACTGATTTCCGCCGCGCCGACCGAAGGCGTCTCGACCGACGAATTGATGGCGGTCTCGGGGCTGAACGCCGAGCGCACCCGCAAGGCCCTGCACGACCTGGAGGCGCTCGGCATCGCCAGCAACGACACCGCGCTGACCGCCTTCGTGCACACGGGCGTCGAGCGCTCGTCGCGCAAGCGGCTCGAAGAAGCGGCGGTGCTGGAAACGGCGCTGATTGGCGAGATGCGCGAAGCGGCCCCCGATCAACCGCTCGGCGAGCCGACCCTGCTGCATCTTCGCCACGCCACGCAGCGGCTGAAGGACGGCGGCCATGCATACGCGCTGCCGGAGCGGCTGCTGCGCATTCTGCGCAGCCTGGCTGCCGACGGCCGGAGCGAGGAGGGCGGCGGCGGAAGCGTGAGCCTGCGCCGGCTCGATCCCGAAGCCGTGCAGGTGACGCTGCAGCGCAAGTGGGCCGATCTGGAAAAGACGGCGCAGCTTCGCCGCGCCGGGGCGGCGCGGTTGCTGGAGCACCTGCTCGCCTGCCTGCCGCAGGGTCTGCGCGGCACGGATCTGCTGGCCGAGACGACGTTGGGCAAGCTGCAGGCGGCCCTGCAGGAGGACCTGGCGTTGAAAGCCGAAGTGCGGGACATGAGCCGACTGCTCGACCGCGCGCTGCTGTGGCTGCACGAGCAGGAAGTGATCCGGCTCAACAAGGGGCTGGCGGTGTTCCGGCCCGCCATGACGATTCGCCTCGCGCCGGGTGGACAACGGTTCACCAGGCCCGATTTTCAGCCGCTGAAGCTGCACTACGACGAGCAGGTCGTGCAGGTCCACGTGATGGCCGAGTACGCGCAGCGCGGGCTGAGGGCGATCGCCGAGGCGCTGCGACTGGCGATGGATTACTTCAGCCTCAAGCAAGAGGATTTCCTGCACCGCTGGCTGCCGGACCGCGAGAAGGAACTGAAGCTGCAGACGACGCCGGAATCGTGGCGGCGGATCGTCGAGGACCTGAACAACAAAACGCAGCAGCGGATCGTCGCCGACGATCGCGAGCAGACCAACGTGCTCGTGCTCGCCGGCCCGGGTTCCGGCAAGACGCGCGTGCTGGTGCATCGGATCGCGTATCTGGTGCGTGTGCGACGCGAAAACCCGCGGGCGATCCTGGCGCTCGCGTACAACCGCCACGCCGCGGCGGAGATCCGCCGGCGCTTGCGCGCGCTGATCGGAGACGACGCTACCGGAGTCACCGTGCTGACCTGCCACGCGCTGGCGATGCGGCTGGCCGGCGTGAGCTTCGTCGATCGCGCCGCGCAGCCGGGCGACGAATACTTCCGCCAGGTGCTGAAGGACGCGGTGGCGCTGCTCAGCGGCACTGCACTCGCGACCGAGGAAGCCGACGAGCAGCGCGAACGGCTGCTGGCCGGTTTTCGCTGGATCCTGGTCGATGAGTACCAGGACATCGGCCCGGAGCAGTACGAGCTGATCTCGGCACTGGCCGGCCGTACGCGGACCGACGAAGACGGCAAGCTGAGCCTGTTCGCCGTCGGCGACGATGACCAGAACATCTATGCCTTCAGCGGCGCGTCGGTCGAGTTCATCCGCCGCTTCGCCGCCGACTATGCCGCCAAGCCCGTGTTCCTGACCGAGAACTATCGCTCGACGCGGCACATCATCGAAGCCGCCAATGCGGTCATCTCGCCGGCCGCGGACAGGATGAAGGGCGGGCAGCCGATCAGGATCGATCTCGCCCGCGCCAAGGCAAGCGCCGGCGGCCGATGGGAATCGCTCGACCCGGTCAGCCGCGGCCGCGTGCAGTTGCTGGCCCTCGCCGGCGATCCGATGCGGCAGGCGGTTGCCGTGATGACGGAGATGCAGCGGCTGGCTTCACTCGACGCCGGATGGGATTGGTCGCGCGTTGCGGTGATCGCAAAGGAATGGAAGTACCTCGATCCGGTGCGCAGCTACTGTGAACTGAACGGCATTCCTGCGCAGATGGCGCACGAGGCGCCGCCGCACTTCTGGCGCCTGCGCGAAACGCAGCAACTCGTGGACTGGCTGCGCGGCGTCCAAAGCAAGTTGCTTGACGGCGGCGCCCTGGCTGCGTGGCTGGCGCAGCAGCCGGTCGGTCCGTGGTGGGATGTGCTTCGCGAAGCCGCGGCAGCCTACGTGCTGGAGACGGGAGGCGCGGAACTGCCGACAGCGCATTTCACCGAGTGGCTTGCGGAATGGGGCCGCGACATGCGACGGCGCCAGAAAGGCCTGCTGCTGCTGACGGCGCACCGGGCCAAGGGCCTCGAGTTCGATCACGTGGCGGTACTCGACGGCGGCTGGGACCGCGCGGGTGCGAACGAGGATCGCGATGCATCGCGCCGGCTGTTCTACGTGGCGATGACGCGGGCGCGACAGACGCTCGTCCTGTCGCGCCTGCGCGGACGGCATGCTTTCTTCGACGCCTTCGCTGGCCACACCGGCTGCCTGCAACGCGGCGAAGCCGATCTGGCGCCGCCGTCGAGCGCGCTGGCGCGCAAGTACGCGCTGTTGACGCTCGCCGATGTCGATCTGGGGTTCGCCGGCCGGCGCCCGGACCACCACCGCGTGCATCGGGCGATCGCCGCACTGTCCACCGGTGACCCTCTCGCGTTGCGACGCGCCGGCGAGAAATGGGAGTTGCTCGACTCCGGCGGCAACTGCGTGGGCCGACTGGCTGCTGCCTACGATCCGCCACAGGACATGGCGTGCATCGAGGCGCGGGTGCAGGCCGTCGTCGTGCGCCGGCGCGAGGACGCCGGGCCCGAGCACCTGCGATCGCTCCGTTGCGATCGCTGGGAGGTCGTGGTGCCCGAACTCGTGTTCGAGCCGCACGCCGAGATCGATCGGCGGGCACGCTGAGCGCGGACTGACCGACACCGTCGACGCGGGCGCGGACGGCCAACGGTTGAGCGACGCCGACGAAGCTTGGCGGGAGAAGAGTGCGTAGGAACCGGAGGTCGGGGCTGGCCGGTACGTCCCGCCCCGTGCGCTCAAATGGCCGGTATCGCGTCTACGCCTACGACGAGCTGGTCGCCCGCGACAAGGCGAGTCTGGATTTTTTCTGGCTCAACGACGAGTGCCTCGCTGACTCCGACAACCTGTCCCCGCCGGAAGTGATCGCGCAGGAGCTCGTCGACGACCGTGAGGCGGCGCTGGAGCAGTTTCGGTTGATTGCCGGGGCTATCAACGGCGGCGACGACAAGCCGGGCGCTTGAGTCGTTGGATTCCTGGAACCGTCGTACGGCGACACCGGCCCTCGACGAACGTGCCTGGGCACCATCCGACCACCTGTTAAGCGAGAATGCTCAGCAGCATGAACCCCGTCGCCCCGGCGAAGGCCGGGGCCCAAGTCTGCGGCGAGATTGGGTCCCGGCCTTCGTCGGGACGACGTCTCCGATGCAATCTTGCCTCGGTGGTGTGCGCTGCCGAGATTGATCGCGAATCAAGTCAGACCATGATCCACTCGCTGCGCCTGACGCTGGGCATCGGCAACGACACGTGGATCGTGCTCGATGCCTAGCGCAGGAAGCGCAATCTGAACGACTACACCGGCGCGCCGCTCGCCGAGAACGAGGCCGCCCAGGCAATCCAAGCAGGCGAAGGCGCTCCTCGCTCGGTTACGCGCTCACCTGCGCGAGCAGCATCCGCGCTTGTTGCGATAGACGCGCCGCTCCGCCCGCTGGTGGTTTACTTCACCGCAAAGCAGTAGAACAGCCCCTCGCCGCCGGTGCGGCGAATCCGCTCGATGTCGCAGCCGAGCGTCGGGTGCGCCGAGTTCCACGAGGTCGCCCACGGGCTGTCGATCGGGCCGGCACGGTCATGATGGCCGGTCATCGCCGAGCCGTCGCCGTTCTTGGTCCAGTTGCCGCAGGTCATGTCCGGAAACGGCGGGCCGGGGAAGGCGGTGCCGTCGGGCCGGGAGCCGGTCAGGATGTCGTGCTTGTTCGGCTTCTCGGTGCGGCCGTTGACCATCTGCCCGCGCTCGTCCAATGCCGTCTGCTTGGTGAGGTTGTTCTTCGGCGAGTGCAGCTCCTCGACGCTGCGGGCGATCACCACGCCCTTGGCGTTGTGCCACGGGCCGGTGCCGATGCGGTCGCGCGCGTTGACGAACTTCGGATCGTTCAGCGCCGTGCCCTGCGTGCTCAGGTAGGCGCGCCAGGTCCTGTCGCCGGCGCCCGCGGCCTTGGCGAGCGACCGGCAGTGCTGGTCGGCGCCTTCGAGGCCGCCGAGGTTGGCGCCGTTGCCGGGGCCGACGCTGGTCAGGAAGAAAGTCATGTTCTGCGGGCCCGGCGTTGCTTGCATGCCGGCGCAGCCGGCCAGCGCCGCAACGACGGCAACACTGAGCAATGTTCTTTTCGTGGTCTGCTGCATCTGGCGCTCTCCGATCGGCTCTTGTTGAAAGGTGCTGTGGCGTGGTCGATGCCGGCGGGCGCGGTCGCGCGCGGCTGCGCCGGCTGCCGTGGGCGCAGCCAGACGCGGACCGTCCGGCACAGGGCAACTTCGCCGGCCGCGATGTTTACAGGCGGCCCGGGAAATTGGCATCGGAAGAAACGCCTGCTTGCCGCAATGACGCGATCTCCCTGAGCGGCGTCGTTGCCGAATCCGCCCGATTCGCCGACGACGGTCGAGGGCGGCCGCCCGTGCCGCCCGGCGCCACTCAAAAACCCACCTGTCCCTTGACGAAGATCTCCGACGATCGGCTGCGCTCGTCGTTGATCTTGTTGCGCGCCAGCGTGGCGCCGGCATAGAACACGGTGGCAGCGGACCGCCGGTGCGCGTAGACGAGCGACAGCGTGTCGCCGCGCTCCTTCGCGGCGGCAATTCCGGCAGCCGCGTCGGCGCGACGGTCGGCCTGCACCCGCTGGGCGATGATGCGCAGCGCATCGCGCGCGCCGAAGTGGAGCACGCCGAGCATTCGCGCCGCGGTTTCGGTCAGCGCTCGGCCGTCGTCGCCGCGCAGGATGCCCTGTTCGACGCGTGGCTCGAGTTCGAGCCGCTGGCCGGCGCGCACGCGCGCCTCGAGCATCCAGTTGACGCTCGAGCGGGCGCGGTCGGCGAGAAAGTCGACCCGCTTGCCGGCTTCGATCGAGCCGGCGACGTAGCTCAGCGCGGCGCTCGGCACCGCAGTGGCCCAGACGTAAAGCTGCGGAATGTGATGCAGCGGCCCGTGCAGCGTGGCCCGAGCCGACTTCAGCGGCCGGAGCTGAATGTCGACTTCCAGTCCGCGCCCGCCCTGCAGGTACAGGCCCGGCGTCAGTTCCTGGCCGATGGCCGCGGTTTCGGCGAGCGTCTGCGACCGGTTGACGTTCACGTAGGGCGTGAACTCGTTGAAGCCCCACAGGCCGAACCACTTGTGGTTGACGTCGAAGGCGACGCTGCGATAGCCGGACTGCGTGGTGAAGCCGCTGTCGTTGCGGAAGCCGGCGTCGACCTGCATCAGCCGCAGGTTCAGGTCGCTGCGTTCGACGTGGCGATCGTAGGCGAGATCGATGAAGTGGCCGCTGCGGCGCGCACCGTGCGCCAGCCGGCCGTCGGCGGCGGGAAACGCGTCGGTGGAGGACACCAGCCATAGCGCGCGCAGGCGGTTGTCCGCGTCGGCGAGCCAGATGCCGTCGAGGCCGCCGATGCGGTTGCCGCCGAGCGAGCCGGCGGCGCCGTGGTAGCGGCGATCGGCCGCCAGCAGGCCGACGGCGCCGGCGCTGTCGGCCCAGCGCACGCGCACGTTGCTGGCGATCGACTTCGGCTGCGGCGCATAGCCGGTGGAAAACGGTCCCGGCAGCAGCACCAGGCCGCCGCCGTCGTCGCCGGCAATGAGCGCCGCGCCGGCGATGTTGGCGCCGCGATGGGTCACGCGCGCGCCCCAGCGCGGATCGGCGATCGAGCGCGAGTACAGCGCCGTGCTCTGCAGTTCGAACAGGTCGCGGCTTTCGAGGAAGAACGGCCGCTTCTCGGCGAAGAACAGCGCGAACTGGCTGTTGCGGCTCAACTGCGGGACGTCGAGCTCGACCTGCGAGAAATCCGGATTCAGCGTCGCATCGACGACCCACTCGGCGTGCGGACGGACCTTGACATCGACGCCGGCGTCGATGTGGCTGCGGCTGCCGCCCGGCCGCTGCGGCGATTCGCGCAGGCGCCGCGCGGTGACGGTCGGCTGGATCTGCCAGCTCCAGCCGGCCGGCGGGCGGCCAAGGCCGTCGATGGGCGTCACTTCGGCGATGAAATTGGTCTGCTCGCGCTTCAGCGGCACGCTGAGAAGAAGGTAGTTCTGCTCGCGCGGCCAGCGCCGGCCGACCATCAGCCGCCACTGCCCCGGCTCGTGCGTGTAGCGCAGCTCCGACCACGGGATGCGGATTTCGACCGTGTAGCCGCCGTCGTGGATGTGGGCGGCAGAGTCCCAGTCGAAGTCGGGAGAGAAGTCCTCGTTGCCGGTGTCGGCCGTGTACAGGCCGTCGGCGATCGCGCCGCGGGCGCTGACGCGGAAGAACTGCGCCGACTTGCGCAGGCCGATCGGATCGATGAACAGGACCACGAAGTCCTGGTCGCGCAGCACCTTGTCGCGACGGACGAACGGCGCGCGCAGCGCCTCGGGCCGCGGGTCGTCGGCGGTGACGGCGAAGTAGATCGCCTTGTCGTCGTAGGCGATCTGCACGGCGGTGCGCACCGGCGGCTTGGCGCCGTTGGGCGGCGGGTCGAACTGGATGAAGTCCTCGTGCACCGGCGCGCGCTGCCAGACCGCCTCGTCGAGGCGGCCGTCGAGGCGAACGCGTTCATCGACCGCCAGCGCCACCGCCGTCTGACGAGCCCAGAGGATGATCGGCGCGAGCAGGACGACCGCGCAGAGGATTTGCAGCCGCCGCATGGGCGGCGAGGTTAACCGCGCGGCGCGACTTGCGGTGAAACGTTTGCGTGAACCGGCCACGCGCTGGCGGCGAGGCCGTTGCTGCGCGGCCAAGGCGGACCCTCCGTGCGACGGTGATGCGCGAGCAGGCTGTGTTCGTCGTCCGTCGCAGCGGGGATCGGCGGCGGGCATGCCCGAACGGCGTGGATGGCCGTGATCGACGGGTCGGCCGTCGCGAGATCCGCTGCTCGGTCGGTACGTTGAAGGTGACGTGAACATGGATGGCGCGGCGCCGAACCCGGCCGACGCCGAAGGTTCTAACGTGCACCAGTGCAGTGGGCAGGACGATCCGTTTCCCGAGGAGGTACGAATGAACTGGAAACGAACGGTGGTCGTCGCGATGACCGCAATCGGATTCGCCGGCGCGACGGCCTTTGCACAGCAGGCGCAGCCGCCGCAGCCACCGCCGATGGGACCGGGAATGATGGGCGGCTACGGTCCCGGCTACGGCATGGGCCCGGGCATGATGGGCGGCCGAATGATGGGCGGCGGATTCGCTCCGGGGATGATGGGCTTTGGCGGCGGCATGATGGGCGGCCTCTGGCACCTCGATCTCACCGACGCGCAGCGCCAGCAGGTCTTGAAGATCCAGGACGACCTGCGCCGCCGGAACTGGGAGCTATACGGCAAGGCGCAGGACGAGCAGGCGAAGCTCCGTGACGCCTACTTCGGCAGCGGCAAGCGCGATCGCGCGGCGATCATCGCCGCGTACAGGCGTATCGGCGACCTGCGCGTGCAGCGGATCGAGAACTCTCTGGATGCGGCCGAGCGGATCGAGGGCGTGCTCACGCAGCAGCAACGCGACCAACTCAAGCGCTGGGGGCCGTGGTGGATGATGGACCACGCGCCGTAGGCACGCGTAGCGCGCGACGTCGCCGGCCGCGGGCTGGCGGCGCCCGCTGTGCCGGTCGCGACGAGGAGGCGCCGCGATGTGGGGGCTGATGGACGGCTGGGGCTGGTGGGGCTGGGGGATGGGAATCGTCCACGGCCTGCTCTGGTTGGCGGTCCTCGCCCTGGGCATCGTCGTCCTCGTGCGCATGGTGGGGCGTGGAACAGACCGGCGCGAGGCCGTGCCGCCGGTCGAGGAGACCGCGATCGAAATCCTCAAGAAGCGCTACGCCCGGGGCGAGATCGGCAGGGAGGAGTTCGAGCAGAAGAAGCGGGATCTCGCCACCTGAAGCGCCAACGATCGGCCGGCCACCATCGAATCGACGGTCGTGCACCCGTCCGGAGCGGATTTCGCCGCGCCCGCCGTTTTGCCGCAGGCGACATGAATTCTCGGATACGGTTGAGTCTTCATGGCACCGGAGCGGGCGATGGCAACGACGGACACACCGAACTGGGGCTGGGGCGGCATCGACCCGGCCGAATGGCTGCGCACCTGGCAGATGGCGTGGCGCGGCGCGCCGCAGACGCTGGTGCAGCCGATCCTTCCCGGCTGGACGCTGAACATCAACAGCAGCAACTCATCGTCGCCGCAGACCGAGATGGACGTGCTGGCCCGGCACAGCTACGGCCGGCAGATCGGCCGCATCGCCGATGCGCTGGAGGCGCTGATCGCCGGGCAGCACGGCGCCGCGCCGAAGGACAAGCGGCTCGCGGAGTTCCTGTCGATGAAGCGCGAGGTCGACGAGGTGAAGGAGGCTGCTGCCGCGGCGCGGCTCGAACGCATCTCGCGCGACCTGGCGCTGCTCAGGGAGAAGCGGCCCACCGAGTACACCCGCCTGCGCGAGGTGCTGCGGCAGGCGCTGAAGTGAGCGCCGGCTTCGCCGTAAGACGCTGTGAAGTCTTGCTGTACCTCGGGCTGATGCAATTTCTTCAGCCGCGTCAACGGTCGAGATATGACGAGCTTACGCAAGTTTAGTTGTAATGACTAAACCGCAGTAAGTTTGCTATAACACCGCGTCATGGACCCAAGGTCGAACCCCTACGCGCCCGGCGCCGGCTCGCCGCCGCCGGAACTGGCCGGCCGTGACGAACTGCTGGAGCGGGCGTCGATCGCGCTCGACCGCATCCGCGCCGGGCTGGCGGCGAAGAGCCTGCTGCTGGTCGGGCTGCGCGGCGTGGGCAAGACGGTGCTGCTGAACCGCGTCCGCAACGACGCCGAGGCGCGCGGTTTCGCGACGATCTTCATCGAGGCGCCGGAGAGGCGGTCGCTGCCGGCGATGCTTGCCGGGCCGCTGCGCGCGGCGCTGCTGAAGCTCGACCGCCTGGCGGCCGGCGGCGACCTGGCCAAACGGGCGCTGCGCGCGCTCGGCGGCTTCGTCGAGGCGATGAAGGTGAAGTTCGGCGACGTCGAGTTCGGCGTCGACCTGGGCAAAGAGCCCGGCGTGGCCGACACCGGCGATCTCGAGCACGACCTGACGGAGCTGCTCGCCACCGTGGCCGCGGCGGCGCGCGAGAGAGGGACGGCGCTGGTGCTGTTCATCGACGAGCTGCAGTACGTCGACGAGGACCAGCTGGCGGCGCTGATCACGGCGCTGCACCGCTGCGCGCAGCAGTCGCTGCCCGTGTCGCTGCTCGGCGCCGGGCTGCCGCAGCTCATCGGCCAGACGGGGCGGGCGAAATCGTATGCCGAGAGGCTGTTCGAGTTCCCGGAGGTCGGGCCGCTGGCGCCGGAACACGCGCGCGCGGCGCTGCAGGCGCCGGCGGCGCGGCACGGCGTGGCCTACACCGACGAGGCGCTCGACGAGATCATCCGCCAGACGCAGGCGTATCCGTACTTCATCCAGGAGTGGGGCAAGCACTGCTGGGACGCGGCCTCTGCTTCGCCGATCACCCGCGCGGTGGTCGACGCCGCCACGACCACCGCCATCGCCGAGCTCGACGCGAGTTTCTTCCGCGTGCGCTTCGACCGGCTGACGCCGTCGGAAAAACGCTATCTGCGGGCGATGGCCGAACTCGGGCCGGGGCCGCATCGCTCGGGCGACATTGCGGAGATGCTCGACGCCAAGGTGCAGTCGGTGGCGCCGGTGCGCGCAGGCCTGATCGGCAAGGGCATGGTCTACAGCCCCGCCTACGGCGACACGGCGTTCACCGTGCCGCTGTTCGACGGTTTCATGCGCCGCGTGATGCCCTGGCCCTGAGCCGATGCCGGCCATGCACGACCTGACCTGATCAGCGACGAACCTCGGCAGTGCGACCTATCAAGGCAGGATCGCGGCAGGCACGTCGTCCCGGCGCAGGCCGCGGCCCGATTTCAACGCCGTCAGACGCCTTTCCTGTTGCCCACCATTGTCGCGAATCAGGTGGCCTGATGGTTCTCACCGAGAGCTACGGCCGCGTCGCCAGCCTGAGGCTTGCTCCGGCGAAGTAGACGATGTGGATGCGGCCGCCGCCGTCGATGCCGATCGAGGTGTCGCCCCAGCCGCTGGGGCCGACGCCGGCGGCATCGAGGTCGAAGCTGCGCCAGACGCCGCCGGCGTTGGTGGCGTACTTCAGCCGTCCTGCCGTGAGGTCGACGTAGCTGACGTGCGCGGCGCCCGCGGCATCGGTCGCGATCGAGGTGCGGATGCCGGCGCCGTCGGCGCTGTCGACGACCACGGCGGTCCATGTGCCGCTGCGGTTGCTGGCGTACTTCAGGTTGCGCAGCGTGCCGTCGTAGTAGCTCGCGTGAAGCGCGCCGTTGCGGTCGAGCGCGGCGGCGGCGAAATGCCAGCCGGCGGCGTTGGCCGGCTCGATCGAGGCCGTGCTCCACGTGCCGCCAGCGTCGGTCGCGTAGCGCAGCGTCTGCGACACCGGTTCGATGAAGACGGCGTGCATTCGGCCGCCGGCGTCGATCGCCAGCGCCGGCTCACGGCTCGACGGCACGCCCGGCACGTCGGCGAGCGACCACGCGCCTGCGGCCTTTACCGCGTGTCGCATCCCGGCCGAACGGCCGTACACGACGTGCGGCACACTGCCGCCGGCCAGGGCGAGGCCGAGGCCGATGGCACCTTCGGCGGCGATGCTCTCGGTGATCCACGAGCCCGACAGCAGTGCGTACTGGGCGAACGAATTCACCGGATCGAGGTAACCGACGTGGGCGCGGGCCGAGGCGTCGACCGCGATCGCGGCGCGATACTGGGCGGCGAACGAGGCGGCGACTGGCATCGAGCTCCACGCGCCGGTGGCGTTGCTGGCGTAGCGCAGTTCGGCGGGTCCGTAGTCGCGCGTGTCGGGCCGCCACGACTGCGACGAATAGGCGACGTGGAGTTTTCCCGCCGTGTCGATGGCGAGCGCGTTGCGTTCGCCGACAGTGTCGAACGACGACGGCGCGGCAACGATCACGCTGCGCAGCCACGACGTGGTGGTGCAGGCGCGGTTGCTCGGCGCCGAGGCATTGCCGGCACGGTCGACGGCGTCGACCCGATAGCAGTACTGCGTGTAGGCGGCGAGATTGGCGTCGGTCGCCTGCACCGGCGTACTCTGCGTCGCCGGCATCGTCTGCACCAGGGCGCCGTCGCGATAGATGCGGTAGCTGGCCACGCTGCCGTTGTCGGTGCTGGCGTTCCAGGTCAGCGTCACCGTCGTGCCCTGCGCGGCTGCATCGAGCCCGGTCGGCGTGCTCGGCGACTCGGCATCGGCCGGCGTCGCCGCGCAGGCTGCGGTGCTCGGCGGCGATGACTGGCCGACGACGTCGACCGCGGTCACCGTGTAGCAGTAGCCGGTCGCCGGAACGACGGAGGCGTCGCTGTAGGCGGTGGCGGCGACGGTCGCCAGCAGCACGTTGTCGCGCAGCAGCCGGTATTCGTTGACGCCCCAGTCGTCGTCGGCGGCCGTCCAGGCCAGATCGATGCGCGTCGGCGAGATCACCACGGCGCGGACGCCGGCCGGCGCCGCGGGCGGCAGGTCGTTGGCCGTCGTGGCGCAGCCTTCATTGCTGCGCTCGGTGGCGCCGAACGGGAAATAGACGGCGTAGACGACGAAGCAGTAGCGCGTGTTCGGCGAAAGGCCCGTCGGCGTCACGTGCGTCGATGTGTAGCTGCTGCCGGAATACACGCCGTTGGCGTACAGCTCGTAGCGTGTCGGGGCCGCGGCTGCCGGCGTCCACGCGACGTCGATGGCGGTCGAGCTGACCGCGGTCGCGGTCAGCTTCATGGTTTCCGGCAGACTGCCGCCGCCCCCACCGCCGCCGCAGGCCGCCGCGGCGAGCAGCCCGGCGCATACCGCCGCCCGGCGAGCGGCAACCCAGCCGCAGCTCGTGGACAAGCGCATCGCTGGCCATCTCCCGCGGCGGGTCCCCGGGGCCGCCGCATCACGTGCAAACGATCGTAGGCGTCGCCTCGCGCGCACCGCTGACGTGCGTCAACCTCGTCCCGGCGCGGCGACGTATAGACAAAGCAAAAGGTGGAGTTGCGGCGCGCCGCGTGCGCCGTCGGGACTGCGGCGCGGCTGTGTCGCCGAACCGCGTACCGCCAAGCGAGCGCGCGCGACCGCCGGCCGCGGCGTGCGCGAAGGTGAGTGACCACGCCGGGACCGCCTGCCGAAGATGCCCCTGCCCGGACCCCAGACCCGCTACGTCCTCGAGCACCCCGGCGCCTTCGCGCTGCGGGCGCTGCAGGGCTTCCGTGCCAACCAGGGGCTGCTGCTGGCGGGCGCCGTCGCCTATTACGCGCTGCTGTCGATCGTGCCGCTGCTGATCCTCACCGCGATCGCGCTGTCGCACGTGGTCGAGCCGGCGGTGCTGCTGCAGACGCTCGGCCGCTATCTCGAATGGCTTGTGCCGGGGCAGTCGGCGGTCATCGTCCACGAACTGGGCAACGCGCTCGAGCATCGCGAGGTGCTCGGCTGGCTGCTGCTGGCGACGATGCTGTTCTTCAGCTCGCTCGCCTTCACCGTGCTCGAGAACGCGATGTCGGTGATCTTTCACCACCGCGTGGCCATCCGGCGGCGGCACTTCCTGGTGTCGGCCGTGATTCCGTACTGCTACATCCTGTCGCTCGGGCTCGGCCTGCTGCTGGTGACGCTGGTGGCGGGCAGCCTGCAGGCCATGGGCCGAGAGCAGGTCGAATTCCTCGGCCGCGAGTGGTCGCTGGGCGGCGTCTCGGGCGTGCTGCTGTACCTGCTCGGCGTGGCCGGCGAGGTCTTCGTCATCACCTCCGTCTACATGGTGATGCCGGTGGGGCGCCTGCGGCTGTCGCATGCGCTGCTCGGCGCACTGACCGCCACCGTGCTGTGGGAGCTGACGCGCCATCTGCTCGTGTGGTACTTCGCCACGCTGTCGCAGATCGGCGCGGTGTACGGCTCGCTGACCACCGCGATCATCGTCCTGCTCAGCCTGGAACTCGGCTCGACGCTGCTGCTGTTCGGCGCGCAGGTCATTGCCGAGTACGAGCGCATCGGCACGGCCGGCTTTCAGACGGCGCCGGCACCGCTGCGGCTCGATGCGGGTTGAGGCCGCCTCGGGCGGCGCGACCGCGCAGCGCATGCCGCACTCAATGCACTGCGTAAAAGTGCGCAACGTATTGAGTAAGTTGTCGATGCCGTTTCAACGTCCGCAGGCGAAGGCGCTGGCGGGCCGCCTCGCCGAGCCGCGCCGAGTCATGCCTGTCGTCGCCGGGCCGCGTCAGGTCGGCAAGACGACGCTCGTGCAGCAGGTGGTGGCTTCGTCTCGGCTGTCGCAGGTCTTCGCCAGCGCCGACGAGCCGGCTCTGCGCGGCGCCGAGTGGATCGCCCAGCAGTGGGAAGCGGCGCGGCTTGCGAGCGCCGATGCCGGCCGCGCTGGTGCAGTGCTGGTACTCGACGAGATCCAGAAGATTCCCGGCTGGTCGGAGACACACAAGCGCTTGTGGGACGAAGACACCCGGCGCGGCCTGCCGCTGAAGGTGGTGCTGCTGGGCTCGGCGCCGCTGCTGATTGCCCGTGGCCTCACGGAAAGCCTTGCCGGCCGCTTCGAACTATTGCATCTGCCGCACTGGTCGCTGGCAGAGATGCGTGCAGCCTTCGGCTGGTCGCTCGACAAATACGTCTTTTTCGGCGGCTATCCGGGCGCGGCGCCGCTCATTGGCGAACCCGCGCGCTGGGCGCGGTACGTTCTCGATGCGCTGGCGGAAACGTCGATCTCGCGCGATGTGCTTCTGCTGACGCGCATCGACAAGCCGGCGCTGCTGCGGCGGGTGTTCGATCTCGCATGCCGTTACTCGGGACAGGTGCTGTCGTACACGAAGATGCTCGGTCAGCTGCAGGACGCCGGCAACACGACCACGCTGGCGCATGATCTCGAGTTGCTGGCCGCCGCCGGAATGGTCACCGGCCTGCACAAGTTCGCCGGCGATACGGCGCGCAGCCGCGCTTCGAGCCCGAAGCTGCAGGTGCTCAACACCGCGCTGATGACCGCGCCGAGCGGCCTCGCACTCGCCGAGGTCCGCGCTGACGGCGAACTCTGGGGCCGGCTGGTCGAGTCCTGCATCGGCGCGCGCCTGGCCAATACTGTACGAATGCTTCAACCCGATGCCGTATGCGGCGGCGCGGCAGATGGAACAGGACCTCGCCGACGAACTGCAGGAAAAGGGCTACGCGGTGTGGCAGGGGTGAGCGCATCGCGCCTCTCGCGCTGCATCAACGCCGACGAACGCCAATTCACGTGACGGCTGTGCATGGCGTCGGCGCCGACGCATAGACTGGCCCGAAGAAGAGAAAGCTCGGGGCCAGGGCAGGCCGGTTCTGTTGCACGGGGAGACGCAGGCCGCCGAATCGGCGACCGAGCGCAGCGCATCTGACACGCTCCGAAGGATCCAGCGACGTGCGCGCGACCCATAGCATCGGCGTGATCGCCAACCCGGCGTCGGCGCGCGACATCCGCCGCGTCGTGGCCAACGCCGGCAACCTGCAGGTCACCGATCGCGCCAACATCCTGGTGCGCCTGCTCGCTGCTGCCGCGGCCTGCGGCGTGCGGCGGGCGCTGGTGATGCCTGACCGCGGCGGCATCCGCGCGCTGCTCGAACGGCATATCCGGCGCGGCGATGCGTCGCTGCCGGCGATCGAGTTCCTCGACATGGAGCCCGAATCCACGGTCGAGGACACCTTCGCCGCGACGCGGCTGCTGCAGCGCGCCGGCGTTGGCGCGATCGTCGTGCTCGGCGGCGACGGCACGCACCGCGCGGTGGTGCGCGAACTGGTCGGCGGCGGCTCGAACGTGCCGATCGCCGGCATGTCGACCGGCACCAACAATGCCTTTCCCGAGATGCGCGAGCCGACGATCACCGGCGTCGCCGTCGGCCTGCACGCCAGCGGGCGCATCGGCCGCGACGACGCGCTGCTGCCGAACAAGCTGATCGAGGTCGAGATCGAAGGCGGCCAAGGCCTCCTGCGGCGCGACATCGCCATCGTCGATGCGGTGATCAGCCACGAGCGCAGCATCGGCGCGCGCGCGCTGTGGAAGCCGGAGGCGCTCGACGCCGCCTACTTCGCCTTCGCCGATCCGCAGGCGATCGGCCTGTCGGCCATCGGCGGCCTGCTGCAGCCGGTGGGGCGCCAGGATCGGGGCGGCCTTGCGGTGCAGATCGCCTCGAACGGCCGGCCGGCAGCGCTGCGGCTGACGGTGCCGATCGCCCCCGGCATGTTGCGTCCGGTGCCGGTCGCCGGCTGGCAGCGCATGCGGGCCAACGAACCGATGACCGCCGAATGCGAGGCCGGCACCGTCGCCCTCGACGGCGAGCGCGAACTGCCGTTCAAGCCCGGCCAGCGCGTGCGCATGACGCTGCGCGAGAACGCCTTCTTCACCCTGAACGTGGCCCACTGCATGGCCGTTGCCGTGCGCGACGGGCTGCTTCGGTCTTTCGCCCACCCACACTGAGGAGGAGACACCCGATGGCGGACAACCCGTTACATCTGTCCAGGGAAGAACTGCTGCGCGCCTACCGCACGATGCTGACGATCCGCGCCTTCGAGGAGCGGCTGCACGTCGACTTCGGCCGCGGCGACATTCCCGGCTTCGTGCACCTGTACGCCGGCGAGGAAGCGGCGGGCACCGGGATCATGATGCACCTGAAGGACGGCGACCGGATCGCCTCGACGCACCGCGGCCACGGGCACTGCATCGCCAAGGGTGTCGACGTGGTCGAGATGATGAAGGAGATCTACGGCAGGAAGGGCGGATCCTGCCACGGCAAGGGCGGCTCGATGCACATCGCCGACCTGTCGAAAGGCATGATGGGTGCCAACGGCATCCTCGGCGCCGGCGCGCCGCTGGTGTGCGGCGCGGCGCTCGCGGCCAAGGTGCGCGGCAGCGGCGACGTGGCGGTGAGCTTCGTCGGCGACGGCGCCAGCAACCAGGGCACGTTCCTGGAAAGCCTGAACCTTGCCGCGGTGTGGAACCTGCCGGCCATTTTCGTCGTCGAGAACAACGGCTACGCCGAGAGCACCTCGCGCGACTACGGCGTGGCGGTCGACTCCTACGTCGATCGCGCCGCCGGCTTCGGCCTGCCGGGCGTCACCGTCGACGGCACCGATTTCTTCGCCGTCTACGAGGCCGCTGGCGAGATCATCGACCGCGCGCGCAAGGGCGGCGGGCCGGCGCTGCTCGAATGCAAGATGGTGCGTTTCTTCGGCCACTTCGAGGGCGACGCGCAGACCTATCGCGGCGCCGGCGAGATCGACGACATCCGCAGCAACAAGGACTGCATCAAGAAGTTCGTCGCCGCGGCGACCGGCGCCGGCGTGATCAGCGCCAGCGACCTGAAGCCGATCGACGAGGAGGTGCGGCAGCTGATCGACCGCGCGGTGGCCGAGGCGAAGGCGGCTCCGCTGCCGACGGCCGAAGACCTGATGACCGACGTCTACGTCTCGTACTGAACGGGGAGAACGGACATGGCACGCAAGATCACGATGAAGCAGGCCATCAACGAGGCCCTGGACCAGGAGATGACGCGGGATCCGACGGTGATCGTGATGGGCGAGGACATCGTCGGCGGGGCCGGCGGCGACGGCGAGCGCGACGCCTGGGGTGGCGTGCTCGGCGTGACCAAGGGCCTTTATGCCAAGCACGGCGACCGGCTGCTCGACACGCCGCTGTCGGAGTCGGCCTACATCGGCGCGGCGATCGGCGCGGCCACCTGCGGCCTGCGTCCGGTGGCCGAACTGATGTTCATCGACTTCATGGGCGTGTGCTTCGACCAGATCTTCAACCAGGCGGCGAAGTTCAAGTACATGTTCGGCGGCAAGGCGCAAACGCCGGTGGTGATCCGCGCCATGGTCGGCGCGGGCTTCCGTGCCGCCGCCCAGCACAGCCAGATGCTGACGCCGCTGTTCACGCACATCCCCGGGCTGAAAGTCGTCTGCCCGAGCACGCCGTACGACACCAAGGGGCTGCTGATCCAGTCGATCCGCGACAACGATCCGGTGATCTTCTGCGAGCACAAGAACCTGTACGGCATCGAAGGCGACGTGCCGGAGGCGAGCTACGCCATCCCGCTCGGCGAGGCGAACATCGTGCGCGATGGCAAACACGCCACCATCGTCACCTACGGCATGATGGTGCACCGCTCGCTCGATGCGGCGAAGGAACTGGCCAAAGGCGGCGTCGAGTGCGAGGTGATCGACCTGCGCACGCTGAGCCCGCTGGATCTCGACACCGTGCTCGAAAGCGTGGAGAAGACCGGCCATCTGGTCTGCGTCGACGAGGCCAATCCCCGCTGCAGCATCGCCGCCGACGTTTCGGCGCAGGTGGCGCAGCAGGCGTTCGCCGCGCTGAAGGGGCCGATCGAGATGGTCACCGCGCCGCATACGCCGGTGCCGTTTTCGCCGGTGCTCGAGGACCTGTACATCCCGACGGCGGAGAAGATCGCCGCGGCGGTCAAACGCGCGATGGCGAAAGGCAGGCACTGATGAGCGCGCCGGGCCGCCCCAAGCGCGAAGCCTTCGAGCGCCAGCGAGAAGAAAGCCCGATCAACGCGCCGGGCCGCCCCGGGCGCGAATCGTTCGTGCACAGCCGGAAGCGAACACCATGAGCGGCATCGTCCCGATCGTCATGCCGAAATGGGGCCTGGAGATGCGGGAGGGCACGATCACGGCGTGGCGGGTCCGCGAAGGGGCGCGGATCGACGTCGGCACGCCGATCATCGACGTCGAGACCGACAAGATCTCCAATGCGGTGGAGGCTGCCGATGCCGGTTTCCTGCGCCGCAAGGTGGCTCGGGAAGGCGAGACCCTGCCGGTCAAGGCCTTGCTCGGTGTGCTCGCCGACGAATCGGTCAGCGACGCGCAGATCGATGCCTACATCGCCGGCTACGTGGTGCCGGCGGCGGATGCCGGCGAGGAGGAAGCCGCGCCCGCCTACAGTTTCGTCGAGGTCGACGGCCTGCGCCTGCGTTATGCGCGGCGCGGGCCGGCCGACGGCTTACCGGCGCTGCTGCTGCACGGCTTCGGCGGCGACCTCGACAACTGGATGTTCAACCTCGATGCGCTGGCCGAGGCCGCGCCGGTGATCGCGCTCGACCTGCCCGGGCACGGCCAGTCGACGCCGCGGCTGCCGGGCGCGACGCTGCGCGATCTCGCCGGCTGCGTCGCGCGTTTTCTCGACGCGATCGGCGTGGCGCAGGTGCACGCGGTCGGGCATTCGCTGGGCGGTGCGATCGCCGCCAGACTGGCGCTCGATCAGCCGCAAAGGGTCAGGACGCTGGCGCTGGTCAACAGCGCCGGGTTCGGCGTCGAGATCAACGCCGCCTACATCGACGGCTTCGTCGCCGCGGCCTCGCGGCGCGAACTGAAGCCCGTGGTCGAACTGCTGTTCGCCAACGCTGAGCTGGTCAGCCGGCAACTGATCGACGACCTGCTGAAGTACAAGCGCATCGACGGCGTCGGCGAAGTGCTGGCGACGCTGGCGGCGAGCCTTTTCCCGGGCGGCCGTCAGGCCGAGCAACCGGGCCTCGAACTGGCGCGAGCGGGCAAGCCGGTGCTGCTGATCTGGGGCCGGGACGACCGCGTCATCCCGAGCAGCCACGCCGGCAACGCGCCGCCGGGGACGGAGGTGCAGGTGCTCGACGGCGCGGGCCACATGGCGATGATGGAGAAAGCGAGCGAGGTCAACGCGCTGCTGAAGCGGCATATCGCGGCTGCCGCTTAGCGAACAAGCCCAGCGACGATGAAGGTCGAACCGGCCGCTGCGCGATTGTCGTCGTCGCCACGCTTGTCCCCGCGAAGGCCGGGAGCGGGACCCGGGGTCGTGCGCGGCAAGGGACGCTGGATTTGCGCCTGCGTGGGACTAACGCGGAGCCGCGGCGTTTCATCGCATCACGTCGCGGCGTGAGATGGCGCTGCCGTCCTTTGGCGACATCGTGCGGCACGAGGCGCCGCTGGCCGATGGCATCACGCAGGAAGGCGCGTGGTTGGCGCGCGCTGCCGAAACCGGCCGCGCCGCGGCGCACCTGTGGCAGGCCATGCCGATGCTGGTTGTGCCGCGCAGCTATGCGCGGCTGCCCGGCTGGGCGCGGGCCTGCGCCGATGCGGCCGGTGCCGGCTGGCCGGTGCAGGTGCGCGGCTCCGGCGGCGGCCTGGTGCCGCTCGGCCCCGGCCTGCTGAACCTGAGCCTCGTCTGGCGTGCGGCGCCAGTGGCGACGATCGACCCGCACGCGATCTACCGCGCCTTCTGCGGCCTGCTCAGCGGCGCGCTGGCGCGGCTTTCGGTCGAGGCCTCGGCGCAGGCCGTCGAAGGCTCGTTCTGCGACGGCCGTTTCAACCTCGCTGCCGGCGGCCGCAAGATCGCCGGCACCGCGCAGGCGTGGCGGCGCATCGACGGCCGGCAGGCGGTGCTGGCGCACGCGGTGGTCATCGTCAGCGCCGAGCCCGACGCGCTGACCGAGGTCGCCAACCGCTTCGAAGCCGCGGCAGCGAGCCGGCAGCGCTACCGCGCCGAAGCCTTGACCAGCATGGCGCGGGCCTGGTCCGAGGCGCATGCCGCGGCGGCGCCCGCCGATCTCGACCGGCAGCTGGCAACGGCGATCGTCGCCGAGCTTGACGCACACAACCATGCAGCGGCCTGAGCTGCCGCACACGCAAGACCCGCCGCTGTCACTTCGCGTCGAGTTCGTGCTTTCGGCACGCGACCCATAGCGCGAGGTCGTAGCCGATCTTCAGCAGACCGCAGGCGAACAGCGGTGCGGCGAGCCAGCCGGCGGCGAACCACGCGCCGGCAAGCGACGGACTGACCGCCGCCGCGAGGCTGCGCGGCACGGCGGTGAGGCTGGCGGCGACGGCGCGCTCGGCCGGCGTGACCACGCTCATCACGTACGCCGTGCGCGTGGGCACGTCCATCTGCGACAGCGCGCTGCGCAGGAAGAGCAGCGCAAGCGCCAGCGGCAGGGTCGACGCGACGGCAGCGCCGATCAGCGCGACGTTGGCGGGGATGTGCGTGAACACCATCGTGTTCAGCAGGCCGATGCGCCTTGCGACCCACGGCGCTGCGAGCATCGAGGCGGCGGTCAGCAGCCCCGCCCAGAAAAAGAACGTGCCGGCGGCGGCGAGCGACAGCTCGAAGCGCTGCATCAGCCACAGCGCGAGCAGGCTGTTCAGCACCAGTCCGCCGGCGAAGGCGTCGACCGAGAAGAGCAGCGCCAGCTTGACCACGATGGCGCGCGAACGGCCGAGCGCGCGCTTGCTCGCGGCGGCCTCGGCCGTCGCTTCGGGCAGCCGGCGATACAGCCACAGCACGGCCAGGCCAACGCCGGCATAACCGACGAACATCAGCCGCATCGCCGACAGCGGCTCGATGCCGGCGCGCGCCGACAGCCAACCGGGCACGGCCGCAGCCAGCGCGCCGAAGGCGGCGGCGAGCGAGGCGAGCAGGCTGTAGCGGGCGAATAGCTGCGTGCGTGCGTCGCCCTGCGCCGCAGCGGCCAGCTGCGCGTGCTCCAGCGGCAGGAAGACGCTGACGTCGCCGGCGCTCGGATTCAGCGTGCCGACGAAGGCGACCAGCAGCAGCGGCCAGAACTGCGACAGGCCGGCGAAGCCCAGCCCGGTTCCGACCATCAGCAGCGCCGCCGCCAGAAGCAGCCGCCGCTGCGCGAAGCGGTGGCCCCAGGCGCCGATGGCCAGCGTCGTCAGCGCCGAACCGAGCAGGGTCGCGGTCGCGAGCACGCCGACCGTCCACACATCGAAGCCGAGCGCCAGCAGGTACGCGGGCAGCAGCACCGCCACGTAGCCGTCGACGAAGGCGCGCAGGGCGCGGCCGGCCAGCAGCGACGCCGCGTACGGATCCGCGTCGCGCGGCGCCAGCAGTCGGGCGAGGCCATGGCGGGCGGCAGGCATCGCCGGTTTCGCTGGGAGGCGAGGCGCGCAGAAGCAGGCGAGCCGAAGACGCGCGCGCGGAGCCGCAGCCCGCGTCAACGCCCGCGCAGCCGTATCGCCTGCGGCTGCGCCGTCAGGTAGCCGACCGCGGCGCCGAAGCGGTCGCGGTAATTGGCGCGCACCAGCGGTTCCAGTGCGCCGCGCACCTTGTCGTGCAGGCCGTCTACCCAGTCGCCGGGGTGCTGGAAATTGCTGGCGATGTAGGTCCAGCCGTTGATCTCGTCGACCGCATGCAGGCCGGTGGATTCGGCGCCCACCGGGCATGACAGGATCCGCGACAGTTCGCGCGTGTCGACGTTGTAGGCCCAGAGGAAGTTGTTGACGTGCGTGTCGCTGTCCTCGCCGATGAACAGCGTGCGCAGCGCGGCGGAGAAGCACAGGTTGTCCGGCGTGGCGACGCGGTCGGGGTGGGCGTAGTTGCCGACAGCGTCCTGTCGCCTGCGCCTGCCGCCGAAATCCTCGGCGACGAGTTCCGGCACCGCGGCCATGTCCACCGGCACCCACGCGCTGTCGATCGTGCGCCCGTCGCCGTCGTCCTGCCCGCCGCGCAGGTTCAGCGCGTAGACGGCGCCCGAATACGGGCCTTCGACGCTGATGCCGCCCGAGCCGTTGGTCATCGGTGTTTCGATGCGCGAGATCGCGACATAGGCGATGCGGTCGTGCGCATTGACGGCCGTGCCCTCCATCTTGGTGAAGCCGAGACTGCCGCCGCGAAGCGCCGCATATCGGTGGGTTTCGAGGAACGCCGCGGCCTTGTCCATGCCGGGCTTCAGCCGCACCCAGTTGAACCTGCCGTTGAAGGCGATGCGCGTGTAGCCGGCCTCCTGCGGCGGCGCCGTCGCCACGTCCATGATGTCGGCGGCCTTGATGCCGGCGTCGACCAGCGACCGGATCTCTGCGCTGCGCGCGGCGCCGAGCCGGATCCACGACAGGCGCGCCGCCCCGGGCCCCTTGCCGGAGGTCTGTTCCCATTTCGCCACGTACAAGGTGCCGGCCGACAGGTCGCGCGGCGCATCGGCGATGAACATGAACAGGCCGCCGTTGTCCCAGTCGTCGCCCATCAGCACGGTGCGCTCGTCCGGCATCACCTGCACCACTTCGTGCGAGATGCGGCCGAGGCAATAGTGCTTGACGATGCTGCCGCTGCCGTCGGCGTGCACGGTCACCTCGGGCACATGGCCGTAGTGGTAGGGATTGGCCTTGTCGGGATCGCCATAGAGGTTGCGGCTGAAGACGCGGAACCAGCCGCTGCCGGCGGCGGTGCTGGCGTCGGGCTCGAACTCCTCGCTCGACAGGTGCGTGTTCCACGGCGACAGGCTGGCGCCGCACGTGGTCCAAAGCCCATGCACGGCCGAGGTGTCGACGTTGTGGTAGCCGATGAGCCGCAGACGGCCGTTGGCCGGATCCTGTTCGAGGGTCAGCACCGCGATAGGCGACGGTAGCGGGCCGGACAGCCTGCGGCCGCTGGCGTCGCGCGAGACGTATTCGAACTGCACCACCGCGAACACCGTGTTGCCCTTGACTCCGGGCACCGCGGCCGCGGGCAGCTTCAGCAGCGACATGCCGTCGGGGCAGTCGGAGAAGAACTGCCGCTCGCCTCCGGCCACCGAGCGGTCGATGATCGGCCGGCCGTCGATGTCGTAGCAGCCGCCGGCGATGACCTCTCCGCCAAAGCCGTCGGGGACCCGGTCGCCGGTGATGAACAGCGTCTGGTAGGCGAACTTCCAGTGGCGCCGGCTGCCATCGCTGAAGGCGACCTCGAGGGCGGAGTTCACCGTCGTGCTGGCCATCTGCGCCGGGTCATCGAGGCTCGGCGCCGCCATCGGGATGAAGCGGACCGAGCGGATGGACGCGCCGGCAGGTGCGGTGCGAACGTCCGCTGCGAGCGCGCCGGCGCCGGCCAGTGGCAGCAGAGGCACGCCGGCAAGAAGCTGCAATGCCCGGCGACGGGCCTTCGAGGGGCGGTGCGGCATGGGCTGGGAGCGACGCCGGGGTGCGAGGGCTCAATGCTGCATGATCTCCAGCAATGTTGCCCGCAATCCCGGCGAGTTGGGCATCATCGCGATTCTCGATTCCGCATCCTTCGGGCCAAATGCAGAAGATCAGTGCCGGATTGCTGCTGTACCGACGCGCTTCGGGCGCGCTCGAGGTGCTTTTGGTGCACCCCGGCGGACCGTATTGGGCGAGCAAGGACGACGGCGCCTGGTCGATTCCGAAGGGCGAGATCGAGCCCGGCGAGGCGCCGCTGGCCGCGGCGCGGCGCGAGTTCGAGGAGGAGACCGGCGCCTCGGTCGACGGCGAGTTCCAGCCGCTGGCGCCGGTGCGGCTGCGCAGCGGCAAGCTGGTCCACGCCTGGGCCGTGCAGGCCGACTTCGATCCGACGCGGCTGCACAGCAACCTGTTCACGATGGAGTGGCCGCCGCGGTCCGGGAAGATGCGAGAGTTTCCGGAGGCCGACCGCGCCCGGTGGTTCGGCATCGACGCGGCGCGGCTGAAGATCCATCCGGGGCAGGCGCCGTTGCTCGAGCAGCTGCGCGCGCTCGTGCAGCCCGAAGCGCGCGGCCGCCAGAGCGGCGGCACAGGCGCGCGGCAGTGAGAGCCGCGATCCTGACACTGGTTTTGTCGGCGCTGCTGGCCGCGGCGGCGGCGCAGGCGCCGCAAGCGCACCGGCACGGCTTTTCCGGCGCCGAGCACTGGGCGCGTGTTTTCGACGACCCGGCGCGCGACCGCTGGCAGAAGCCGGAGCAGGTGATCGAGGCGCTGAAGCTCGCCCCGGATGCCACGGTGGCCGACATCGGCGCCGGCACCGGCTATTTCGCCGTGCGCCTGGCGCAGGCACTGCCCAGAGGACGCGTCTACGCGGTCGACGTCGAGTCCAACATGGTGCGCTACCTCGACGAACGGGCGCGGCGGATGAGTCTGGACAATCTGGTGGCGGTGCAGGCCGCGGCCGACGACCCGAAGCTGCCGGCCAAGGTCGACCGCATCCTGGTCGTCAACACCTATCACCACATCGGCCAGCGCGAAGCGTATTTCCGCCGCCTTGCCGGCAGCCTGAACGCCGGAGGCGAAGTGGCGATCGTGGATTTCACCAAGGAATCGCCGGTCGGGCCGCCCGCAAGCGCGCGATTGCTGGCGGCGACGGTGAAGGCGGAGATGCAGCGGGCGGGCTATGTGCTCGCCGCCGAGCACGGATTCCTGCCGCATCAGTACTTCCTTCTGTTCCGGCCGCAGAAGCAGTGACCCGATGCTGGCGCCGGAGCCGCGGGCCGCGGCCTGCGGCAGCGAATCGCCGAGAGAATCCTCCAATGCGCGGCCGGGCGCGCAGGATGTCTGACGCGCCGCATGTTGCCGATTGGCATCGGCGCAACAATGCTGTTGGCCGGCGCAGCTCGCGTCGGTGTCTTCAACGCAAAGGAGTATCGATGGCCACGCGTCGCACGACGATGAGAAGCCGCTCGGGCACCAAGCTGTATGCGGTGCGGGACAAGAGCGGCAAGTTCAAGGACATCCAGAGCTACAGGAAGGCGCATGCCGCCGACCTGCGCCGCACTTCGAAGGCCGAGGCGGGCGCGAAGGAAAAACTGGTGGCGATGGAAAAGACGGTCGAGCGGGCGGCGAAGAAAGCCGTCAAGACCGTGCGCGCCAAGATCGACGAGGCGCGCGCCAACAAGAAGGTGATCGCGATGGAGCGCAAGGTCGGGCGGGCCGCGAAGAAGGCCGCGACCACGGTCCGAGCCTCGCTGACCGATGCGGTGGCCGCCGTCAGGCGAGCCGCGAAGAAGGTTGCCAAGCGCGTGTCCGCGGCCAAGCCGGCCGCGAAGAAGGCGGTGAAGAAGGCCGCCGCCAAGCGCCCGGCGAAGAGCCGCTGAGCCGTCGGCCCGCGGCCGAGGTGGACCGCGGTTGCGCGCGAGGGGAGCGTTGCGTCCTTCCGTCGGGCGCGGCTGAGGAGTTCGTCGCCTGCGCGAGCGACGCGCCCGCAGGCGGGCTGTGGGCCGCGCCCGGCGGAGTACGCTGGCGCCGTTGCTTCCTGTCGACGGGTCCGTTATGAAGCGCGCCGTGGCGGCACTGCTGGCCGTTTTCTCTGTGCTGCTGCAGGTTCCGGCCCGGGCCGCCGACACGCCGCCGCCGGGCATCGCCTGGCACACGGGTGACGTCGACTCGGCATTCGCAAGGGCGAAGCGGGAAAACAAACCGCTGTTCCTGTACTGGGGTGCGGTGTGGTGCCCGCCGTGCAACCAGGTCAAGGCGACCGTTTTCAGCCGCCAGGACTTCATCGCCCGCGCCGCGCTTTTCGTGCCGGTTTACATCGACGGCGATGCGCCCGATGCGCAGAAGCTCGGCGCCCGCTTCAAGGTCGGCGCCTATCCGACGATGGTGCTGTTCCGGCCCGACGGCACGGAGGCGACGCGGCTGCCGGGCGAAGTCGACGGCGACCGCTACATGCAGGTGCTGGCGCTCGGTGCCGCGCGTGCGCGTCCGGTGAAGGCGCTGCTCGCCGCCGCGCGCGCCGGCAACAGGCTGCCGGCCGACGACTGGCGACTGCTCGCCTACTACTCGTGGGAAACCGACGAGCAGGCGGTTCTGGCGCGCGACGAAGTGGTGCCGACGCTGTGGCAACTGGCGCTGGCAAGTACCCGCGCGGCGCCGGACGCCTCGGCGCGGCTGGCGCTGAAGGCGATGAATGCGGCGAGCCGCAGCGGGGCCGATAAGGCGGCGCTCGACAAGGCGGCGGCGCTGCAGCGATTGCGCGCCGCGCTGGCCTCGCCGGCGGTGGCGCAGGCCAATTTCATCGAGCTGGCGAAGGCGGCCGAGAGGCTGCCTGCCTACCTGACCGAACCCGGCTCGGCGGCGCGTGCGCAGCTGCTGCGCGAATGGGACCGGCTGCTGCTGCGGCAGTCGGCCGACGGCGGGCTGTCGCGGCTCGATCGGCTTGCCGCCACGGGTGCGCGGGTGGCGCTGGCCCGCGTCGATATGCCGAAGGGCGCGTTGCCCCTGCCGCTGCTGACAGAGGTGCGGGCGGTGACCCACCGCGCCGCAGGCGAGTCGACCGACCGCTACGAGCGCGAGGCGGTGGTCACCGCTGGCGCGCAGCTGCTCGCCGACGCCGGCCTGCTCGACGAATCCGATGCGCTGCTGACGGCGGAGCTCAAGCGCTCGGCCACGCCGTACTACCTGATGCTGGGGCTGGCCGCCAATGCGCGCCAGCGCGGCGACAGCGCGGCCGCGCTCGCCTGGCACGAGCAGGCATACGCCGGCGCACAGGGCCCGGCCACGAGGCTGCAATGGGGCACGAGCTACGTGCGGGCGCTGGTCGACCTGGCGCCGGCCGAAGCCCAACGCATCGAGCGCGTGGCGCGCAGCGTGATCGCCGAACTGGAGCCGAAGCCGGAAACCTTCCACGCGCGCAACAGCGCCGCGCTCGGCCGCCTCGGCGCCAAGCTTGCCGAATGGAACAAGGACGGGCGCCACGGCGCGGCACTGGCACGGTTGCGCGAGCAGCTCGCCGCCATCTGCGCGAAGCTGCCGGCGCAGGCGCCGGAGCGCGCCACCTGCAGCGGCGTGCTCGCAGCGGCGGCGCGCTCCGGCTAGCGGCGGCGGTTCCGATGAGCGCTGCCCGGCCGCCCCGAAGGCGCTCACTCCCCCTCGGGGGGACAGCGCCCGGCGCGAGGGAGGCACGATGAGCGCTGCGGCGGCGAGCCAAGAGACGGCGCCGGCGCTGAGCCTTTTCCTGTGCGGCGACGTGATGACCGGGCGCGGCATCGACCAGTTGCTGCCACAGCCGAGCCGGCCGCAGCTTTTCGAGGGGTATGTCACTGACGCCCGCGACTACGTGCGCCTGGCGGAAGCCGCAAACGGGCCGATCGCGCGGCCGGTCGCGCTTGACTACATCTGGGGCGAGGCCCTGGCCGAGATCGATCGCTTTGCGCCACAGCTTCGCCTGGTCAACCTCGAAACCGCGGTCACCACCGCCGAGGATGCCTGGCCCGGCAAGGGCATCCATTACCGGATGCATCCGGCCAATGTCGGCTGCCTGACCGCGGCGCGGATCGACGGCTGCGTTCTGGCCAACAACCACGTGCTCGACTGGGGTCGCGACGGCTTGGCCGAAACTCTGCGCGTGCTGCACGCCGCCGGCATCCGCACTGCCGGCGCGGGGGCCAACGAGGAGGATGCGGCGGCGCCGGCGGTCTTCGAACTGCCCGGCGGCCGCGTGCTGCTGTTCGCCGCGGCGGCGGAAACGAGCGGCGTGCCGCGCCGCTGGCGTGCCACGCGCGATAGCGCCGGCGTGCACCTGCTCGAAGACTTCGGCGCGCATGGCGCTGCGCAGTGGGCGGCGCGAATCGCGATGCAGCGACAACCCGGCGACACGGTGATCGCCTCGCTGCACTGGGGCGGCAACTGGGGCTATGCGATCGGGCGCGAGGAGCGCGCCTTCGCGCAGGCGCTAATCGACGGCGGCGTCGATCTCGTGCACGGCCATTCGTCGCACCACGCGCGCGCCTTCGAGGTCTACCGCGAGCGGCTGATCCTGTACGGCTGTGGCGACTTCATCAACGACTACGAGGGCATCGGCGGTCATCAGTCGTACCGCGGCGACCTGGCGCTGGCGTATTTCGTTCGCCTGCGCAACGGCCGGCTGCAGGCGCTGAACCTGCTGCCGTTCCAGTCGCGGCGATTGCGCCTGCGCCGCGCATCGCAAGCCGATACCCGCTGGCTGCTCGGCACGCTGAACCGCGAGTGCTGGCCGTTCGGCGTCGGCCTCGTGCCCGGCGAAGGCGGCGGCCTGCGCGCCGAGATCGTCGGCCGATCCGGCGGGCACACGCCGGCGCATGACCGGCAGGACGCTAGCGACAATGGCCATGGCGCGAAAGGGTGACGCGCATGCCGCGGCGCTGGCGTACGCCGCGCGCGGCTGGTCGGTGATTCCGATCGAGGCGCGCGGCAAGCGGCCGCGGGTGCAGTGGCTCGAGTTCCAGCAGCGCGTCGCCACGGCGGCCGAGATCGATTCGTGGTTCCGGCGCTGGCCGGACGCCGGCGTCGGCATCGTCACCGGCCGGGCGTCGGATCTCGTCGTCGTCGATATCGATCCGCAGCATGGCGGCGTGCAAAGCCTGGCGCGCGCCGAGCAGGAACACGGACCGCTGCCGCGCACGGTCGAGGCCGAAACGGGGGGCGGCGGCCGGCATCTCTATTTCAGGCATCCGGGCGTGCCGCTCGCCAACCGCGTTGGCCTGCTGCCCGGCATCGACCTGCGCGCCGACGGCGGCTGCGTCGTTGCGCCGCCGTCACTGCACGCCAGCGGACGGCGCTATGCGTGGCGGGCCGGTTGCGCGCCGGATGACCTGCCGCTGGCGGCGCTGCCGCGCTGGCTGCTTGCCGACGCTCACGGTGCGGCGCATCCCGGGCATCCGCTGGCGCACTGGCGCGAACTGGTGCGGCAGGACATCGCCGAAGGTCGCCGCAACAACACGCTGGCCTCGCTGGCCGGGCATCTGCTGTGGCACGGAGTCGATGCCCGGGTCGTGCTCGAGCTGCTGCTGGCATTCAACCGCGTCCGCTGCAGGCCACCGCTGGCCGACGAGGAAGTGGCGCACGTGGTGGCGAGCATCACGCGGCTGCACGAACGCGGCGAAGCGCCGACCGATCGCCGCTGAGCCCGGCGCGATGTCAATCCGCCGCGCCGCGCCAGGCCGCCTGCACCTCGGCCTGCACGTCGGCGGCGCGTTCCTCGTAGCGCGGCGAGAAGTGAAACGGCACCACCGCCTTGGCGCCGAGGCGGCGGGCGATGGCGCCAGCCTGCGCCGCGGTGAGGTGGTTCTTGCGCTCGGCATGCCCGCCGTCGGCGGCGAGGAACACGCTTTCGATGAACAGGATGTCGACACCGGCCAGCAGGCGGTCGAGCGCCAGCAGGTTCGCTTCGCTGTAGCGGATGTCGGTCACGTAGCCGACGCGGCGGCCGGGCACCAGTTCGAGCGCGCCGCGCAGTTCGCCGAGCCGGCGCGTGTCGCGGTGCCGGCCGTCGCGGTCCTGCCAGTGCACGTCGATCGGCGTGTCGTCCGGCGCACCGGCGAGCACCGCCTGCTTGACGGCACGCAGCCACGGCCCGGTCGGCAGCCCGAATTCGGCGAGGCGGTTCTTCCACACGTTCACGTGCACCGATTCTTCGAGCGCGAAAGCCAGGCACGGGATGTCGTGGTCGAGGAAGGCAGCGCGCACGCGGAAGCGGTCTTCCGCCAGCACGATGTCTTCCGTCCGCGGCCATGACGCCTCGGCGTCGCGCGCAAAACGGCTGCGGCTGGAAAAATGCGCCGCGCGGCCGCTGCCGTCGGGCGCCAGTTCATAGGCCTCGATCGTCAGCGGCACTTCGTAGCGATGGACGACGTTCCACGTGTAGGCGCCGAGCTTGTGCTCGACCTGCGCGATGAAGTCGGGCCCGCCGTAGAGGCGCACCCGTTCCTTGCGGCCGAGCACGACGCGCAGCCAGTGGTCGAAGCCGATGAAGTGGTCGAGGTGGGCGTGCGTGACGAAGATGTCCGACAGGCGCAGCAGCTTGCGCGGCACCAGTCCGGAGACATCGCCGAGGTCGAACAGCAGCGCCCGGCGCTCGTCGCGGAAGTCGGCGTACAGGCCGGGGTCGCCAAAGGTGTCGTTGACCAGTGCCGGTTCGAACAGCGGGCGCATGGTGGGCAGTGACGGGTAGCCGGGCCACTGTAGCCGCTTCCCGCGCTTTCGTATGGCGCGCGGCCTGCGGGGCGGCTCCGGCGGGCCGCGGGCGCCGGGTCTTGAGATGCGCCAATACTTGCCGGCGCCGATTTGCCAGACTGCAACGGCGCGCGGTCCGGCCGGCTGCTGCCGCCGCAGCGAACCCATCGAGGACCTGCCCATGAAAAAGCCGCTGTTGTTCGCTTTCCTGATTGCTGCCGCCTCCGCCACGGCGCAGGTCGCGCCGTACAAGGTCGTCGGCGACGGCATTCCGCAGTCGCTGACCGGCAAGCCCGGCGATGCCGCGCGCGGCCGCGCCCTGCTGGCAAAGCGCGAGACGGCCAATTGCCTGCAGTGCCACGCGGTGAAGAAGGACAAGGAACTCGCTGCCGGCGGCGACAAGGGACCGGCGCTCGACGGCGTCGGCTCGGCGCTGACGCCGGCGCAGCTTCGGCTGAGCGTGGTCGACTATTCGCGGATCACGCGCGGCACGGCGATGCCAAGCTTCCACAAGGCCGGCGGCGCCGATGCCGACAAGCCCGCGCTGTCGGCGGCCGAGATCGAGGACGTGGTCGCCTACCTGTCGACGCTGAAGTCGAAATAGCGGCCGGTCCCGTTGCCTGGCGCCTCAGCGGCGTCGCGCCAGCGTCAGCCCGTCACCGATCGGCAGCAGCGACAGGTCGACACGCTCGTCGACGTGCAGCTTGCGGTTGAATGCCTGCAGCGCGGCGGTATCGTCGTCCTTCGCCGCCTCGGCGACGCGGCCGCGCCACAGCGTGTTGTCGACGGCGATCAGGCCGCCGGGGCGGACGAGGCGCAGGCAGCGCTCGTAGTAGCCGTCGTAGCTGGCCTTGTCGGCGTCGATGAAGGCGAAGTCGTAGCTCGCAGCCGCGCCCGCTGCCAGCCGCGCGGCGAGCGTGGCCAGCGCCGGCGCCAGCACCAGTTCGATCTTGTGCGCCACGCCGGCGCGCTGCCAGTACGGCCGCCCGACCGAGGTGAACTCTTCGCTGATGTCGCAGGCGAGGATGCGGCCGTCCTCGGGCAGGGCCAGCGCCACCGCCAGCGCGCTGTAGCCGGTGAACACGCCGACCTCGATGGTGCGCCGCGCGCCGACGAGCTTCACCAGCATCGCCATGAACTGGCCCTGCTCGGGCGAGATCTGCATGCGGCCGTGCGGATGCGCGCGCGTGGCCGCGCGCAGCGCGGCCAGTTCGGGGTGCTCGCGCAGCGAATGGTCGAGCAGGTAGCCGTACAGGCGGTCGTCGAGGTTCAGCGTTCGATTCGACATCGCACTTCCCCGGGTGTCCTTCGCTCAGCGCGGCGAGGCCAGCGCTTCGAGCGTACGCGCCAGGCCCTCGACCACCTGCGCCATGCGCGCATAGTCGAGCTTTTCCGGCGTGTCGGTCGGCTGGTGGTAGTGGCGGTAGCGGTGGAAGGCGGTGTCGGTGACCATCGCCGCCGGATAGCCCTCGCGCCAGAACGACAGCTGGTCGCTCCAACCGATGCCGGGCACCAGCGCCGGGGCGGCGAGCTTCTCGGCCGGAAACCGGCTTGAAGCGCGGAAGGCGTCGAAGACGCTGCGCAGCGCGTGGCGCGAGCGGATGTTCGAAACGAAGGCGATGTAGTCGCCCTGCGCCGGATAGAAGTACTTCAGCAGCGGCGGGTAGCCCTGGCTGCCCTTGTCGTCCGAGTAGCAGCCGAGCATCTCCAGCGACAGCATCACCCGGATGTCATCGCCGCGGGCTCGTGCCGCGCGCGCGTACACCTTGCTTCCCATCTCGCCCCAGAAGAAGAACGGCGGCTCCTCGTTGACGAAGGCAACCAGCTTGATCGTTCGTTCCGGCCTCGCTTCGACGAGCAGCCGGGCGAGCTCGAGGATCGCCGCCACGCCGCTGGCGTTGTCGTCGGCGCCGGGCGAGCCGGGCACGGTGTCGTAGTGCGCGCCGGCCAGCACGATCTGCGCCGAACGACGGGTTCCCGCGATCGTGATTTCGAGGTTGGCGCAGTCCACGCCCTGCGCCTCGTAGTTCTGGCGGTCGACCGCGTGGCCGGCCGCGCGCAGGGCTGCGCTGATGTAGCGCTCGGCCTCGTGCAGCGCCTGCGGCCGCAGCACATGGCGCTCGCCGATCTCGCCGGCCAGCTTCTCGACGTGGCGGCGCAGCCGGGCTTCGAGCGTGTCGGCCACGGCCGGCATCGTGCGCTGCCGTTGGCGTCAGACCGCCGGCACTTCTTCGGTGGCGAAATCGGCCGGCATCACGATTTCCAGCAGCTCGACGTCCTCGCTATGGCCGATCTCTCGGTGGCGGATCAGCGGCGGCTGGTACACGCAGGAGCCCGCCACCAGCCTGACCGTGCCCTGCCCCTCGTACTCGAACTCGATCCAGCCTTTCAGCACGTAGACGAGCTGGAAGGTCGCATCGTGCCGGTGCGGCTGGCCGGAAAAGTGCGCGCCCGGCTTGCCGCGGATCACGTGCGCGACGACGCGGCCGTCGGTGGCCTCGCGGATACCGAGGTCGCGGTACTCGAAGAACGCGCGCAGGCCGGATTCGAAATGCGCATCGCGCAGATGGCTGACGGTGAAGCCCTGGGTGGTCATGGCGGATCCCTCGCGCGCGGCGCAGGCGCAAGCTTGCCAGAGCGTCGCCGCGCCGGCCATCGCGCCGGCGGTGTCGCTTGGGCGGAAGGTTCGCCCCCCGCGTGCCCGCGCCCGACCGAGGCAAGCCCGAAGCGAACCACCCCACGGCGCGGTCGATCGCGTGGTCGGCGCGACGCGGAGCCGCCCGGTGGCGGCGCACGGTCGCAGCCCGCAACGAAGCGTCAGCGGTGCGGCTCGATGTTCTGGTTGACGCGGAAGAAGTTCGTCGGGTCGTACTTCTTCTTCACTTTCTGCAGCCGCTCGTAGTTGGCGCCGAAAACCGCTTCGATCGCGCTGCGGTCGGCGTCTTCGCCGAGGTAGTTCAGCAGATTGGCGCTGCTGGCGAAGCGTTCGAGTTCAGCAGCGAGATTGCGTGTCCAGGCGATGTGCGTTGCCGATTCGGCCGGATCCTTCCAGACGGCGAACATGCCGACGACGTATTCGGCCGAGCGGTGCGCGAACGCCGCATCGGCGAGGCCGAGGCGGCCGGCTGCGCCGCCGTAGTACTCGATGGCGATCGCCGTGAGCGGCGAGGCGGCGCGGTTGGCGTGCTCGACGATCGTGTCGATGGCGTCATCGGTCAGCTGCGGCAGAAAGGCCGACTTCCAGTAGTTGTGGTAGCCGCTGGGGAACGCGCCGTCGAGCAGCGACTGCATCTGCGGAAACGGCATCGGCTGGATCGCATCCATCAGCGGCGCGCCGAACGACCGCAAGGGCTGCAGCTCGCGCTCGCCGTCGCCGAGGTTGCCGCAGTGGCAGACCGCCACCGCGATCGCCGGCACGCCATCGGGGGTGGTCATCAGCACTGCGTAGGCGGTCAGTTCTTCCGGCGCGGCGCCGACGAGGCCGCGGTAGAAGCGCAGCAGGTCGGCGGCCGCGGCGCGCGGATGGACGACCATTCCGCCGAGGACGGTGCTGACCGGGTGCAGCCGGAACTCGAACGCGGTGACCACGCCGAAATTTCCGCCGCCGCCGCGCAGCGCCCAGAACAGATCCTTGTTCCGCGTGGCGCTGGCGACGACCGGCTTGCCGTCCGCACGCACGAGATCGAACGACAGCACGTTGTCGCAGGTCAGGCCGTACTTGCGCACCAGCCAGCCGACGCCGCCGCCAAGGGTCAGTCCGGCGATGCCGGTCTTCGAGATCACGCCCGTCGGCACGGCGAGACCGTGGACATGCGTTTCGCGATCGACATCGCCGAGCGTCGCCCCGGCCTGCACCCGGGCGCGGCGCTTCGCGGCGTCGACCAGGATGCCTTTCATGCGGGACAGGTCGATGACCAGGCCGCCGTCGCACAGCGCCCGGCCGCCGACGTTGTGTCCGCCGCCGCGGATGGCGACCAGCAGATCGTTCTCGCGGGCGAAGTTCACCGCCGCGATGACGTCGGCCACGCCCGAGCAGCGGGCGATCATGCCGGGCCGCTTGTCGATGCTGGCGTTCCAGATCCGGCGCGCCGCGTCGTAGGCCGCGTCGCCGGGGCGGATCGTCTCGCCGCTGAACGAGGCCCGGAACGCCTCGATGCGGTTTTCTGCGACCGCGGATCCGCCCGTGCCGAGGAGTTGCGCGTGGGTCATGTGGATTCTCCCTGCGAATGCATGCGGATCGCCTCGCCGAGCGAGAGCGGTCGCACGCGGAGGTGGAGGATCCGACACGCTAGAAGCGACTGCGTTCGACTTCAATCCGTGATCGCCGATGGGCGTCAGGACCGAACCCTCGGCCGGCGAATCCGCGCACAGGCCGGCGTCGACGGGTGCGGGCGGGCGCGCCGTCCGTCGCGAAAGCAACGCGGCGGCCGAACCGGCGGGGTCGCCCGGGCACGCGCGAACTGAAGGACGGCCGCAGGGCCCGTTTAAGCGAGCGCGGCGTCGAGTTGCTGCAGTACGAGGCTCGCCAGTGTCGGTGTGCCCGCGTCGGCGTAGCCGTAGCGCGCGCGCACCACCGGCCGGTCGATACCGCCGAGGCGGGCGAGGTCAATCGGTGTCGCAGCGAGCACCACCTGCGCAGCACTCGCATTGATCGTCGCCCGCAGCGCGGCAAGCTGGGTATCGCTGTAGCCCATCGCCGGCAGCACCGGGCCGATGTGCGGGTACTGCGCATAGACGCGGGCGATCTCGGGTGCTGCGCTCGCGCGCGGGTCGACGATGCCGGCATGGTCGATCGCCTGCAGTGCGCGAACGCCGGCGCCGCAGGCCATGCCGCCGTGCGTGAGGGTCGGGCCGTCCTCGACCACGAGCACGCGCTTGCCGCGCAGCGCCTGCGAATCGTCGACGCGCACCGGCGAGGCGGCACGCACGATCGGCACGCCGGGAACGATGCGCGCGACAGCCGATTCGAGGCGGGCCACGTCCTCGACCGCCGCCGCGTCGACCTTGTTGATGACGACGATGTCGGCCATGCGCAGCACGGCCTCGCCGGGATGATGCGTGGTCAGCTGATCGGGCCGCAGCGCGTCGCAGACGACCACGTGGACGGTCGGCACGAAAAAGGGGAAGTCATTGTTGCCGCCGTCCCATACCACCACGTCGCAGGACCGTTCGGCAGCCGCCAGCACCGCCGCATAGTCGACGCCGGCGAAGACTGCGTGGCCGGCCTCGACGTGCGGTTCGAATTCCTCGCGCTCCTCGAGCGTGCAGTGCGCCGCATCGAGGTCGGCCAGGGCGTGGAATTCCTGTACCCGCTGCAGATCGAGATTGCCGTAAGGCATCGGATGGCGCGTGACGGCCACGCGCAGCCCGCGTCCTTTCAGCGCCCGGGCGAGGTGGCGCGCCGTCTGCGACTTGCCGCAGCCGGTGCGCACCGCCGAGACGGCGACCACCGGCCGGCGCGCGGCGAGCATCGTCGCCCGCGGGCCGAGCAGGGCGAAGCCGCAGCCGGCGGCCAGCGCGCGCGAGGCGACGTGCATCACGTCGAGATGGCTGACGTCGCTGTAGGCGAAGACGACCGTGTCGACGCGCTCGCGGCGGCACAGTGCGTCGAGTTCGGCCTCCGGCATGATCGGGATGCCGTCCGGATAGCGGGGACCCGCCAGGCTCGCCGGGTAGCGCCGCCTGTCGATGCCGGGAACCTGCGCCGCGGTGAAGGCGACGACCTGCACCGTCGTGTCGTCGCGAAAGACGGTGTTGAAGTTGTGAAAGTCGCGGCCCGCGGCGCCGCAGATGACGATGCGTTTCACGGGCTGCGGCCTGTCGGTGTCAAGTCGAATGGATTGTCGCCGCAATGCCGCCTGCCATCACCAGGACAGGGCCGAGTTCATGGCGCGGTCAGCCCGGCAGCCGCGTGCGCATGCGCTCCGACCTCCGGCGCAGCGCCTCGGCGGCCACGAGCAGCAGGCAGGCGAGCAGCACCAGCAGCGTGCCGGCGGCGGTGATGGTCAGGCTGATGTTGTCGTTGATGCCGGCGAACATCTGCCGCGGCAGCGTGCGCTGGCCGGGCCCGGTCAGCAGCAGCGCGACGACGACTTCGTCGAACGAGGTGGCGAAGGCGAACAGCGCGCCCGAGAACACGCCGGGGAAGATGATCGGCAGCGCCACCTTGCGGAAAGCGAGCCATGGCGGCGCACCGAGGCTCGCCGCTGCATTGAGCAGGCTTCGGTCGAAGCCCGACAGCGTCGACAGCACGGTGACGAGCACGAACGGGCTGCCGAGCGCCGCGTGCGCCAGCATCAGGCCGAGGTAACCATCCGTGAGCCCGGCCTTGGCGAAAGCGAAGTACACGCCGACGGCGACGATCACCACCGGCACCACCAGCGGCGACAGCAGCACTGCGAACAGAAGTCGCCGTCCGGGGAAACGCGCCCGCCAGAAGCCGAAGGCGGCCAACGTGCCGAGCGTGGTGGCGATCAGCGTGCTGCCTGCGCCCACGATCAGGCTGTTCTTCAGCGCCGGCAGCCACAGGTCGGAGGTGAAGAAGTCCTCGTACCAGCGCAGCGACAGGCCCGGCAGCGGAAAGTGCAGGAACGAACCGGCGGAGAACGACAGCGGCACGATCACGCCGATCGGCGCGATCAGGAACAGCAGCACGAAGCCGGCAACGGCCCGCAGCGCCCAGCGCGCAAACTTCTGTCCCACGGTCTCGTAGGCGGCGTGCATCGTCACCCCATCCGGATCCTGTCGATGCCGACCAGTCGGTCGTAGACGTAGTACAGCGCCACCGTGGCCGCCAGCAGCGACAGCGACAGCGACGCGGCCATGCCCCAGTTGATCGTCTTGCTGGCGTAGAAAGCGATGAAGTAGCTCAACATCTGGTCGTCCGGCCCGCCGACCAGCGCCGGCGTGATGTAGTAGCCGAGCGCCTGGATGAACACCATCAGCACGCCGGCGCCGATGCCGGGCAGCGTCTGCGGCGCGTAGACGCGCCAGAAGGCGGAAAATGGCCGCGCGCCAAGCGACAGCGCGGCGCGCATGTGCACCGGCGGGATCGTCTTCATCACCGCGTACAGCGGCAGCACCATGAAGGGCAGCAGCACGTGCGTCATCGCCGTGTACACGGCGGCGCGGCGGTACAGCATCTCCAGCGGCGCCTCGATCGCGCCGGCCTGCAGCAGCGCCGAATTGAGCACGCCTTCGTGCTGCAGCAGCACGATCCAGGCCGAGGTGCGCACCAGCAGCGAAGTCCAGAACGGCAGCAGCACCAGCACCAGCAGCACGTTGGCCGTGCGCGCCGGGGCCGTGGCCAGCACGTAGGCGAGCGGGTAGCCGAGCAGCAGGCACAGCACGGTCACGGCGGTGGCGATGCCGAAGGTGCGGCCCAGCACCTGCACGAAGATCGCCTCCTCGCGCGGCGCGCCGACGAAGCGGCCGTCGGCGGTGCGCTTCAGGTCCAGCGCGGCGAGCAGGAACAGCGACGTGGTCGGCCCGGCGGCACGCGCGATCGCGCCCCAGGTCTCGGTCTCGCCCCAGCGGGCGTCGATGGCCAGCAGCGTGTCGTGCGCCGATGCCTCGAGCTTTTCCGGGAGCTGTCGGCCGGCGGAGAACAGCAGCGAGCGGAAGCCGCTGACGTCGTAGTTCAGCCGTGTGGCCGCCGGCGCCAGCGTGCCGGCGGCGCGCGCTTCGCGTACGTCGCCGATCAGTGCGGCGAAGGTGGCCTCGTCGGGCAGCCCGCGGCCGTCCCAGCGTCTGATCTGCTCGGTCACGCGCGGCAGCGCCGCCGCCAGTTCGGTATCGACGACGCTTCGGGTCAGCAGCGCGCCGATCGGCGCCAGGAAAGTGAGCAGCAGGAAGACGGCGAGGGGCGCGGTGAGCAGAAACGCGCGCCATTTCTTCGCCCGTTCGGCCCGCGCAAGCTGGCGCGCCAGCGCCGTTGAAGGCGGAGCCGATGTCATGCTGCGTGCAGCGTCAGCGGCGCCGGGCGCCGAGCCGCATCGGCAGGGCCGATGTCGGCTGCGGCGCGTGATGCGAAGCCGGCCGGAGACCCGGCTTCGTCTACTTGGCCAGCCAGGCGTTGAAGCGCTGGTTCAGCTTGTCGAGGTTCTCCAGCCAGAACTTGTCGTTCAGGTACAGCGAGACCTTGAGGTTCGCCGGATTGGTCGGCAGGTCGGGCAGCACGCTCTTGTCGACCAGCGCCGTGGCGGCGACATGCGTGATGCCGTAGGGAATCCTCGGCGGCAGGTTCTTCTGGTTGGCCGGATCGCTGGCGAAGGCGATGAACTGCTCGGCGGCCGCCTTGTTCGGCGAGCCCTTCATGATCACCCACGAGTCGACCGTGTACAGGCTGCCGGTCCAGACCATCCTGAAGTTCTTCTTGTCGGTCTTGTTGGCGGCGGCGATCCGCCCGTTGTAGGCCGAGACCATCGCCGCCTCGCCCGAGGCGAGCATCTGCGGCGGCTGCGCACCCTTCTCCCACCAGATCAGATTGGGCTTCAGCTGCGACAGCTTGTTGAAAGCGCGCTCCACGCCGGCCGGGGTGGACAGCGTCTTGTAGACGTCGGCCGGCGCCACGCCGTCGGCCAGCAGCGCGATCTCGAGATTGGTCTTCGGCCCCTTGCGCAGCGCGCGCTTGCCCGGGTACTTCCTGACGTCCCAGAAGTCGGCCCAGTTCTTCGGCGCGTCCTTGATCTTGTCGCCGTCGTAGGCGAGCACGAAGTTGTAGACGATCGACCCCACCCCGCAGTCGCTGACGGCATCCTTGAGGAACTTGTCCTTGCCGCCGAGCTTGGCCCAGTCGAGCTTCTCGAACAGGCCTTCCTCGCAGCCGAGCGCGAGTTCCTCGCTCTCGACCTGCACCACGTCCCAGTTGTTGGCGCCGCCCTGCATCTTGGCGCGCAACACGCCGATGCCGCCGTCCCAGCTCTCGTCGACCATCTTGATCTTCGACTTCTCCATGAACGGCTTGAAGTAGACCTCCTTCTGCGCGTCCTGGTAGGCGCCGCCCCAAGACACCACCGAAAGGTCGCGCGCCTGCAGCGCGCCGCTGCCGAGCGCCAGCGCCGCACCGATCGCGGCGAGCAGCCAGCCTGTCTTCGCACTCATCGTTGTTCTCCTCCTCGCATTTCGGCGCGTCTCACGCCGGAAAGATGACTGTACTCGCCGCCGGAAAGCATGCAACGGCGCGGCTGCCGGCCGGGGGCACGGCCGCGGCGAACTGGATCGGCACGCTGGCGACGATCTCGCCGGCTGCGCATCGCATCCGCACGCGCACGTGGCCGCCGAGGAAGATCGTCTCCTCGACCACGCCGGCAAGCGCGTTGTCCTGGCGATCGCTGTCGAGCGACGCGGCGCTCACCGTGATGCGCTCGGGCCGCACCGCGATGACCGCGGCACGGCCTTCGCCGCAGTCACCGGTCGCCTGGCCGTGCAGCACGATGCCGTCGGCCAGCCGCGCCGCGCAGCGGCCGTCGGCCTGCGCCTCGACCAGCTGCGCCGCGAGCCGGTTGCTCTCGCCGATGAACGAGGCGACGAACAGATTCGCCGGTCGCTCGTAGATCGTCTGCGGATCGGCCACCTGCTGGATGCGGCCGTGGTGGAAGACGGCAATGCGGTCGGACATCGTCAGTGCCTCGGACTGGTCGTGCGTCACGTACACAGTGGTGATGCCGAGCCGCTCGTGCAGGCCGCGCAGTTCCAGTTGCATTTCCTCGCGCAGCTGCTTGTCGAGCGCGCCGAGCGGTTCGTCCATCAGGATCAGCTGCGGCTCGAACACCAGCGCCCGCGCCACCGCCACCCGCTGCTGCTGGCCGCCGGAAAGCTGCGCCGGCAGGCGCGCCTCGTAACCGGGCAGGCGCACCATGTCGAGCGCGCGCCTGACGCGCTGCGCCGCATCGTCCCTGTTCACGCCGCGCACCGACAGCGGAAAGGCGAGGTTCTCGCCAACCGTCATGTGCGGGAACAGCGCGTAGTTCTGGAACACCATGCCGAAATTGCGCTTGTATGGCGGCAGCCGCTCGATCGACTCGCCGCGCAGCCGGATGTGCCCGGCGGTGGGTCGCTCGAAGCCGGCGAGCATCATCAGTGTCGTCGTCTTGCCCGAGCCCGAGGGCCCGAGCAGCGACAGGAACTCGCCTTCGCCAACCTCCAGGTGCAGGTGGTCGACGACGTTGGCCAGCCCATCGTAGGTCTTGCATACGTCGTCGAAGACGACGAAGGCCATGCGCGGATCCGGCGGCGGGCGTTACTGCAGTTGCGCCGCGTAGCTCTCGGTGTCGCGCAGCGCGCGCGCGAAGCGCGCCAGCATCTCGTCGATCTGCGCCGGCTCGATGATCAAGGGCGGACAAAGCGCCACCGAGTCGCCCAGTGCCCGGACGATCAGGCCGTGCGCGTGGGCGCGCTCGGCGAAGTGCGCGCCGACGGCCGCGGCTGCCGGAAACTGCGCCTTGCCCGCTTTGTCCTGCACCAGCTCGACCGCGGCGATCAGCCCCACGCCGCGCACCTCGCCGACGATCGGGCTTGCCGCGAGCGCACGCAGACCTTCCTGGAACTGTGGCGCGAGTTTCCGCACGCGCGCGGCAATGTCGGTCTCGCGGTAGATCCTGATCGCCTCGATCGCCACCGCGGCGCCGAGCGGGTGCGCCGAGTACGTGTAGCCGTGACCGAAGGTGCCGAGCTTCGCCGAATGTTCGGCGATCGGCTCGTACACGCGCGCCGAGACCATTGTCGCCGAGAACGGCACGTAGGCGCCGGTGAGCGCCTTGGCGCAGACGACGATGTCCGGGTCCAGCCCGTAGGTCTGGCTGCCCCACATGCTGCCGGTGCGGCCGAAGCCGCAGATCACCTCGTCGGCGATCAGCAGGATGTCGTGCCGGCGCAGGATCGGCTGGATCTTTTCGAAGTAGGTGAGGGGCGGAACGATCACGCCGCCGGCGCCCATCACCGGCTCGGCGATGAAGGCGGCGATGGTGTCGGCGCCCTCGCGCTCGATCAGTGCCTCGAGGCTTGCCGCCAGCCGGCTGGCGAACGCCTGCTCGCTCTCGCCCGGCGCCGCAAAGCGGTAGTGATGCGGGCAGTCGGTGTGCAATACGCCGGGACCGGGCAGGTCGAAGCCGGCGTGGATGTTCGGCAGGCCCGTCAGGCTGGCGGTGGCGATGCTCACCCCATGGTAGCCGCGCGTGCGGGCGACGAGCTTTTTCTTGTCCGGCCGGCCAAGGGCATTGTTGTAGTAGCGGACCATCTTGATCGCCGTGTCGTTGGCGTCAGAGCCGCTGGTGCCGAAGAAGGCGCGTGCCATTTGCCCGGGCGCGATGGCCAGCAGGTCCCGCGCAACCTCGATGGCCACGTCGGAGGTCTTGTGGGCGAAGCCGTGGTAATACGGCAGCGTGGCGAGCTGCTTCGTGGCCGCGGCGATCAGGCGCTCGTCGGAAAAGCCGAGAGCCGCGCACCACAGCCCGGCCATGCCTTCGATGTACTCCCGGCCGTCGACGTCATAGACGTGGATGCCGCGGCCGCGGCTGATGATCACCGGGCCCTTGGCCTCGTGCTTGCGCAGGTTGGTGTGCGGATGGATCGACTGCCGCCGGTCGAGTTCGGCCAGCGTGGCGGCGCTGTTCATGGGTTTGTCTCCGTGGGCCGGGCAGTCGCTCGCGGCCGCCGTCGGCAGGGCAACGATAAACCACGGGCAAACCGGCAAGCCGCTTCTTCGCTTGGCCGACGGTTTGCAGCTTTGAGCGGACTTTCCCTCGAACCCGTCCCGGACGAGCGGCAACCCTGCTGGATCTCGATTCGAGACGACTGTGTCAAGACGAGAAGTCGAGACTCGGCAGTGGCCCATTCCGACGAATCGAGCCGCGGCCGAACGATTCATTGGCCCCGCGAAGACCGGTCGCGGCCAACCGCTGAAAGCGGTTCCGAAGAGACATCCGCCATCCTGACTTCATTGCCTCAAAGCGGCTGGTCGGGCCGGTATGCAGGCGCCGGAAGGAGGCCCTGGCGGCAGGCCCGCGCGGGCAGGCGGCAGTCACGGCGATTGGACCGACGCACACGGCATGGGACTGACCGAGGTCACCAGCCTCAACGGCCTCGCGCGCAGTCCATCGGCCGGCAGCTCGAGCAGCCCTGCGCGGCCTTGTCGCGGGTCGCCAGCGCCTGGTTGATCGCGCACTGGCTCAACGCGAACCCGCCGGTCAAGCCATGGGAAGGGACACGATCACAAGAGGCAACGCCGCGCCCGTAGCGGCCACGTATATGGTATGGTGTATGGCATGGAGAAGACCACTGTCTATGTGCCACCGGAGGTCAAGCGCGCACTCGGCCGATTGGCCAGCGCGCGCGGCACCAGCGAAGCCGAGCTGATCCGCGAGGCTTTGCGCAAGATCGTTGCCGAGGCGCCCGCGCCGCGGCCGCGGCTGCCGTTGATCGACAGCGGCAAACCGATGCTCGCCGAGCGCCTGGATGAGGCTCTCGAGGGCTTCGGCAGCCCTTGATGCTGCTTGACACGAGCGGCCTGCTGGCCGCGCTGGACGCCAGCCAGCGCAGACATGCGCCATGTCGTTCGGCCCTGGAGGCGGCCAAGGGGCCATTGCTGCTGTCGCCCTTTGTTCTGGCGGAACTGGACTACCTCTTGATGCGGCATGTCGGCGCGCAGGCGCAAGCGGCGCTGCTGGACGAGGTGGCGAGGGGCGCATATCGGTTGGAGAATTTCACGGCTGATGATGTTGAGCGAGCCGGTGACATCATGCGCCGCTACGGCGATCGTCAGATCGGGCTTGCCGATGCCTCGATCGTCGTGCTCGCCGAACGACACGGGACCACTGAGGTCCTGACCCTCGACCCTCGTCACTTTCAGGCACTTCGCGTCGGCGGTCGCAAGCGGTTCCGCATCTTCCCCGTCGAGATCTGACCCAAGGCGCCGCGAGGCAGGTCGTGGACCCTCCTTGCTGGTTTTCGTGGACCGCAGCTCCAGGCCGACCGCTGAACTCGCCGCGGTGCTCGAACCGGTCGTTGATCAGGAAGCGACCGGGTCGAGCATCGATCAGCGCAGCGCCCGACGGATCGGCCCGGAAGATCGAGCGGCGATTGACGAACGAGTTCGAGGGATCGTGAGAGCTTGCACTTGCGGCGGCAAGACGGCCGGCGCGGCTATTTCGTGATCGACACGACCAGCCGGTCGGTTCCGGAATCTGCGCCCCATATCTCGCCGGGGCGGCCGAGGACCTGCCGCACGTGTGCTCCTGACTTGTCGCTCGGGAAGCTCGTGAACTTCTCGGCGGCGCGATCGCAGCGGACGATCGCGTTCAGCCCGCTGTCGGTGACCCATGCCGCGCCGTCGGGGCCGACGATCACGCCGTGCGGCGCCGAGCCGCGGCCGAGCGCGATGTGCTCGGTCTTGCCCGTCGCGGGATCGAGCCGGCCGAGTTCGCCGGTGCGCTGCGCCGTGTACCAGACGGTTCCGTCAGGCGCGGGCGCCACGTCGTGCGGGCCGGCGCCGGAAGGCACCGGGTAATAACGCACCGTCTGCGCGGCGATCGGCAAGGCGATGACGAGCGCCAGCGCCCATGCCAGCAGGACAGTCAGTCGTGTCATCGGTCGGGCCTCCATCGGTCGGTCGGGCGATGGCACGACGCGGGAGCGCCGCAGCCAGGGCCGGTCGCCCACACGTGCTCAGTGCTCGCGCCCGTGGCACTGCTTGAATTTCTTCCCGCTGCCGCAAGGGCAGGGGTCGTTGCGGCCGACTTTCGGCTCGCGCCGGATCGGCTCCTTGACGCGCACCTGCTCGAACTGCACGTCGCGCCAGTACTCGCGCAGGTCGTAGGCGGCGATCAGCGCCTCGCTGATGAGGTCGCCGCGTTCTTCGTCGGAACCGGCTGCGGCGCGGCCGCCTTCCTCGTCCTCGTCCGGCACCAGCGCGACGATCGCGTCCAGCGCGTCGCCAACGAGCCGGGCCCCTTCCTCGTCGCCTTCGGGCACGGCCTCCCAGTCGTCGCGCATCAGCTCGACGGCATGCATGAAGCCGCGCGCCCACAGCTCGCCGGCCAGCGGCAGCGGCGCGGTCTCGTCGGACTGCGCGATCGCGCGGGCGATCTCGCCGTCGGCCGACCAGTCGAGCAGCAGCGGCACATAGGCGCGCGGGTCGTCGAGCCGTTCGACCGGCGCGTTCAACGCCGTGGCGATCTGGTTGTTCCGCCGCATCAGCAGGCCGTAGAAGCGCTGCGCAGTGGCCATGTCCGGGAACTGCGGCTCGGCGCCGAAGATCTCCGGCACGTACCGGCTCGGCATCGCCACACTCGGCGAGCAGATCAGTCCGGCGAGAAAGCCGTCGAGCTGCTCGATGTCCATCGTCGACTCCGGCGCCCAGTCCGCGCCGAGCATGCGTGCGAGGTCGTCGATGTCTGCGTCCGACAGCGGTTGCAGCAACGCGGCGGGATCGTGATCGGTGGTGGACATGGCGGTCGCGGGTGCAACCCCATCGTACCGCCGGCCGGACGGCTCAGCCGGTGTCGCCTTCGGCCCCGTGGCTTGCCGCGTCGACCAGGTGCACGATCGAGCGGTAGGTGATGCCGGAATGTTCGGCCAGCCCGATCTCGCAGGTGCGGCTGCTGGAGTAGCCCGCACTGCAATCCGGCGGCAGCCCCTCTCGCAGGTCGCGCAGCGCGTGCGCGTTCAGTTCGGGCGTGGTCCAGCCCTTGTCGCCCGCCCAGCCGCAGCAGCCGACGCGCTCTGGCTGCACGACGGTCGTCGCGCAGGCGGCGGCGACCGCGCGCAGCACGCCGTCGAGTCCCTGCTTGCGCACGCTGCACACCGGATGCACGGCGACCGTCGCCTCGAGCGGTTTCAGCCGCAGCCGCGGCAGCACCAGCTTGCGCAGCGCTTCGCTGATGTCGAGCACGTCGAGTCGGCCGGCAACATGCCGCTTCATGCGGTAAGCGCAGGGGCTGGTGTCGAAGACGATCGGCAGCCGTCCGCCGTCGCTCGCCGCGCGCAGCGCGGCTTCGAGTTCGGCCGCCTTGTCGTCGGCCGTGGCGAGCAGCCCCTTGCTCTCGAACGGCTGGCCGCAGCACAGACCGCCCAGGTCCGCCGGATAGACCGGCGCGAAGCCGGCCCGGCGCAGAACGCGATCGGTGACGGTGGGCACGCTGTCGGCCATCGCGTCGCCGCGGGCCGGTCCCATGCTGCGCGTGGCGCAGCTCGGGAAGTACACGACCGGGTCGCTGCGCTGGGTGGTGCTCGGCGCAGCGAACCGTGCGGGGCGCGGCGTGTGCGGCGTCCAGGGCGGAACGCGGTTGCCGGACAGTCTTCGCAGGCCGCCCGTCACCGCGCTCATCGCGCGCGTGCCGACCGCCGCGTGCAACAGGCAGGCCGCCGCGAGCCCGGCGCGCACGCCGGCCGACACCGCGCCGTAATTCGACGCCGCCAGGCGGCCGATTCGATTCGCCAGCGTCCCCAGCCTCTCGCCGCGCTGCGCCTTGATCAACCTGCCGGTTTCGATGCCGACCGGGCAGGCGGTGGCGCACAGGCCGCAGCCGGCGCAGGTGTCGATCGCGTCGTGGTCGTAGCCGACGCGCAGGCTGCGTGTGTCGCCGCCCGCGTGTTCGAGCCGCGCGATCTCGCGCCAGCTCGCGATCCGCTGCCGCGGCGAGAAGGTCAGCCCGGCCGACGGGCACTGCGGCTCGCAGAAGCCGCATTCGATGCACTTGTCGACCAGTTCGTGCGCCGCCGGCAAGGGCTTGAGGTCCTTCAGGTGCGCCTGAGGATCCTCGTTGAGGATCACGCCGGGATTCAGCAGCCCCTCGGGGTCGAACAGCCGCTTGATCTCGCGCATCACGCCCAGCCCGGCTTCGCCCCATTCGAGCCCGACGAACGGCGCCATGTTGCGGCCGGTGCCGTGCTCGGCCTTCAGCGCGCCGTCGTACTTGTGCACCACCAGCCGCGCCACCTCGTCCATCAGGCGCGCGTAGCGCTGCACTTCGGCGTCGTGGCCGAAATGCTGCGGAAACGTGAAGTGCAGGTTTCCCTCGAGCGCGTGGCCGAAGATGATCGCGTCGCGGTAGCCGTTCGCCTGCAGCAGCCTCTGCAGGTCGAGCGTCGCGTCGGCCAGCCGCTCGACCGGGAAGGCGACGTCCTCGATGATCACCGTGGTACCGGTGGCGCGGCGGCTGCCCACCGACGGGAAGGTGCCCTTGCGCACCTTCCACAGCGCGGCGCAGTGCTCGGGGTCGTCGGTGAACTCGATCGGCGTGGCCGTCGGTATGCGGCCGAGCGCGGCGCGCGCCAGATGCAGATGGTGCGCGAGCTGTTCACGGTCCACGCCGCGCACTTCCACCAGCAGCGCCGCGGCGTCCTCGCCAAGCGACTTCACTGCTTGCGGCACCGCTTTCTGCTCCTGCACGCTGGCCAGTGCCGGGCGGTCCATCAACTCGACGGCGGCCACCGGCGTCGGCTTCAGCGCCGTGACCGCCTCGCAGGCGGTGCGCAACGTATCGAACAGGATCAGCGCGGTGGCCTTGTGCGCGTGATCGGCCACGGTCCGATAGGTGACCGACGAGATGAAGCCGAGCGTGCCCTCGGAGCCGATCATCAGGTGGGTGAGGATGTCGATCGGATCGGCGAAATCGACCAGGGCATTCAGGCCGTAGCCGGTGGTGTTCTTCATCCGGTACTTGTGCCGGATCCGCTCGGCCAGCGGCACGTTGTCGCGCACGCGGCGGGCGAGCATCGCCAGCCCGAGAAGCAGTTCGGCGTGGCTATGCCGAAACGCCGCCACCGACGCGGCGTCCTCGGTATCGAGCACGGCGCCGTCGGCCAGTACGAGCCGCATGCCGGCCAGCGTGTGATAGCTGTTCTCGCGCGTGCCGCAGCACATGCCGCTGGCGTTGTTGGCGGCGATGCCGCCGATCTTGGCCGCGTCGATCGATGCCGGATCGGGGCCGATCTTGCGGCCGTGCGGCGCCAGCAGGCGGTTGGCGTGGCCGCCGATCACGCCGGGCTGCAGCCGGATCGTCTCCGCGTCGGGGCCGAGCGTGGCGCCGCGCCAGCCGTCGCCGAGCACGAGCAGCACCGAATCGGAAATCGCCTGCCCCGACAGGCTGGTGCCGGCGGCGCGGAAGGTGATCGGCGCCTTGTGCGCCCGACAGACCGCCAGTGTGGCGCGCACCTCGTCCTCGCTGTCGGCGACGACGACCACCTGCGGCACCCGCCGGTAGAAGCTGGCGTCGGTGCCGTAGGCGAGCCGGCGCAGCGGATCGGTGATCACGCGCGCGCGAGGCAGCGCGGCGCGCAGTGCGGCGGCGAGGAGGTCGGCGGATTCGGGCATGCGCGGCAACGTAGCATCGGCCGGCGTGCGGGATTTGCGTTGGAACAAAGCGACATCCGTCGCCGGATTGCGACCCGCGCACGCGCTTTGGTCGCCTGACGGTATCGCCGCGCCGCGGTTGGGCCGAGAATCCGCACCGGCCTGATGCCTCGGGGAGGAGCACCGTGACGCTGCTGATCGCCGGACTGATCGTGTTCCTCGGCGTGCATTCGCTGCGCATCTTTGCCGAGAACTGGCGCAGTGCGCAGATCGCGCGGCTCGGCGTCGGCGCCTACAAGGGCATCTATTCGGTCGTCTCGGCCGTCGGACTGGCACTGATCGTTTTCGGCTACGCGCAGGCGCGCCAGGTGCCGCTGCTACTGTGGGAGCCGCCGCTGTGGACGCGGCATCTGTCGGCGCTGCTGATGCTTTTTGCCTTCGTGCTCGTGGTGGCGGCCTATGTGCCGCGCAACCGCATCCGCTCCGCGGTCAAGCATCCGATGGTGCTCGGCGTGAAGGTCTGGGCCGCAGGTCATCTGCTGGCCAACGGCCACCTCGAGGATCTGCTGCTTTTCGGCGGTTTCCTGCTCTGGGCGGTGTTCGATTTCCGCTCCGCGCGCGCGCGCGATCGCATCCACGGCCGTGTCGATGGGCGAGGCACGCTGGCCAGCGACGTGGCGACGATCGTCGTCGGCGTGGCCTTGTGGGCGACCTTCGCACTGCACCTTCACGCCCGGCTGATCGGCGTGCATCCTTTCGTCTTCTGAACTGCTCCGTGCGCGGGCTGCGCCCGACCCGCTGCACGCGCGGGTCAGGCAAACGTGGCGTGGCGAGCAGTCTGCTTGGATCCGCCGGCAACGCGCGGCCGCTCGCGTGGCGGCAGGCTGCGGAACCGAAACGGCATGTCGGACTCAGACGGTTGCAGGCAGTGCGGCGAGGAGGACGGCGATGAACGAAGACCGGACGATCTGGTGGTGGGTATTGGGCGTCTTCGTAGTTGCCGCAGGTGCGGGCGCCTGGTGGTGGTGGTGGCAGGCGCGGACGCCTGCGCCGTCGCCGGTGGTCCTGCAGCCCGCGCCGCCGGCGACCGACGCGCCGAAGTCCGAAGCGCGCATCGAACACCCCATCGAGGCGGCGCCGGCGGCGGGCTCCGCCAAGGCCGACGCGGCGCCTCTGCCGCCACTGGCCGAAAGCGACAGTGCGCTGCGCGCCGCGATCGCGAGCTTGGTCGGCGAGAAGGCCTTGCTCGAGTTCTTCCAGATGACGGGCATCGCCGCGCGGATCGTGGCCACGATCGACAACCTGCCGCGCGCGCGGGTGGCGCAGAAGGTCCAGGCGCTGCGCGGGCCGGGTGGCGCCTTCGTCGTCGACGGCAGCGGCGAGGCGCAGGTGATCGGCGAGGCGAACGCGGCGCGCTATGCCGCGCATGTGAAACTGATCGAGGCGCTCGACATGAAGCAGACGGCGGCGCTGTACCTGCGCTTCTATCCGCTGCTGCAGGAAGCCTATCGTGAACTCGGCTACCCACAGTCACACTTCAACGACCGGCTGGTCGCGGTGATCGACCACCTGCTGGCCACGCCCGAGCTCGAGGGGCCGATCCGGCTGGTTCAGCCCAAAGTGCTGTACGAATTCGCCGACCCGCAACTGCAGGCGCGCTCGGCAGGACAGAAGCTGCTGCTGCGCATGGGCCAGGATAACGCGGCGCGCGTCAAGGCCCGGCTGCGCGAATTTCGCCGCGAGATCACCGCCGCGCCGCCGCAGTAGCGCGGTTCAGCGCGGCGGCGGCGCGTTCGGCGGCGGTGTGCTCGGCCAGTACGGCGGCACGTAAGGGGCCGCAGGCGGCGGCGCATTCGGTGGCGGCACGGCCGCGTTCGGCGGCGGCGTGACGATTGCCGGCGGCGCCGGTGCGCGCGCCGGCGCCGCCCGCATCGCCTGCGCGTAGCGGCCCGACACTGGCACCTTGTGTCCGCGCGCGTACATGCACTGGTAGTAGGCGCTGTCGAAGCGGCGCTGAGCGACGCTGTACGAAGTTTCCGAAGCGCCGAGGCCGGCCATCGCGCCGGTCAGCAGGCCGATGCCGGCACCGACTGCGGCGCCCTCCGAACTGCCACCGATCGCTGCCCCGGCAGCGGCGCCGATCGCGGTGCCCGCCACGGCGCTGGCTGCGGCGCTTTCCTGCGCGCTCTCGCCGGGCGTGCGGCCGCCGATCTGCGCTGTGGCGTACTGGCGGCACGTCGCATCATCGAACTGGAACTGCTCGAAGCTGGAGCGCGAGCCGGGCAGCGCCTGCAGGCTCGGCCCCGATGGCGGCAGCACGACACAGCCGGCGAGCAGCACAGTGCCGGCCGAGGCCATCAGGACAAGGCGTTTCATGGTTCACCTCTTTTCGGGTGGCACCGGCTGCGGCGGTACCCGCTGCCATCCGCCCGGACATTCCTTCACGTATGGGTAGTACTTCTTCTCGCCCGGACACCAGTACCACCAGGCCGGCGGCTCAGCGGCCGGCGAGGCCTCGGGGGGCGCTGCGTCGCGTTCGATATAGACGGGCGGGTCCGGGCGCGTCACCACGACCGGTGGCCAGTACGGATAGTCCGGGTAGTAGTAAGCAGGCGGAGGCGGCAGATACCGATAGCCCCAGTAGCCCGGGCCCCACCAGTAGCCGGGCCAATAACCGAAATGAAAGGTCACGTTGCCGCGTACGCGGCCGTGAGCTTCAGCCGGGGGACTCAGGGATAGGAGTGCGAGGGACGCCGCGGTCGCCGCGGCGAGGAGCTTGAGCGCTTTCATCGAGGTCACCTTCTGCAACGGGCGACCGCACCTTCTTCGGTGCCGTCGTCGATGAAACCATTGTTGGCCTGCGGTGCAGCAGCGGCAATGGGCAAGATGTAACCGACGTTGTCCGCGGTCACACCGCCGTTAATCCGGACGGGTTCCGGGCGGAAAGCCGTTGCGCAGGTCGGACAGCAGGCCAGCCATGATCGCCACGCCTTGCCTGGCCACGTCGGCCAGCAGGTGCTCGTCGGGAGCGTGCTGCGAACAAGCCGGATACGAATGCGGCACCCAGATCGTCGGCAGACCAAGCACCTGCGCGAAACAGTCGTTCGGCAGCGAGCCGCCGAGGTTGGGCAGGATGGCCGGGTGCACGCCGCTGGTGCGGGCCACGTTCGCCGCAGCCCAGCACACCCACGGGTTGTCGGGGTCCAGTCGCGTGGCGTTCATCACCTCGCTGCGCGCCGGTGACACGGCGACGCTGCCGAGCCCGTGCGCGTCGAGGTGCTCGCGGATCGCAGCGATGAACGTGTGGTGATCGCAACCGGCGACGAAACGCACTTGCAGGTGCGCGCTGGCGCGGCCGGGGATGGCGTTGACCGGGTTCTCCGGGTTGCCCGTCTTGAAGGCCAGCACTTCGAGCGCGTTGAAGCCGAAGACGCGTTCGGCCGGGCTCAGGCCGGGTTCGCCCCAGTCCGGGTCGATCGCCGGCCCGCCCGGCTCACCAGGCTCGATGGCGGCCAGCGCCCGTCGCACGCTGTCCGGGATCGGCGCCGGCCGCAGGCCGGGCGCGCGGATTGCGCCGCGGGCATCGACCAGCGAGGCGATCGCATGCGCCAGGATCGTCCCGGGATTGGCAAGCAGACCGCCCCAGTTGCCGGAATGATGGCCGCCGTCGCGCAGGTTGCAGTCGAGGACGAAGTTGAAGGCGCCGCGCGAGCCGAGGAACAGCGTCGGCAGATCGGAACGCAGCCGCGGCCCGTCGCTGGCGATCAGGACGTCCGCCGCCAGCGCGTCGCTTTGTGCCTCGCAGATCTGCCGCAGCCCGGGCGAGCCGACCTCCTCGCCCATTTCGAACAGCCACTTGATGTTGCAGCCGAGGCGGCCATCGACGCGCAGCACCGTCTCGATCGCCGCCAGGTTGATCGAATGCTGGCCCTTGTTGTCGGCGGCGCCGCGGCCGTACCAGCGGTTGCCCTGTTCCTCCAGCGTCCATGGCGAGGCGGCCTTGCGCCACTGCGCGTCGTAGCCGAGAACGACGTCGCCGTGGCCATACATCAGCACTGTCGGCAGGGCCGGATCCTCGGTCCGCTCGGCGAACAGGAACGGCGGCCTGCCGGCCACCGGGTTGTCCCAGATCGTCCATGAAAACCCGAGTCCGGCCAGCGTCGGCCCGATCTCGTCGGTGAGATACGCGCGCAGGACCGGGCCGCGCTGCGGATCCTGGCTTTCGGTGCGGAAGGCGATGCGGCGGGCCAGCGCATTGCGCAGCGCCGCGGTGTCGATCGGGAGGTCGTTTGTCATGGCGGGATGGTAGCGATATCGCGCAGTACGGAGCCGGCGCGTCCGCGCTAGGCTTGCGCAAAACGCAGGCCGCGGCGACCGGCGCACGCGGCTGCCCTAACGAGGAGACAGCGATGTCGGACATCCTCCGCGAAGCGGCGCTCGAATATCACCGCAAGCCCACGCCAGGAAAGATCTCCGTCGTGCCGACCAAGCCGATGGTCACGCAGCGCGATCTGTCGCTCGCCTATTCGCCCGGTGTGGCCGAGGCCTGCAACGCCATCGCGGCCGACCCGCGCGAGGCCGGCAACCTGACCTCGCGCGGCAACCTGGTCGCGGTGGTGACCAACGGCACCGCGGTGCTCGGGCTGGGCAACATCGGGCCGCTCGCCGGCAAGCCGGTGATGGAGGGCAAGGGCTGCCTGTTCAAGAAGTTCGCCGGCATCGACGTCTTCGACATCGAGATCGACGAGCACGACCCCGACAAGCTGGTCGAGATCATCGCCGCGCTCGAGCCGACCTTCGGCGGCATCAACCTCGAGGACATCAAGGCGCCGGAGTGCTTCCACATCGAGCGCAAGCTGCGCGAGCGGATGAAGATCCCGGTGTTCCACGACGACCAGCACGGCACCGCGATCGTCGCCGCCGCGGCGATCCTCAACGGCCTGCGCTACGTCGGCAAGGACATCGGCAAGGCAAGACTGGTCTGCTCCGGCGCCGGGGCGGCGGCGATCGCCTGCCTCGACCTGCTGGTGAGCCTCGGACTGCGCCGCGACAACGTGCTCGTCGCCGACAGCAAGGGCGTGCTGTACGTCGGCCGGCCGGGCATGGACGAAAGCAAGATGCGCTATGCGCGCGAGACGTCGGCGCGCACGCTCGCCGACGCCATGCCGGGCGCCGACATCTTCATGGGCCTGTCCAGCGCCGGCGCGCTGAAGGCCGAGATGGTGAAGGGCATGGCTGCGCAGCCGATCATCCTGGCGATGGCCAACCCGACGCCGGAGATCATGCCGGAGGAGGCGCTGGCCGTGCGGCCGGACGCGATCATCGGCACCGGCCGCTCCGACTATCCGAACCAGGTCAACAACGTCCTGTGCTTCCCGTTCATCTTCCGCGGCGCGCTCGACGTCGGTGCCACGACGATCAACGAGCCGATGAAACTGGCCACCGTGCGCGCGATCGCGGATCTCACCCACGCCGAGATTCCCGACGTCGTGGCCAGCGCCTACGGCGCCGAAGGGCTGCGCTTCGGCCCCGAGTACCTGATCCCGAAGCCGTTCGATCCGCGGCTGATCGAACGGATCGCGCCGGCGGTGGCGGCGGCGGCGATGGAAAGCGGCGTGGCCACGAGGCCGATTGCCGACATCAACGCCTATCGGGCCAAGCTGCGCCGCTTCGTCTACCAGTCCGGCGCGGCAATGGAGCCGGTGTTCGACGCCGCGCGCAGGAGCCCCAAGCGGCTGATCTACTGCGAAGGCGAAGAGGAGCGCGTGCTGCGCGCGGTGCAGGTGGTCGCCGACGAGGGGCTGGCCAGGCCGATCCTGATCGGCCGGCCCGAGGTGATCGCGATGCGCGTCGAGCGCTACGGATTGCGGCTGAAGCCGGGGACGGACTTCGACATCGTCAACCCGCAGGACGACCCGCGTTACAAGGAGACGTGGACCGGCTATTACCAGATCGCCAAGCGCAAAGGCGTGACGCGGGCGCTGGCGCAGACGCAGGTTCGCACGCGCACGACGCTGATCGGCGCCATGCTGGTCAGGATGGGCGAGGCCGACGCGATGCTGTGCGGCACCGTCGGCACCTATGCCGATCACCTGAAGTACGTGCGCACCGTCATTGGCACGCGGCCGGGGGTCAGCACGCTGGCGGCGATGCAGCTGCTGATCCTGCCGGAGCGGCAACTGTTCATCTGCGACACGCACGTGAACCTCGACCCGAATGCGGAGCAGATCGCCGAGATGACGATGCTTGCCGCCGAGGAGGTGCGCCGCTTCGGCATCGAGCCGGCGGTGGCGCTGCTGTCGCATTCGAACTTCGGCAGTTCGGACGCGGCCAGCGCGCAGAAGATGCGCGACGCGCTGGAGATCATCCGCGCGCAGGCACCGAACTTCCCGGTCGACGGCGAGATGCAGGGCGACGTGGCGCTGTCGCGGGCGGTGCTGGCCGAGATCTACCCGGATTCGGAACTGACCCGCGAAGCGAACCTGCTGGTGATGCCGAACATGGATGCCGCCAACATCACCTACAACGTGGTGCGCACGGTGTCCGGCCACGGCATCACGATCGGCGCCATCCTGCTTGGCGCCGCGAAGCCGGTGCACATCCTGACGCCGGCGGCCACCGTGCGCCGGATCGTCAACATGAGCGCACTGGCGGTGGTCGACGCCGGCGTCGCCGGCTGAGGTACGCCGCCTACCAGCGCGGACGGCGCGGGCCGTAATAGCGGCCGTCGTAATAGCCGCCGCCGTAGTAGACGCCGCCGTAATAGACCGGCGGCGCGGGCGTATAGCCGTAGGGGCGGTAGTGATGCGCCGGCACGACGACACAGCCGGCCAGCGTCAGCACGCCCAGCGCGGTGGCGATTTTGAGCAGCGGTTTCATTTCCAGTCTCCTCGGCGAAGCATGGCGGCCGCAGCGGACGGCCGCACGGGCCGGTCGTCGATTTCGCGAGCCCGCACGCCTTGAACTGCCGCCGCCGCCGGTGCGTTGACCCGCGCCGGTGTCCGCCGGCACCGAACTCGCCGCGAAGATGTAACGATCTGCGTCCGCCGCTGGCGCGCTATGCCGGCGTGAACGTCGCCTGCGGATCGAGCGGATAGATCGGCCGGCGCAGCCGGCTGAAGCGGAACAGTCCGTAGTCGGAACTGCACACGCCGCGGCTGTCGCATTCGACCAGTCCGGCGGCGATCGGCACGAAGCTCGGCCGGCAGTACATGCGCGACTTCAGCAGCAGGTAGTCGAAGCGCCGCGGGTCGACGCCGACGCTTTCGAACACCGCCAGGTCGAGCGGCTCCATCGGCTTTTCGCTGACGACCGCGGTGAAGGCGTCGTGCACCAGCACCGCAGTGCGGCCCATGTTCCAGGTCTCGCCGGTATAAATGGGGCCGCTGATGCGGAAGCGCCCGTCGCCGAGCGCGCGCACCGTGACCTCGCACGCGAACGGCGATGCCTGCGGTACGGGCAGCCCCTGCGGCACCTTGTTGCCGAGCGCGACCCGGATGCGCGCGCCGATGCCGGCGTCGAAGGCCTGCGCCACGGTGGTCGCATCGGCGAGCGGGCCGACGCCGATGCCCGTCATGCCCTGAAGCAGGCACGCCTCGAGCAGCGTGGTGGTGTCGCAGGTGCCGCCGCTCATCACGTTGTCGCCGTGGTCGAGCAGCAGCACGGGACGGCCCGCCTGCCTGAGCGCACTGGCGCGCGCGACGCTGGCGGCCAGCGGTTCGCTCGTATAGACGAAACCATCGCGTTCGGCCCAGACCTCGTGCGCAAGGGCATCGGCCGCCCGCTGCGCTTCGCGACGGTCGCGGCCGACGGTGACGATGCTCATGCCGGCGTCACGGAAGTCCGCCAGCGAGAATCCGGCGAATATCGTGGCGGCGGGCAGGCCGTCGGATTCCATCTGCCGCGCCTGCTGCACCGCCCGCTGCATCGCGCCTTCGCCGGTGGCGCTCCTCAGCGTGTGCGACAGCAGCGGCGGCTGCGCCCAGGCCACATGCGGGCGCGGGCCGCCGTCGAGCCAGTCGAACAGCAGCCGCGCCGCGTGCGCGCCGGTCTCGTGCATGTCGACGTGCGGATAGGTCTTGAAGCCGACGATGACGTCGGCGGCATCGACCATCGCCTGCGTGATGTTGCCGTGCAGGTCGAGCGCCACCGCGATCGGCACATCGGGCGCCACGGCGCGGATGCGACGCAGCAGTTCGCCTTCGCCATCGTCGATGCCCTGCGCCACCATGGCGCCGTGCAGGTCGAGCAGCACCGCGTCGCAGCCGCCGCGCACGGCCTCGACGATGCCGCCGGCCAGTTGTTCGTAGGCCGTGGCATCGACCGTGCCGCTCGGGTAGGCGGTGGCGTTGACGGCGACTTCGATCGCGTCGCCGCGCGCCGCGGCCGCATCGATGAAGGCGCCGAGCGCGGTGCGAGTGCCGCGTGCGCTGTCGAAGGCGGCGCGGCCGAAGCTCGGACCGTCGGGGCCAAAGGCCGCCAGCGGCGTGGCCAGCGGCGAGAACGTATTGGTCTCGTGATTGAGGCGCGCGGCGACGATTTTCATTTCAGTTGCTCCACCGCTCTGCGTGCGACCCGCGACGCATGAAACCCGTTGTGTTGTTCCCGCGAAAGCGGGAACCCGGTGTCGTTGCCGCGGCGGAACTGGATCCCCGCTTTCGCGGGGATGACACCGTGGACGGTTTCACTTCAGATCACGGCGTTGCGCGGCAGAAAGTCGAATTGCGGCAGCGTTGGTCAGCGTCGCGCCGCCGAGTCTGTTCCAAGGCGCGGCGGCCGGCAATCGGCGTCGCGCCTGGGCCGTCCCTGCGCCGGATCGGGTCGCTCTTCAGGCGCCCAGTTCCAGCGCCAGGTCGACGAACGCGCATACCTTAGGCGCCAGGAAGCGCGCGCTGGGAAACACGGCGTGAAACGGCACCCGCGGGCCGGCCAACTTCGGCAGCACGCGCGCGAGCGGCGTGCCGCGCGCCACGAGGTCCGGCAGCAGGGCGATGCCCAGCCCCGCGGCCGCCGCGTCGCGGGCGGCGAAGGCGTTGTTCACCCGCAGCCGCCACGGCCCTTCGATCAGCGCCTCGCCGTGCGCGTCGGCCAGCCGCCAGCCGGCGCGGAACACGCCGCCGGTGAACATGACGAGTGAGTGGCGGTCGAGCGCGCCGAGCGATTTCGGCGCGCCGCGCCGCGCGAGGTAACTGTCCGCGGCGTACAGGCCGTAGGTGAGCTCGCCGAGCCTGCGGGCGGCGAGCGACGAGTCCGCGAGTTCGCCGACGCGCAGTGCCAGGTCGAAGCCCTCGTGCACCAGGTCGACGACGCGGCTGGTGTAATCGGCGTCGATGGACGCCTCGCCGTAACGCTGCAGGTAGGCGGCGATCCAGCGGTTGGCCACCAGCACGCCGAACTCGGCGCCGCAGGTGAGCTTGAGCACGCCGCGCGGCGCGTCGTGCACGGCGGCGGCCACGCGCTCGGTCTCGTCGGCGGCGGCGAGCAGCGCCACCGCGCGCTCGAAGATCTCGCGGCCGATCTCCGTGAGCCGCAGCGCCCGCGTCGTGCGCTCCAGCAGCCGCACGCGCAGCCTCGCCTCCAGCCGGCTGACGGTGCGCGACACCCGCGCCTTCTCCGAGCCGAGCAGCTCGGCGGCGCGGGTGAAGCTGCCGGCCTGCACCACCTTGACGAAGGCGCGCAGTTCGGCGAGTTCGAGGTCGGCCATTGTTGTCGGCGCCGGCAACGGAGTGTCGGATTCTCGCGGATTTATCGGACCGGCCGACGACGGCACGATGGCGGCCTTCGAACACACCGGAAGGCAGGAGATGAGCACCAACGTAAACACCGCGCGGACGTCGGCGCCGCGCGTCCTGATGGTCGCCGCCAACCCGGCCACCTCCACGGTCACCGGCTGGCCGGTCGGCTTCTGGGCGGCGGAACTGACGCACCCGTACGTCGCCTTCACCGAGGCGGGCTATGCGGTCGAGATCGCCAGCCCCAAAGGCGGCAGGCTCGAAGCCGACAGCTGGTCCGATCCGCGCGACGCCAGCGGCTACTCGGCCGACGACCTGCTGAGCCTAGGCTTCCTCACCTCGCCTAGGCACCAGGCGCTGCTGCAGGACACGCGCTCGATCGACGGCATCGAGCCGGCCGGCTACGACGCCCTCTTCCTCGTCGGCGGCCAGTCGCCGATGTTCACCTTCGCCAACGATGCGAAGCTGCACGCGCTGGTGGCCCGCTTCTGGGAGGCCGGCCGGATCGTCGCCGCGGTGTGCCATGCGACCTGCGTGCTGCTGAAGACGCGGCTGGCCGACGGCAGCCTGCTCGTCGCCGGCAGGACCTGGACCGGCTTTGCCAACAGCGAAGAGCAGTTCGCCGACAGCTTCGTCGGCCGCAAGCTGCAACCGTTCTGGATCGAGGCCGAAGCGCGCAAGATCGAGGGCAGCAACTTCGTCGTCCACTCGCGCTTCCGCGAGTTCGCGCTGCGCGACGGACGACTGGTGACCGGGCAGCAGCAGTATTCCGGGGCCGCGGCGGCGCGGCTCGTGATCGAGGCCATCGGCCGATAGGGAAATGGATAAATGACGATCGCGATCATCGGTGCCGGCAACGTCGGCACGGCGCTGGCCAGGGGCCTGCTGGGTTGCGGCGAGGCGGTGTTCTTCGGCGTGCCGGAGCCCGGCAAGTACGCCGCGGCCGTGGCTGCGCTCGGTGGCGGGGCGCGGGTCGGCACGGCCGGCGAGGCAGTCGCTGCGGCGCAAGCCGTGATCCTCGCCGTGCCGTTCGATGCCGCGCGGCAGGTGGCCGAGAGCCTGTCCGACTGGGGCGGGCGGATCCTCATCGACGCCACCAACCCGCTGGCGCCGGGGCTGAAGGGGCTGTCCGTCGGCACCACCGACTCCGGCGCCGAGCAGATTGCCCGCTGGGCGCGTGGCGCGCGCGTGGTCAAGGCGTTCAACACCACCGGCGCCGAGAACCTGGCCAACCCGCGCTTTCCCGGCGGCGCGGTGTTCATGCCGGTGGCCGGCGACGACGCCGCCGCACGCGAGACGGTGTTGGCGCTGGCCACCCGGCTTGGGTTCGATGCCGTCGACGCCGGGGCGCTGGCCGCGGCGCGCTACCTGGAGCCGTTCGCGATGACCTGGATCCACCTGGCCATCGCCCGCAGCATGGGGCGCGACTTCGCCTTTGCGCGGCTGCGTCGCGCGGCGAAGTGACACTGTCGGCGCGATTCGACCGCGGCACGCCGCATTGCCGGCGTCCGGCGACGAAGGCTCAGCGCGACGGGCGCGGCGTGCTCGCGAAATCGGCCAGCCGGCCGCAGCGGATCACCGGCAGCGCGGCGGGCCGGCCGACGAGGTCGGCATCGAGCGAACGCGAGCGTGCAGGCCGATTCGCTCAATCGCCGCCTTCAGCGCGCCGCAGGACCCGCCCGGGCCGCGCGCCGGTGGCGGCGCCGTCGCGCCAAACGGCCACGCCGTTGACATAGACGGCGTCGATTCCCGCGGCCGGCTGCGTCGGCCGCTCGAAGGTCGCCGTGTCGCGGATGCGCTCCGGGTCGAACACCACCAGATCGGCCGCGGCGCCGGGGGCGATGACGCCGCGGTCGGTCAGGCCGAAGCGCGCCGCCGGCAGCCCGGTCATCTTGTGGATCGCCGTTTCCATCGAGAACAGGCCGCGGCCGCGCGCATAGTGGCCGAGCACGCGCGGGAACGCGCCCCAAAGCCGCGGGTGCGGAAAGACATCGTGCGGCAGGCCGTCGGAGCCGATCATCGTCTCCGGGTGGGCGAGGATGCGCTCGACGTCGGCCTCGTCCATCGCGAAGTAGATCGCACCGGCCGGCTGCAGTTGCTCGATCAGCGCCTCCACCGTCAGCCCGCGCTCGGCGGCCAGCTCGTCGAGGTAGCGTCCGGCAGCCTGCGGTATCGGTTTCGACCAGGCGATCAGCGTGCGCCGCGCGATCGCCACCGCATCGGCGCGCAGCACGGTCGATGAGGCCGGATACGGATAGCAGTCGAGGCACACGTCGGTGTCGATGCGCGCGTCGTCGAGCAGCGCCAGCGTCTCGCGCGAGCGGCCGAAGTTCGGCTTGCCGACCACCTTGTGGTGCGAGATCACCTGCCGCACGCCAAGCAGCCGGGCGATTCCCATCGCCTCGGTCATCGACTCGAGCACGCGCGCGCCCTCGTCGCGGATGTGCGAGGCGATCAGCGCGTTCGTGCCGGCCAGCGGCGCGCAGACCTGCCGGATCTCCTCGGCGGTGGCGGCGGCCGCCGGCGCGTAAAAGGTGCCGGTAGACACGCCGAGCGCGCCGGCATCGAGCGCCTCGGCGACCAGCGCCTGCATCCGCGCGATCTCGGCGGCGTTGGCCGGCCGGTCGAGGTCGGCCATCGCCACCACGCGCAGCGTCGAATGGCCGATGAGCGCGCCGCAGTTGATCGCCGGCGGCTCGATCGCCAGCCGCGCGAAGTAGTCGGCGAAGCTGTCGAAGCGCTGGTCCTCGCCATTGGCGACGAGGTTCAGCGGCGGCACGGCAGTCCGGTTGCCGAGCGGCGCCAGGCTGATGCCGCAGTTGCCCACCACCACCGTCGTCACGCCCTGGCTCGCCTTCGGCGCCATCGACGGATCGGCGAGCAGCAGGCGGTCGTCGTGCGTGTGCACGTCGATGAAGCCCGGCGCCAGCGCCCGTTCGGCCAGATCGATCGCCTGCGCCGCCTCGGCCGGATCGAGCCGGCCGACGGCGGCGATGCGACCGCCGGCCAGCGCCACGTCGCCGCGATGGCGGGCGGCGCCGGTGCCGTCGAAGATCACCGCGTTGCGCAGCAGCAGATCGAACTCAGGGTTGGCGCTGTCTTCGCGCTGCGCTGCCGGGGGACTCCCCTCGTTGCGGCCCTTCGGATTCATGGCGGCTCGCTTTGCCGGTGCCGGACGATGCGTGTAGTCTCGCCCAACCGGGTGCATCCGACAAACGCAGCGGCGCTGGCCGCTGCACCGGGACAAGGAGCGGGCGCACCACGGCAGTACGGCGCGAGGAGACAACGCGTTCGGCCACGGGCATCCGGCCTCGCTGGAGCACCGGGAACGAGTCTTGCTCAGTCTTCCCGACAGGGGCGGGGTCGCCGCGAGGCGGCGCCGCGTTTTTTCTCGATTTCTGGAGGCAGCATGAAGACGAGTCGTTCGATCGGCTGGCGGCAGGTGGCGGCAGCGGCGGCGCTGGCCGCCGGGGCGGCGTTCACCGGGCCGGCCCTGGCGCAGGGCAAGGTGCTGAAGTTCGTGCCCGAGGCCGACCTGCGCGTGCTCGATCCGATCTGGACCACCGCGTACATCACGCGCAACCACGGCTACATGGTCTACGACACGCTGTTTGCGGTGAACGACAAGTTCGAAGTGAAGCCGCAGATGGTCGACAAGTGGGAGGTCAGCGCCGACAAGCTCACCTACACCTTCACGCTGCGCGACGGGCTGAAGTTCCACGACGGCGCGCCGGTGCGCTCGGCCGACTGCATTGCCTCGGTCGAGCGCTGGGCCAGGCGCGACGTGCTCGGCCAGAAGCTGGCCGAACTGACCGAGTCGTGGACGGCGGTCAACGACAAGACCTTCCGCCTGAAGCTGAAGCAGCCGTTCGCGCTGGTGCTCGACGCGCTCGGCAAGCCGTCGTCGAACGTGCCGTTCATCATGCCCGAGCGGATTGCCAAGACCGACGCCTTCGAGCAGATCAAGGAGGCGATCGGCTCCGGCCCGTTCAAGTTCGTGCGCGAGGAATGGGTGCCGGGCAACAAGGTCGTCTACGTGAAGAACACCGACTACGTGCCGCGCAAGGAGCCGCCGTCGTGGGCCAGCGGCGGCAAGGTGGTCAAGGTCGACCGCGTCGAGTGGCTGTACATCCCGGATTCGGCCACCGCTGCCGCGGCGCTCGACCGCGGCGAGGTCGACTGGTGGCAGCAGACGCCGCCCGACCTGATCCCGTTGCTGCGCAAGAACGCCAGCATCAAGGTCGAGAACGTCGATCCGCTCGGCTCGCTCGGCATGATCCGCTTCAACCACATGCAGCCGCCGTTCAAGGACAACCCGAAGCTGCGGCAGGCGCTGCTGCACGTCGTCAACCAGATGGACTACGTGATTGGCATCGCCGGCGATGCCAAGAACGGCCGTGTGTGCGCCTCGTACTTCACCTGCGGCACGCCGATGTCGAGCACCGCCGGCTCGGAGGTGCTGACCGGCAAGCGCGATCTGGCCAAGGCGCGGCAGCTGGTCAAGGAATCCGGCTACAAGGGCGAGCGGGTGGTCGTGCTGTCGGCTACCGACCAGCCGATCGTCCACGCGCAGGGGTTGATCACGGTCGAGCTGCTGAAGTCGATCGGCATCAATGCGGAACTCGCCGCCAGCGACTGGGGCACGCTGGTCACAAGGCGCGCCTCGCGCGAGCCGATCGACAAGGGCGGCTGGAACATCTTCCACACCTGGTGGGTCGGCCCCGATCTGGCCAGCCCCGCCCTGAACTCGGCCCTGCGCGGCCACGGCGAGAAGGCCTGGTTCGGCTGGCCGACCGATCCGAAGATGGAGGAACTGCGCGACCAGTGGTTCGCCGCGCCGGACGTGGCCAGCCAGAGGAAGATCGCCGAGCAGATGCAGCTGCGCGCCTGGGAGACGGTGCCCTACATCCCGACGGCGCAGTTCATCATCCCCACCGCCTACCGATCGAATCTCTCTGGCGTGATCATCTCGCCGGTGACGTTCCTCTGGAACGTGGAGAAGAAGTAGTGGATCGCTTCGCGCACGACTGACCGCGGCGGCGTGTCATTCCCGCCCCCGATAGAAGCATTCGGGGGCAGGCTTCAGCGGGGAATCCAGCGTCGTTTCCTTTTCCGCGCCGCATCAGACACTGGATCCCCGCCTGCGCGGGCATGACGCCACCCAGGCTGGCAGGACATCTCCGACGGCATGCTGCGCTACACGATCAAGCGCCTGCTCGCCACCATCCCTGTCATGGGGGTGGTAGCGCTGTTCGTCTTCTCGCTGCTTTACCTGAGCCCGGGTGACCCGGCGGTGGTGATCGCCGGCGACATTGCCACCAACGAGGACATCGCGCGCATCCGCGCCAGCCTCGGCCTTGACCAGCCCTTTCTCGTCCGCTTCGGCGGCTGGCTCTGGGATCTGGCGCACGGCGATCTCGGCATCTCGATCTTCACCAATCTGCCGGTGTCGACCCTGATCGCGCAGCGCATCGAGCCGACCATCGCGCTGACCGTGTGCACGGTGATCGTCACCGTCCTGGTCGCCGTGCCGCTCGGGGTGATCGCGGCATGGAAGGCCGAGAGCTGGATCGATCGGGCGGTGATGGGGCTGTCGGTGCTCGGTTTCTCGGTGCCGGTGTTCGTCGTCGCTTACGTGCTGGTGCTGGTCTTTTCGCTGTGGCTCGGCTGGCTCCCGGTGCAGGGCTACCGCTCGATTTTCGACGGCTTCTGGCCTTTCCTGCAGCACATGGTCCTGCCGTCGATGGCGCTTTCGCTGGTATACATCGCGCTGATCGCGCGCATCACCCGCGCCTCGATGCTCGACGTCTTGGCGCAGGACTACATCCGCACTGCGCAGGCCAAGGGCCTCGCGCCCGACGCCGTGCTGGTCCGCCATGCGTTGAAAAATGCAGCGGTGCCGATCGTCACCATCATTGGCATCGGCATCGCGATCCTGATCAGCGGTGTGGTCGTGACCGAGACGGTGTTCGCGATTCCCGGCCTTGGCCGGCTCACCGTCGACGCGATCCTGCGCCGCGACTACCCGATCATCCAGGGCGTCATCCTGCTGTTCTCGGCTGCCTACGTCCTGGTCAACCTGCTGGTCGACCTGTCGTACACGCTGTTCGACCCGCGGATCCGGTACTGATGAGCGCCGCCCGGCCGCTCCGAAGGCGCTGGCTCCCCCTCGGGGGGACAGCGCGAAGCGCAAAGGGGGCCGGATGAGCGCGATCGCCGTTGCAGCGCCGGCCTCGACCTCGCCGACCTGGGGCCGGTTCAGGCAGGCGTTGCGGCGCCATCCGACGGCGATTGCCGGCGCGGTCGTGCTGCTGCTGGCAATCGCCGTGGCGCTGCTCGCCCCGTGGCTGGGCACGACCGACCCCCAGGCGCTGTCGCCGATCAAGCGGCTGCGCCCGCCGTCCGGCGAATACTGGTTCGGAACCGACATGCTCGGCCGTGACGTCTACAGTCGCGCCATCTACGGCACGCGGGTTTCTCTCGCTGTTGGCCTGGCCGTGGCCGTGCTGTCGGTGGCGATCGGACTGGCGGTCGGGCTCGTCACCGGCTACCTGCGCTGGCTCGATGCGGTCGTGATGCGGGTCATGGACGGGCTGATGTCGATCCCGGCCGTGCTTCTGGCCATCGCGCTGATGGCGCTGACCACCGCCAGCCTGCAGAACGTGATCATCGCCATCACCATCGCCGAGGTGCCGCGCGTGGTGCGGCTGGTGCGCTCGCTGGTGCTGTCGTTGCGCGAGCAGCCTTACGTCGAAGCGGCGATTGCCTCCGGCACGCGACTGCCGGCGATCCTGCTGCGCCACATTCTGCCCAACACGGTGCCGCCGCTGCTCGTGCAGGGAACCTTCATCTGCGCCTCGGCGATGCTTACCGAGGCCATCCTGTCGTTCATCGGCGCCGGCACGCCACCGAACATTCCGAGCTGGGGCAACATGATGGCCGAGGCGCGCAGCCTGTTTCAGCTGAAGCCGCTGCTGATCTTCTTCCCCGGCCTGTTCCTGTCGCTGACGGTGCTGGCGGTGAATCTGCTCGGCGACGGCCTGCGCGACGCACTCGATCCGCGCATCGCCCGCCGCATGTGAGGGCCGATGAGCACGGGTCCGCTGCTGCGCGTCGAAAACCTGAGGACGCACTTCCATACCCGCGACGGCATCGTGCGCGCGGTCGACGGCGTGTCGTTCGACGTCATGCCGGGCGAGACGCTGGCCATCGTCGGCGAGTCCGGCTGCGGCAAGAGCGTCACCTCGATGTCGATCCTGCGCCTGCTCGCGACGCCGCCGGCGCGCATCGCGGCAGGTCGCATCGAGTTCGACGGCCGCAACCTGCTCGATCTGACCGAGCCGGAGATGCGCAAGGTCCGCGGCAACGCCATCTCGATGATCTTCCAGGAGCCGATGACCTCGCTCAATCCGGTGCTGACCATCGGCCGGCAGATCGCCGAGGCGCTGGTGCTGCACCGGGGCCTGTCGCAGAAGGACGCCACCGCGCGGGCGGTCGAGATGCTGCGCAAGGTGCACATTCCCGAGGCCGAGCGGCGCATCCGCCAGTATCCGCACGAACTGTCCGGCGGCATGCGGCAGCGGGTGATGATCGCGATGGCGCTGGCCTGCGGGCCGCGGCTGCTCATTGCCGACGAGCCGACCACGGCGCTCGATGTCACCATCCAGGCGCAGATCCTCGAACTGATGCGCGAACTGCACCGCGAAACGGGCGCGGCGATCATCCTGATCACGCACGACCTCGGCGTGGTCGCGGAGATGGCGCAGCGGGTGGTGGTGATGTATGCCGGGCGCAAGGTCGAGGAGGCGCCGATCGAGGAACTGTTCGCCAGCCCGCGCCATCCATACACGCGCGGCCTGCTCGGCTCGATGCCGCACCTCGGCGATTCGGTCAACGAGACCGGCAAGCGGCTGGTCGAGATCCCGGGCATGGTGCCGTCGCTGAAGGAGCCCGCGCCGGGGTGCCTGTTCGCGCTGCGCTGTCCCAATGCCGGCGAACGCTGCACGCGCGAGGTGCCGCCGCTCGAACAGCACGCCGCCGGACACTGGGCCGCGTGCTGGCATCCGGTTGCCGCGCCCGCGTCGAGCCGCAACGCGGAGGCCCTCGCATGACGGCGACACCGCCCGGCGAAGTCCTGCTCGAGGTGCGCGACCTCGTCAAGCACTACCCGGCTCGACAGGGCTGGCTCGGCGGCGGCGCGAAGGTGCACGCGGTCGACGGCGTCAGCTTTTCGATCGCCAGCGGCGAAACGCTCGGCCTGGTCGGCGAATCGGGCTGCGGCAAGTCCACGACCGGCAAGCTGATCCTGCGCCTGCAGGAGCCGACCGGCGGGGCCATCCTCTGGCGCGGCCGCGACATCAGCCGGTTTTCCGCCGCCGAGATGCGGCCGGTGCGGCGCGAACTGCAGGCGGTGTTCCAGGACCCGTACTCGTCGCTGAATCCGCGCATCCGCGCCGCCGACATCGTTGCCGAGCCATTGCGCAACTTCGAGGACATGTCGTCGGCCACCGCGCGCGAGAAGATGGCGCGGCTGTTCGAGCGGGTCGGCCTGCGCGGCGACCAGATGGTCAAGTATCCGTTCGAGTTCTCCGGCGGCCAGCGGCAGCGGCTCGGCATCGCCAGAGCTCTTTCAGTGCAGCCGCAGCTGATCGTCTGCGACGAGCCGGTGTCGGCGCTCGACGTCTCGGTGCAGGCGCAGGTGATCAACCTGCTGATGGACCTGCAGCAGGAGTTGCGCCTGTCGTATCTGTTCGTCGCCCACGACCTCGCCGTGGTCGAGCACATCAGCCACCGCGTGGCGGTGATGTACCTGGGCAAGATCGTCGAGATCGCGCCCAAGAAGGCGATCTTCACTTGCCCGCAGCACCCCTACACCGAAGCACTGCTCGAAGCGGTGCCGGTGCCGAACCCGAAGATGCGGAAAAGCAGGCGCGTGCTGAGCGGCGACGTGCCCAGCCCGATCAATCCGCCCTCCGGCTGCCGCTTCCACACCCGCTGCCCGTATGTCGAGGAGCGCTGCCGGCGCGAGGAGCCGCCGATGCAGCAGGTCAGCCGCGGCCAGTGGGTCGCCTGTCACCTGCGCCAGCCGGTGGCGCGCAGCGACAGTGAAGCCGCCACGGCGTGACAATGGGCCGGGACTGCTGCCGGCACCGGCGCCGCGAATCTAGACTGAGGGAACTGCGATGACCGCCGACGCGCGCGCAATCCGCAATGCCGCGGCCGCGCCGGCCGCCGAAGCCTATGGCGCGCAGCGCGCCGCGGTGATGAGCCAGGCCGGCTTCGATGCGGCGCTGGCCGAGATCGCGAGCTGGCCGGGGTATGCGGTCACGCCGCTGCATCGGCTCGACGCACTGGCCGCGCAACTCGGCGTCGCCTCGCTCTGGTACAAGGACGAGCGCGGCCGCTTCGGGCTGGGCAGCTTCAAGGCGCTCGGCGGCGCCTACGCCGTGGCCAACGTGCTGCGCAGGAAGGTGATGGCGGCGCGGGGGCTGGCGAAGGTCACCTCGCGCCAGCTGCTGTCCGGAGAATTCGCCGATGTCGTCGGCGCCGCGACCGTCACCTGCGCCACCGACGGCAACCACGGCCGCTCGGTGGCCTGGGGGGCGCAGCTTTTCGGCTGCCACTGCGTGATCTTCGTCCACGAGCACGTCAGCACAGGCCGGCGCGATGCGATCGCCCGCTACGGCGCCGAGGTGCGCGAGGTCAAGGGCAATTACGACGACGCCGTGCGCCACGCCGCGGCCACGGCACAGGCCAACGGCTGGACGGTGGTCTCCGACACCTCGTATCCCGGCTACCGCGACATCCCGCTTGACGTGATGCACGGCTACGGCGTGATGGCCGCCGAGATCGCGCAACAGCTGGGCGGCGCGCCGCCGACGCACGTGTTCGCGCAGGCGGGCGTCGGCGCGCTGGCCGCGGCGGTCTGCGCCAGCTTCTGGCTGCGCTGGGGCGCACGGCGGCCGCGCTTCGTCACCGTCGAGCCGTTGCACGCCGACTGCGTCTATCGCAGCCTCGAAGCCGGCAAACCGGTGGTCGTCGGCGGTGACCTCGACACCGTGATGGCGGGACTGGCCTGCGGCGAAGTCTCGGAACTGGCCTGGGAGATCCTGCACGGCGGCGCCAATGCCGCCGTCGCGCTGGACGACAGCTACGCGCTCGATGCGATGCGGATGCTCGCCCGTTCGTCATCCGGCGATCCGCCCGTCGTCGCCGGCGAGACCGGTGGCGCCGGGCTCGGTGCGCTGCTGGCCGCGCGCGACTATCCTGAGATGGGTGCCGTGCTCGAACTGGACGCGCGCTCGCGCGTGCTGCTGCTCGGCAGCGAGGGCGATACCGACCCGGCGATCTACCGGCGGGTAGTCGGCCGCACGGCGCAGGAGGTGCTGGCATGAAAGCCGAAAGTCTGCGCATCAACGAAGCGCGCCTGATGGCGCGGCTGGACGCACTGGCGGCCATCGGCGCCACCGCCGACGGTTCCTGCTGCCGGCTGGCGCTGACCGACGAGGACAAGGCCGGCCGCGACCTCGTCGTGCGCTGGATGCGCGAGCTCGGCCTCGAAGTCAGCGTCGATGCGATCGGCAACATCTTCGCGCTGCGCCGCGGCGCCGAGGACACCGAGCCGGTGATGACCGGCTCGCACATCGACACCGTGCGCACCGGCGGCCGCTACGACGGCAACCTCGGCGTGCTCGGCGGGCTCGAAGTCGTGCAGGTCCTGAACGAGGCCGGCATCACCACGCGCCGGCCGCTCGTGGTCGGCGTCTTCACCGACGAGGAAGGCGCTCGTTTCCAGCCGGACATGCTCGGCTCGCTGGTGTACGTGGGCGGACTGTCGCTCGAGCAGGCCTACGCCACGGTCGGCATCGACGGCAAGGTGCTGAAGGACGAACTGGCCCGCATCGGTTACCTGGGCGACGCGCCGCTGCCGCTGGTTCGCCCGCACGCCTTCGTCGAGCTGCACATCGAACAGGGGCCGGTGCTCGATGCCGAGGGCGTCACCATCGGCGCGGTGCGCGACCTGCAGGGCATCTCGTGGAAGGAGGTGGCGATCGTCGGCCAGTCGAACCACGCCGGCACGACGCCGATGCGGCTGCGCCACGATGCCGGCTACTGCGCGGCAGCGATCGGCCACTTCATTCGCCATTTGACCAAGGAGATTGGCGGCGGCCAGGTCGCGACGATGGGCTCGGTCACGCTGCACCCAGGGCTGATCAACGTGATCGCGGCGCGGGCCAAGGTGACGGTCGACCTGCGCAACACCGACGAGGCGCTGCTGGCGCGCTCCGAACAGCGCCTTGCGCAGTTCCTCGCGCAGCTGGCGAAAGACGAAGGGGTGCAGATCGAGACCCGCCGGCTGGCGCGCTTCGAGCCGGTGATCTTCGACGGCGGCGTGGCCGATCTGATCGCGCGCACGGCGCAGCGGCTTGGACATTCGTGCCGGCCGATGACCTCGGGCGCCGGCCACGACGCGCAGATGATGGCGCGCATCGCGCCGACCGCGATGATCTTCGTGCCGTCGGTCCGTGGCATCAGCCACAACCCGGCCGAGCACACCGAGCCCGCCCATCTCGCCGCCGGCGCCGACGTGCTGCTGCATGCGATGCTGGAACTTGCGGGCTAGTCATGAACGAAAGGCAAGGCGCCGAGCGGAGCGTCGGTGTCATTCCCGCCCCCGATAGAAGCATTCGGGGGCAGGCTCCAGCGGGAAGCCAGCGTCTTTGCAGCAAACGACACTGGGCCCCCGCTTTCGCGGGGACGACACGCACGGTGCGCGGCGCCGCGACGTCAGGATGAACCCATGCCCCGCATCATCACCGTAGGCGCTGCCCAGCTCGGCCCGATCGCGCGCGCCGAAACACGGGCGCAGGTCGTCGACCGCATGCTGGCGCTGATGAACGAGGCCAGGCACCACGGCTGCGATCTCGTCGTCTTTCCCGAACTGGCGCTGACCACGTTCTTCCCGCGCTGGTACCTGCCGCGGCAGCAGGACGTCGATGCCTTCTTCGAGCGCGAGATGCCGGGGCCGGAAACGCAGCGGCTGTTCGAGGCGGCGCGCCGGCTCGGCCTTGGCTTCTACCTCGGCTATGCCGAACTGGCCGAGGAAGGCGGCCGCACGCGCCGCTTCAACACCGCGATCACCGTCGACCGCAACGGCCGCATCATCGGCAAGTACCGCAAGATCCATCTGCCCGGCCACGCCGAGCACGAACCGTGGCGCCGCTTCCAGCATCTGGAGAAGCGCTACTTCGAAGTCGGCGATCTCGGCTTCCCGGCCTTCCGCGCAAACTTTGGCGACGGCCGCGACGGCATCCTCGGCATGGCCATCTGCAACGACCGCCGCTGGCCCGAGACCTACCGCATCCTCGGCCTGCAGGCGGTCGAGATGATCCTGATCGGCTACAACACGCCGGTGCACAACCCGCCGGCGCCGGAGCACGACGCGCTGTCGCGCTTCCACAACGAACTGGTGATGCAGTCGGGCGCCTACCAGAACGGCGCCTGGGTGGTCGGCGTGGCCAAGGCTGGCAACGAAGAGGGCGTGGAGCAGATCGGCAACTCGATCATCGTCGCGCCCAGTGGCGAGATCGTCGCCGCGGCCACCACCACCGGCGACGAGCTGGCGATCGCCCGCTGCGATCTCGACCTGTGCGCCTCGTACAAGAACACCACCTTCAACTTCGCCCGCCACCGCCAGCCCGAGCACTACCGGATGATCGTCGAGCGCAGGGGCGCGGTGCCGCCCGAGTGAGGCGCTGACGCCGGCGCCGTGCGCGATGTCGCGCAGCGGCGGCCGGGATGTCGTTCCGCAACGACGATCTCGGCCTCGGCGCCGCCTGCCGCTGCCTGCCGCGCCGCGAAAGCAAAGGCCACGAGCCGCCGTTGCCGCTGGCGGCTGATCCGCCGCAAGATGCGCGTGAACGATCCGCCGAACGGATGAAGTCGCGCGCATTGCACTGTCATCCGGACGCATGAGGCGGCACCGCCGATACCGCTTGGCGCGCCGAATGTCGTGACGTGCCTTGGCACACGCGTCGTTCGTTTCGATGATGCAGGGGCAGACATCGCCGCACGTCGGTCGATGCGCTTTCGGAACCGGACATGCATCAGTCACGCAATCGCCTGCGCTTTCCCGCCGCGTGCCATCGACATGCGCGCGGCTTCACGCTGATCGAACTGATGGTCGTGGTGGCGATCGCCGGCATCATCGCCGCGCTGGCGCTGCCCGCCTACAGCGACCATATCACGCGCAGCAAGATCGCTGAGGCAACGAGCAGCCTCGCCGACCTGCGCACGAAGGCCGAGCAGTACTTCCAGGACAACCGCAGCTATACCGGCTTCACGCTGCCGACCGTGCCCGGTGCGCGTTACTTCACCTACAGCCTGTCGTCGACCGCCACCACCTACGCGATCACCGCCACCGGCGTGTCGGGCGAGGGCATGAGCGGCTTCGTCTACACAATCGACCAGGCCAACGCCCGCGTCACCACCGGGCTGCCGTCGGGCTGGTCGGGCGTGAACTCGACCTGCTGGGTGACCAAGCGGGGCGGCACATGCTGAGCACCGTGAAGTCCGGCCAGCGCGGCCTGACGATCGTCGAGATGGCGGTCACGCTGTCTCTGGTCGCGATCCTGGTCGGCATCGCCGTGCCGAGCTACAGCGCCTGGCAGGGCAACTCGCGCATCCGCGCCTCGGCCGACACGATCCACGCCGGCCTGCGCCTGGCGCGCGCCGAGGCGGTCACGCGCAACACCAGCGTCACCTTCACGTTGCAGCCCAATGGCGGCTGGAGCGTGGGCTGCGCTACCGTGACCAGCGACTGCCCGGCCGACATCCACACCCGCTCGGGCGCCGAGGTCAACGGCAGCCTGTCGCTGGTGCTGAGGCAGCGCAACGACCAGCCGGCCAGCAGCGCCATCAGCGTCACCTTCAACTCGCGCGGCGTGCCCGATACGGCCGATACCAGCCTGCGCCGCATCGACCTCGATGTGCCCAGTTCGGTCGTCGCCAGTTCGCTGTCGAAGGACCTGCGCATCGTGCTGACCGACTTCGGCCAGTCGCGCCTGTGCGACCCGAACGCCACCTCCGGCTCGCCGACCTCATGTTCGTGACCCTGTACCGTTGTCATTCAGCGCGACCGCGCGCCTGCCGCGGCGCCAGCCTGCTCGAGGCGCTGATCGCGCTGCTGATCTTCTCGATCGGCCTGCTCGGCCTGCTCGGCCTGCAGGCCAACGCGCTCGGCGCCAGCCGCGACTCGCAGTACCGGGCCGAGGCGGCGGTGCTGGCGCACGAGATCATCGGCATCATGTGGACCGACCGCGCCAACCTGACGCAGTACGCGCACAACGGCAGCGGCGGGACGGCCTGCGCGCCGAGCGGCACGGCAACGGACAATGTCAACGCGCTGCGCTGGCTGAACCAGTTCACCACCTCCGGCAATGCGCGCTTCCTGCCCGGCGCCACCGCTGCCGCGCAGCAGATCGTCGTCGATACCGACCGCACCGTGCGCGTGACGCTGTGCTGGCGTGGACCGCAGGACGCCGGCTGGCACAACTACACCGCCGTGGCGCGGATTCCGGCATGAAGGCGCTTGCTGACCGGACACGTCGCGGCCAGCGCGGCCTGACGCTGGTCGAGGTGCTGATCGCGCTGGTGATCGGCCTGCTGACGGTGCTGGTCGTCGTGCAGCTGATGTCGACCTACAACAGCCAGCAGCGTTCGGCGCGCGCCGTCGACGACGCGCAGATGAACGCGCTGCTCGGCCTGCACGTGATGGAGCAGGACCTGCGCATGGCCGGCCACGGCCTGTCGAACAACGAGCTGCAGAACTGCGCAACGCTGTTCACCTACTTCGGCACCTCCAGCGGCTCGACGGCGGCGCCGATCGCCGATTTCTCCACTGCGGCGCTGTCCATCACCGATGGCGGCAGCGGTGCCGACGCGATCATCGTCCGCTATGCCGAAAGCGTGCGCGGCATCCGCCCGGCCAACCTCACCGCCGACATGGCGTCGCCCACCGCGAACCTGACCGTCGATACGCCCTTTGGCTTCCGCCAGAACGACCTGGTGCTGGTCAGCGATGCGGCCGGCAAGTGCGCGCTGCGCCAGATCACCGGCGCCGTCCCCACTTCGGCGCCGTACACGCTCACCGCAGCGTCGACCGGCACGGCGACCTACAACCCGCCGTCGAGCGTGGCCACCGGGACGCCGACCTGGCCGACATTCCTCGGCGCCTCGGCAAGCGCGCGTGTGTACGCGCTTGGCTCGCTCACCATTCGCCGTTACGCGCTCGTTGCCGGGCAGGGCTTGATGGCGCGGAACATCAACAGCACCGTCGACACGCCGGTGACCGCCGATGTCGTCGACCTGCAGGCGCAGTACGGTATTTCCGTCAATGCCAGCAGCGGCACGATCACGCAGTGGGTCGATGCGACTGGCGGCTGGGCCAGTCCTAGTCTGACGGACCGCAAGCGCATCCGCGCGGTGCGCGTGGCGCTGGTGGCGCGCAGCGCGGAGCCTGCGCTCAGCGATGTCAGCCCGGCGACCATCGAGCTCTGGCCGGCAGCGAGCACCGGCCAGACCAGCACGGTGCAGACTTTTACCGTGCCCGACCGCCGCTTCCGCTATCGCGTGCTGCGCACGGTCATTCCGCTGAAGAACCTGTTGTGGGCAGATCTGGCATGAGGCCGTTCATGAGGACGATCGCTCGAGCCAAGCAGGGCGGCGCCCGCGCTGCGCATCGCGTTCTGCCGCCGTTTCGACAACGCGGCGTCAGCCTGTTCTTCGCGCTGTCGGCGTTGGTCGGGCTGTCGCTCGCTGGCGTGGCGATGATGCGCACGGCGGACACTTCGACTCTGGTGGTCGGCAATATCGGCTTTCACGAGGCCGCCGTGCAGTCGACCGACCTGGCGCTGGAAGCGGCGGTGACGACGCTTTCCACCTTCGCCAAGACCACGGCGAGTTACAGCGATGTCTCCGCGAATGGCTACTACGCCAGCGTCGCCAACACGCTGGAGCCGGCGAGCAGCCGGCTTTCCGCCTCGGCCGGCAACCTGATCAGCGACAGCGCTACCGGCAACACGCTGCGCTATGTGATCGAACGCATGTGCGGCGCCACGGGTGCGCCGAATGTCACCAACTGCCTGATGGAGGATTCGGCAAGCCCGGTGTTCCGCGTCACGACGCTGGTGATCGGCCCGCGCAACACCTCGGAAGTCGTGCAGCACTATGTAACGGCGGGCGGCTTCACCGCGCAGTGCGCAATCCTGACGCAGGAATCAGTTAGTTTCGGCGGGCAGGTCAACATCACGGGTTCGGGCAACTGCGTTCATTCGAACACCAACGTCAGTTTCACGAACAGCCCTAACTCCGCTGTTGGCGCCGTGTACGCCTCCGGCACGATCTCGGGCAATGTCACCGGTGCGGGCGGCACCGAGAACCCGGGCGTTCCGCAAATCGGCATTCCCGAAATCAATCCGACGCCGTACCGGCAGTATGCGGATTACGTCTTCAACGCTGACGGAAAGATCTACAACAGGACGGGCGCCCTGGTTCAGGATACGCTTGTCAGTGGCGCATGGTTCGGTTGGAGCCGGACGAGCACCTCTCCGGTCGTTTGGTCGAAGAGCGACAACATTCCGTCGCCTGAGGGAACGTACTTCTTCGAAGGCAACGTCAACAGTTCGAGCAATGCCGGTACCAGCGGAAGTCCCTGGCGCATCTCGTTCTTTGCGACCGGTGCGATCAGACTGTCAGCCGGCACCGCGACCTTCGATGATTACAAGGGCACCGACCTCACCGTGCCGCAGGGCGTGAAGGACGTGTTCCTGATGGCCGGCGGCGACATCTACTTCCGCGGCAGTTTTTCGCCAACGGCACTGCCGGGCGCGATCATGACCAACGAAGAATACGACGTCGCCGGCTCCAGCGGCTTCAACGGCAACATCATCGCCCGCAACAGCAACGCCACTGATCCGGCCAGCATGGTCAACCACGTCAACAGCAATAGTTTCCAGGGCACGATGAGCGTCAATTACAACCCTAACACGATGACGTCCCTGTTCAATTCGAACCCGATCCGTCGCCAGTGGAGGACAGCCGAGCGCTGATCGTCGTCACCTGCCGGCCGCTCTTGCCTTGTCCTGCAGCGCCGTCCAGCGCGCCAGCTTTTCTTCCAGCAGCCGTTCGAGTTCGGCGGCGCGCCCGGCGTCGCTTGCCATCTGCTGCGCGCTCGCCTGGTGATAGTCGGCGGCGCTCATCCGCGCCAGCAGCGCCGCCTGCTCGTTCTCCAGTGATTCCAGTTCGGCCGGCAGCGCCGCCAGTTCGCGCTGCTCGTTGAACGTCAGCTTGACGCGCTCGCTGCGTCGCGGCGTGGCGAGAACAGGTACTCGCCGAGGACGCCGATCACGTGCTTGCGGCTGCCCGCCACCTCGATCCAGTGGCCGCCCGGCGACACCGTTTCGGCGACGGTCTTGTCCTCATCGAGCTGCGCGCGCAATGGGTCGAAGCGGGCGATCGCGAAGTTGGTGCCTCGATGAGTCGGGCGTAGCGGTCGGTGGGCGAAGGCGCAGAGGGAACTCGGTGCAGGACTCCCCGAGGTGGCGCTTCGTCGCGTCGACGGAGGTCGGCCCGGTTACTCGCCGGAGCCGGAAAGCTCCCTGACGATGTGCTCGATCACACGCCGCAGCGGCGTGGCGGCGAGGCGGCCGAGGCGCACCGCATCGGCGGCCTCGATCGTCGCGATTTTGGCTGTGCGGACGACCGACGGCACCGGCAGGCCCGCGAGGCGCAGGTCGCTCACCGCGATGTCGCCGGGCCAGCCGCGGTTTTCCGCGCTGGTGATCATGGCCACCCAGAGCAGCCCGTGCCGATCCTCGACCCCGCCGGACGACACGACGAGCGCCGGCCGCCACTGTCGCGTCGGCCGGTCCGTGTAGGGGAAGGGGACCTTGATGACCTCGCCTTGCCTAAAGGTCGGCATAGGCCCTGGCGTCGGCCTCACTGCTCCATTCCGCGAACGCGCGGAAGGGATCGTCGGCCCTGTCGCGGCTGCGTGCCTTGGTCAGGATGACCCGGTCGTCGACGATCTCGTAAACGATCTCGTCTCCGGGCTGCAGGTGCAATGCGGCCCGGACCGGCTGCGGAATCGTTGTCTGCGCCTTGGAGGTCAATTTGCTGACGATCATCGGAGTCGGCCATTGGAACGGAGATGCAGTGAATGTAAGGAACATCCTTACCGACGTCAATCGAGCGATGCCAGTCGGCTCGCCGCCGGCACCGCAGCGCAGAACGGACATACGAAGGACGAGGCACTGGAACGGTCGACTGGAGCCCGTCGCGCATCGGCTCTCAAGGAAACGCCGGGCCGCCCCAAGTTTCCTTGACCCTGCGGGGGGCGGGCTGGGCGCAGCCCGGCCCTGGGGGCGCTCGGAAGCTCTCGCAATAACTCCGGATTGGCGGATCGGACGAATCCGCGGCGTCTGAAGAATCCTTTGCCGGCGCCGAAGGCTTCGTCGCAGACCTGTTGACGTGCTTGGTTCCGGCCGAGGCGCGTCACGACCGCTCGGCCGCCGCCTTTGCCTTGTCCTGCAGCGCCGTCCAGCGCGCCAGCTTTTCTTCCAGCAGCCGTTCGAGTTCGGCGGCGCGCCCGGCGTCGCTTGCCATCTGCTGCGCGCTCGCCTGGTGATAGTCGGCGGCGCTCATCCGCGCCAGCAGCGCCGCCTGCTCGTTCTCCAGTGATTCCAGTTCGGCCGGCAGCGCCGCCAGTTCGCGCTGCTCGTTGAACGTCAGCTTGACGCGCTCGCTGCGTCGCGGCGCGGGCGGTGGCGGCGCGGGCGCAGTAGCCACCGCGGGCGCAGGCGCCGGCCGCTGCATCAGCCAGTCCGAGTAGCCGCCGGCGTATTCGCGCCACAGCCCGTCGCCTTCGGCGATGAGCGACTGCGTGGCGATCGCGTCGAGAAAGGCGCGATCGTGGCTCACCAGCAGCAGCGTGCCGGAATAGTCGGCCAGCACCGATTCGAGCAGTTCGAGTGATTCGATGTCGAGGTCGTTGGTCGGCTCGTCGAGCACCAGCAGGTTGGCCGGTAGGGCGAACAGACGCGCCAGCAGCAGCCGGTTGCGCTCGCCGCCGGACAGCGTCTTCACCGGGGCGTTGGCGCGACGCGGCGGGAACAGGTACTCGCCGAGGGAGCCGATCACGTGCTTGCGGCTGCCCGCCACCTCGATCCAGTCGCCGCCCGGCGACACGGTCTCGGCGACGGTCTTGTCCTCGTCCAGTTGCGCGCGCAACTGGTCGAAGTAGGCCACCGCGAGGTTGGTGCCGCGACGCACGGTGCCGGCATCCGGCGCCAGTTCGCCCAGGATCAGCTTTAGAACCGTGCTCTTGCCGGCGCCGTTGGGCCCGATCAGCGCCAGCCGGTCGCCGCGCTGGATGGTGAGGTCCAGATCGCGCACGAGCACGCGGCCGGCGAACGATTTCGATACGCCGCGCAGCTCCGCCACCAGCCGGCCGCTGCGGCTGCCCGCATCGAGCGCCAGTTTCGCCGTGCCGAGCCGCTCGCGCCGCGCGGTGCGTTCGTCGCGCAGGCGTTCGAGCCGGCGCACGCGGCCGGCGTTGCGCGTGCGCCGCGCCTCGATGCCCTTGCGGATCCACACTTCCTCCTGCGCCCAGAACCTGTCGAAGCGGCGGCGCGCCGTCGTTTCGGCTTCGAGTTCGGCCGCCTTGCGCGCCTCGAACTGGCTGAAGTTGCCCGGATAGCTCGCCAGCGTGCCGCGGTCGAGCTCGACGATGCGCGTGGTCACGCGGTCGAGGAAGCGGCGGTCGTGCGTGATGACGATCGCCGCGCGCCGGCCGCGTGCCTGCTGGTTGATCAGCGTTTCGAGTTGTTCGATGCCGTCGATGTCGAGGTGGTTGGTCGGCTCGTCGAACAGCCACAGGTCGGCTTCGAGCGCGAAGGCCAGGGCCAGCGCGGCGCGCTTGCGTTCGCCGCCGGAACAGGAGGCCGGCGCGCGTGTGCCGTCGACGCCGAGCCGGTGCAGGAACTCGGCCAGTCTCGCCTCGATGCGCCAGCGCTCGCGTTCGTCGCCGACGGCGGGGATGTGCCCGCGCAGCAGCAGGCTGTCGTACAGGTGCGCGGCCGCCGGCAGCACCGGCTCCTGCTCGACGCGCACCACGCGCAGGCCGGAGGCCACGCTGACCTCGCCGCCGTCCAGCAGCGTGCTGCCTGCGATGACGGCAAGCAGCGACGACTTGCCGGTGCCGTTGCGCCCGATCAGCCCGATGCGCTCGCCTTCGGCCACGGTCAGCGCAGCGCCGTCGAGCAGGGGCAGGTCGCCGTAGGCCAGTTGCGCGTCGAGCAGGGAGACGAGCGTCATCCGCGTTCATTTTCGGGTCGGCACCTACCGACGATACGCGACCCCCGATCGACGCGACCCTTGCGCCAGCGCAGAACCCGGGGTCGCCGCCAGTGCGGCCGCAGCCGGCGGCGACGATGATCGGGGCGCACCGCGGACGACGCGGCGCCCGTTGCCGATGGACCAGAGCCTGCGCCCCCCCGTCGCGCCGCAAGCCTCGGCGAGCGATCACGCGCGTCGGCTGCTCGAACTGCTGCGCACGCTGGTGGCCGAAACCCAGCGCAGCGAGCCGCCGGCGATCGACCTGGATACGCGGCTGGTCGAGGATCTCGGCATCGACAGCCTGGCGCGCGTCGAGCTGAACCTGCGCTGCGAACGCGCCTTCGGCCGGCGGCTCGACGACACGCATCTGGCCGCCGTCAACACACCGCGCGAGATCCTCGATGCGCTGCGGCTGGCGCCTGCCGCGAGGGCCGCAGGCGTCACGGTCGAGCCGGCGCCGGCGGCGTTCAGCGGCAGTCCCGAGGCGGCGGCGACATTGATGCAGGTGCTCGACTGGCACGTCGAGCGCCATCCGCAGCGCCGCCACGTGACCTTTCTCGTCGACGACGAGACGGCGCAGGCGCTCGGCTACGGCGAGCTGCGCAATCGTGCGCTGCGCGCGGCGGCGGCGCTCGCCGCGCGCGGCCTGGCGCCGGGAGCGACCTGCGCGCTGATGCTGCCGAGCTCGCTGGAATTCTTCGTCGCTTTCTGCGGCGTGCTGTATGCCGGCGGCGTGCCGGTGCCGCTGTATCCCCCGGCGCGGCCCTCGGCGCTCGAGGATCATCTGAAGCGGCAGGCGGGGATCCTGGCCAACTGCGAGGCGCCGCTGCTCATTACCGTGGCCGAAGCCAAGCCGCTGGCGCGGCTGCTCAGGCCGCTGGCGCCGACGCTGCGCGAGGTGCTGACGCCGGACGACCTCGATGCCGAAGCACCGGCGGTGCCGGCAGCGCGCGGCGGCGACGACCTGGCGCTGCTGCAGTACACGTCGGGCAGCACCGGCAATCCGAAGGGCGTGATGCTCACGCACGCGCAACTGCTGGCCAACCTGCGCGCGATGGGCAGCGCGGTGGGCGTCGGCCCGCGCGACGTGTTCGTCTCCTGGCTGCCGCTTTATCACGACATGGGGCTGATCGGCGCCTGGATGGGCAGCCTGTACTACGGCATGCACCTGGTGCTGATGTCGCCGCTCGCGTTCCTCGCCCGGCCGGTGCGCTGGCTGCGCGCCATCGCCGAATATCGCGGCACGATCTCGGCCGCGCCCAATTTCGCTTATGAAATCTGCGCCTCGCGGCTGGACGATAGCGAACTGGCCGGACTCGACCTGTCGTGCTGGCGCTGGGCGTTCAACGGCGCCGAGGCGGTCAGCGCCGAAACGCTGGCGCGCTTCGCCAAAAGGCTGGCGCCGCATGGCTTCGACGCGAGCGCGCTGGCGCCGGTCTATGGCCTGGCCGAATGCGGCCTCGATCTGGCCTTTCCGCTGGGGCGGCGCGGCACGCATGTCGATTGCATCGACCGCGAGGCGCTGATGCTCACCGGGCGCGCGGCGCCGGTGGCGGCCGGCGCGCCGCATGCGGCCGGCATCGTCGCCTGCGGCGAGCCGCTGCCCGGCTATTCGATCCGCGTCGTCGATGCCGCCGGCCGCCCGCTGCCCGAGCGGCAGCAGGGGCGGGTGCAGTTTCGCGGCCCGTCGGCCACCGCCGGCTACTTTCGCAATCCGCAGGCCACGGCCGAACTGCTCGACGGCGAGTGGCGCAACACCGGCGACCTCGGCTATGTTGCCGACGGCGAACTGTTCGTCACCGGCCGCGACAAGGACCTGATCATCCGCGCCGGCCACAACCTGCATCCGCTGGAGCTGGAGGCGGCGATCGGCGAAGTGCAGGGCATCCGCAAGGGCTGTGTGGCCGTCTTCGGTGTGCCGGATCCACGCGGCGCCACCGAGCGCGTCGTCGTCGTCGCCGAAACGCGCGAGACCGATGCGCAGCGGCTGAAGCAGTTGCGCAGCCGTATCCAGTCGCTCGCCGCCGAACTGATCGACGGCCCGGCCGACGAAGTCGTGCTGGCGCCGCCGGGCGCGGTGCTGAAGACCTCCAGCGGCAAGCTTCGCCGCGCCGCCACCCGCGATGCCTTCGTCTCCGGCCAGCTCGGCAAGGGCGTACGCGCGCTGTGGTGGCAGGTGGGGCGGCTGGCGCTGCGCGGCGCGGCGGCGCGGCTGCGGCAGGCCGGCGCGCGTTCGGCGCAGGTCGGCTTCGGCCTGTGGTCGTGGGGCGTGGGCCTCGGCGTGGCGTTGCCGGGCTGGCTCGGCGCAGTGCTGGTTCCCGGTGTCCAGCGGCGGCGGCGGCTGGCGCGCGCGCTCGCCCGCGCCGGACTGCGCGCCGCCGGCGTGCGACTGACGCTGGCCGGCGGGCAGAACCTGCCCGCCGGAGCGCACGTGCTGGTGTGCAACCACGCCAGCTATCTCGATTCGGTGGTGCTGACGGCGCTGCTGCCGCCGAACTACGCCTTCGTCGCCAAGCGCGAACTGCGCGAGCACTGGCTGACCGGACGGCCGCTGCGTGCGCTCGGCACGCAGTTCGTCGAGCGCGCCGACACCGCGCGCAGCATCGAGGACACGCGCGCGCTGTCGGCACGGCTGGCCGCCGGCGAATCGCTGCTGCTGTTTCCGGAAGGTACCTTCGGCGAGCGCGAGGGACTGCTGCCGCTGCGCATGGGTGCGTTCGTCCTCGCCGCGCAGGCCGACGTGCCGCTGGTGCCCGCCGTGCTCAGCGGCACGCGCAAGCTGCTGCCGGCGCGCGCATGGCTGCCGCGGCCGGCGTCGGTGGCGCTGCGCATCGAGCCGCCGCTGGCTGCCGGCGGCTTCGGCTGGAGCGACGCCGTGGCGCTGCGCGAGCAGGCGCGCAAACTGCTGGCGTCCGGAGGATGCGAATCTCCGTCGGGCGAGAAGCTGTGAATAGATTTGCTGAACGTGCCGGATCGAGTGTCGGGCGGTGCTCGCGATCCTCAGGTCTGTCCATCGTCGTTCGGGTCGGCTCCGCTGCGGCCCGCCGGCGACGATTTCTTCACAGGTCTTGCGTAATCGTGTCGTCCCGGCGACGGCGGGGACCCGGTGTCTGTTTACCGAGGGTCGCTGAGTCCCGGCCTGCGCGGGGATGACGAAGCGTCACCGCCGACCGGCCGCCCGCTGGCGATCAGCAGCACGCCGAAGGAGGCGAGCAGCAGCGCCGCCGCGTGCAGCGCAGTGAACGGCTCGTCCAGCAGCAGCACGCCGATCAGCGTGGCGCTGACCGGCAGCGCCACCGTGAACACGCCGGCATGGTTGGCCGGCACATGGCGCAGGCCGCTCATCCACAACCACACGGCGAACAGGCTCGCGGCCAGCGCATAGAACACGAGCAGCAGCCACAACGCGGGGGTCAGTTGCGCCAGATCGAAGCGGGCCAGCTGCCACAGGCCGAAAGGCGTCATCAGCACCAGCCCCCACAGGTTGATCAGCGCCGACACGCGCAACGGACTGCGCAGGCGGGCCAGCCGCTTACCGATGATCACGTAGGAGGTCTCGCACAGCACGGCGCCGAAAAGCAGCAGGTTGCCGAGCAGCGTGGCGCCGCGCGAGGCATCATCGGCCGGCCGCGCGAACTGCAGCAGCGTGATGCCGATCACCGCGGCGGCGATCGCCGCCAGCGACCGCGCCGACAGGTGCTCGCCGAGGAAGATCCGCGACCCGGCGGCGACCGCGGCCGGCAGCGTGGCCATGATCACGCCGGCGGCGGTGGCGGTCGACAGGCTGACCCCGGCGAGCATGCAGATCGAGAACAGGAAATTGCCGAGGAACGACATCGCGAACAGCAGCAGCCGTTCGCGCGGCGCCAGTTTCGCTTCGCCGGCCTGCGGCCGTGTCCACGGCAGCATGGCCACTGCGGCGATGCCGAAACGCAGGAAGGCCAGCGCAAACAGCGGAATCGCCGCCACCAGCGGCTTGGACAGCGCCACGTAGCTGCCAACCAGCGCCATCGACGCCGCCAGCATCGCGTAGGCGAACCACGGGCGGCCGGTCGAAGTCGCTGCCATGGGCGGCGACGATACCGGAGCAGGTTGCCGGCATCGCCGGCCTCTGCGATAGGGTCTACGCCCGCCTTCCTAATGCACTCGCATGGTTCGCCGCCGTCGAGGCGGATGACACACTTTGCGCTCAGGGAGGACAGACGGCGCAGCGTCGCTGCCGGCGGCGATATCGGCGGCCGGACTGATCCTCCGTCGACGACATCGATCGTGAGCGAATCGATCACGCTGCAACGCGACCTGTCCGCACGGGTCGCCCGCTTCTTCTATCTGGCCGCCGCGCTGGTGCTGATCGTCGCCGCCTTGCTGCTGTGGGGCGTGGCGCAGCCCGGATTCGCGCGCCTGTTCAATGCCGGCCTGGTCGTTACGCTGGCGCTGACCGTGGTCCTCGGCACATCGGCGTGGTGGGTGCGCCGCGGCCGGTTGCGCGAAGGCGTTGGCTTGTCGCTGGTCGCGCTGGCGGTGGCGGCGCTCGGCCTGGCTGCCGGCAGCGGGCGGGGGCTTCATGCCGTGGTGCTCGGACTGCTCGGCCTCGTGGTGCTGGTCGCCGCGGTGCTGCTCGGCCGGCGCGTGTCGACGTGGATGGCCGTCGGCGCCGCCGCGGCGCTGGTTGCGATGTTCGTGGCGCAGAAGCACGGCCTGCTCGGTGCCACGGCAGTGCTGCCGACGCTGCCGGCGCTGAATCTGCTGCTCACCCACCTGCTGCTGCTGGCGCTCGGCCTGCTGTTCGGCTCGATGCTGGCCGAGATCGTGAACTCCGCGGTGTCGCAGGCCCAGACGCGGCAGCAACGGTTCCGCACGCTGCTCGGTATCGCCGCCGACTGGTACTGGGAGCTCGATGCCGACCTGCGCTTCACCCGCGTCGATGCGTGGAACCTGCCGGCCGGGGCGCTGCATGAGGCGGAGGTGCTCGGCAAGACGCGCTGGGAGCTGCCGCACCAGGACATGACGGCCGCGCAGTGGGCCGAACACATCGCCACGCTGAAGGCGCGGCGGCCGTTCCGCGACTTCGTGCTGAAGGTCATCACGCCCGACGGCGGTCGCTCGTATCTAAGCATCAGCGGCGAACCGGTTTTCGACGGCGCGGGCCGCTTCAGCGGCTACTGGGGCGTGGGCCGAGGCGTCACCGCCGAAGTCGAGGCACAGCAGGCATTGCGGGCGAGCGAGCGGCGCTACCGCGATCTGTTCGAGCGTGCGCCGTCGCCGCTGCTGATCCATCGCCGCGGCGTGGCGATCATGGCCAACCGCGCCGCGGCCGCGCAGTTCGGCTACGACGACCCGCAGGCGCTGGTCGGCGCCGACGTTCCGGGGCTGCATCCGCCGGAGGAGCGCGAACGTATCCGTGCACGCATCGATGCCCTGGAGCAGATGCCGCTGGGCGGCGAGATAGCGCCGGCTGAACTGCGCATGTACGGCGCCGGCGGCGAGATCCGGCTGGTGATGGCCTCCGGCGTGCGCGTGCAGATGCTCGACGGGCCGGCCACGCTGTCGATCTACTTCGACATCACCGAGCGCAAGCGCGCCGAGGCGGCGCTGCGCCGGTCGGAGGAAATGCTGTCGCGCCTGTTCGAGGCTTCGCCCGACGCGATGATCGTCAGCGAAGTCGACAGCGGCCGCATCGTGCTCGCCAACGAGCATTACTACACCATGCTCGGCCTGTCGCGCGAGGAAAGCTGCGGCCGCTCGGCCATCGAACTCGGCGTCTGGGACGATCCGAAGCAGCGGCAGTTGCTGGTCGAGTCGCTGCGCAGAGGAAAGGCGGTGCGCAACCTGCCGGTGATCCTGCGCAGCCGCGACGGCCGCGCGCTGCCGTCGATGGTCTCGGCGGCGCGGCTCGAACTCGACGGCCAGCGGCTGATGGTGTCGATCGTGCGCGACGTGACCGCGCGCGAACGGGCGCGGCTGCAGCAGGAGGCGGTGCTGAAGAACGCCTCGGTCGGCATCGCCTTCACGCAGAACCAGGTCTTCCTGCTGGTCAATCCGCGCTTCGAGGAGATGTTCGGCTGGGCGCCCGGTACGCTGCAGGGCCAGCCGGGGCGGGCGGTGTGGCGCTCCGACGAGGACTACGCCGAGGTCGGCCGCATCGTCGGGCCGCTGCTGTCGAGGGGCGAGCCGGTCGATCTCGAGCGCCCGATGTGCCGGCGCGACGGCAGCGAATTCTGGTGCCGCGTGCGCGCCCGGGTCGTCGATCCGACGCACCCGGCCAGCGGCGGCACGATCTGGATCGCCGAGGACATCACCGAGAGACATGCGTTCGAGCGGGCGCTCGCCGATGCCAAGGAAGGCGCCGAGGCGGCGAGCCGCGCCAAGAGCGCGTTCCTGGCCAACATGAGCCATGAGATCCGCACGCCGCTGAACGGCGTGCTCGGCCTTGCGCGGCTGGCACAACGGGCCGAGGACGACGCCGGCCGCCGCCGGGACTACCTGCAGCGCCTGATCGAGAGCGCCGAGGCGCTGGCGGCGCTGATCTCCGACACGCTCGACCTGTCGAAGATCGAAGCCGGCAAGCTGACGATCGAGCGCGTGCCCTTCGACCTTCCCGAACTGGTCGAAAGCGCCTGCGCCGCTTACCGCGAGGTGGCCGCGGCCAAGGGGCTGGCGCTGTCGGTCCACCTGGCCGACGTGCCGCGGCACGTGCTCGGCGATCCGATGCGGCTGCGGCAGATCGTCGTCAACTTCGTTTCCAATGCGGTCAAGTTCACCGAGCAGGGGCGCATCGACGTGGACGTGTGCGGCAAACGCGAGGGTTACGTGCGCGTCGTGGTCTCGGACACCGGTATCGGCATCGATGCGGCCACGCGCGAGCGCATGTTCGAGCCGTTCTCGCAAGGCGACGAATCGACCACCCGCCGCTTCGGCGGCACCGGCCTGGGGCTGTCGATCTGCCGCAACCTGGCCGAGCTGATGGGCGGCGAAATCGGATTCGACAGCACCCCCGGTGCCGGCAGCGCCTTCTGGGTCGACCTGCCGCTGCCGGCCGCGCCGCAGCCGGCGCCGCCGCCGGAAGCAGCGCGCGACGAGCAGCCGCTGCGCGGACTGCGCGTGCTGCTGGTCGAGGACAACGCGGTGAACATGCTGATCGCCGAGCAGATGCTGCTGCACTGGGGCGCCGAGGTCACGCAGGCCGGCGACGGCCGGCAGGCGATCGCGGCCGTCGAGCGCGCCGAGGGCGGCTTCGATGCGGTGCTGATGGACGTGCACATGCCGGAAATGGGCGGCCACGAGGCCACCGCGCTGCTGCGCCAGCGCTATTCGAAAGTTGAGCTGCCGATCATCGCCCTGACGGCCGCGGCGCTGGTCAGCGAGCGCGAGCAGAGCCTGGCCGTGGGCATGAACGATTTCATCGCCAAGCCGATCGAGGCCGAGCGCATGGTCGAGGTGCTGTTGCGCGCCACCGCCGTGCGCCGGGCGCCGGTCACGAGAGGCGCCTGAACCGCTGGGCGGGTGTCCGCGCTGCTTGCTACCGACGTTGCGGGCGATACCGCTGCTGCCATTCCGTGATTCTGGTCGTCACGACCGGCGTCACGCGCGGCGGCTCTTCGTCCCGGCCGTCGGAACGCGGCGAAGCCGTTCTGCCATGCGCGTCTGCCATCCGGGGCCCGTGGCGCGCCACTGCTCGATGGCATCTGCGGGCAAACGCAGCGTGATGAGCTTCCTCGGGTTTGCCGATCTCGGCCGCCCGCCCTTTCGGATCGTCGCGCGCGCGAGCATCGCTTCATCGAGCTCGGGAAGCTCTTCGTATTCACTTGGCTGGATCACATGCGCATCAACCTTCGCCAGGTCCGACCTCAAAGTACGACGCGAGGCGCGCTTGCTCACGGTCATTTGCCTTCCTCATGCTGAAGACGTGTCGGTTTCTGCCGCGCGGCGTGTAACCGACGACTACCATCCGGCCGGCGAGCATGCCGAAAAAGATGATTCGACGCGCACCGTAGTCCCTGCGCGTGTCTTCGATCTCGACCGTCGTCCCCTGAAAGACGACAGCAGCGTCCGCGAAATCCAGTCCGCGCTCGAGCAGGGTGCGCTGGCGTTTGCGCGGGTCGAAGGTGATGCGCAGTTGTTATTGTAGTTACGGAAACCTGCGCCGGCAAACCATTCGAGTCGGCATTGGCGGATCTGCTTCGCCGCGGCCGTTGGCCCTTGTCACTTCGTCCCGAACAGCCGGTCGCCGGCGTCGCCGAGGCCGGGCACGATGTAGGCGTGCGCGTCGAGGTGATCGTCGAGCGCGGCGACGAACATCGGCACGTCCGGATGCCGCTGCTGGTAGACGGTCACGCCCTCGGGCGATGCGACCAGCGCGACGAAGCGCATGCGCGTGGCCGGCACGCCGCGGTCCTTCAGCACGCTGATCGCGTGCGCCGCCGATCCGCCGGTGCCGATCATCGGGTCGCAGACGATGAAGCTGCGGTCCTCGATCTCGGGCAGGCGCACGTAGTACTCGACAGGCTGCCTCGCCTCGTTGCGATACACGCCGATATGGCCGACACGCGCCGACGGGATCAGTTCCAGCAGGCCATCGGCCATGCCCAGCCCGGCGCGCAGCACCGGCACGATGACCAGCTTCTTGCCGGCGATCACCGGCGCGTCCATCGCAACGAGCGGCGTTTCGATCCGTCGCGTGGCGAGCGGCAGTTCGCGCGTGACCTCGTAGCCGAGCAGCAGCGTGATCTCGCGCAGCAGTTCGCGGAACGTGCGCGTCGAGGTCGCCCGGTCGCGCATGTGGGTGAGCTTGTGCTGCACCAGCGGGTGGTCGACGATGAAAAGGTTCGGAAAGCGCGGGTCTTGGCGCATCGTCGTGTCCGCCGGTGCGTCAGTCGGAGGCCGGCCCGGCGGCCGGCAGGCGGACCAGGTGCTGGCCGGTCTTCTCGTCCTTGGCCACGAGCAGCAGGCCGCGCGCGACCATGTCGTCGAGCAGCGCGCCGAAGCCCTTGTAGCCGTGGTAGCTCTCGTTGAACTCGGGCCGGCGCCGCTTCAGCGCCTGCTTGACCATCGACGAGTAGATGCGCTCGTCGGAGCCGCGTGCCTCGATCAGTTCCTCGAGCGTTTCCAACACCAGGTCGATCGCGGCCTGGCGGCGGCGCTCGCCGGCATCGTCGGCGGCGGGCTCGGCTGCCTCAGGCGCGGGCGGCTCGGCGGCTTTGTCTTCCTTCTTCCGCTTTTCGGCCTTCTTCGGCTCGGCCTTCTTCGGCGTCTTCTTCGCCGCGCTCTTCTTCTTCGCTTCCTCGACGCGCACCAAGTCGTCGTAGAAGATGAATTCGTCGCAGTTCTTGATCAGCAGGTCGGACGTGGAAGCCTTGACGCCGACGCCGATCACCCGCTTGTTGTTCTCGCGCAGCTTCGACACCAGCGGCGAGAAGTCGGAGTCGCCGCTGATGACGACGAAGGTGTCGACGTGCGACTTGGTGTAACAGAGGTCGAGCGCGTCGACGACCATGCGGATGTCGGCCGAGTTCTTGCCGCTCTGGCGCACGTGCGGGATCTCGATCAGTTCGAACGCCGCCTCGTGCATTCCGGCCTTGTAGCTCTTGTAGCGCTCCCAGTCGCAGTACGCCTTCTTGACCACGATGCTGCCCTTCACGAGCAGCTTCTCCAGCACGGTCTTGATCGAGAACTTGTCGTACCTGGCGTCGGCCACGCCGAGGGCGATGTTCTCGAAGTCGCAGAACACCGCCATGTTGTTGATTTCTGCCGCGGCCATGGGCTCTCCTTGCGGGGTTTCGCGCAGTCTACCGAGCGGATGCCGAGGGACTTTCGTCGCTTCGGCGGAGCCTGCCGGGGCAGGCTCCGCCGGGATGACGAGAAGCGGGCGGCCCGCAGCGGTCAAGGGGCCGCGACCAGCCGCAGCGTGCGCGCCGCGCGCTCGACGCCGTTGACGATGATGGCGATCCGGTGCGGCCCGGGGTAATGCCTGCGCGTGGAGAAATCGGTGAAGCGGTGCCGCCGCTGCACCTGCGCGCGTTCGCCGGGTTCGAGCGCGCGCTCGCCGATCCTGAACACCTTGCGAGAAGTGCCGCCGCGGGCCTTGACGAAGTCGACCGCGTAGTCGAGGCGAAGCGTCGCCGCCTCCCTTGCCTGCAGCGCGACCGTGAAGGCGAAGGCGAGCGTGCCGCCGATCGGCAGCCGCGCGGCGTCGAATCGAAGATCGGTGACGCCAACGCGCACGCTGTCGTGATGGCCGAACAGTTGCAGCGCGCCGGTGTGGCTGCGCCTGAGCAAGGTGCGGCAGGCGTGCTTGAGCAGGCGGTCCGTGGCCGGATTCTCGCCATGCCAGCGGCGGGCCAGGTCGAGGACGACCTGCGGATGATCCTTGGCGATGTCGTTCAGGTTGTTGGCCACCGAACGGCGCACCATCTCGCTTGCGTCGGCGCGCAGCCGCTGCAGGATCGGCACGATCGGCGCCGGATCGGCGATGAGCATCGGCAGCCGCATCGCCCACGGCAGCCGCGGCCGGCAGCCTTCGGAGGCGAGCCGGCGCACGTGTTCGTTGTCGTGTTCCGCCCAGGCGAGCATCTGCGCCAGCGCGCGTTGCGGCTCGCGGGCGATGAACGGCCGCACCGCGAACTCGCTTGACGAGTAACGGGTGAAGTGCTCCAACGCGGCCATCGACAGCGCGAAGTCATGCTGGCCGAACTGCTCGACGAAGTCCGGAAAGAACATCGCCTCGAAGCCGTCGAAGGCGGGCGCGACGCGCTTCAGCACCGCCAGTTGCTGCCGGTAGTTGCCCGGAAGATGCGCCTGCAGCGCCGCGGCGATACGGTGCATGCGCTGCTTCAGTTCCAGCGCCTCCCAGCCGCCGCCGAGGACGGCGCGGCGAAACGCCCCGGCGTCGAAGCGTCGCTGCTGCGCCTTCACCGCGCGCGCGACCGCCGCGATGTACGCGGGCGAATAGCGGTGCTTCAGCAGTTCGGACATGCGGTGCGCCTCGCCCGGCCCGGCGAAGCCGCGTGATGATGTCCGGCCGCGCCGTGTCGTTGCCGCGAAAGCGGACCCGCCTCGTATCCCATACGGGGGTGGGCGGAACGCCGTCCCGGCGGGGTTTCGCAAGGGCGGGGGCGCGGATGGCCGGACTCGGCCGCCATCACACGGGCACCCTCGGTTCGAACTTGCTGCGCTTCACCGCGAAGAAACTGCGCACGTTGCGGACGTTGGCCTGGGCGGTCAGCACGCGATGGGCGAAGGCGTGGTAGGCAGCCACGTCGGGTACGAACACGATCAGCACGAAGTCCGGCCCGGAGGCGACGCGGTAGCACTGCTGCACCTCGGCGGCAGCGGCGACCTGGCTTTCGAAGCGGTCGAGCAGTTCGGCGGACTGCTGCTCGAGCGTGACTTCGACGATCGCCGTCACGCCGCCGCCCGCGGCCTCGGCGCTGACGATCGCCACGCGGCGCTCGATCACGCCCGCCTCCGTCAGCCGGCGCACGCGCCGCAGGCTGGTGGCCGGCGACACATGAGCGCGGCGCGCCAGTTCGTCGTTGGTCAGCGCGCAATCGGTCTGCAGCAGCGCCAGCAGCCGGCGATCGGTGGCGTCGAGTTCGATCATTGGCGAGGCGCGAGCGGCGTCCCGCGAATTGCCCAGGAAATCATGATCTCGTGTTTGTGGTATCGAGCTGCACCAGCCGCGGCAGTCATCCAGACAGATTAGGAAAGATTCTTTCGTTAAATCGAGGTCGCGCAAGATTTTTGCGTAGCTTGGTGTTCTTCGCAAGCCTTCGTCGTCGACTTCCGCTTACGCTGCGCTCACTTAGCGCAAACAAGGGAGCCTTACATGTGCGGCATCGTCGGCGCAGTAGCGCAGCGAAACATCGTTCCGATCCTGGTCGAAGGCCTGCGCCGGCTCGAATACCGCGGCTATGACTCCTGCGGCGTGGCGGTGCATGCCGACGGCATGCTCAAGCGTGCGCGCAGCGTGTCGAGGGTGGCCGAACTCGATGCGCAGACGGCGCAGCTGCCCGGCTTCACCGGCATCGCGCACACGCGCTGGGCCACGCACGGGGCGCCGACCACGCACAACGCTCACCCGCATTTTTCCGCCGGGCCGGGCGCCGCCAACAAGGGGGCGCGCATCGCGCTGGTGCACAACGGCATCATCGAAAACTACGAGGAACTGCGCCGCAGGCTCATCGCCGCCGGCTATGTCTTCGACAGCCAGACCGACACCGAGGTCATCGCGCACCTGATCGACCAGCTGTATGAAGGCGATCTGTTCGACGCCGTGCAGCGCGCGGTGCGCCAGTTGCACGGCGCCTATGCGATCGCCGTGTTCTGCCGCGACGAGCCGCATCGCGTGGTCGGGGCGCGCAAGGGCTCGCCGCTGGTCGTCGGGCTCGGCCGCAGCGAGAACTTCCTCGCCTCGGACGCGCTGGCGCTGGCCGGCACCACCGACCGCATCATCTACCTCGAGGAAGGCGACGTCGTCGACCTGCAGCTTGCGCGCGTGTGGATCGTCGACGCCGACGGCCGCCCGGTCGAGCGGCCGGCGCGCACCGTTCCCGCGTACACCAACGCCGTCGAGCTCGGGCCGTACCGGCATTTCATGCAGAAGGAGATCTTCGAGCAGCCGCGGGCGCTCGCCGACACCGTCGGCGATATCGGCGAGTCGAGCGGAATCTCGCCGGAGCTTTTCGGCGAGGCCGCGGCCGATGTGCTGCCGCGCGTCGACAGCGTGCTGATCCTCGCCTGCGGCACGAGCTTCTACGCCGGCTGTACCGCGCGCTACTGGCTCGAATCCATCGCCGGCGTGCCGGTCGCGGTGGAGATCGCCAGCGAGTACCGCTACCGCACCTCGGTGCCGAACCCGAATGCGCTGGTGGTGGTGGTCTCGCAGTCGGGCGAAACGGCGGACACGCTGGCGGCGCTCAGGCACGCCAAGAGCCTCGACATGCACCGCACGCTGGCCATCTGCAACGTCGCCACCAGCGCCATGGTGCGCGAGACCGCGATGCAGTTCATCACCCGCGCCGGCGTGGAGATCGGCGTGGCATCGACCAAGGCCTTCACCACGCAACTGGCGGCGCTGTACCTGCTCGCCAACGCGATCGCCAAGGCGAAAGGCCGGCTGTCGGAGCAACGCGAACATGCCGCGATCCGCCGCCTGCGCCACCTGCCGGTGGCGGTGCAAAGCGTGCTGGCGCTGGAGCCGGCGATCATCGCCTGGAGCGAGACCTTCGCGCGCAAGGAGAACGCGCTGTTCCTCGGCCGCGGCCTGCACTATCCGATCGCGCTGGAAGGTGCGCTGAAGCTGAAGGAGATCAGCTACATCCACGCCGAGGCGTATCCGGCGGGGGAACTGAAGCACGGGCCGCTGGCGCTGGTGACCGAGGCGATGCCGGTGGTGACGGTGGCGCCGAACGACGCACTGCTGGAAAAGCTGAAGAGCAACATGCAGGAGGTGCGCGCCCGCGGCGGCCAGCTGTACGTCTTTGCCGACGCCGACACGCACATCGATTCGAGCGAGGGCGTGCACGTCATTCGCCTGCCCGAGCACTACGGCGACCTGTCGCCGATCCTGCACGTGATGCCGCTGCAGCTGCTCGCCTATCACGCCGCCGTGGCCCGCGGCACCGATGTGGACAAACCAAGAAACCTGGCCAAGAGCGTCACGGTGGAGTGATTGCGTTGCCCCAGGTTTCTTGGCTTGCGGCAGAGGCTGACGTCGGCGCTGCCGACCTTAAGCGCGCGATCGCGCGCGGCCGCAGCCACAAACCCCGCAATCCTGCGAAGAGCGTCACGATCGAATGACGGTGATCGTCTTTGCGCGTCCTCGGCCAAGCCCACATCTGCGTGCTCGGCCCGCCTGCCGGCCGGGCACCGACCGGTCGGCTATTCCACGCCGCCGGCCAATTGCGCGCAGCGCGCCGCATCGAGCGGCTGCCCGGCGGCGCGAAACCCCTCGGCCGCGGCGGTGAAGTGCGCTGCCGCCGCTGCGGAATCGTTGCGCGCCAGCGCCAGGTGCGCGCGCACCTCGTCGAGTGCGGCGTGCCACGCGGGAAGCCGCATCACGACCTGCGCCAGATAGACGACCGCCTTCTCGTACCGTTGCGCGAGATCGAGCCGGCGCGCCCGGGCCGCGGCGATCGCGGCCGGCACGGCAAAGGTGATGCGGCAGCCCGGGCAGGTCTCCAGCGGGCCGCGCACGGCATCCTGCGCGTCTTCCAGTGCCGCCAGCGCGTCGGCCGGATCGGCGTGCAGCGAGATGCGGGTGCCGTAGATGCGGTCGAGCAGGTGAAAGCCGATGTCGGTCTGGCGCGCGAGGTCCAGTGCCTCGTCGACCAGGCGCGCGGCGACGTCGCGCTGGCCGCGGTTCAGCGCGAGCTCTGCGCGCCGCTGCAGTGAGAGCGCTTCGCCGACGTGGCCGCCGATCGCGCGATGCAGCCGGCCGCCGAGCGCCAGGTGCTCTTCGGCGTCGACGAGCCGTCCTGACAGCAACTCGGCCTCACCGCGCAGCGTGATGCCGAACGCCTGGCCGCGCGCCGCACCCAGGCGCTGCGCCTCGGCGGCGATCGCGTCGGCGAACGCGATCACGTCGGCATAGGGGCGCGCGCCGTACAGAAAACGCTGCGTGATGCACAGATGGCCGTCGAAGGCGCGCAGCGCCAGATGCGGCACGTGGTGCGTCTCGTGCAGATCGGCCCAGACGCTGCTGTGCAGTTCGCCGCGCGCGTGCGCCGCCGCGGCCTGCGCCCACGACGCCACGACCAGCGCCGCGGTGTCGCCCATCTGCAGTGCAATCCGCCGTGCCTCGGCGGCCTTGCGCGTGCCGGCGGCCGGATCGCCGAAGCCGAGCGCGGCGGCACCGCTCAGCGTCAGCGCCTCGGCCAGGCGGCCGTCGACGCTCGATGGGCTCACGCCTTCGAGCCGCAGCAGCGCGCCCCTGGGGTCGCCGCCCTTGATCTGGGCCAGCGCGGCCTTGGCGCGCAGGTCGTGACACTCGGGTGCGCCGGCCGTCGCAGCGGCCGCCTCGTACGCAGCCACGGCGCGCGGATCGCCGAGCGCGTCGAGCGCCTCGGCGCGCAGGCGCAGCGCCTCGACATGCGTCGGCGCGTGCTCGAGCAACGGCGCGAGGAACTTCATTGCATCGGCAAACGCGGCCACCGTCATCGCCTCGCGCGCCGCCGCCAGCAGCCACGGCTGTGCTTCGCCCGGACAGCCGCCCGCCAGCCAGTGGTGCGCCACCGCGCCGGGCGCGGCGTCGAGCGTCGTCAGTCGACGCGCGGCGTCGCGGTGCACGGCGAGCCGGCGGTGCGGCGGAATCTCCTCGACCAGCGCCTGGCGCACCAATTCATGGCGAAAGCGATAGCGGTCGCCGGCGACGACGAGCACGCCGGCGCGCAGCGCGGCGTCGAGCAGCGTAAAGGCCTGCGCCTCGCCCTCGCCCGTCAGCGCGACGACGGTGGCGGTGTCGAACTCGTCGCCCGCCAGCGCCAGGCGTCGCAGCGCCGGCAGCGTCTCGTCGCCGACGTCGCACAGGCGCGCGGTGATCGCCTCGCGCGCGTCGGCCGGCAGTTGTGCGCCGGCGCCGGCGGCGCGCGCCAGTTCCAGCGCGGCGAACGGGTTGCCGGCGGCGGCGCGCACGATGCGCGCGACCAGCGCATCGTCGAGCGGTCGCGCTGCGGCCAGTGCGATCAGTTGTGTCGCCTGCTCGTCGTCGAGCGGGCCGAGCTCGATCAGCGCCAGCCTGCCGCTGCCGGCCAGCCGCGTGATGCCGCGCTCGAGCGCCGCCGGACCGGCGTTCGGCCGCAGCGCAAGCGCGACCACGACCGGCGAGCCGCTGGCTGCCAGATGCAGCAGCAGGTCGGCATCGGCTTCGTCGACGAGGTGCGCATCGTCGACCTGCAGGATGACCGGCCGCCCGCCGGCCGCGGCGAGCAGCAGGCGGCGCAACGCGCCGATGACCTGATGGCGCCCGAGCGGCCCTTGCAGCGTTGCGGCCGGCGCGGCCAGCGGGCTCAATTGCGCGAGCACCGAGCGCGCGGGCGCGCCGATTGCGTCGAGCACCGAACGGTCCTGCAGCGTCAGGCGCTCGACTGCGTCGCACGCCACCGCATACGGGCGGCTGCCTTGAACGACATCGAGCGCGATCACCATCCAGCCGCGCTCGCGCGCGACGCTCGCCGTCTCGCGGCAGAAGGCGGACTTGCCGATGCCCGCGGCGCCGCGCACGACCCAGCCGGCGCCGCGCGCGTCGGCCGGTGCGCTTAACAGGGCCGCTATCCGCGCCAGTTCGTCTGCGCGGCCGACCAGTGGCGGGCCGGCGACGCGCAGGCCGCGCACGCATTCTTCGTAGAGCGCTTCGGTCGCCGCCGCGGGGCGCACGCCGAGCGCCTGCAGCGCCGCGCGCAGCCGCCCGTACCACCGGATCGCCGCCGGCCGGTTTCCGGCGTCGAGCGCGCGTTGCATCAGCTCGCGATGCGCGGGCTCATCGGTGGGTTCGGCCTCGGCGAGCTGCTCCCACAGCCCGGCGGCGCGCAGCAACGCCAGATGGCAGGCGCGCAGCCGCTGGCGCGGCGCCTCGGCCCACGGTTCGTAGCGCGCGCCGGGCAGCAGCTCGCCGCCGCAGGCGCGCGCCGCCTCGGCGCAGGCGTCGGGCGCGCCGCGCGCGAGCGCCGCCTGCGCGAGCCGCTCGAAGCGCTGCGCATCGACGGTGATTCTGCGCGACGGACACAGCGCGACTTCGCCACCCTGCAGCACCACCGCGTCGGCCAGACCCAAGGCCTGGCGGGCGTGGTGCGCGGCCTTGCGCAGGTTGGCCCGCCCGGCTTCAGGCTCGAGCTGCGGCCACAGCGCGTCGACCACCTGGTCGCGCAGCAGGCGGTGGCCGTCGGCGAGGCTCAGCAGTTGCACGAGCTGCACGGCGCGCAGGCTGGGCCAGCGGTCGGCGGCGACGTCGTTGCCGTCGACGCGGGCGCGGAAACCGCCGAGCACGTCGATTTCGATGCCTGCATCGGCGGCGGTGTGCTGCGCGGCGCTGGTCATCGCCGCAGTCTGGTACAGGGCACGGGCCACGACAAGCCGCCGAGTCGCCGGGAACGTTTCAGGAACGGCGCGACGTCACGCTTTGCCCCTCAGGCACGTGCCTGCTCACGACCGGAGGCTCATATGGGCGAGACCCTGTACCAGCGCCTCGGCGGCGCCGAGCGCATCGCTGCGATCCTCGACGACGCCGTCGACCGCCATGCCGTCAATCCCCTGCTGGCGCCGCGCTTCCGCAACAAGGACCTGGCGCGGGCCAAGCGCCTCGCCACGCAGTTCTTCTGCGCCGGCGCCGGCGGGCCGCAGGTCTACGAGGGCCGCGACCTGCGCGAGGCGCACGGCGGCATGAACATCAACGAGCAGGAGTTCATCGCCGCGACCGACGACATCGTCGCCGCGATGAAAGAAGCCGGTGTGGCGCAGGCGGAGATCAATGAGGTGGTCGGGATCCTGTTTTCGCTCAAGGGCGAGGTGCTGCGCCTCTGAGCGCGCCTGCCGGGTCGTCGGCCCTTCGCGGCAGCGCGGCGCGCGGTCCTGTCGGGCCGCGCGCCGAGTACCGGCATCGAGGTTCCAGCGACCGGCCCAGATCGGCCGCGGACCGATCCGAACCTGTCACGCTGACGGGTGCGGCAGCCTACGGCCTGAGCTGCGTGACGCGCATGTATGGCTTGACTGTCCGCCAGCCCTTGGGGAACAGGGACTTCGCCTCGTCGTCGGGCACGGAGTTCTGGATGATCACTTCGTCGCCCGGCTTCCAGTTCACCGGCGTGGCGACGCGATGCTTCGTCGACAACTGCAGCGCGTCGAGCGCGCGCAGCACCTCGTCGAAGTTGCGGCCTACCGTCATCGGGTAGGTGAGGATCAGCTTGATCTTCTTGTCGGGGCCGATGATGAACACGGAGCGGATCGTCGCGTTGTCCTGCGGTGTGCGCGCGGTGGCCGGGCCGCTGGCGTTCGGGTGGATCATGTCGTACAGCTTGGCCACCTTAAGTTCCGGATCGCCGATCAGCGGATAGTTGGGCGTGTTTCCCGTCACGTCCTCGATGTCCTTGAGCCAGCGCGTGTGGTCGCCGACCGCGTCGATGCTCAGGCCGACGATCCTGGTGTTGCGCTTGTCGAACTCCTCCTTCAACCCGGCCATGTAGCCGAGTTCGGTTGTGCACACCGGCGTGAAGTCCTTCGGGTGCGAGAACAGGATCGCCCAGCCGTCGCCGATCCATTCGTGGAAGCGGATCGTTCCGTCGGTCGTTTCGGCGGTGAAGTCGGGCGCGTCGTCGCCCAGTCGCAGCGCCATCGGTCCCTCCTATCCGTTCAGGGTCAAGGGGAAAACAACATAGTCCTTCTGTATCCATGCCTGCAACGACGCCATCGGCCGCGGGCGCGCCGTAGCCGACTGCGGCGGGACCCGCTAGATTCGCCGGTCAAACAACAGGCTGCACAGGTTCGACCCGCGCCGCTGCGAGTTTTTTTCCTTGACTGGCCGAACCGGAAAGGAGGCCGATGCACTTCATGACCGGGATGGACCACCGCACGGTCCGCGCCAACGGCATCAGGATCAACCTGTGGATCGGCGGCAGCGGCCCGCCCGTGCTGATGCTGCACGGCTGGCCGCAGACTGCCCAGATCTGGCACAGGATCGCGCCGCGGCTGCTCGGGCAGCGCACGGTCGTCTGCCCGGACCTGCGCGGCTACGGTGACTCCGACAAGCCGCGCGATGGCTACGACAAGAAGACCATGGCGCGCGACATGCACGAACTGATGCTCGCGCTGGGGCACAGGGCGTACGCGCTGGTCGGCCACGACCGCGGCGGCCGCGTGGCGCACCGCCAGGCGCTCGATTACCCCGATGCCGTCACCCGGCTGTGCGTTCTCGACATCGTGCCGACGCACACCGTGTTCGCGCGGACCGACCGCCATCTGGCGGCCGCTTACTGGCATTGGTTCTTCTTTCAGGCGCTCGACCTGCCGGAGGAGATGATCTCGGCCGCGCCCGAGCCGTTCCTGCGCCACGTCTTTCGCTCACTGACCCACCGCGCCGGCGCCATCGACGAAGCAATGATCCGGGAGTACCTGCGCGCGTTTACGCTTCCCGGGACGATCCGCGCCGGCCTGGAGGACTATCGCGCCGCGGCGACGCGCGACTTCGACGACGACGAGAGCGACCTGGCCCGGCGCGTGCGCTGCCCGGTGCTCGCGATCTGGGGCGAGTTCGGCAAGATGCACGGCCTGTTCGACGTGCTCGCGACCTGGCGGGAGAAGGCCGACGTGGTCGCGGGCCATCCGCTGCCCTGCGGCCACTTCATTCCGGAAGAGGCGCCCGAGGAACTGCTGTCGGACCTGCGGCAGTTCCTGGGCCAATAACGGGCGGACCCTCGGTCACGCAGCGCATCACGGCGCCTCGCCTGCCTTCAGTCGCGCCAGGTGCGGATCGACCTGCCGGCGCGCGCGAGCGCGCCTTCCGCCTCGATGACGATGCGCGCCATGATCTCGGCGGCGGGCCGCACGTCGTGAACCAGCCCCACCGACTGGCCGGTGAATGGCAGGTATTCGTGCAGCCGGTCGTTGCGCACGGCGGCGAGGATCTCGCCACGCATCTGCTCGGCGTGGGCAGCGGCTTCCGCGCCTTTGCCCAGCCATTGTTCGACGAAGGCATTGCGCAGCACGCGCGGCGTCATCGTCCGGTAAGCGCCTTCGGTGAACATCGGCATCACCGCATTGGCGAAGTCGATTTTCACCGCGTCAGTGGCGTCGGCGCACAGCAGGGCCTCCTTCCACTGCGGCGCGATGCGCATTTCGGTCGAGGCGAGCAGGCGTGTGCCGAGCATGACGCCCTGCGCGCCCAGGGCAAGGGCGGCAGCGAGGCCTCTTCCGTCGGCGATTCCGCCGGCGGCGACCACCGGAATGTCGCCGGCGATGTTGACGACCTGCGGTACGAGCACCAGCGTGGCGACGCTTCCGGCGTTGCCGCCGGCCTCGCCGCCCTGCGCCACGATCACATCGGCGCCGCGCTCGACCGCGGTGCGGGCCTGCTCGATGTCGCCGACCTGCTGGATCCACAGGATGCCGGCCCGATGCGCGCGTTCGACGAGATCGAGCGCGTCGCCGAGATGGAAGGAAATCGCCGCCGGCCGCTGCAGCAGCGTCGCTTCGAAAGCCTCGGCATCGAACGGCCGCCGGGTGTGATTGATGGCGAATGGCCGGCTGGTCAGCGCGCGCATCCGCCGCCACTGCTGGTTCAGGTCGTCGAGATTGCGCGCCGCGGTGCCAAGGCTGCCCAGCCCGCCCGCGTTCGATACGGCTGCCGCCAGTTCGACCTGTTCCCACGGACCGAAGGGCGCGCCGATGATTGGCACGTTGATGCCGAGCCGATCGCACAACGGGGTCCTCAGCGTCATGGGCGCCTCCAAGGGTCCGGGCGCAGGCCGGGTTGCTCGTTCGCGATGCTTGTGCAGCGGCCGCCGCTCGAGCACATTTCGCCCTCCGGATTCTGCGGTCGATCGAGAGACGACTGAAACGACGTGAACGCGTCGACCCGCGCTGCCCGGCTGACGTCCCTGCGGCCGGACAGGAGGCAGCGCTTCCAGCCGTTGCGCGCGGTGCCGAACGGGACCGTGCGCTCGCCATGCGTCGCAGGCGCGGGCGGCTATCGGAACAGCATTGCGCAGGCGGCTGTCGGTTAACCTCTCGCCTCAATTGCGCTGGCCTGATGTCCGATCTCATGTCCTCGTTGCGCCGCGCCGTTCCTTGGATTGGTCTCGTTGGCATCGTGGCGCTGGCGGGCTGTGCCAGCGACGAGCCTCTGCGCGACCTGCCGCCGCGTCCTGAGCAGGTGCGGGCGCAGATCGTCAGCCTGATGTCGACCGGCCTCGCCGATCGCGCCGGATGGGCCGAGGACATCCGGGCCGCGTTCGCGGCGCTGCAGATTCCTCCCACCACGGGCAGCCTCTGCGCCGTGTTGGCGATCACTGAACAGGAATCTTCGTTCCGCGCCGATCCCGCCGTGCCCAACCTCGGCAGGATCGCGCGGCAGGAGATCGACCGTCGCGCCGAACGCGCGGGTGTGCCGACGCTCGCAGTCGATCTGGCGCTGAAGCTTCGCTCGCCTGACGGCAGGAGCTACGGCGAGCGCATCGACGCCGCGAAGACCGAAAGGGAACTGAGCGAGACCTTCGAGGACTTCATCGGCATGGTGCCGCTGGGCAGGCGCCTTTTCGCAGACTGGAATCCGGTTCGCACCGGCGGCCCGATGCAGGTCAGCATCGCCTTCGCCGAGGCGCATGCGCGGCGGCGCAGCTACCCCTATCCGGTCGACGGATCGATCCGCCACGAGGTGTTCACGCGCCGCGGCGGGCTGTACTTCGGCATCGCGCACCTGCTCGACTACCCTGCCGCCTACGATCGGTTCATCTATCGCTTCGCCGACTACAACGCCGGCCATTACGCGAGCCGCAACGCGGCTTTCCAGAGCGCAGTGAGCATCGCCTCCGGCATCGCCCTCGACCTCGACGGTGACCTCGTTCGCCGCAGCGCTGATGCCGAGGCAAGACCCGGCAGCACCGAGCTGGCCGTACGCTCGATCGCCGGACGGCTGGACATGAGCAATGCAGCGATCCGGCGCGCGCTCGAGCTGGACGACAGTGCCGAGTTCGAGCGCAGCGCGCTTTACCGGCGCGTGTTCGAACTCGCCGAAAGGCGCGAGCGCCGCTCGCTGCCGCGCGCCGTGCTGCCGAACATCAGGCTGCAGGGGCCGAAGATTTCACGCCGCCTGACCACCGCGTGGTTCGCCGGGCGCGTCGACGAAAGGCATCGCCGCTGCCTTGCGCGTTCCGCTGCGGTCTCGGCCGGTGATGTGCCGCCGCTGCGGCTGGCGTCGGCCCAGGACTGACGGCGGCCGTGCCGCGCCGCCGCAGCCGTTGCTTCAGTTGCCGGCGACGAAGGCGTCGCGCGCCTTGACGCCGACATCGGTGTTGTCGGTGAAGAAACCGTCGATGCCGGCGTCGAGGAACATCTTCAGTTCCGCCTGCAGGTCGCCGCGGCCATTGGGATCGGTGCCGATGCGCAGGTTGGCGGGCAGGAACTGGTTTTCGGCCCGGTAGGTGTAGGGGTGCACGAGCAGTCCGACCGCATGCGCGTCGCGGACGAAGTTCGTGGTGTTGGCCGGGTCGAGCACGCCGCCGACAACGGGGATCACGTAGCCCTTCGACGGGCCGACGCCATTGGCGTACCTGGCGATGTCGGCCAGACCCTGCGCGGTGGCCATCTGGCCGTAGGTGAGCGTGCAGCCGGCAGCGACGACGTCGAACGGCCGGCTGTTTGCGCCGCCGAACAATTGCACCAGCGGAATGTTGGTCATTTGCGAGAGCGTCTTCAGGTTCGAGACCTCGAACGACTGGATGAAGACCTGGTCGCGTCTGCCCTCGTAGCCGTTCTTCCTCAGGATCGCCACCAGCGGCCCTTCCATCGCCAGGCCGAGGCTGGCGAAGTAGGTCGGATGCTTGGTCTCGGGATAGATGCCGATCCTGCGTCCGGTCACCGCTTCCAACCCCTTGGCGAGATCGATCACTTCCTGCAGCGTCGGAATCTGCAGGTGGCCGTTGACCCGTGCATTGGCCGGGCGTGTCCCGGGAATCCGCTCGCGCGCCCGCAGCTGCTTGATCTCGGCCAGCGTGAAGTCCTCCGACCACCACGCCGTGACCGTGAACCCGTCGAGCGTCTTGGTCGTGCGCCGCGCGGCGAACTGCGGCAGTTCGGCGACGTTGGTGGTTTCATCGAGGATGTTCTCGTGCCGGGCGATCAGCTGCCCGTCCTTGGTCATCACCAGGTCGGGCTCGATGAAATCCGCGCCCTGGAAGACGGCCAGCGCATAGGCCGCGAGCGTGTGTTCAGGCAGGTAACCGGAGGCGCCGCGGTGGCCGATGACGATCGGCGCTGCCCCCGGCGCCGGCTGGCGGACGACGGTCTCACACGCGCCCAGCACGATCGACAGCGACGTGACGACGAACGCGAGCACGCGCAGTCTGCGGACCATCTTCGAGTCCCCCTTTGTTGTCGTTTCGTGCCTCCGGCGCGGACGTGCCGGTTGCGCTATGGCGGCGCGCCACGGCCAGCAAGCGGCGCAGTTCACGCCGATGCGGCACCCCGGGGTGGCGGCTAAGCCAAGAGTGCCGGCCGCGATGCTCAGCCGTGCACCAGGTAGGCGCCGGGCGGTACGCGTTGCTGCAGTTCATCGCAGTCTCCTGGCGGCGGCTGCTGGCCCGGCGGCCGGTCGGCAAACCAGATGCGGCATTGCCCGGGGGCCGGCATGTGCCCCGGCGGGATGTGCAGCGCCGGGCCATGCATGCCGGGGCTGACCACGACCGGCGGCGCCGGTTCGACGACGACGCAGCCGGCGGCCGGTGTGAGTACCACGGCGACCGCCGCAAGTCGGCGCCAGCGATGCCCGGTGCACCGGGCCGGCCGTTCCTCCGTGGTCTGGCGCACCGCGGGAATGCTGGCGTCACTGCAGTGCACGATGCATTTTTCCACGACGAAGTTCCCGCTGGCGACGGGCGCATTGTCGGCGCCGTATCGCGGATGCGCCACCCATCGATGCGCCGCGACCCTGACGCGTTGGTCGAATGGTCGCCTGCTCGCGTGTCAAACGCCGTCGCCGGCAGTCCTGCCGTCTGCGATCGGGCGCGGCGGCAGCGTGGCGTCGAGCGAGCGGATGACCCGGCAAGGGGTTATTGGCCTCGACGGGTCCGGCCGTACCCTTGTCGTCGTCATCGCGTCGTGCGCCGTTTGCAGGCGGACGCCCGCGCGGCGTCCATGCGGCGCACGGAGTGACTTCGGCTTGGAGAAGGCCGCCGTGGCCGCTGCGCGCGCGGTCCGCAGGCTCGGCGGTCGCCGGGGCCCCGCATGCGCGACAACGACCCGGCGCGGCGGGCGCCCTTTATGACGATGCGCGCCGTCGTTTGTCTTGGCGAGAGCAAGTTCACTGCAAAAAATGCGTAGACCATTTTTCACGCTGCATGCCGCAGTCTTCCGTCCGCTGGCGGCGCGCGTCATCGCCTATGCGATCGCGCTTGGCGGCCGCGACACCCCGCTGCCGCGCCGGCTGCGTCTCGCCGCGGGCGGCTGCGCGCTCGGCGTCGTTGTCGCCGCGCTCGCGCTGCTGCTCTATGCGCTGGCGCTGATCCCGTTCACGCCGACCATCGACGGCAGTTTCGATCGTGTGCTGGCGGCGCGCGACGTCAAGCCGAGCGTGCTGCTGGCGGCCGACGGCACGGTGATCGCGCGCTACCGGCGGCTGAACCGCGAGTGGATCGGGCTGGATCGCGTGCCGAAGCACGCGATCGATGCGCTGCTCGCCACCGAGGATCACCGCTTCTTCGAGCACGGCGGCGTCGACTGGCGCCGCACTTTCTCCTCCATCGTCCACACCCTCGGCGGCGACCGCCAGGGCGGCTCGACGATCACGCAGCAGCTGGCGCGCAACCTGTTCCCGGAGCGGATCGGCCGCGAAGCGACCGTCACGCGCAAGCTCAAGGAGATGATCACGGCGCTGAAGATCGAATCGCGCTATTCGAAGCACGAAATCCTCGAAAGCTACCTGAACAGCATCCCGTTCCTCTACAACGCCGTCGGCATCGAAATGGCGGCGCGCACCTATTTCGACAAGCCCGCGGCGAAGCTGGACCTGCTCGAAAGCGCGACGCTGGTCGGCATGCTCAAGGGCACCAGCGCCTACAACCCGGTGCAGAATCCGGAACGGGCGCGGGCGCGGCGCAACGTCGTGCTGGCGCAGATGGCGAGGCACGGCAAGCTGCCGCAGAAGACCTACGAAGCAATGCGGCGGCGGCCGCTGAAGATCGACTTCGTGCGCCAGGACCTTGACGACGGTCTTGCGCCGCACTTTGCCGAAGCGGTGCGGCGCATCGCCGAGGCCGCGGTCGAGCCGCTCGGATTGGACCTGCTCGCCGACGGGCTGGTGATCCACTCGACCCTCGATCCGCGGCTGCAGCGTCTGGCCGAGGCCGCCGTCAGGCGGCAGATGGAAAACATGCAAGCGGTGGCCGATGTCGAATGGAGCCGGTCCAGCGGCCGGCTGCTGGCCACGAACGCCGCGCCTTACCGCAAGGCACGCGACAGGCTGGAGCCGTTCGCTCACTGGTGGGCGACGCGCAGCGAACTCGTCGACGCCTTCATCCGCGAATCGCCGCAGTACGCGCAGCGAATTCAGGACGGCGCCAGCGCGTCGGAGGCGCTGGCGCAGCTGCGCGCCGATGCCGCTTTCATCGCCGAACTTCGCGCCCGCAAGACGCGTCTGGAGGCGGGACTGGTGGCGATCGAGGCGCGCAGCGGTCGGATCAGGGCCTGGGTCGGCAGCCGCGATTACGCGATCGACCGCTACGACCACGTGCAGCAGGCGCGCCGGCAGCCGGGCTCGACCTTCAAGCCGTTCGTCTATGGCGCCGCACTCGAAGCCGGCGTCAGTCCCTGGCGAAGTTTCACCGCCAGCCGAGTCTCGCTGCGCCTGCCCAACGGCGAGCGCTGGCGGCCGCGTGACAGCGGCGAGGCCAGCGACACCGGCGATGGCGACCTGACGCTCGAAGAAGGCCTCGTCCACTCGCGCAATACCGTGGCCGCGCAACTGGTCGGCGAAATCGGGGCGCAGCGGGTGGCGGACTTCGCCAGGCGCGCCGGCGTGCGCACAAGCGCGCTCGACGCCGTGCCGTCGCTGGCGCTCGGCACCAGCCCGGTGTCGCTGCTCGAGATGGTCAGCGGTTACGCGACGCTCGCCGCGCTCGGGCAGTTTCGCCCGCCGCTGCTGGTGACGCGCATTACCGACCGCAATGGCGTCGTTCTGGCGCAGTTCGATTCACCTCCCGAGCCGGTGCTCGATTCCGAAGTCGCCGTCCGGCTGATCGACATGCTGCGCGGCGCGGTCGACCGCGGCACGGGCCGCGCGCTGCGCGATGCCTGGGGCGTGCCCGGCGACATCGCCGGCAAGACCGGCACGACGCAGAACAACACCGACGGCTGGTTCATCCTGATGCATCCGCAGATCGCCGTCGGCGCGTGGGTCGGCTTCAACGACCCGCGGGTGGCGATGCGCAGCGACTACTGGGGGCAGGGCGGCCACAATGCCGTGCACCTAGTCGGCGACTTCATGGCGCAAGCCGTCGCCGCGCGGGCCATCGACGCGCGCGCCGAGTTCCCGCGGCCGCCGGATGCCGGGCTGCAGGAGATGTTCGCGCGCATCGGCTCGACGCTGAAGCGCTGGCTGGGTCTTGGCAGCGACCGCTCGCGCTGACGCGGCAGGCCGACGAAGCCCGAACTGGCGTCACAGCGCAGGGCAGGCGTCGACGGCCGGCGTTGCGGCGGCCACCGAGTGCGGCGCCGGCGTTGCTCGTCGGCGCTGGCGCAGCGGCGCCCATCGAGTCTTGTCCCGCGCGTCGCAGGCCCGGACCGCAGGTGCGGATGAGTCTTGCGGACAGCGGCACTGGCCACGCACGACCGTTGCTGGCCGCACCGCCTTGCGATGCACCGGTCGCCGCGGCAGACTGCGCGGCCATGGCTGAGACCCGCGCCGCGCCTGGACATGCCGGAGGCACCGACGAGGACCTCATTGCGCGCTGCGCCGAAGCGTCGCTGCGGCTGCTTTCGGCCAACCTGACGCCGCAGGGCATCCTGGCGGCGCGGCGCAGCCGTGCTGCCGACGCCCGCGCCTACACGCGCATCTTCGGCCGCGATGCAGCCATCTGCGTGCTGGCGATGGCCGGCAGCGGCATCGCGGCGCTCGAGGAAGGCGCGCTGGCCAGCGTCGAGTCCTTGGCGAAGCTGCAGGCGCCCAACGGCCAGATCCCCAAGTACGTCGATCCGGACGGGCGCGACGCCGACTTCTGGTACCTGGGCTGCATCGACGCGACGTTATGGTGGCTGATCGCCGCCGACCATTTGTGCCGCGCGAACCCTGCCCTGCGTGCGCGCTGGCAGCGGCACATCGACCGGGCCCTCGGCTGGCTGCTGGCGCAGGAGCACCAGCGCTTCTTCCTGTTGCAGCAGAACGAGGCGAGCGACTGGGCCGACATCATGCCGCGGTCGGGTTTCGTGCTCTACACCAACGCGCTGTGGTACCGGGTCAAGTCGCGCTTCGGTCTGCCGCAAGCCGAGGACACGCACCATCATTTCAACCACCTGTTCCGCCCGTTCGGACGCGACCTGCCGCAGTACCGCCGCGCTCGCCTGCTGCGGCACTACGCGGCGCGCGGCCGGCGCGACCCGGGGCTGTACCTGAGCTTCGTCAACCTGTCTTACGCCGGCGACGAGGGCGATGTGTTCGGCAACTTGCTCGCCATCCTCTGCGGCCTGGCCGGAGAGTCGCGGGCGAACGAGATCTTCAGGACGCTTGTGGCAGCGAAGATGGCGGAGCCGTATCCGATCCGCACGGTGACGCGGCCGATCACCCGAAGGCACGAACTGTGGCGCGCGTACATGTCGCGCCACCGGCAGAACGAGCCGCACCAGTATCACAACGGCGGCATCTGGCCCTTCGTCGGCGGCTTCTGGGTGCTGGCGCTGGCGATGCTCGGGCAGGAAGTGCTCGCCCGCCGCGAACTGGCGAAACTGGCACAGGTGAACGGCCTCGATGACTGGCGCTTCACCGAGTGGTTCCACGGCCAGACGGTGGCGCCGCTGGGCATGGCCGGGCAAAGCTGGAATGCGGCGACGTTCCTTCTCGCCCGGCAGGCGGTCGAGCGCGGCGCCTGTCCGCTCTGACAGCAGCCGGCAATCATCGGCGCAGGTCGGAGTTCACAGCGACATCGTCCCGGCGCGCCAGGCAAACCACGCCGCGGTAATTGCCAGCGTGGCGACGGTCACCGGCAGCCCCGTGCGCAGGTGGCGCTGCCAGTCGATCGTGATGCCCTGCCGGCGCGCGGCATCGACGACGATGATGTTGGCGATCGAACCGACGATCAGCAGGTTGCCGGCCAGCGTGCTGACCAGCGCCAGCAGCGGTCCGGAGAACGGTTCCGTCGCCGCCGGCAGCAGCAGCATCACCGCTGGCACGTTCGACACGATGTTCGACAGCACCAGCGCGATGGCGAACAGCGGCCCCGGTTCGTTCAGGGCGAAGCCCTGCGCGGCGAGCCATTGCACTGCCTGCGCGGTCAGCCCGGTCTGCTCGAGCGCGTGGTTGACCACGAACAAGCCGATGAACAGGATCAGCAGTTCCCAGTCGACCAGGCCGAGCATGTTGGTCGAGTGCAGCTTGCGGCTCATCAGCAGCAGCCCGGCGCCGGTCAGCGCCGCGACGTCGCGCGGAAGATTGGTGAACAGGAAGACGACGATCAGCAGCGAAGCCACGGCCAGGCCCTTGGCGGTCTGCCAGCGGTCGAACGGCGGATACTCGGCTTCGTGCCGGGCCGCTGTCGCCGGATCCGCCGGTCGCGCCGACTGCCAGCGGCCACGCGTCTGCCACGCCAGAGCCGCCCACAGCGCCCCCAGTCCCAGCATCACCGGCACGATCGCTTCGAGGAAATAGCCGCCGAAAGGCAGCTTCAGCACCTCGCCGATCAGCATGTTCTGCGGGTTGCCGATCAGCGTCGCCGCCGAGCCGATGTTGGCCGAGCAGGCCAGCGCCAGCAGGAACGGCGCCGGGTCGAGACCGCGGCGCAGGCAGGCATCGGCGAGCACCGGAGCAATGGCCAGGCAGACGACGTCGTTGCTGAAAACCGCAGATAACGACCCCACCACCAGGATCAGCGCTGCCAGCAGCGCCGGCGCGTTGATCGGCAGCGCAGCGATGCGCTGCGTGACCCAGGTGTAGAAGCCGCCGAGCCGCATCTGCGCCGAGATCACCATGAAGGAAAACAGCAGCAGGATGGTCGGCAGGTGGATCGCCTCGGCTGCCTCGTGCGGCGTCAGGTCGCCGATGGCGACGATCGCGATCGCGCCGAGCAGCGCCACCCCGGTGCGGTCGAGCTGCAGGAACGGCAGCCCGCCAAGGATCATGCCGAGATAGACGATGGCGAAGATGGCAACGACAGTGGCGGTCATGGGCAGCGGCCCGGATCCGGAACGCCGGATTGTGCGTCAGGTGCCGCGCACGCGCAGCCCGTGCGCGACGCCTGCGTCCGGCCAGCGAATTCGCACTGCGCGCCGGTCATGCCGCCTGCGAGGAGGGCCTTCGACGACGCCCTGTCGCCGACCGTCTTGCCTGGCCCGATGGGCGAGCGGTGGTACAACTGCGCCTGCCGCAGCACAACCCACACCCGCATGAGCCTCGATACCGCCCGCGGCGTCTTCGTGATCGCGCCGACGCCGTTCTATGACGACGGCCGCGTCGACAGCGATTCGCTCGACCGCATGACCGACTTCTTTCGCGCCGCCGGCGCGACCGGCATCACCGTGCTCGGCCAGATGGGCGAGGCGCCGAAACTCGACGCCGCCGAGGCGCTGGCCATCGCGCAGCGCGTGATCCGCCGCGCCGGCATCCCGGTCGTGGTCGGCGTGACGGCGCCGGGCTTCGCAGCGATGCGCGCGTTGTCGCGCGATGTGATGGATGCCGGCGCGGCCGGGGTGATGATCGCGCCGCCGAACACGCTGCGCACCGACGAGCAGATCGTCGGCTACTACCGCCAGGCGGCGGAGGCGATCGGCGCCGACGTGCCGTTCGTGATCCAGGACTACCCGCTGACGTTTTCGGTGGTGATGACGCCGACGGTGATCCGCCGAATCGTGCAGGACAACCCGTCCTGCCTGATGCTCAAGCACGAGGACTGGCCGGGGCTGGACAAGATTTCGGCGCTGCGCGATTTCGAGCGCGACGGATCGATGCGGCACATCTCGATCCTCACCGGCAACGGCGGCCTGTTCCTCGACTTCGAGATGGAGCGCGGCGCCGACGGCGCGATGACCGGCTACTGCTTCCCCGACATGCTGGTCGACGTCGTGCGCCTGTCGACCGAAGGCCGGCGCGATGCCGCGCACGACCTGTTCGATGCGCACCTGCCGCTCGTTCGTTACGAACAGCAGGCCGGCGTTGGCCTGGCCGTGCGCAAGTACGTGCTGATGCGGCGCGGCGTGATCGCCTCGGAGGCGCAGCGCAAGCCCGGCGCGAAGCTCGGCGCTGCCGCCCGCGCCGAGGTCGACTACCTGCTGGCGCGGCTGGCGCGCATCGATGCGCGGGCCCGCCTCGGCGCCTGATCGTCCCAACTTGCGGAGTTTCCGATGCCTGTCGAATCCCAGCCGCTCGACGCCGCGGTCATCGCGCAGCTTGAAGGCGTGTCCACGGCGACGTTGACCACCGTGCTGCTGAAAAAGGGCCTGCGCAACGTCTGGCTGCGCGGCACGAGGCCGCTGCGGCCGGAGCAGCCGCGCGTGGTCGGCCGTGCCTTCACGCTGCGCTTCGTTCCCGCGCGCGAAGACCTGGCCACGCCCGAGTCGTGGTCGTCGCCGATCTCGACCCGGGCTGCCATCGAGGCGATGCCGGCGGGCTGCGTGGCCGTGGTCGACGCGATGGGGGTGACGGATGCCGGCATCTTCGGCGACATCCTGTGCTCGCGCATGCGCCGGCGCGGCGTGGCCGCGCTGGTCACCGATGGCGTCGTGCGCGACGTGGCCGGCGTGCTCGGCACCGGCCTGCCGGTATGGTGTCAGGGGGTGGCCGCGCCGCCGTCGGTGGCGGGGCTGACTTTCGTCAACTGGCAGGAGCCGATCGGCTGCGGCGGCGTGGCGGTGTTTCCCAACGACGTCATCGTCGTCGATGCCGACGGCGCGGTGCTGATCCCGGCCGCGCTTCTCGATCAGGTGATTGCGGCCGCCGTGGAGCAGGAGCGGCTCGAAGGCTGGATCATGGGCGAGGTCGAGGCGGGTGCGGCGCTGCCGGGGCTGTATCCGCCCAACGCCGCAAACAAGGCGCGCTACGAGGCGGCGACGAAGGCGAAGCCCGGCTGACCTGCTGGCGGCGCACGCGGGCCCCGCGGCTTACGCGGCGGTGGCTGCGGCCTGCGAATGCACCAGTTGCAGGCCGTTGGTGCGGAATCCGGCGGCAGGCTCGCGCACTCGACCCTTGACGAAGCCCGGAATCTGCTCCGGCGGCAGCGCGGCGCTGAAGACGAAGCCCTGCGCCCGCGCGCAGGAGAACCGGCGCAGGAACTGCGCCTGCTTGGCGGTTTCCACGCCTTCGGCAACGACCGTCTTGCCCAGCGCGTGCGCCATCTCGATGATGGCGCCGGCGATGATCGCCGCCTCCTGGCTTTCGACCACGTCGACGATGAACGAGCGGTCGAGCTTCAGGATGTTGGCTGGCAGCTGCTTGACATAGGCGAACGACGAATAGCCGGTGCCGAAGTCGTCGACCGCGATTTCCACGCCACGCTCGCGCAGCCGTTCCAGCGTGGCGACCGCGTCCGGGCCGGCGTCGAGGAACAGCGACTCGGTGACCTCGATCTCGAGGTGGTGCGGCGAGGTGGTCGAGCTGGCCAGCGCCCCTTCGACGGTGGCGGCGAACGACGAGTTGCGCAGCTGCAGCGCCGAGACGTTGACCGATACGCGCGGCAGGACGACGCCGTCGTTGACCCAGCGCCGGTGCTGCTCGCAGGCCTCGCGCAGCACCCAGGTGCCGATCGCCTCGATCAGTCCGCTTTCCTCGGCGTGGTCGATGAACGCGCCCGGCGCGAGCAGGCCGCGCTGCGGGTGCTGCCAGCGCAGCAGCGCCTCGACCGCGCAGACCTCGCCGGTGGCCAGATCGATCTGCGGCTGGTAGTGCAGGCGGAACTCGCCGCGCTTCAGCGCCTCGCGCAGCTCGCGATCGATCGTCGCCCGCGCCGAGGCGTCGACGTTCATCCGTTCCTCGAAGAACGCGTAGCGGCCGCGGCCTCGGTCCTTGGCCAGGTACAGCGCGGTGTCGGCCTTCTTCAGCAGTTCGGCGCTGTTCTCGCCGTCGGTCGGATACATCGCGATGCCGACGCTGGCGCCGGCGTACATCACGTGGCCGTCGATCTCGAACGGCTCGTTCAGCGCATTGATCAGCGTGCGCGCGACGCGGCCGGCGTCGGTGCCGTCCTTCAGCTTCGACAGCACCACCGTGAACTCGTCGCCGCCGAGCCTGGCGACAATGTCGATGTCGCGCACTGCACGCCGGATCCGGCCGGCGGCGTGCTTGAGCAGGATGTCGCCGGCGGCGTGGCCGAGCGTGTCGTTGGTTCGCTTGAAGCGGTCCAGATCGATGTACAGCACGGCCAGCGCGTGGCTGTCGCGGCGGGCGCGCGACAGCTGCTGCGTCAGCATGTCCATCAGGTAGTGGCGATTCGGCAGGCCGGTCAGGCTGTCGAAATGCGCCTGGTCGTGCAGCTGCTTGTCGCGCGCCACCGACGACAGCGCCACCGCCAGCCGGTCGATGACGCCGGCCAGCGCCTGCGCCTGTTCGCCGGACAGTCCGGTGCGCTGGTCATGGCCGAGCGCCATCACGCCCCAGACCTTGTCGGCGCGGGCGATCGGAAGGAGGTACAGATACTTGGCGCCGTGCTGGTGCAGCATCGTGCGGTAGTTGGCCGGCAGCCGGATCGACTTCGACCACTTGCGCAGCGACGCGTCGGCGCCCGACAGGTCGAGCGCCTTGGGCAGCTCCTCGCGCAGCGTGACGCCGTCGAGCGCGCGCAGGTAGACCTGCGTGCGGCCGGGCGAATCGGCCTCGAGCAGGCCGAGGCTGACGACCTTCACCCCGCCGGAGATCTCCTGGATGCAGGTCAGGGCGATGTCGGCCACCTGCCGCATGTCGACGGTGGTCAGGATCGTGCGGTCGATTTCCGAGAACGCCGACAGGGTGCGGAAGTGCAGGCCGAGCTGCGCCGTCATCTTGTTGAACGACTTGGCCATCTGGCCGAACTCGTCCTTGCCAACGACCGGCACCGGTGTGCCGAAATCGCGGTCGGCGACGCGCTTCATGCCGGCCAGCAGCCGGTGCAGCGGCAGCAGGATGCGGCGCACCTGGTCGACGCTGAGGATCAGCACCAGCAGCACCGACAGCCCGGCGATGGGCAGGAACATGGCGCGGAAGGTCTGCGCCGGTCGCAGCAGATGCGCCTCCGATTGCGCCGCGGCGACGAGCAGGTCGCCGCCGACGAAGTGCGCTTTCGTTTCGAGCATGGCGGCGCCGGCACGGTAGGCGTGCCCGTCGAGGTCGAACTGCGCCACCCGCCCGCCATGCGGCGTTTCGACAGCCAGCCGCAGCAGGGCGGCGTCGGTCATCGGCTGCGAGCAGTAAAGCTTCCTGCCGGCGGCATCGGCCACGCAAAGGCCGGTGTGCTCCCGCGCGGCATCACTCTGGCCCCAGAGGAAGGCCGGCGACAGCGCCGCGGCGATGAAACCGACCTCGCCGCCTCCGGTTACCGCGTGCACGAGCACCGGCGCGACGGCCTGACTGGCGCTTGCGGTCAGCAGCAGGGCGTGGCGACGGTCGCGCTGCGGGTCGATCGACAGCGGATCGAATCCCTTCAGCAGCGGCGCGTCGCCAGCGTGGGTCAGCGGCTTGCCACTGCGGTCGAGCAGCGCCACGCCCGCCAGTTCGTGGCCGATCCGTGGCGTCAGCCGCGACAGAGGCGTGCTGCTGCTCGCGTCGGCGAGCATCGATTCGGTCCAGCGCAGCCTCTCGAGCACGGCCCGCCCGTAATTGCTTGCCGCGTGGACCAACTCCTCGTCGCCCTCCTGGCGCAGTACGGTCGACACCTGCATGAAGGACAGGCCAGCCATCAGCGCGACCGGCGCCAGCGATGCGAGCACGAACATCATGAACAGCCGGCGGCCGACGCCACTGGCCAGTTGCCCGCGCAGGGCGCGCAGCCATTTCGTGCCGGGGCCCGACCGGGGCACCGGCTCGGCCGGCGGCTCCCTCGTCGCGGTCGGCTCCTGCATCACCGTGACGTGCGCTTCGTGCGGATCGACGACCGTCGTCGGCGTTGCCGAGCCCATGGCGGTCGGCGGACCGGAACGGGTCGACGGGTTTCGGGAGGCGGACGGGGTCTTGCTGGACATCGGTCAGGGCGTTGCTGCCGGCGTGTCGCTCGCTCGGTTCGGCTGGAACGGGGTCCCGCGAACACCGGCGGTCTCCCGTCGGGCGAGGGCGTCTCGCTGCTTCATCGGCTTCAATCGGCCGGAACTGTCGGCCTCCAAGGCAATGCGACGATGCTATCCCGTAAAGATGGTATGAGGCAGGCTCGGAACTGCCCGCCGGTCCGATGCCCGAAGCCACCGGTCCGTCGTCGCGGTTTGACGACGACGCAGCGGGATGGATTCATCAAATGTGAGTACTGGCTCTCGTTCCTGAGCTGACTGGAACTCACAAGAGTCCAGATCTCGGCGTCGGCGCGAGCGGTCGTTGCAGCCGGCGTGATTCGCGGCCGGTTGTCCCTGGGGGCCGTCCCGGCGAGTGAAAAGGCGGGTGCTCGCTTACGGTTGCGCTGGCGCAAACCCGCCGTGCCGAACCTCGAAAAGGTCGCGTCGCCGCCGATCGACCGTGACCCGGACCCAGCCGATCCAGGGATGCCCATGGGTCTGCACGCGGAGCAAATTGGGCGCCGGAGGCATCGCCTCGGCCAGCGGTTCGTCGACCTGGAAGACATGGCGGTCGCCATGCGCGAGCAGGACCGGCCGCCGGAAAGGCGTTGCCTGCCGATGCAGCGCGGCGATCAGCGCCTCGAAGCCGGCGCGTTCGGGGTGGCCTGCGGGCAGGTCGAAGCGGGGGTTGGCCTGCATCAGCACGACGATGCCGGCCGCGCCGACGGCTTCAGCCCGCTCGAAAGCGGCCTTCAGCCAGTCGAGGTTGGCCGACTGCCGTTGCGCGAAGGCGGCGCGTTGGTCGGCGCGCGGCGCCTGCCTGCTGTCGACGGCATCGGTGCCGCGCCAGGGTTCTAGACCGTTGTTACTGCCGACGACGTGCAGCGTCACGAACACGACGCCGCCGTGCACGAACAGCAGGTTTTCGGCGAACTCGTGGTGCTTGCTCGACCGCGCCTGCGACTGCACGGGCAGAGGCGCCTGGCCGAGAGAGCGCCCCGCATCGGCAAACGCGATCCGGCGCAGGGCGGCCAGTCGCTCGAGCGGATGAAAACGGCCGGCGGCGGCGCGGTGGCAGTCGGCCCATTCGTTGTCGCCGGGCGTGTAAACGACGGCCTTGCGCAGGGACCGCAACTGCGCCAGCCGACGGCGCAGCAAGGCATCGCTGCACGACTCGCCGCTGCCCTTCAGATCGCCCACATGTAGGACGAAGCGCAACGAGGGGTCGTCGTCGATCTGGCGCAGCATTGCCGCGAAGCGTTGTTCGTCAGCGACCTCGTATGGCGCGTCGCCGAGCAGCGCAAAGGAGAAGGGCGGCGATGGCGGCAGGCCGCTGCCGGTGACGCATCCGACCAGCGCCAGCATCGCGATAACGGCCAGCGCGCGAAGCCGCGACAGTGGTAAACGCGTAGCCCGTGCGCTCGGCGCAGGGTCGTGCCGGTAAGCCGCAGCGCCCGCCTGCGCGCGTCCGCGGGCGCGCTGCCTAGAATGCTCAGTTTCCAAACGCCCCTGTGCCCGAGGTCGGCCATGCATCACGAATCGCACATCCTGCACCGGCAGCTGCGCGGCCAGTATCCGCTGGCGGCCCGGGCCGAAGGCTGCTTCATCGAGGACAGCGAAGGCAAACGTTACCTGGATGCGTCCGGCGGCGCGGCGGTGTCGTGCCTGGGACACGGCCACCCCGACGTGCTGGCGGCGATGCACGCGCAACTGGACCGGATCGCCTATGCGCATACGAGCTTCTTCTCCACGCAGGTCGCCGAGGAGCTTGCCGATGCGCTCGTGGCCGATGCTCCGGCAGGGATCTCGCATGTCTACCTCGTCTCTGGCGGCTCGGAGGCGATGGAAGCGGCGCTCAAGCTGGCGCGACAGTATTTCGTCGAGATCGGTCAGCCCGGGCGGGCGAAGTTCATCGCCCGCCGCAACAGCTACCACGGCAACACGCTCGGGGCGCTGGCCGTCGGCGGCAATGCCTGGCGACGGCAGCAGTTCGCGCCGCTGCTGATCGACGTCGAGCATGTCGCGCCCACGTATGCCTATCGTGACCGCCGGGTCGACGAAAGCGAGGCGCAGTATTGCGCGCGGCTGGTCGCTGAAGCCGAACAGGCCTTCGCTCGCGTCGGCGGCGAGCGGGTGATCGCCTTCGTCGCCGAGACCGTCGGCGGCGCCACCAGCGGCTGCCTGACCGCGCCGGCCGGCTACTACAAGGCGGTGCGCGAACTGTGCGACCGGCACGGCGCCTTGCTGATCCTCGACGAGGTGATGTGCGGCATGGGCCGCACCGGCACGCTGCACGCCTGCACGCAGGAGGGGGTGGCGCCGGACCTGATGGCGATCGCCAAAGGCCTCGGCGGCGGTTATCAGCCGGTCGGCGCGGTGCTGGTCGGCAGACGGCTGATCGACGCCATCGCGCAGGGTTCGGGCTTCTTCCAGCACGGGCACACCTACATCGGCCATCCGATGGCCTGCGCCGCGGCGCTGGCGGTGCAGCGGCTCCTGAAGCGCGACCGGCTGGTCGAGCGCTGCGCGCAGAAGGGCGAAGCGCTCGCCGAGCGGCTGCAGGCGACCTTTGCCGAGCATCCGCACGTCGGCGACATCCGCGGCCGTGGCCTGTTCCGCGCCGTCGAACTGGTGCGCGACCGGCCGTCGAAGCAGCCTTTCGAGCCGGCGCACAGGCTTGCCGCGCGCATTCGTGCGGCTGCGATGTCGGCCGGCCTGCTGTGCTATCCGATGGGCGGCACCATCGACGGCAAGCACGGCGACCATGTCCTGCTGGCGCCGCCGTTCACAATCAGCGACGACGAACTCGATCTGCTGGTCGGCCGGCTGCGGCAGGCCATCGACGGCGCGATTCGCGCGATCGCCTAGGGGGGAGTAGCGTAGCCACTACGGAACACCGCATAAGGGACAGCCGCGGTTGCAGCCAGCGGCCTGCGGGCTCATATTCCGGCAACGGGACCGCGGTAATTGCGGTCAAGTCAGTTCGTTCAACCAACAAGACAAGGAGATCACGATGCGTCTGACCCTATCCCTTTGCGCGGCGACTCTGGCCGCAACCTTGGCCGCCGCTGCGCCAACACCGGCCGCGGCGCAGCAGAAGTTCGTCACCATCGGTACCGGCGGCGTGACCGGTGTCTATTACGCCGCGGGCGGTGCAATCTGCCGGCTGGTCAACAAGGACCGCAAGGCGCACGGCATCCGCTGCTCGGTCGAATCGACCGGAGGCTCCGTCTACAACATCAACACCATTCGCGCCGGCGAACTGGACATGGGTGTGGCCCAGTCGGACTGGATGTTCCACGCCGCCAAGGGCACGGCGGTGTTCAAGGACGCCGGCCCGTTCAATGAACTGCGCGCGCTGTTCTCGCTGCATCCGGAGCCGTTCACCGTTCTGGCGCGAAAGGAAGCGAATATCGGCAAGTTCGAGGACTTCAAGGGCAAGCGCTTCAACATCGGCAACCCCGGCTCGGGCACGCGCGCGTCGATGGAGGAACTTCTCGGCGCGATGGGCTGGAAAACCAGCGACTTCTCGCTCGCCTCGGAGCTGAAGGCCGACGAGCACGGCCCGGCGCTGTGCGACAACAAGATCGACGGCTTCTTCTATGGCGTCGGCCACCCGTCGGCCAACATCCAGGATCCGACGACCACCTGTGGCGCCAGGCTGGTGTCGCTGACCGGCCCCGCGGTCGAGAAGCTGGTCAAGGCCAATTCGTACTACGCCTACGCGACGATTCCCGGCGGCCTGTACGCCAACAACCCGAATCCGACGCAGACCTATGGCGTGCTCGCCACGTTCGTCTCGTCGAGCAAGGTGCCTGCCGACGTCGTCTACAACGTGGTCAAGGCGGTGTTCGACAACTTCGACGAGTTCAAGAAACTGCACCCGGCCTTCGCCAACCTCGATCCGAAGAAGATGATCAAGGACGGGCTGTCGGCACCGCTGCATGACGGCGCGGTCAAGTACTACAAGGAAAAGGGCTGGATGTAAGCCGCAGCGCTGTTGCACACGATCCGTCAACACGCAAACAGGCCGGGCAGGAACCCGGCCTGTTTGACTTTGTGGCGGGCTGCGGCGGAACATCGCCGCCACAACGGGCGCAAACGCAGCTTAAGGGAGGAGATCGATGAGCCGCAGCAACGAGGGCGAGGGCGTCGACCGCGACAAGCTGCAACAGATGGTCGCCGAGTCCGACACCGGCGGCCGCAATCCCAAGGGCGCCGTGGCGCAGGCGCTGATGCTGGTTGCGCTGGCGTGGTCGCTGTTCCAGCTCTGGTATGCCAGCCCGCTGCCCTTCTCGCTCGGCGTGTTCGTGCTCAACGACACCGAGGCGCGGGCGATTCACCTGGCCTTCGCGGTGTTCCTGTCGTACACCGCGTACCCGGCGTTCAAGCACTCGCCGCGCGCCTACGTGCCTATCGCGGACTGGGTCCTCGCGCTGGCCGCCGCCTTCTGCGCCGCCTACCTGTATCTGTTTTATGCGCAGTTGTCGACGCGGCCGGGTCAGCCGACCGAGATGGACATCTACGTCGCGGTGGCCGGCATGTTGCTGCTGCTGGAGGCGACCCGGCGCGCGCTCGGCCTGCCGATGGTGATCGTCGCCAGCGTGTTCCTCATCTATACCTTTGCCGGGCCGCTGATGCCGGAAATGATCGCCCACCGCGGCGCGTCTCTGTCGAAGGCCACCTCGCACTACTGGTTGACCACCGAAGGCGTGTTCGGCATCGCGCTCGGCGTCTCGACCAGCTTCATCTTCCTGTTCGTGCTGTTCGGCTCGCTGCTCGACAAGGCCGGCGCCGGCAACTACTTCATCAAGTCGGCCTTCGCGCTGCTCGGCCACATGCGCGGCGGTCCGGCCAAGGCGGCGGTGGTCTCTTCGGCGGCCACCGGCGTCATCTCCGGCTCGTCGATCGCCAACGTGGTCACGACCGGCACCTTCACCATCCCGCTGATGAAGCGCGTCGGCTACCGGCCCGACCAGGCCGGCGCGGTCGAGGTTTCCAGCTCGGTCAACGGCCAGATCATGCCGCCGGTGATGGGCGCGGCCGCCTTCCTGATGGTCGAGTACGTCGGCATCCCGTACACGCAGGTGATCAAGCATGCGTTCCTGCCGGCGATCATCTCGTACATCGCGCTGTTCTACATCGTGCACCTGGAGGCGCTGAAGGCGAACCTGCAGGGCTTGCCGCGGCGCAGCCAGAACACGCTGGTGCAGCGGCTGCTCGCATTCGCGATGACCGTGGCCGGCTTCATCGTGCTTTCCGGGGTCGTCTACTACGCCATCGGCTGGATCAAGAGCACGTTTCCGGGCGCCGCGTTCGGCATCGTCATCGTGCTGCTCGTTGCCGCCTACATCGGTCTGGTCTGGTACGGCGCGCGCCAGCCCGAACTCGAACTCGATGATCCCAACCAGGAAGTCTTCGAACTTCCGGAAACCGGCCCGACGCTGAAGAGCGGCCTGCACTACCTGCTGTCGGTCGTGGTGCTGATCTGGTGTCTGATGGTCGAGCAGTTGTCGCCGGGCCTGTCGGCATTCTGGGCGACGATGTTCATGATCTTCATCCTCGTCACGCAGCGGCCGCTGATCGCGCAGTTCCGCGGCCGCGGCGATCTCGGCGCGGCGCTGCGCCAGGGCTTCGCCGAACTTCTCGACGGCCTGGTCATCGGTGCGCGCAACATGATCGGCATCGGCGTGGCCACGGCCGCGGCCGGCATCATCGTTGGCACGGTGTCGCTGACCGGCATCGGCCTGGTGATGACCGAACTCGTCGAGCTGATCTCCGGCGGCAACCTGATGGTGATGCTGATTCTGGTGGCGCTGATCAGCCTGATCCTCGGCATGGGCCTGCCGACCACCGCCAACTACATCGTCGTATCGACGCTGATGGCGCCGGTGGTGGTCGAACTCGGCGCGCAGAGCGGCCTGCTGGTGCCGCTGATCGCCGTGCACATGTTCGTCTTCTACTTCGGGCTGATGGCCGACGTCACGCCGCCGGTGGGGCTGGCCTCGTTCGCCGCCGCCGCGATCGCCCGCACCGACCCGATCAAGACCGGCATCACCGCCTTCTTCTACAGCATGCGCACGGCGATCCTGCCGTTCCTGTTCATCTTCAACACGCAGCTGCTGATGATCGGGCTGACCGACTGGTTCCACGTGACGGTGACCATCGTCAGCGCCACCATCGCCATGCTGGTGTTTGCGGCGGCAACTCAGGGCTACTTCCTGGTCCGCAGCCGCTGGTACGAAACCGTCGCGCTTTTCCTCGTGACCTTCACGCTGTTCCGTCCCGGCTTCTGGTGGGACATGATCTACCCCCCGTTCGAGCACACGGCGCCGGCCGAGCTGATGAAGATCATCGAGGACAAGCCGGCGAACGCCAGCGTGCGCATGTGGGTCGAGGGGGAAACGCTCGAAGGCAAGAACTTCAGCAAGGGCGTGCTGGTGCCGCTCGGGCCGAGGGCACCGGCGCGCGAAAGGCTGCGCGCTGCCGGTTTTTCGCTGATGGTGCTCGGCGACGACGTCAGCATCGGTCCGGTGGCTTTTGGCAGCGTTGCCGCCAAGCTCGGGCTGGAAGCCGGTTTCAAGGTTACGGGCGTCGAGCTGCCGGTCGAACGGCCGGCCAAGGAATGGATGTTTGTCCCGGCGCTGCTGCTGCTCGCATTGATCATGCTGCTGCAGCGGGCTAGGCTCACGCCGCGGCGCGTGGCCGCGCCGGCGTCCATCCAGGGAAGGAGATGACATGTTCAGGAACGTACTGCTGGCCATCGATCTGGCCGAGTCCGGCAGCTGGGCGCGTTCGCTGCCCGAGGCGCTGCTGATCTGCAAGGCCTCGTCGGCGAAGCTGCACGTGGTCACCGTGGCGGCCGAGGTCAACGTCCAGGTGGCGTCGTTCTTCCCCGCCGATGCCAACGACCGGCTACGCGAGCAGGCGCGCGCCGATCTGACGGAATGGGTGCGCAAGAACGTGCCGCCCGAGGTCGCCGTCGATTCGGTCGTCGGCCAGGGCAGCATCCATCGCGAGATCATCGCGGCGGCCGAGAAGGTCGGCGCCGACCTGATCGTGATGGCCTCGCACAAGCCGGCGATCCGCGACTATGTGCTTGGCGCCAACGCGGCGCACGTGGTGCGCCACGCGGCCTGCTCGGTGATGGTCGTGCGCGGCTGAACTGCCGCGCACCGCGCGGGCGGGTCGGAAGCGGCAGCCCGGCCTGGTCCTGGCTCTGCCAAGGCGGTGCAGGGAGGATTTTTCGCGAGCGGCAGACAGGGCTCGCCGGCGAAGGCGTCGCTGCCGGCGCGTAGCGCTCCGCGGTGCATGGCGCAGGCCGCCATCCCGCATCGCCGCTGCCTGCGATGAACGGCGGCGCTTGATCTGAACCGGCGGCCACCCCATTTCAGGCCAATGGATGTGCCGCTGCTTGTTGCCGGCGCCGATGACGCGGCGCATGAGTCCGGCCTGCCTGACACCGCGCCGGACGGCGAATTGCTCGATGCATATTCGCAGACCATCACGCGCGTGGTCGAGCGGGTCGGACCCGCGGTCGGCTTCGTCGCCGTGCGCAAGCGCGGCCGCGACCACCTCGGCCGCACGCGCGAGGGCGGTACCGGCTCCTGCTTCGCCTTCACGCCGGATGGCTACCTGCTGACCAACAGCCATGTGGTGCACGGGGCCACGGCGCTCACCGTCTCGTTTGCCGACGGCCGCACACTCGAGGCCGCGCTCATCGGCGATGACCCCGACACCGACCTGGCGGTGATCCGCGTCGGCGCAGGCGATCTGCCCGCAGCCACGCTCGGCCACTCCGGCCGGCTGCGGGTCGGGCAGATCGCGGTGGCGATCGGCAACCCGCTCGGCTTCCAGAACACCGTCACCGCCGGCGTCGTCTCCGCGCTCGGCCGCACGTTGCGCGCGGCCAGTGGCCGGTTGATGGACGACGTGATTCAGACCGATGCGGCGCTGAATCCGGGCAGCTCCGGCGGCCCGCTGGTCGATTCCGCCGGCGAAGTGATCGGCGTGAACACCGCCATCATTCCCGGCGCGCAGGGGCTGTGTTTTGCCACCGGCATCGACACCGCGCGCTGGGTGGTCGGCCATTTGCTGGCCAATGGTCGCGTGCGTCGCGCCTTCATCGGCGTCGCCGGCGCGACCACGCCGCTGCCGCGGCGATTGCAGCGGGCCTTCGAACTGTCGCAGGCGGCCGCCGTGCGCGTGCTCGACGTGCAGCCGGACAGCCCCGCCAGGATCGGCGGCGTCGAAAGCGGCGACCTGATCGTCGGTTTTGACGGCCACGCCATCACCGGCATCGACCTGCTGCAGCGAAGCCTTGACGCCTCGCGCATCGGCAGGCTGTCGGTGCTGCGCGTCGTGCGCGGCAACCGGTTGCTGCACCTGACCGTAACCCCGCGCGAACAGCCGGTCGCCGCGGACTGAAGCGCAGCGCATCGCGTGCGGCGATACCGCAGCCGAGGAACGACCGATTGGTTAAGCTGCGAGATCGCCACGTAATGACCCGCGCTTGCGCTGATCGCGCTCATGTCCAGGGGCTTTGCGCAGCCGCCGCGGCGCCCGGCAGACGCACGGCGGAAATCGTCCGTGCCTTTGCCGGTTAGCCATTGATGAACGACGTTGCATTGCCGCAGCACGGTACATCACCGACGCAGCAGACCGCGCCGGACGAGATCTTCGAGCGCGCGGCCGCGCGGCGCGCCCAGCTCGACCTGCGCTACGCCGGTGCGGTGACTCCGCCGGAGGCCTGGCTGCTGATGCAGCGTGGCGCGGCGCAGTTGATCGACGTGCGTACGGCGGCTGAGTACAAGTTCGTCGGCCGCGTGCCGGGCACGGCCAACGTCGAATGGCATGGCCGCGACGATGCGCCGCGCGAAGCGTTCCTGCGCGCTCTGGCTGGCGCGGCCCGCCCCGATCGGGTGCTGTTGCTGATGTGCCGCAGCGGCGTTCGTTCGCACGCTGCGGCCGATGCGGCCTTCGACGCCGGCTACGCGCGCGTGTACAACGTGCTCGAAGGTTTCGAAGGGCAGATCGATCACCAGCGGCAGCGCGGGCGGATCAATGGCTGGCGCTTTCACGGCCTGCCCTGGGAGCAGGACTGAAGCGCTGGTCGCGGTGCTGTCCGGACCGCCGGCGCGAGGCAGGCAGGAGCAGGCCACAGAATCGAATCCGCCTTCGCGCCGCGCTCGAACGGCCCTGCGATAAGGCCGAAGTCGATGATCGGATCGCGGCAATCGGCAGGCGGGTCCTCGTGCGCTGCGGCTGAGCGTCAGAGCGCCACGATGCCGCGGGCATGTGGCTGCCTGCAGGCTGTGTGAGTGATTGCAGCTCGCCTCAGGCGCGAAAAGGATCGCGTGTGTCCCGATACGCTCGGGCCGCCTGGCCCAGCCGACGGCTGCTGCGGCCGCGGCGCCGCTGCGTCAGCACGGACTGGCCGCAGGCTCGACCGCGACCGAGATGATCGCCTTGCGCGGCTTGATGAACCGCGACAAGCCGGTGATCGCGCCGCCGGCGCCGACGCCCGACATCAGGATGTCGATCCTGCCTTCGGTGTCGTTCCAGATCATCGAGGCACCGATGCGGCACTTGACCGAGTAGGCGGGATTGCGGCCCTCGATCTTGGCCAGCACCGTGGCGCGGGCGCCGTCGGTGATGCGGTTCAGCCGCACCAGCGGCGTGCGGCCGATCGACAAGGAGTTGTCGTCGAACCATGCGGCCATGTCTGGCTCCCACGGATTGTTCGACTTTGTCGGGCGCGCCTTCGGCGCAACGGATGCCTGCCAATCTAAGCGCTGCGATGCCCTGGGCATAGAACAAAAGCAGCGCAGCTCATGTCCGCCGCCCATAAGTGGTCGAGATCCGTGCCGGCGTACCGTTCGGCGCACGGACGACCGCGACGAAGGCAAAATGGCGCGTCGTCCGCGCGCATCGCCGCCCGCTGGCCGGGATGAACCGCCATCGAAGGAGAACGATCGTGAGCAACCATGTCTACAAGAAGCTCGAGCTGACCGGGACCTCGGCCACCGGCGTCGACGACGCCATCCGCAGCGCGATCGCCAAGGCGGGCAAGACCGTGCACAACCTGCGCTGGTTCGAGGTTGCCGAGATCCGCGGCGGCATCGAAGGCGGAACCGTGGCCAACTGGCAGGTCACGATCAAGGTCGGCTTCACACTCGACGATTGAGCGCCTGCGCCACGCCGGCCGCAGGCGACGCCCCGGCGTGCCGCGGCGCGGCCTGACACCCGAGGCGGCGCTGCGCGCGCTGGCGCGCGGCCGCGACAGCTACGGCGACGCGGCCGCGGCGCATAAGCGGGTCTGCCTGGCGCAGCTCGCCGGCGCGCGACTGCGCACGGCCGCGCAGGTGCGGCGGCTGCACGAGCTGTTGTGTTTCCTGCGCGCGTATCCCGATGATGCCCGCGTGCTGGCCGCGGTCGAATCGATGCTGGCGCGCTTCGATCGCCGCGCCGATCTGCGTGCTCATCGGGAAGCACTGGCACACAGCGGCATCGCCGGCACGACAAGTTGGTTCCCGTATTTCTGGCCGACCGCGCGCTGGCTTGCGGCGTGCTGGCCGAGACAACTGCGTTTCGACCGCAACGATGCCGAGGCCAGGCGGGCGCTGGCGCGCGCCATGCCGCTGCTGGTCTCGCCGCTGGAGGCCGCGGCGCTGCGCGAACTGAAGCTGGACGGCTATGCCGCGGTCGATCGGCTGCGCCGGCGCGGCGAGCGCGACGCGGTGTTCCTCGTCGGCCGCGTCGCGGCGCTGGCCGGCGACGATTTCACCCGCGAGGCCTTCTACGACGCCATCAATCCGAGCTGCGAGCTCCTGCCCGGGCGCGATACGCCATCGCGCTCGCGCGAGAAGTTCGGCGCCGCGCCGGTCGCCTTCCGCAGCGCGCCGGCGCGACGCGGACGCCCCGAGCTGCGCGCCGAGATGCGCCGCCCGCCGTTGTCGCTGCGACGGCTGCCGCCGGCCGATGGCGAAGGGCTGATCGATCTGGCGCGCGGCGCGATGGTGGTCCGCTGCCGCGACCTCGACGCCTTTGCCTACGGCAATGCCGCCGACGCATGGCTGGTCGACGACGGCGGCGGGCTCGCCTTCGGCCTGAGCGGCGTCGTGCGCGAGCGCCGTGCGCCGATCGCCGCGATTTACGGCGGCCTGATGCTCGCCAGCGGCGTGCCGATCGGCTACCTGCAGGCCGACATCGTCGGCCGCAGCGCGGCGCTGTCGTTCAACACCTTCGAGACCTTCCGCGGCGGCGACACAGCCTTCGTCTTCGCCCGCCTGCTGGCCGCGCTGCGCCACGTCTTCGGCGTCGACGCGTTCAGCATCGAGCCATATCAGCTCGGGCAGGGCAACGACGAGGGCATTTCGTCCGGCGCCTGGTGGTTCTATTTCAAGCTCGGCTTTCGGCCGCGCGTGGCGGCGGCGCAGCGGCTGGCCGGTGCCGAACAGGCGCGCCTTCGGCGCCAGCCGGCGCATCGGTCGTCTGCGGCAACGCTGCGCCAGCTCGCGGCACATCCGCTGTTCTTCGATCTTGAACGCGGACGCCGCACGCCGCTGCCGCCGTTGGCGGCGATCGGGTTGCGCGTTGCGCGCCTGCTCGCCGAACGCGACCCGGATCGCCGCCGTGCGCACGACAGCGTGCAGCGCGAGGCGGCGACGATGCTCGGGCTGCGCTCGCCGCGCCAACTGAACGGCGACGAACGGCGTGCTTTCGCCATCTTCGCGCCGCTGCTGCTGCTGGCCGATGCGGCACGCTGGCCACTGGCGCAGCGCCGGGCGGCGCTGGCGCTGATCCGGGCGAAGGCAGCGCAGAGCGAGCTCGACTACGCGCGGCAACTGGCCGCACATCGGCGATTCTGCGACGCGCTGCTGGCGCAGTAGCCGCGCGGCGCGACGGCGGCACGCGCGCCGTCGTCGCCCCGCGGCCGGCGCGTCATGGCGGCAGCCACTGCTCGGGCTGCACTTCGACCGCGACCTGCGCTGTGGCGAGCCAGACATGGCCTTCGTGAACGGTCGCCGTAAGCCGCATCGAGCGCGCGGCCAGCTGCTGCAGCTTGGCCGTGGCCTCATCGGCAAGCGCGAGCACGCGCAGGTTCGGCAGGCGCGCCAGCGCCTCGGCGTGGTCCTTCCGCCATTGCTGAGCCCGCCGGCCGCCGTACGCGAGCACGACGACACGGCGTGCGCGGCCGCAGGCTTTGCGCAGTCCGGCTGCATCGGGCAGGCCGACCTCGATCCACAGTTCGATGGCGCCATTGGCGTCGCGTCGTAACAGGTCGGGTTCGTCCCCGGTCGACAGTCCCCTGCCGAAGGCGAGCGTGGCATCGGCGAAGAGCACGAAGGCCAGCAGCCGCACCATCAGCCGCTCCTGCGTTTCCGAAGGGTGCCGCGCCAGCGTCAGCGGGAAACTGCCGTAGACGCCGCGATCGACGTCAGACAGCGCAAGGTCGCATTTGTAGATGGTCGCGCCCAGCGCCACGCGCCGCTGCCTCAGCCCGGCAGCACGCGCACCAGCGGCGCACCGCGCAGCCATGCGCCCAGGCACTCGACCACGCCGGCGGCGAAGCGCTCGAACACCGGTTGGGCGACGAAGCCGAGGTGCGGCGTCAGCACCACGTTATGCGCCCGGCGCAGCGGGTGTTCGGCCGGCAGCGGTTCCTCGTCGAAGACGTCGAGCGCCGCCCATGCCGGCCGGCCGGCGGCCAGCGCATGCGCCAGCGCGTTCATGTCGACGAGGGCCGAGCGCGACGTGTTGACCAGCAGCGCATCGCGCCGCATCGCGGCCAACGTTTCCGCGTTAAGCAGGTGGCGCGTCGCAGCCGAAGGCACGAGGTGTAGGCTGACCACCTTCGCAGTGGCCAGCAGTTCGTCGAAGGGCACCGCGGTGGCGCCGTGGGCCGCGGCGCGCTCGGCGGTCATGTGCGGGCTCCAGGCGACGACATTCATGCCGAAAGCTCTGCCGACGCGCGCCACGCGGCGGCCGATCTCGCCCAGCCCGATCAGTCCCAGCGTTTCGCCGGCCAGCATGCTGGCCAGGGGTCCGGCATCGCGCCAGTCGCCTTCGCGCACCAGCCTGAAATGCGCCTCCAGACGCTTCGCCGCGGCCAGGATCAGGGCCCAGGTCAGCTCGCAGGTGGTGTCCTTCGACGGCCCCCATTCGGTATGGCACACCGGAATGCCGCGCGCCGACAGCGCCGCGACATCCAGCGCCGCGTTGCGCGAGCCGGTGAACACGACCAGCTTCAGTTGCGGCAGCCGCCCGATCAGGTCGGCGAGCAGCGGCGTGCGGTCGCGCATCAATACGATGGCGTCGGCGTGGGCCAACGCCGCGTGCAGCACGTCGCCGCGCAGCGGTTCGTGGTAAAGGCGCACTTCGGCCAGGCGGTCGATCTCCGACCAGTCGGCCAGCGCGCGCAGCGTCCGTTCGTAGTCGTCGAGGACGACGATCGTGGGCCGGCTGCTCATCGCCACCTCCGTGCATGGCAGGCGTCTGCCGGGCCGGCCCGGCCGCGACTCGGGTCATGCGTGTTCATCGGTTCTCCGCTCGCCGTGCACGATGCCGGCCGTCGGCGCGCATGTGCGGTCGATTATGCGGCGTCGACCGGCTTCGGGCGCCGAGGCCGCGCAGGCGCAGTTCCCGTGTTCGCGCTTGTTGCCGGGCGCGTCGCCGTCGCTGCGCAGCCGGTGCCGGCGACGAACCCCATTGTCGTGGCCATGGCCGCGCCCCGGCATCGGCGATGGACTTGCCGGCTTGCGGTGGCGTAATGTGCGGCGCCATCGGCAGCGCACCCGGTGCGGCCGACCGGCGCGCTGCCCTCTCCCTGAGAAGAACATGTCGATGGCGGACGCAGCCAGCCCTCCGGAACAGAGCGACAGGCGCGACGATCGCATCGTGCCCGTGACGAAGGCCGTGCTGGCGGCAATGGCGACGCTGTACCTGTCGATGCAAGCGCGGCACCGCCGGATGTCGTTGCCTGCGCAGGCATCGTGAGCCGGCCCTGGGACGTGATCGTCATCGGCGCCGGGCCGGCCGGCACCGCCGCTGCCGCACGCCTGCACCAGCACGGCATACGCCGGGTGCTGGTGCTCGATCGCGAACGGTTCCCGCGCGACAAGCCCTGCGGCGGCGGCCTGACTGGCCGCGTCGGTGATGCGCTGGCCGCGCTCGATCTGCGCCTGACGGTGCCGCATGTGCCTTCGCACGTCGCGCGGATCCGCTTCGGCGCCATCGAGCGCGGCGTGACGCTGGCGCGCCCGGTCAACGTCATCCGGCGCAGGCAGTTCGATGCCAGCCTCGTCGAACAGGTGCGGCAGCGCGGCGTCGAGGTCCGCTGCCCGGTGGCGGTGACGGCGCTGGCCGTGGGTCGCGACGCTGTGTCATTGCAGCTCGAATCGGGCGAGGAACTGTCGGCGCGCCTCGTGATCGGCGCCGACGGCGTGGCTTCGATCGTGCGCAAGCACCTGCGCGGCGAGGCGCGGCCGCGGCCGCATCGGCTGTTCATGCAGGAAACCACCGCCTGCCGCTATGGCTCGGACATGCTGTACGACTTCACGCCGATGGTCTGCGGCGTGCGCGGCTATCTGTGGATCTTCCCGCTGCCCGACGGCCAGTCCAACGTCGGCCTGATGCACTACCCGTCGACGCCGCAGGTCGGGTCCGAACTGCGGCGCGTGCTGCGCGACGCCTTGGCGCGTCATGGCATCGAACTGCCGGCGCGCGGCGCGCGCGGCTGGCCGGTGTGGGGATTCGATCCGCGTGCGCCGGTATCCGCCCCGCGTCTGCTGACTGCCGGTGATGCGGCCGGCGTCGATGCGCTGACCGGCGAAGGTATCGCGGTGGCGCTGGAGCAGGCGCAGCTGGCAGGCGACGCGGCCGCCTCGGCGCTGGCGAGCGGTGACCTGAGTTTTGCCGAGTATGGCCGGATGCTGCGGCGGGCGGCGGTCGGCCGCGAACTCGTGCTAGACCGGTGGCTGGCCGGGCGCCTGTATCAGGCGGATGATGCCTGGCGGTTCTGGATGGGGCTGATGCTGTTCGATCGCGAACTGGTCGAGCTTTATGCCGCGCGCATTGCCGGCACGGCGAGCCTCGCCGGGCAGAAACTGCGCGTCTGGCGCGGCATTCTCGGCCACTGGACGCGATGGCCGGCGCGCAGGCGCCCGCTGCTGGAGGCGATCGAGGCGGCCTCGCGCGAACTGCAGATGCCGCAGGTATCCGAAACGTAGGCTCCTGCCCGCCGCCGCCCGGTCGAGGAGCAGCCCGCGCCCGCCTGCCGCCGCGCTGCTGGCGCCGGACTGCGGCCGCAGCGCAGTGGCGGCGTCGGCGGCACGGCGCCGACGCCGCATCGGACATTCAGGCTGCCAGCAGCGCCAGCAGCAGCGGCACGGTCAGCGCCGACAAGGCGGTGGACAGCACCATGCTGGTGGCCACCGGCCCCTGCAGGGCGTCGAACTCGCGCGCCATCAGATAGACGTTGACGCCGACGGCGAGCGCGGCCAGCAGCACGACCGCCTGCGTTTCCAGCGGCGGCAGGCCGAGCAGCACGGCCAGCGCCCAGACCACGAGCGGCTGTGCAACCAGCTTGATCGCAGTGATCGCGGTCGCGACGCGCCAGCCGGAGCGGATGCCGTACTCGGCCAGACCCATGCCGAGCACGATCAGCGACAGCGGGATGGCCGACTGGCCGAGCAGCGACAGCGGCGTTCCGAGAAGCCGCGGCAACGGCAGCCCGGTCATGCCGAAGGCAGCGCCGGCGAGCACCGAGGCCACGACCGGATTGGTCAGCACGCTGCGCAACGTGGCGCCGAAGCCGCGCACGGACAGTTCGCCGTGGCGCGCCCATTCCACCGACACCGTCACCAGCGTCCACAGGGTCAGCGAATTGAAGACCAGCACCAGCGCCACCGACGGCATCGCCGCCTCGCCGAGCGTGGCCTTGGCGATTGGCACGCCGAGCAGCACGTTGTTGGCAAAGATGCCGCCGAGCGCGAACACCGACTGCTGCACGCCGTCCAGGCCGAACAGCCACAGGCCGACCGCGCGGCCGAGCGCGAACACGATCAGGCAGCCGCCGAAGAAAGCGATCAGCAGCCGCGCATCGACCGGCGGCAGCCTGGAGAAATCGCTCATCAGCGAAAAAAGCAGCGCCGGCACGGCCACCGCGAAGACGAACTTCGACAGCGCATCGCTGATCGTTTTCGGCCAGCGGCCCGAGGCGGCCAGCAGATAGCCGGCCAGCACCAGCATGAACAGCGGCGCGGCGAGTTCGACGTGATGCAGGAACGAGGACACTGGGCGGCACCTGGACCGCGCGCAGTGTAGGGGTCGTCCGGCGCGTCTTGCGCCGGACGGCGGGCGGCACCAATCGAACGCCGCGGCGGCTATGCCGCTTTGCGCAGTTCGGCCGAACGCTGCACGAACAGCCGTGCCAGCGGGCTGGCCGGCCGCAACGCGGCGCGCTCGGCGGCCAGCGCCGCGGCGAGCGGCTGATTACCGCTGCGATACGCCGCCTCGATCAGCGTCAGGTCGAGCACGTCGCGCTGGGCGTGGCTGCCGCCGAAGCGATGCGCAATGTGCCGGATCGGCCGCAGCAGGTCGGCGCACTCGGCATACTGGCCTTGACCGAACGCCTGGATCGCACGCGTGGCGGCATGGCCGACCTCGCGCGTGAACTCGGCATTGTCGGCGTCGCCTTCGATCACCGCGCGCTGCGTCTCGAGCACTGTCCGCTGTTCCTGCTCGCGGTCGCTGCCGACAAAAGCCATCATCGCGTGCATGTCGTTGAAGGCATAGTTGCCGGCCGCGGCGAGCGGCGCCCACAGGTCGGCGAGGTCGGCGAAGCGGCTGCGCACGTCCAGCCCGCGCAGGTGCAGGCGCCACAGCATCGCCGAGGCGTCGATCATGTCGAGCACCACGGTCGAGCGATGGCCGAAGATCGGCCCGTCGAACAGGCGCAGCACCTCGTCGATCTCGCCGAGTTCGAGGTGATACAGGGCCAGATGCCACCAGTTGTGCACGGCGAAGAAGCTGTCCCTGGACCAGGCATCGGTATCCGTTGTCATCCAGGCGATGCCGTCGGCCGGCCGATTGCGCATCTCGTGCACGTGCGCCACCGCGTGCCAGGCCCAGGTGTCGCGCCGCTCCAGTTCGACCGCGGCGCGGCCCTGCTTCTCGGCCTGCGCGTAGTCGTCGGTTTCCTCCAGCCCGAAGGCGTGCATGCCGAGCAGCGCGTGGTAGCCGGGCATCGACCTGCTCCAGGCCGGCAGCGCGCGGGCGATGCGATCGCGCAGCATGCGCGAGTCGCCGCGGAAGAAGTCGATCTGGTGGCCGACCTGCAGCGCCAGCGCATCGCGCGGCCAGATGATGGCCACGTCCTCGAGCACGCGGCCGGCGGCGCGCCAGCGGCCTTCGGCGAGCAGGCGCACCGCTTCGACATGACCGCGCTCGCGCGCGTCGGCGGGCAGCGCGGCGGCGGCCTCGTGGCACGCCCGCGCCACCGGCAGCCCGGCCGGCTCGGTGCCCAGCAGGTGCAGATAGCCTCTCAGTACGTGCCCCATCACCATCTGCGGCGCGGCGGCCAGGGCGGCGTCGATCGAGGCCACCGGATCGCCGACGTAGCAGCGCAGCTGCTGCGCTGCGGCTTCGTAGTGTGTAACGCTGTCGGCAGTGGCGCCGGACAGGGCATGGCCGGCGGCGTCTACGTATTTCATCGAAGTCCTCCTTGGGAAGAATCGGAGCGAGACTGGCGGGAAGCCGGCGCCGCTCCGGTTGAGGGCCGCGACTCTAGGCAGCGCGACGTGCGCCGGCCATGACTGCGCCGCCGCCGGTCTTGACCGATCCGCCACGGCGCGGCCGAATGACCTTGAACGCGGGATCTGTCGATGGATGCCCTGTCCGACGTGCTGCGCGTGATCCGCCTGACCGGCGGCGTCTTCCTCGACGCGGCTTTCAGCGCGCCGTGGTGCGTCATCTCGCGCGTCGGCCCCGAGGACTGCCCGACGATGGAACTGCCGCCCAGCGTGGTCGCGTTCCATTACGTGATCGAAGGCCGGATGCGGGTGCAGGCCGACGGCACCGCGCTTGAGGTGCGCGCCGGCGAGATGGTGCTGTTGCCGCGCAACGATGCGCACCTGCTGGCCAGCGACGCCGGCCTGCCGCCGGCGCAGGTCGATCCGCTGGTGCAGCGGACCGAGGGTGGGCTGATGCGCCTCGAGCATGGCGGCGGCGGCGCGGTCACGCGACTGGTGTGCGGCTTCGTCGGCGCGGGCGTCGGCCGGCACCCGCTGTTCGAGGCACTGCCTTCGATGTTCGCGCTCGACCTGAACGGCAAGCCCTGCGCGGAGTTCGTCGCCGCGTCGTTCCGCTACGCCGCGCAGGAGGTCGCCTCGGGCCGCGCCGGCTCGGCGACGGTACTGGCCAAGCTGTCCGAACTGCTGTTCGTCGAGGCGGTGCGCAATTACGCGGAGTCGCTGCCTTCGCGGCAGCAGGGATGGCTCGCCGGCCTACGCGATGCGGCGGTCGGCCGTTCGCTGGCCTTGATGCACCAGCAGGTCGCGCGCCCGTGGACCACCGAGGCGCTCGCCGCGGCCGTGGCGATGTCGCGGTCGGCGTTCGCCGAACGCTTCACGCAGCTGGTCGGCATGCCGCCGATCTCCTATCTCACCGACTGGCGCATGCAGGTCGCGGCGGCGAGGCTGCGCGAGACGCACCGCTCGATCGCGCAGATCGCGACCGAACTCGGCTACGAATCCGAAGCCAGCTTCACGCGCGCCTTCAAGCGCGCGCACGGCCTTGCGCCAGGCCGCTATCGCAGCAGCCATTGATGGCCGGCGCGGCGCGTCGTCAGCCTGCCGGCATCTTGTAGGTGATCAGGCTCAGCATGGCGCCCTGCGGATCGACGATCATCGCCATCCGGCCGACGCCCGGGATGTCCTGCGGCCCGTGCACGACCTTGCCGCCGAGTTCGGCCGCACGGCCGGCGCAGGCGTCGACATCGCTGACGGTGACATAGCAGCCCCAGTTCGGCCTCATGCCCGCGGCCTTCGCCTCGGCCGGAATGGCCATCACGCCGCCGACCGAAGTGTCGCCGGCCTTGACGACGTGATAGGCGCCGCCGGGCATGTCCATCGTCTGCGTCGTCCAGCCGAACAGCGCCGTGTAGAAGGCCAGGGCCGCCTCGGGATCCGAGGTCATCAATTCGCTCCATGAAAACGCGCCGTGCGTCTGGTAGGCATCCATCCGGCTCTCCTCGATGGGGGTTCGACGACCGATCGGCGAACGGCTGCGCGGGCGACCGGGCCGGCACCGATCGTAGGCCGCCTCAGAGTCGGTGCGAACAGCGTTTGTGCGTGACCACGGCCGGCGAGCCGCTACCATCGCCGCCCTGGACCCACGCCGAGGAGCGCGCCGATGATTCTCGAAGTTGCCGACATCCGTATCGAGCCCGGCCGCCAGGCCGCTTTCGACGAAGCGATCCGCCGCGGCTTGGACACCGTGATCAGCAAGGCGAAGGGTTTTCGCGGCTACAAGGTCAACAAGGGCATCGAGTCACCGGAGCGCTACCTGCTGATGATCTTCTGGGAAACGCTCGACAACCACACGGTCGATTTCCGCGGCTCTGCTGCCTTCGGTGAATGGCGGGCGATCGTCGGCCCGTTTTTCGCGCAGCCGCCGCAGGTCGAGCATTTCACGCTGTTGGCGAAGTCCGGCGCCGAATGACCGGCGCCGCCGCGCTTGTATGTTGACCTCTGCGCTGCGCGCTCCGGGGTGAGCGCTTGGGGCGAAGCGGGATCAGGCAAGCGCAACTGCTTGCGCTTGCCCCCGCGCAGCCGGCCGCGCCTGCGAGCGCGGCCGTGGAACGGCCCGGCGCGCTCACAGGCTCGCCATCTCGGCCGTGCGTTCGAAGGCGATGACCTGGTTGCGGCCGCGCTGCTTGGCCAAGAGCACGCACTGATCGGCGGCCTGCAGCAGGGCGTCGATCGACTGCGGGATCTGCAACGAATCGGCCACGCCGGCCGAGAAACTGTTGCCGGTCAGCACGGCGCGATCGAGGGCGAAGACCTCGGTCCGCCAGGAGCGCAGCACCGCCGCCAGCTTGCGCTGAGCCGTGCGCGCGTCGGTGCGCGGCATCAGCACGCAGAATTCCTCGCCGCCGTAACGGCAGGCCACGTCGCTCTTGCGCAGCCGCCGCAGCAACAGGCGGCCGAAGCCGGCGAGCAGCCGGTCGCCGGCCAGATGTCCGTAGCGGTCGTTGACGGTCTTGAAGTGGTCCAGGTCGATGATGACGACGGCCAGCGGCTGCCGGTCGCGGTGCGCCAGCGCCAGCATCGACGGCAACACGTCGTTCAGGTGACGGCGATTGAAAAGCCCGGTGAGGAAGTCGCGCACCGCCTGCTGTTGCAGGGCGCCGCGCAGCCGGTCGACCTCGGCCACTTTCTGCGACAGCTGCTGGTTGATCGCCTGAAGCGCCGCCTTCGCCCGTTCACTGTCGCGGCGGCGCCGGTCAATCGCGTCGCGCTCGCGCTGTAGCCGCATCAGCTCGGTCTGCAGCGAGGCGGCCTGCGCCCGGGCCTGCGAGGCGCGCTGCGCGCGCTCGACGTGCAGTTGCTGCCATTGGCGCAGACAGGCCAGCGCCCGCGGCGCGTCGGCCAAGCGCTCGTGGACGTTGGCCAGCGTCTGGAAGAACAGGCAGCGCACGCGCAGGCTCAGGCCATCGGCTGGCAGTGGCAGCGCCTGCTCGAGGCGGGCGGCGGCCGCGGGCAGTTCGCCGCGTGCGCAAAGCAGTTCGGCCTCGGCGACCGCGCCTTCGATCTGCTCGTCCGGAACATTCGTGCTCGCCAGCCGCGGGCGGGCGCGCTCGACCAGCTCCTCACCGAGCGCCAGGTTGCCGGCGCCGAGCGCGGCGATGGCCAGCGTCGCATAGGACGCGCCGGCGAGCTCGGTCGATCCGGCGAGCAGGTGCTCGACGTCGGCCATCGCCTCCTGCGGCCGGGCGAGGTCGGTCAAGCAGACGATGCGGTTGATGTGCAGCACGTTTTGCAGGTGCGCGTTGGCCAGCGTCGCGCAACGCTCCAGGCCCTCGCGCAGGTAGGCGAGCGCCTCGTCGTAGTCGCCGAGCTGGTACAGCTCGTGCGCAAGGTTGCAGTACAGGACGACGTCGAAGCCGTGGCCACGGGCCGGCCGTGATTCGCGCAGCGCCTGGTACATGTAGGCGAACGCCTGCGCCGAATCGCCGAGCGCCGAATAGCAGCCGGCGATGGCATTGAGCAGCATGCCTCGCGCTTCGTGCCTGAGCACGCGCAGTCCCTCCTCGCGCAGCGGCAGCAGCCGCTCGAGCGAGAGCCGGTATTTCGCCTCCATCCATTCGCAGCGGGCGAGCCCGACGACGGCAAGAAGCTGGCCGGCGGCGTCGGCGCAGGCGTCGAAGCAGCGCCGCGCAGCGTCGAACTCGGCCGATGCCTGCGTCGGCGCGGCATTGCGCATCCAGTGGAAACCGCGCGTCAGCCGTGCCCAGCCCTCGGCGGCGGGATCGCCGGCAGCGCTGCTCTGGGCCAGCGCCTGTTCGGCTAGCGCCAGAGAGCGCGCGAGATCGCGGTACTGCAGAGCCCAGGCCCGCCGCGCCAACCGCAGTGCTGCCGGCGCGGGCTTCGACAACGACACTGGCGGCCTGATATCGGCGCTGCACATGCTCGGAATTCTTGGTGCTGCACTCGCGCGCCGTCAAGGCGAGTAATCAGCAAGGCACGGCCGATGTTGTCGCTGCGCCGCTACGGCCGTCAGCGCCTGCGATCACGCTTTCAGGTTCGGACCGCGGCGCGCACCAGGCCGGTGCGTCGCTGGCGAATGCGCCGCAATGCCACGTGAGGGCTCAGCCGTTCGATCGAAAGCCGGGTCGCCCCATAGCGCCAGGCGTTGCGTATCGGCTGCGCCACGCTCCATTCATGTGCGTAACCTGCCGCCTTGTTATGCGCCTAAGGTGAGGCGCGACAAGCGGCGGCCGCCCGTCGGCCCGACTCCGTCGACTGCACGTGCGCGGCATGGGCCGACGGCCACGGCTGCGTCAGAATGCCCGATCCCGTCATCGGCCCGCCCGAGTGAAGCCCGTTGCGCGTCTGCTGTTGCCTGTCCTTGTCGTCGCGCTGATCGCGCCGGCGCAGGCGGTCGAGTCGCCGGCGGCGCTGGTCGAGCGCAGCCGCTCGGCGATGCGCGTCGATCCGGAAGCGAGCCGGCGGCTGGCCGAAGAGGCGCTTGCTCGGCTCGTGCAACAGCCCGACGCCGACGCGCAGATCCGCGCCCACCTGCAGCTTTGCGACTACTACTCCGAGCGCAGCCGCGAACAGGCACAGCAGCAGATCGAGCGGGCGCGCGAACTGCTGCCGCAGGCCAGGCGTGCCGCGTTACGCGCCGGGCTGCTCCTGTGCGAAGGCGAACTGCACCAGTATGCCGTCGACAACGTGCAGGCGATGGCGTTGTTCCAGCAGGCGGTGTCGGTCGCGGAAAGCCAGCGCGACGACGAACTGCTCGCCGAGGCGCTGTACCAGCGCGGTTACCTGCGCGGCCTGCTGGGCGAGCTTGCGAGCGGCCTGGCCGACCTGCGGCAGTCGATCGCGATCAACGAGCGGCTGAAACTGCCGCAACAGGTGCAGACGGCGACCAATTCGGTGGCCATCCTGTACAACCGCATGGGCGACTACGGCCACGCACGCGAATACTTCGAGGCGTCGCTGCGCTCGCAGCAGGCGCAGGGTCTGACGCGGGAGATCGTCGTCACGCAGCACAACCTCGGCCGCGTGCTGGAGAACCTGAAGGAGTGGGATGCCGCACAACGTGCCTTCGAGACGGTGCTGGCGCTGTCGCGCGAGATCGGCTACCGGCGCGGCGAAGCCTATGCGCTGCGTGGGCTGGCCAGCGTGCGCAATGCCCGCGACGCGCCCGCCGACGCGCTGGCCCTGCTCGAGCACGCCGCGCGCGCGCAGCAGCAGACGCCCGACGAACGGCTGCGGGCGCAGATTCTGCTGCAGCGGGGCATCGCGCTGCGCGGCCTCAAACGCATCGACGCCAGCGCGGCCGAACTGCAGCGGGCGCTGAAGATCTTCCGCCAGGCCGAGTCGCTGGCCGAGATCGCCGCCTCGCACGGCGAACTGGCGCGCACGCTGGCTGCCGCCGGCGACTGGCGCGGCGCCTACGAGCAGCAGATGCAGTTCAAGAAAGCGACGGATGCGCTGCTGACGCGCCAGCTCGACCAGCGCTTTGCCACGCTGCGGGTCGAATTCGACACCGAGGCCAAGGTCAAGGAGAACGCACTGCTGCAGCGGGAAAACGCGGCCGCCGAGCGGGCGCTCGAGCAGGAGCGGCGCGCCTCGAGGCTGCAGGCCGTCGTGCTCGTCCTGCTGCTGCTGATGGCCGCCCTTCTCGGCGTGCTGGCCTGGCGGCAGCGGCGCGACAGCCAGGCGATGCGACAGCTGGCGATGACCGACGAACTCACCGGCCTGCCGAACCGCCGCCGCGTGCTGGCGCAGCTCGAGGCGCTGCTCGCCGAACCTGAGCGCAGCTGCGCGCTGCTGATCGCCGACCTCGACAACTTCAAATCGATCAACGACACCCACGGTCACCCGGTCGGCGACGAGGTGCTGCGCGCGGTGGCGAACGTGCTGCAGGAAGCGGCGCGCGATCCGATCGTCATCGGCCGTCTGGGCGGCGAGGAGTTCGTGCTGCTGCTGCCCGACGCCGACGAGGACGCGGCGCACGCGCTCGGGCAGCGGCTCCTGGCGCAGGTGCGCAACCTCGACGTCAGTCAATGGTTCACTGGGCGCCGCCTGTCGGTGAGCATCGGGCTCACGGTGTCGGTGCCGGGCGACACGGTCGGCCGCATGCTGCGCCGGGCCGACTACGCGCTGTATGCCGCCAAGGCCAGCGGACGCGACCGCCTGGTGGCGCGCACGGTTGCCGACGAGGTGCAGATGGCCATCGAGTTATCCACATGATCTTGGGCCTGCCACGGTAAAACTGCCTACCGGTTGGGCTTTGAAGGACTCGGCCTGACGGTTTAACTCACGCGTTTTTGTTCAAGCGTTTACAAGGGCGAGCGCATGCGATACCTTCGCCCGATGCAGAAAACAGCCGGGACGCGCCAATGAGCAGACCGCATCTGGTCGGGTCATGACTCAACCAGAGGCGTTGGCACCCCCGCTCCCCGGCACCGCGACGCTTTCCCCGACGCGCGACACCGCGGAGGCGCGGCGCGATCTCGCCGCCGCCACAGTCCATGAGGCGGCGCGCCATCCGGCGCTGCGTTCCCCGGGATCATTCCTCGAACGGTTGCATCAGGCTGTCAGCAGCGGGGCATCGCCGCTGGCGCTGCTGATCATCGACATCGATCGCTTCCACGGCATCAACCGCGCCCATGGCTTCACCGTAGGCGACCGCTTCCTGCGCGACGCGGGTCGCCGCCTGGCCGAGCAGCTGCGCGCCGATGATCTGATCACCCGCCTCGGCGGCGACGAATTCGCGGTGCTGTTGTTCGACGTCTGCGACGGCGCCAGCGGCATCGCCGTGGCGCGGCAGGTCCTCGCCGGGCTGAAGGCGCCATTCCCGTTGAGCGGCGCCCTGTGTACGGCGTCGGCCCGAGGCGGTCTGGCGCTGTGCCCGACTCATGGCAGCGATGTCCGCGCGCTTCTGTACGCCGCGCGCGCGGCCCTGCGCAGCGCCAAGGAAACCGGGGTCGATGTGGCGGTGGCCGAGCGCGACGTCGTCGCCGCGCCGGCGCCGCCGTTTGCCGGCAACCCCCACGACGCGCCCCTGACCGGTCGCGACATCCGCGATGGGCTGTTGCGCAGCGAGTTCCGGGTCCACTTCCAGCCGATCCACAATTTAGTGACTCACAATGTCGATACGCTCGAAGCCCTGGTGCGCTGGCGTCATCCGACGCGCGGCCTGCTCGGCCCGGCGAGCTTCCTGCCGGTGGCCGAGCGCTCGGGGCTGGCGCACGTGATCAGTGTCCGTGTGCTCGACAGCGCCTGCTACAACCTGCGCCGCTGGCGCTCCCGCGGTCACGCGCAGATGCGGGTGGCGGTGAACCTGTCGGCGCAGGATTTCCGCCGCGACGACTTCGCCGGCACGGTGGCGGCGGCGCTCGAGCGGCATTCGCTGCCGCCGTCGTCGCTCGAGCTCGAGCTGACCGAGCACGAGCAGCTCGACGACGAACGCGCCGTCGGCCAGGTCGCCGAACTCGCGCAGCACGGCGTCGCACTGACGATCGACGACTTCGGCGTCAAATACTCGTCGCTGCGCAACCTGCACCGGCTGCCAGTGCGGGCGCTGAAGGTCGATCGCAGCTTCGTACGCGACCTCGGGCAGTCGAAGGCGAGCACCTCGATCGTCTCGGCGGTGGTCTCGATCGCCAGCCAGATGGGACTGCGCCTGGTCGCCGAAGGCGTCGAGCAGATGCGGCAGATGGACGAACTGCGCCGCCTTGGCTGCAACATCATGCAGGGCTTCCTGTTCAGCCCGGCGGTCCCGGCCGACGACGTCGCCGGCTATCTCGATCGCGCTGAAATGGCAACCTGAGCCGCCGCCGCAGCCGGCGGCCGGCTTCGCGCGCCGGCCCGTTCGGCCGCGGCCGCGTTGCTAAAGGCGCGTCCGATCGCGTGCCGACGCGTAACGCAAGGCCGCGGTGACGATAGCCGGCCGGCAGGCCGATGATTCGGCTGCGGTTGCGCGTCGGTATGGCGCGACCCGCCCAAGTGCCGCGATGTCCGACAGTCAAGCCGAGGAACTGCGTTCCAGACTCGACGCGATCCATCGCGCCGAGTCGCGCCGCGTCTTCGCCACGCTGGTCCGCCTGCTCGGCGACTTCGACACGGCCGAGGCGGCGCTGGCCGAGGCCTTCCGTGCCGCGCTCGAACAGTGGCCGCGCGAAGGGCTGCCGGCAAACCCGCGTGCGTGGCTGGTCTCGGCCGGTCGCTTCAACGCGATCGACGGCATCCGTCGACAGGCGCGCTTCGATGCACTCGACGAGCACGCCGAGCGCGTCGAGTCGATCGCCGACGTGGCCCCGGACTGGACCGCGCGCGAGGACATCGAGGACGACCGGCTCAGGCTGATCTTCACCTGCTGCCACCCGGCGCTGGCACCCGAGGCGCAGGTTGCGCTGACGCCGCGCGAGGTCTGCGGCCTGACCACCGAGGCCATCGCGCATGCCTTCCTCACTCCGGCGCCGACGCTGGCGCAGCGCATCGTCCGTGCGAAGAACAAGATCCGCGAGGCGCGGATCCCGTACCAGGAGCCGATCCGCGAAACGGTGGCGAAGGCGCAGGCGAGGAGTCCGCAGCATCGATGAGAGTTGCGCCGCGGGGCGGCGATCCACGACGAGGAGGAACAACGATGGCAACAGGAGTCGCAGCAAAGACGGCACGCAGGACGGCCGGATCGACGGCGAAGAAAGCCGCGCCGGCGCGCGGCCGCCGCGCGGTGCTGCTGGTGGCCACGCGCAAGGGCGCCTGGCTGCTGCACGGCGACGGCGCGCGGCGGACATGGCGCATCGACGGGCCGCATTTCCTCGGCCATGTCATCAACCATCTGGTGCTCGATCCGCGCGACGGCCGCACGCTGCTCGCCGCGGCCAAGACCGGGCACCTTGGGCCGACCGTTTTCCGCTCGACCGACCACGGCCGCACGTGGAAGGAGGCGGCGAGACCGCCGGCGTTTGCCAAGCGCGAGGACGGCAGCGGCCGCAGCGTCGATCACACCTTCTGGCTGACGCCGGCTCATGGCAACGAGCCGAACGTCTGGTACGCCGGCACGTCGCCGCAGGGGCTGTTCCGCTCGGACGATGGTGGCGTGACCTGGGCGCCGTTTTCTCACATCAACGACGACCCGCAGTACCTGCAGTGGTTCGGCACCGTGCAGGACGGCACGCCCGACGGTCCGAAGCTGCACTCGATCATCGTCGACCCGCGCGATCCGAAGCATATGTACTTCGGCATGTCGGGTGGCGGCGTGCACGAGTCGGCCGACGGCGGCGCCAGTTTCCACACGCTAATCGACGGGCTGGAAGTGGTCGAGGGCTTCGACGTCGCGACGCCGACCTTCCACGACCCGCACTGCGTGCGCATGTGCCCGAGCAATCCGGATCGCCTGTACCAGCAGAACCACTGCGGCATCTACCGCATCGACCGGCCCTCGACCCGCTGGGAGCGCATCGGGCGGACGATGCCGAAGCGAGTCGGCGACATCGGCTTTCCCATGGTCGTTCACCCGCGCAATGCCGACGTCGCCTGGGTGCTGCCGATGGACGGGCAGACGGTGTGGCCGCGCACCAGTCCGGAAGGCAAGCCCGCCGTCTACGGCACGCGCAACGCTGGCAGGACCTGGCAGCGACTCGACAAAGGCCTGCCGGGCGAACAGGCGTGGTGGACGGTGAAGCGGCAGGCGATGTGCGCTGACAGCGGCGAACCGGTGGGCCTGTACTTCGGCACCACCGGTGGCGAACTTTGGGCCAGCCGCGACGAGGGCGGCCAATGGAAGTGCATCGCCCGCGGCTTGCCGGAAATCTACGCCGTCGAGGCTGGCGAACTGCGCTAGCGGCGGGCAGCCCGATGAAGGTGCTGATCCCCAGTCCGCTGCGCTCGTATACCGAGCGCACCTGGGTCGAGGCGGAAGGCCGCACGCTGGCCGAGGTCCTCGACGACCTGGAGCGCCAGTTCCCCGGCATCCGTTTCCGCATGATCGACGAGCAGGAAAGGATGCGCCGGCACGTCCGCTTCTTCGTCAACGGCGCGCAGACCTTCGACCTGGCCGCACCGCTGGCGCCGGACGATGAACTGTTCATCGTCCAGGCGCTGAGCGGAGGATGAGCGAGCAAGGGGCGTTGCCGGTGGACGAACCCCTGCCTCGCTGAGGCGGCTCGCCGACCTCGTCGCAGCGTCGGCGCGCGCCGCGCCGGCGACTGTCGGGCCGCTCAGGGCCCCGCCGCGTCGACGCGGTGCCGGCGCGCCACCCAGTAGGTCGCGCCGTCGACGCCGTAGCGCTCGGTGCCGAGGTGCAGACGCTGATGCGCTGTCGCGAAAGCCCCGATCCGCCGCCGCCGGGCATGGTGCCGCCCGGCTCGGAGGACAAGGTGATGCACGCGAGCTTCCGCATCGGCGAGTCGGTGGTGATGGCCTCGGACGACTGCAGCAGCCAGGCGCGGCCGATCGCCGGCTTTTCGCTGTCGATCACGGTCGCCTACGCCGCGCAAGCGAGGCGCTGCTTCGAGGCGCTGGCCGATGGCGGTCAGGTGCAGATGCCGCTGACGAAGACCTTCTGGTCGCCGTGTTTCGGCATGCTGGCCGACCGCTCCGGCGTCGGCTGGATGATCAACGCGACGGCCTGACTCAGGCGCCGCGCGTCGCCGGCCGCACCCGCGCGGCCGCCGGCGGGCAGGTCGGCGGCGACAGCACGGTGCCGTCGCCGTCGAGCGCATCGTCGGGCAGCCAGAACCAGCGCAGTTCGTCGAACGGCAGTTTGGCGGCGGGCGGTGGTGATTCGTTGCGCGCCGGCCGCTGGGCGCACAGTGCCTCGGCCTCGGCGAAGTGTTGGTCGAGCGCCGATTCGGGCAGGCGGCGCGGCGCCGCGCGATCGGCCGACCCGCCGAGCAGTTCGCCTGTGCCGAGATCCTGCGCCCGCGGCGCGGCGGCAGGCGGCGTACTGCGGTGCGCCCAGCGGCCGGTGGCGGCGTCGAACCGGTACTGCGGCAGCAACCGCCAGCCATGCTCGGCGACCCAGCAGACCGCGCGCAGGATGTAATCGACCTCGGCGTCCGACATCAGGAAGTGGAAGCTGACGCGCACCCAACCGGGCTTCGCGCCCTCGTAGCCGTCGAGGATCGCCGACTCGAACTGCTGCGACAGTTCGGGGTCGATGCCGAGCAGCCGGTGCCCGTACGGCCCGGCGCAGGAGCAGCCGCCGCGCGTCTGGATGCCGAAGACGTCGTTGAGCAGCGTGACGACGAAGTCGTGGTGCAGGAAGCCCGCGCCGTAGCGCAGCGTCATCGAGAAGATCGGCAGTCGTGCCGCCTGCGCGTTGCCGAGGATGTGCACGTTGGGGTTGCCGGTCCATGCGGCGAAGGCGCGCCGCGTCAGTTCGACTTCGCGCTCGTGCAGGGCCTCGTCGCCGACCGCCTGCTTGATCTGGAAGGCGAGACCGGCGCGGATCGCGCCGATGATGTCCGGCGTTCCGCCTTCCTCGCGGTGCACCGGGTCGGCGAGGTAGTCGTGCTTGCGTTCGCTGACGTAGGCGACGGTGCCGCCGCCGGGCACGGTGGGCACGCGGTTGGCGAGCAGCGTGCGCTTGATCACCAGCACGCCCGGCGCACCCGGCCCGCCGACGAACTTGTGCGGGCTGAGAAACACGGCGTCCAGCGAGCGCGCGCGCTCGGCCGCCGACATGCGGATCGGCAGGTAGGGGCCGGCGGCGGCGTAGTCCCAGAAGGCCAGCGCGCCGTGCGCGTGCAGCAGGCGGGTGACGGCGTCGATGTCGGTGATGATGCCGGTCACGTTCGACGCTGCCGAGAAGCTGCCGATGCGCAGCGGCCGGCCGGCGTACTCGCGCAACCTGCGCTCGAGACGATCGAGGTCGACGCCGCCGCGCGCGTCCTCGTCGATGACGACGACATCGGCGATCGTCTCGCGCCAGGAGATCTCGTTCGAGTGGTGCTCGTACGGACCGATGAAGACCACGGGCCGCTCGCCCGCCGGAATCTTCTCGGCCAGCCGGTAGCGGCGGTCGAGATCATCCGGGATGCGCAGGTTGAGGATGTCGATCGTCTTGTCGATCGCGGCGGTGGCGCCAGCGCCGCAGAAGATCACGGCGTCGTCGTCACTGCCGCCGACCGCGGCGAGGATCGCCGCCCGCGCCGCCTCGCGCAGCCGCGTGGTCTGGCGGCCGGTGCCGGACGATTCGGTATGGGTGTTGGCGTAGTACGGCAGCACGCGCCCGCGAATGAAACGCTCGACCGATTCGAGGCAGCGCCCGGAGGCGGTGTAGTCGGCGTAGGTGATGCGGCGTGGGCCGAACGGCCCGTCGAGCACGGCATCGTGGCCGATGATCTGTTCTCTCAGCCGAGCAAGATCGCCATTCATCGGCAGTGTCCGGTTCCGCTGCGGGTCGGCGACGGCCGCTCCGTATCGCCAAGGGCAGCGGCGGCACTGCGTCTGCCACTGCGCAGGACGGGCGCGCAGGGCAGACGATAACCCACGGCGGGCGAGCCGCCGGCGTCTTGCGGGTCATGGCGGCGGCCGATGAAATGGCCGGCGCGTGACGCCGGCTCAGGCAGCGAGCGCGAGACCGGCCGCGGCGCGCAGCGGCTGGCGGTGTGCCGCCAGCCAGGCGGCGAAGGTCTGCAGTTGCGGATTCAGCTCGCGCGAGCAGGCGACACTGCGCGCGGCGCAGTACGCATGTTCGAACTCCTGCTTGAACTGGAACATGTTGCCGAGGTCGTCGGCACCGGGGAAACCCAGTGCCCGGTACTGCGCCGGCGTCAGCCGGGCGTCGACGACCGGCTCGCCGAGCACGAGACTCAGTTGCTCGGCCATCTGCGCCACGGTCAGGTGCTCGCCGGCCACCCCGATCGACTTGCCGATCAGCTCCGTGCCGCGCGCGAAGATGCCGAAGGCGCAGCGGCCGATGTCCTCGGCGGCGATGCCGGGAAGCTTGCGGCTGCCCATCGGCAGCGCCAGCGCCAGGCGGCCCGAGGCATCGCGCTTCGGCGCCCAGCCGAAGTGGATCAGGTTGTCCCAGTACGCCGAGGTGTAAAGCAGCGTCGTCGGCACGGCGAGGTCGATGAAAGCGTGGTTGGCCTCGCCCTTGGCGTCGAAGTGCGGCACGTTGTAGCCGCCCATCAGCACCGGCATCCGGCTGCCGTCGGGCGTGATCAGATCGCGCGTGTCTTCCAGCGTCGACCAGATCACGTGCTGCACGCGCGCGCGCGCGGCGGCCTGCGCCATCGCGTGCGCCTGCAGCAGTTCCTTCTCTGGCGAGAAGTGCTCCCAGTAGTTGGTCACGCAGAAGGCGCCGTAGGCGCCGTTCATCGCGCGACGGACGCTGGCGGCATCGTCGAGGTCGGCAACGAGGATCTCGGCGCCGGCCTGCGCCAGCGCCCGCGCTGCCGGCGATTCGGGCCGGCGCGTCACCGCGCGCAGGCGGAAGCGTTGCTGCGGGTCGGCGAGGATCGCGCGCGCCAGGGCGCCGCCCTGTGCGCCGGTGGCGCCGAAGACGGTGATGAGTCTGGTCATGGATTCGGTCCTTGTGGAAGTGATCGAGGGCTGCGTTTCCTCGGTCGCGGAGGCGGCATTCCCGCGCAGGCGGGAATCCAGTGGCATCGTGCTCGAAAGGTCTGGATCCCCGGCCTGCGCGGGGATGGCACGACCCGGGCGCTGCGCTCGATGGGCGTCGAGGGCAGGCCCGGTCAGGGCGACGAGCGGCTTTACTTCTGCGCCACCGACTGGCCCGCCGGCAGCGGCTCGGGCACGCGGTTTCGGATCGCCGGGATCGACTGCAGGTAGCTGAAGATCGCCTCCAGGTCGGCGTCGGTGAAGTTGTTGTAGACCATGATCGGCATCGGCGGCAGCACCTCGCGGCCGCGGCCCATGTGCCGGCCGGTGCGGATCGTCTCGATGAAGTTGCGCTGCGTCCACTTGCCGAGCCCCGTCTCCGGATCGGGCGTCAGGTTGGCCGTGAAACTCACGCCCCACGGACCGGCCCAGGCGGTGTTGGTGGCGGCGAACGCCGCGACCCACGGCATCTCGAGCTTGGGCGGCGGCGGCACCTTGAAGTCCTGCGGGTGGCCGGACAGCGCGCGGCTCATGTCGGGCGCCGGACCGTTCGGGCCCATCTTCCACGGCGTGTGGCAGTCGTGGCAGGCGGACGTCGAAACGATGTACTTGCCGCGGGCGATCTTCTCGGCCGTCGTCTGCGCACCCGCCTGGGCAGAGAAGGCGAGCGACAGCGCGGCGACCGTGATCGGCAAGGCAAAGGTGATCGCGGTACGGGTGAGGCGGCGGGCGGCTGCGTGTTTCATGGTCATTGCTCCTCGGTGGTTGGCAGATCGGTCCTGATCCAGCGCTCGATGAGCGCAATTCCTTCGCGATCCGTGACCTGCACGCCGAGCGGCGGCATGCGGGCCAGCGGGTTGGTCGTCTTCATACGCACGGCGAGCACGCTGTCGTCGCCGGCTCCGGCGACCAGCCGCTTCGACTGGCTGCCGTCGTGCGGGCGGAAGCGGCTCGAATGGCCGAGCAGCGACTTCAGCGTTCGCTTGGCGCTTTCGTCCGGCGCCGCCGCCCGCTGCGCCAGCGCCAGGTCGAGCGAAGCGAGCGCACCGCTGTCGTTGTGGCAATGGCCGCAGTTGCCGTGCAGGTAGCCGAGCGCCGCGCGTGCCGTCGGCGATGTCTCGGCGATGCGCGGCGGGTCATCGAGCAACTTCTGCGGCAGGTTGCGGATCAGCCCGCGCCCGGCCAGGCTCCTCAGGTCGGCGAACGCTGAAGTCTTAGGATCGGCGTGCGGCGCCAGCGGATCGCGGTCGGGCGAAAGCTGCAGCGCGCTGAAGCCGAGCACCGGCACCGAGCCGCCCTCATGGCAGGCCAGGCAGTCGAACCGCCCCGGGACCTTGTACTGACCGCCCGGCGCCGCGGCCACTGCGAGCACCGCGCCTCGCACCGGCGCGAGTTCGGCGTCGGTGCCGGCGTCGTTCCACACATACGCGGCAAAGCGCCAGGAGCCGTCGGCCAGCCGCTCGATATATCGCGTCTCGATGGCGCGGCCGAAGCTGAACTCCTTCCACAGCCGGGTTCCGACCGGGAACTCCCATGCATCCGGCTTCGAGGCGTCGATCGACGCGCCGGGAGGCACAGAGATCCAGCGCCGCTTGCCGGTGCCGTCGGACCACAGCGGGTACTGCGGCGAAAAGGCGATGTGCCCGGCGCGCACGGTGGTCGAGCCGGGCACGAACAGCCCCGTGCCGCTCAGCCATTGCGGCAGGGGCGCCGGTTCGGCCCCTGTTGTCGCAGCCGGCAGGGTGGCCGTCGCGATCACGGCAGCAGCGGCGGCGGCGATGAAGACGTTCATGGCCCGGCGTCCTTCAGAGGGGCGCGTAAACCGGGGCCAGCAGCGAGCGCTGGGCAAACGCGCGCAGCCCATCGAGCAGCCCGGCAAAGACCGGTCGCCGCCGCCGTGCGGGCACGACCAGGCGCGTGAAGCCCTGCGATTCGACGAGGACCTGGCCGCCGTGGTCGAGCATGACCTCGTCACCGCCGGCGGCAAACACGTCGGTAAGCCGGCCGGCTTCGGTGAGCCAGATTGCGCCGAACAGCACGCGCACCCGGTCGCCCGCGGCGGCGTCGAGCCGCAGCAGTTCGCCGCCAGGCAGATCGATGATGCGTGCCATTTCCGTTCTCCCGCGTTGCTGCCGCGACCGTTGCGACAGCGTGCAAGGTATCGGGCGCGCGGAAACGGCGTTCGTAAATCTTGGTTCAGCAGTTCCTAAGAATCTGCTAACGGCCGTGGGCACCGCGTGACGCGGCTTTGCGCCGGCCGCGCCGCGGGCCTGCAGTTCGCGCACCAGACGGCTGATCGCGGCGCGCACGCCGGCCGCGGCCGGGGGCACCGTGCGCGGGGACTGGGGTTGGGGCTGGGACATCTGCGGCTCCGTCTCGGACGGGCAGCGCATCCGCTGCCCATGAGACGGCAGTGTGTCGACGCGCAACCGCCGGCACATCGACCGGAGGAGCCATCGCCGCTGGCGGCGAGGAGCCATGGCAATGAGCCATGGTCCGAAGGACGGTTTGGTACGAGACCGGAGCGGCCGGGTCGATTCGCCCGCCTCATCGGTCTCGGGCGGCCGGGCGCAGGATGCAGTGGGCCGTCAGCGCGACTGCGCCCGATACCACGCCGCGGCCTGCCCCCGCGATTCGACGCCGAGCTTGCCGAGAATGTTGGCGACGTGCCGTTTGACCGTGTGCAGGCTCAGGTCGAAGGCGCGAGCGATCAGCTTGTTGCTGTCGCCGGCGGCAATGCGTGCCAGCACTTCCAGTTCGCGCGCTGTCAGGCGCTCGCTATCGGCGCCGGCGGCGGCGCCGAAAGCGGCGCGCGCATCGGTTGCCGTTGCCGACGCAGCCAGCGCCGAAGCCCAGGCGACGAGCGTCGCCTGCGCCGCCGGCGCCAGCCGCCCGCGCCAGTCGGCGCGCGCCAGTTCGGCCAGCGCCCCAAGCGCGAACACGGCGCCGCGCGGGCCGTCTTCAGGCTGCTGCAGGCACGGTGCGATCCACGCCGCGGCCTCGTCGGGTGCGCCGTCGCGCAGCCGCGCGGCGGCCAGCCGCAGCCGCAGTTCGTTGGCCTGGCCCATCAGGTCGCAGGCTTCTTCCTGGGCGAGTGCCGCCTGCCAGTGGGCCACCGCCTCGTCGCGCCGGCCTTCGAGAAAGGCCAGCGTGCCCTGCAGCCCGCGCGCCGGCAGCAGCCGCCGTTCGCTGGCTTCGGGTAGCGTCGGGTGCATCGCCAGCAGCCGGTCGAGCCATTCGCGCGTCGTCGCGGCGTCGGCGCAGGCCGCGGCGACGCGCACGGCGGCGAACAGCGCGTGCCACAGGCCCCAGTCGCCGTAGCCGGCCGGTTGCTCGGCCACGCGTTGGCGCATGGTCTGCAGCGCGGTGGCGCGGTCGCCGTGCGCCAGCGCTAGCACGGCGCGCAGCGCCAGGCCGTGGCTGCGCGCGATGACGTACTCGCCAAGCCACTGCGCGTCGGCTTCCGCGAGCGCGAGCAGGTCCGCGGCCTCGTCCACCTGCGCCAGCCAAAGGGCGCGCCAGCCGAGCGCGATCTGCGCCATCGCGCGCAACGGCACTGGCCGGTCTCCGGCCACCTTCAATGCCTCGCCGGCCCAGCGGGCGACGAGCGGCGCCGCGCCGCGGGCGGCGGTCACGCGCGGTGGCGGGATCGTCTGCCAGTCTTCGAGGCGGTCGGTCGTCAGCTGCAGTTGCAGCAGCGCGTCGAAGCAGGGGGCGACGTGGTCGAACTCGCAGCGCTCGAGCGCCAGCCACAGTTCGGCCGTGGCGGCGATCATCCGCGTTTCGAAGTCGCCGCTCGGCGCGGCGCGCGCCGCATCGAGCAGCGCCGCGGCCTGCGACAGGCGGCCGAGCGGCACCAGCACCGCGGCGCGGCGAACGGCCGCGAGGTTGGCTCCGGCCGAGTCGCCGCGCGCCCGGTAGAGGTTCTCCGCCCGCTCGTAGTGGCGCTCGGCGTCGCTCAATTGCCAGATCGTCTGCTTGGTGAGTCCCAGCACGCGCTGCAATTGCGGGCTGGCGGCGGCGAACGCGGGCGGGAACGCGGCGGCCAGCCGCAGCAGGGTCGGCGCCGAGCCGCCGAGGTTCATCAGCGGCGCGGCCTGAAGCAGCGCCTGCGCCGCTTCTTCGTGGCGTCCGGCCGCAAGCAGCAGCGCCTGCCGGCGCACCGGGTCGGATTCGCCTTCGGCAGCGCGCTGCAGGCACTCGCGCCACAGATCGGGGCGTTCAATGCGCAGCCGCGTCTGCATCGCGTCGCGCAGCAGGTCGTGCAGCCGCAGCGTCGACGACGGTGCGTCGACCACCGCGGTGCACAGCCCGACGCGCTCGACTTCGTCGAGCAGCGCCGCGGCGTCGCCGCCACCGGCCACCTGCTCGCTGCGCGCGGGGTCGAGATCGGCCAGCACGCTGGTGCGCAGCAGGAACTCGCGCAGTGCCGGCCGCAACTGGTCGAGTACCTCACTGACGAGGAAGTCGAACAACGGCCGGTCGATCGTGCGCTGCCATTGCTGCGTATCGAGCGGGCGGCCGCCGGGCGCACCCTGGGCGGCGCTGATCGCGATCCGCAGCCCGGCCGGCCAGCCCTGCGTGCGCTCGAACAGTCGATCGGCGATCGCGCCGTCGAGCCCGGCGTCGAACGCGAGACGGCGCGCGTCGTCGCGCGCGAACTGGAGCTGCAACTGGCGGAACTCGGCCAGTTCGCCGCGGGCGCGCAGGCGGGCCAGCGCCAGCGGCGGATCGGTGCGCGAGGTGAGCGCGACCGTCCAGCGCGCGCTCAGCCGCTCGAGCAGCAGGTCGAGAAAGGCGAAGAACGCGGCGTCCTCCACCCGGTGCACATCGTCGAAGGCGATCACGCCGTGCGCCACCTCGCAGGCGTCGAGCGTGTTGATCAGTTCGGCGGCGATGGCGCGCTGCTCCTCGGCACCGGCGCGGCCGGCGCGGGCGACCAGCGCCTCCGGCGCGGTGCGCCATGGCGGGTCGAACGGTTCGAGCGCGGTGACCAGGCAGTCGAGCAGCCGCTGCAGGTCGTCGCCGGCGTCGGCGGCGATCCATGCCACAGCATGCCCCGGAGGCAGCCGGGCCAGTTCGTGCGCCAGCGCCGAGGTCTTGCCGTAGCCGGCCGGCGCACACAGCAGCACCAGCCGCTGCGAGGCCAGCGCCGCGGCCAGCCGCGGCTGCATCTGGCCGCGTTCGACGAAAGCCGCGCGCGGTTTCGGCAGCTGGATCTTGGTGTGGGCGAAGGGCATGCGCGGGCGCGCCCGAGGAGCGGGCGGACAGTATCGCCGATCGATGCTGGATCGAACGCCCGACGCCGCCGCCGTCAGCGGCTGCGTGCGCCTCTTCGGTGCTGCCGGCAAAGCGCCGGCCGGCACGTCGCCGTTCGCGTGTTAGTTTGCCCGCATGTTGCAGTGGATCATTTTTCGGCTGCTTCGCCTGCGCACCTGGCTGCTGGTGCGGCTCGGGTTATGGCGCGGCCGCTGGCGGCGCGGGCGGGTCTCGGTCGCCGGCGTACACATGCTCGGCGGGCCGTTCGCCGTGCATACGTGGCGCTACGGGCTGTACGCGCCGGCCGGGCTGCGCGACGAGGAGGCAGCGCCATTGCTCGTCGTGCTGCATGGCTGCCGACAGCGGGCGCTGGGATTTGCGTTTGCTGCAGGCCTGACCCGCCTGGCCGATCGTTCGCGCGTGCGCCTGCTGTGCCCGCAGCAGCGCCGGCTTGCCAACCTGTATCGGTGCTGGAACTGGTTCTCGCCGCTGGCACAGCGCGGCGAGGGCGAAGTCCGCGTGATCCGGGCGATGCTCGACGACGTCGCCGCGCGGGTGCGTGTCGATGCCGGCGCGGTGGCGGCGATCGGCATTTCGGCCGGTGGCGGACTCGGCGCGCTGCTGGCGTTCCATCTTGCCGACCGTATTGCTGCGGTGATGGTCGTCGCCGCGCCGCCGCTGCTCGGCAGCCTCAACCTGCAGGATCCGCGCGACGTGATGAAGCGCGGCCTGCGGCTGCCGCCGACAACGGCCCTCGGCGCGGCGCAGCGCGCCTGCGCGCCGCTGGCGATCGTCCACGGCGGCGACGATGCCGTCGTGCATCCGCGGTGCGCCGAGCAGTTGCAGGAGCAGGCGCTGGAATCGCTGCGCCGCAGCCGGATCGAAATCGTGCGCCGCGAGACACAGGCCGGCAGCGTCGCGGCGGTGGACTATCACGACGGGGTGGACTTGCGCCTGCGCCGCATCGAGGTGCCCGGCCTCGGCCATGAATGGAGCGGCGGTCCCGGAGGGCATCCGTACTGCGTGCGCGGCGGCGCGCCACTGGCCGACCTTGGCGCGCAATTCCTTCGCGACGCCGGCGTCCTCGAACGCCGCGCCGCTGAGCGCGCGCAGCCTCAGGACGGATAACGCCGGCGCAACTCGCCGACCTGCTCGCCGGTCAGCGGCCGCAGCCGCTCGTGGCGCAGCAGCAGATACAGGCGCGCGGTGGCTTCCAGTTCCTCGATTGCGTCCGCCGCTGCGGCCAGCGACGTTCCGGCGACCACCGGGCCGTGGTTGGCGAGCAGCAGCGCGTGGTGGGCTCCGGCGTAGCCGCGCACCGCCTCGGCGAGCCTGGCGTCGCCCGGCGCGAAGTAGGGCACCAGCGGCAGGCGTCCGACACGCATCACGTAGTAGGCGGTCAGCGGCGGCAGCACGTCGTCGGCGTCGACGTCAGCCAGCACCGACACCGCCACCGAATGCAGCGAGTGCAGGTGAACGACGGCGGCAAAGCGCGGCTGCTCGTCGTACATCGCGCGGTGCAGGAAGGCCTCCTTGGTCGGCGCATCGCCGTCGACGTGCCGGCCAGCGGCGTCGAGCCTCGACAGCCGCGCCGGGTCGAGATCGCCGAAGCTCGAACCGGTTGGCGTCATCAGCCAGCCGTCGCCGGTGCGCAGACTGATGTTGCCGGTGGAGCCGTGCGTCAGCCCGCGCTCGAACATCGAGCGGGCGATGCGCACGATCGCGTCGCGGGCGGCGGTTTCGTTCATCGTGGCGCCGCCCCTTCAAGGGGCCACTTCGAAGGCGCGGGTAAAGAAGTCCGGGCCGCCGAAGTTGCCGGATTTCAGCGCCAGCGCGTACGGCTTGCCGTCGGCGGCGCGCGTCCATGGCACACCGGGGGCGATCTCCGGGCCGATGGCGAGCGCGCGCACGCCAAGGGCTTCGGTCACCGCGCCCGAAGTTTCGCCGCCGGCGACGACGAAGCGGCGCGCGCCGGCAGCGGCCAGTCCGACGGCGATCGCGCGCAGCGCGTCCTCGACCACCTGCGCCGCGCGTTCGCGGCCGAGTTGCCGCTGCGCCGCGGCGACCTTCTCCGGCGAGGCCGAGGCGTAGATCAGCAGCGGTTGTTCGCCCAGGCGGGCCTTGGCCCAGTCGAGCGCGGCGCTCAACGCGGTGCCGTCGCGGGCCAGAGCCAGCGGATCGAGCTGCAACTGCGGCACGCTCGCCTTCACGCGTTCGATCTGCGTCAGCGTCGCCGTCGAGCAACTGCCGGCGAGGATCACCGCCGGGCCGCGCGGCCAGTCGATCGCGGCCCGGCCCGCGGCACGGGCCTGCGCGCGCAGCGCCAGCGCCATGCCTTCGGCGAGGCCCGAGCCGCCGGTGGCGAGCCAGCCGGGCGCGACCGCCGCGCCGAGCAGCTGCAGTTGCGCGTCGTCGATCGCGTCGGCGATCACGTGCCGGCAGCCGTCGGCCGCCAGCGCGTTCAGGCGGGCAGCGACGGCAATCGCGCCCTGCGCAATCACCGCATGCGGCAGCAGCCCGACGCGGTGCCGGGTCTGCGCGCCGAGCACGCGGACGAGGTTGCTGTCGGTCATCGGCGTCAGCGGGTGCGTGCGCATGCCGGTGTCGGAAAGCAGGGCCTCGCCGACGAACAGGTGGCCCTGGTAGACGGTGCGCGCGTTGCGCGGATAGGCGGGCGTGACGACGTTCACCCGCGCGCCGAGCGCCTCAGCGAGCGCGTCGGCCACCGGGCCGATGTTGCCGGCCGGCGTCGAATCGAAGGTCGAGCAGACCTTGAAGTAGATGCGCTGCGCGCCATGATCGCGCAGCCAGCCCAGTGCGCCGAGCGACTGCGCCACGGCTGCCGACGCTTCGATCGTGCGCGATTTCAGCGCGACGACGACGGCATCCGCGGGATCGACCTGCAGGCCATCGTCGGGCACGCCGTTGACCTGCACGGCCGTCAGGCCGGTGCGGGCGATGGTGCCGGCCAGATCGGTGGCGCCGGTGAAGTCGTCGGCAATGCAGCCGAGCAGCATCGCGGTCTCCTGTCTCGTTGGTCGTGTCAGGGCGATTGTGCGACAACGGCGTCGCCGACAGTGATGACGCCGCCCTCGAGCACGCGCGCCGTCATGCCGCCGTGGCCGCGCATCGCCGCGTAACCGCCGGGCCCGATCGCCTCTTCCATGCGCGAGCAGGGATGGCACGGCCCGACGAGCTCGAGCAGCGCGGCGCCGACGCGCAGCCGGACGCTTTTCAGCGCCAGCAGATTGATGCCGGAGACGACGAGGTTGCGGCGCAGGCCGACGGGATCGACCGCCGGCACGCGCGCCAGTTGCGCGATCACCGGCAGGTGCTCATGCTGGATCAGCGTCACCTGCCGCGTCGAAAGTTCGGCTTCGCCCCGCTGGCCGAGGCGGTCGTCGGCCAGGCCGATGCCGGCGCGGGCGAAGGTCCGTTCGATGCGGCGCGCCGGCTCCCGCGGGGCGCCGCGGACGATGATCGCCTCGACGCGACCCATTAGCGAGGACGGCGCGCGCAGCGCTTGCAGCAGCGTCACCGGGCCCAGCCGCCCCTCGGGCGGATCAGCAGCAGCCATTTCGGCTCCGTGCCGGCGCAGGAAGGCGCCGGCCGCCGATTATCGCCGCGACACCCGCACGGCGAAGCGCCGGTTGCCGAAGCTGCCCTGGTATGGCTCGAAGCGGCCGGCGATGGCGTGCGTGCAGTGCGGGCAGCGACCGTCGTCGGCGAGCTCGTAGCGCAGGATGCGGTGCCAGTCGCGCTCGATCAGCAGCGCATGGCAACGTGGGCAGAAGGTCGAACCGCCTTCGCGGTCGTGCACGTTGCCGGTGTAGACGTACTGCAGCCCTACTTCCTGCGCGATGCGCCGGGCCCGGGCCAGGGTGGATGCCGGCGTCGGCGGAAGGTCGTCGAGCTTGTAGTCGGGATGGAAGGCGGTGAAGTGCAGCGGCACGTCGGGCCGCAGCTCGCGGCCGATCCACTGGCACATGGCGCGGATCTCGGCGTCGGAGTCGTTCTTGGTCGGGATCAGCAAGGTGGTGATCTCGGTCCAGCACGCCGTCTCGTGCACCAGGTACTTCAGCGTCTCCAGCACCGGCGCCAGGTGCGCGCCGGTCAGCCTGAAGTAGAACTCCTCGCTGAACGCCTTCAAGTCGACATTGGCCGCGTCCATGTGGGCATAGAACTCTGCGCGCGGCGCGGCGTGGATGTAGCCGGCCGTGACCGCCACCGTCTTCAGCCCGCGTGCGTGGCAGGCGATCGCGGCGTCGATCGCGTACTCGGCGAAGATTACCGGGTCGTTGTAAGTGAAGGCGACGCTGCGGCAGCCGGTGGCGATCGCCGCTTCGGCGATCGCCGCCGGCGAGGCCGCGTCCATCAGCCGGTCCATCTCGGTCGACTTGGAGATATCCCAGTTCTGGCAGAACTTGCAGGCGAGGTTGCAGCCGGCCGTGCCGAACGAGAACACCGACGAGCCGGGATAGAAGTGGGCGAGCGGCTTCTTCTCGATCGGATCGACGCAGAAGCCCGAGGAGCGGCCGTAGGTGGTCAGCACCATCGCCTCGCCCTCGCGCTTGCGCACGAAGCAAAGACCGCGCTGGCCCTCGTGCAGCCGGCAGTCGCGCGGGCACAGGTCGCACTGGATGCGACCGTCGTCGAGCCGGTGCCACCAGCGCGCCGGAAAATGCTCGTCCGGCTGTTGCGCGTTCGTTGCGGCGCGGATTGTGGCGCTCATGGCAATGCCTCGTCGCGTGTCTCGAAAGTCGGCAGCGTGCTCACGCCAGGTCCCGTTCCGAGAACTTCTCCACCGTGTAGCGCGAGAAACGCAGTTCGTCCGACCAGAAGCCGCGCGCCAGGCCGGCCTTGCGCTTCAGTTCGGCGACGAACTCGCGCGGGTGCGGCAGCATCTCCCACACCTGCGGCAGGAAGGTGCTGCGCCGCGTGCCCAGTTCGAGGATCAGGCCGTCGATGCCGGCGCGCAGCTGCGCGTGCAGATCCGCTTCGCTGGCCACCGGCAGCGGCGCCGCGGCCGACAGCAGCGAAACCTCGACATCGATATCGGCGTATTCGGCGGCAGTCAGCGGCGCGAAGCGCGGATCATCGAAGGCCGCGGCCACCGCATTGGCGCGCACGTCCTCGCGCAGCGAACGCCGCGGCTGCAGCGAGCCGATGCAGCCGCGCAGGTCGCCGGCCCGGCGCAGCGTGACGAAGCTCGCTCCCGGTCGGCCCAGGAAGGGCCGTTCCGGCGCCGGTAGGGCGATCAGTTCCAGCGCGCCGGCGATCGCGGCGCGCGCGTGCGCGAGCAGCACGCGGCCCCGGGCCGCGCTGTCCTCGGCCGCCGCATCGCTGTCGATGCCGACGGCTGCCTCCGGCGAGCGGAACGCCATCGCCGCATAACCGACCACGCGGCGACGGTCGCCGGCGGTGTCGCCGGAGCTGCGCAGGTCGAGCAGTTCGGCGCGCAGCCCGCGGCTTCTTGCCGCCAGCAGCAGGCCGTTGATCGGTGTCGCGCCGCAGGCCTGTTCGTGGTCGATGACAGCCTCGAACGACAGCACCCTCTCGACGGTTGCGCGATCAACGCGCCGCGATACGTCGTAAGGCAGGTAGTGCGACAGGTCGGAGCTGACGACGATCAGCGTTTCGTCGCCGCCCCACAGCGCCTCGAGCACTTCGGCAACTTCAGCGGCGTTCGCCTCGCCCACCGCCAGCGGTACCAGGGAAAACCCGTCGAGCAGCTGCTGCAGGAAAGGCAGATGCACTTCGAGGGAGTGCTCATCGGCGTGCGCTGCCGCGCTTTCGACTACCTGCGGGTACCCGCGCAGTGCTGCGACCGCAGCGCGGTCGATCTCGACCTCGCCCAGCGGCGTGGCAAAGCGCTGCACGCCCGGCAGCGCCAGACCGCGCACGAAGACGCGATGGGTCGGGCCGAGCAGCACGACGCGCCTGATCCGGCCGCTTTGGGCGGCGATCTGCGCGTAGGCGCTGGCGGCGATCGGCCCCGAGTAGATATAGCCGGCGTGCGGCGCGATCAGCGCCTTGATCGCCGCGTCAGCGGCGCGCGTCGACGCGTCAGCCAGGAATCGGCCGACCTGATCGCGCAGCTCGGCGGGCGCTTCCGGATAGAAGTAGCCGGCAACCGCGGCCGGTCTCGTCGCCGGCTTGCTCGTCATCGTCATTGCGGTCTCCCGTCGGCCCGCAAAAACACAGCTTATGCGCTGCAGATGGGAACGGAAGGACGCAGATCAAGCCCGCGGATCGAGCGTTCGGGTTCCGGCGGCCAGCGGCTCTTTGGATCGAAGAGACTTCCGTCGGCAGGGCGATTGGCCCTCCAGGCGACCGACCGGGGCAAGGTGCGGCGGCGATCGCGACCGGCAAGAGCCGGGTAGGCATGACGCCGCCGTCGAACGACGGCGCTTCGTTTGCGATGCGGTTAAGCAGTCCTGCCGCCGGCCAATCGTTGGACGGTATGGGTGGACGGGCGACGCTGCCGTCTCAGCTCAGCGCCATCGACCAGGCATGGCCGCTCGAGCGATAGAACGAGCGGGTCCGCTGCTGCGCCATCTCCGGCGCGACGCCATTGGCGCAGTCGCGGAAATGGGCGGCCACGTCCTGCCTCGATGTCGGCGCCGAGCCGACCATCGGTTTGTGCATCTCCTCGATGAACTTCGCGCTGATCATTTCCATGATGTCCTCCAGGGGGTTGGCACTGCGTTGATGGCGTGCCGCCGCAACAAGGAGTTCGATCGGCACGTGTGCGCACAGTAGGCGCCGACCGTATCGCGCGACTTTCAGCTGCGAAGCATTGTGTTTCGGTTCTGTTTCCGCGCACGCAGCCGTCGCTGGCGGCGCGCAGGTTGTGGCTGCGTACTGCGGGCGAGCCATCGGCACGCCGTGGCCCCGTCTGCGGCGACTTGCGTCGCGCCGGCTCAGCCCAGATTGGCGGCCAGCCAGCGCTCCAGCTCGTCGACCGTCTCGCGCTTGCGCTGCGCCAGGTCTTCGAGCTGGTCGCGGCCGATGCGGCCGACGTTGAAGTACTTCGCCTGCGGGTGCGAGAAGTAGAAGCCCGAGACCGACGACGGTGGCGTCATCGCGTAGTTCTCGGTCAGCCCCATGCCGATCTCGGCGGGCGCAAGCACGTCGAACAGCGCGCGCTTGACCGCGTGCTCCGGGCAGGCCGGATAGCCGGGCGCCGGGCGGATGCCGCGGTAACCCTCGCGGATCAGCTGCTGGTTGGTGAGGTCCTCGCCGAAGGCATAGCCCCAGAGGTCGCGGCGCACGCGCTCATGCAGCAGCTCGGCGAAAGCCTCGGCGAGCCGATCGGCGATCGCCTTGAGCATGATCGCGCCGTAGTCGTCGTGCCTGGCGTGAAACAGGGCCTCCCGCTTTTCGAGGCCGATGCCGCTGGTCACGGCGAACATGCCGATGTAATCGGCGATGCCGCTCGGTTTGCCGTCGATGAGCTTCGGTGCGATGAAGTCGGCGAGGCACTGGTTCGGATTCGGCCTGCCGTCGAGCACCGGTTTCTTCGTCTGCTGGCGCAGGCCGTGCCAGGTGAACAGCACTTCGCGCCGCGTCTCGTCGGTGTAGACCTCGATGTCGTCGCCGACACTGTTGGCCGGGTAGAACGCGATCGAGCCGTTGGCGGTGAGCCAGCGCTCGGCGATGATCCGCTCGAGCATCTTTTCGCCTTCGGCGAAGACCTGGCGCGCGTGTTCGCCGACCACCTCGTCGGCGAGGATCTCCGGGAACCGCCCGTGCAGGTCCCAGGTCTGGAAAAATGGCCCCCAGTCGATGTACTTGGCAATCATCGCCAGGTCGTAGTTGCGGAAGAGGCGCCGGCCGAGGAACTTCGGCTTCGGCGGCGCGTAGCCGGCCCAGTCGATGCGCGTGGCATTGGCCCTGGCCTCGGCCAGCGGGATCAGTTCCGGCCCCTTCTTCGCCGCGTGCTGGGCGCGGACCCGTTCGTACTCGGTGGTGACCTCGGCGATGAAGCGCTGGGCCGCGTCATCGGAAACCAGGTTCTGGCACACGCCGACCGAGCGGCTGGCATCCGAGACGTAGATCACCGGGCCGCGCGTGTAGTGCGGCGCGATCTTCACGGCGGTGTGCACGCGGCTGGTGGTGGCGCCGCCGATCAGCAGCGGCACCGAGAAGCCCTGCCGCTGCATCTCGCGCGCCACGTGCGCCATTTCCTCCAGCGACGGCGTGATCAGGCCCGACAGGCCGATCATGTCGGCGCGCTCCTCGCGCGCGGTGGCGAGGATCTTCTCGGCCGGAACCATCACGCCGAGGTTGACGACCTCGAAGTTGTTGCACTGGAGCACGACCGAGACGATGTTCTTGCCGATGTCATGCACGTCGCCCTTGACCGTGGCGATCACCACCTTGCCCTTGGCGCGCACGTCGCCGCCGGCGGCGGCGAGTTGAGCCTTCTCGGCTTCGATGAACGGCACCAGGTGCGCCACTGCCTGCTTCATCACGCGGGCGCTTTTCACCACCTGCGGCAGGAACATCTTGCCGGCGCCGAACAGGTCGCCGACGATGTTCATGCCGTCCATCAGCGGCCCTTCGATCACCTCGATCGGCCGGCCACCGCGGGCGGCGACGGCGGCGCGGCATTCCTCGGTGTCGTCGACGATGTGTTGCGTGATGCCGTGGATCAGCGCGTGCGCCAGCCGCTTCTCAACCGGTTCGGCGCGCCAGGCGAGGTCTTCCTTCCGTTCCTTGCCGCCGGCCCTGACCTGCTCGGCGAACGCGACCAGCCGCTCGCCGGCGTCCGGGCGGCGGTTCAGCACCACGTCCTCGACCCGCTCGCGCAGTTGCGGCTCGATCTCCTCGTACACGCCCAGCTGCCCGGCATTGACGATGCCCATCGTCAGCCCGGCCCTGATCGCGTGATAGAGGAAGACCGTGTGGATCGCCTCGCGCACGTGGTCGTTGCCGCGGAAGCTGAAGCTGACGTTCGACACGCCGCCGCTCGTCTTCGCATGCGGCAGGTGGTGGCGGATCCAGCGCGTGGCCTCGATGAAGTCGACGGCGTAGTTGTTGTGCTCCTCGATGCCGGTGGCGATGGCAAAGATGTTCGGGTCGAAGATGATGTCCTCGGGCGGCACGCCCGCCTGCTGCACGAGCAGGTCGTAGCTGCGCCGGCAGATGGCCACCTTGCGGTCGAAGCTGTCGGCCTGGCCCTGCTCGTCGAAGGCCATCACGATCACCGCCGCACCGTAGCGGCGGGCCAGTTTCGCCTGGCGGAGGAACTCGGCCTCGCCTTCCTTCAGCGAGATCGAGTTCACGATGCACTTGCCCTGAACGCACTTCAGCCCCGCTTCGATCACGCTCCATTTGGAGCTGTCGATCATGACCGGCACGCGGGCGATGTCCGGTTCCGCGCCGACCAGGTTGAGGAACCGGGTCATCGCCGCGGCCGAGTCGAGCATCGCCTCGTCCATGTTCACGTCGATGATCTGCGCCCCGTTTTCCACCTGCTGCCGCGCCACCGCGACCGCTTCCTCGAACTGGCCGCCGAGGATCAGGCGGGCGAAGGCCTTCGAGCCGGTGACGTTGGTGCGCTCGCCGACGTTGACGAACAGCGCGTCGTCGCCGATCGTCGCCGCCTCCAGTCCCGACAGCCGCAGCAACGGCGTGGCCGCGGGAACCTGGCGCGGGGCGGCGCCGTCGATCGCCCTGGCGATGGCCGCAATGTGCTGCGGCGTCGTGCCACAGCAGCCGCCGGCGATGTTGACGAAGCCGGCCTGGGCGAACTCCGCCAGCAGGCTGGACGTGACCTCCGGCGTCTCGTCGAAGCCGGTCTCCGACATCGGGTTGGGCAGTCCGGCGTTCGGGTAGACGCTGACGAAGGTGTCGGCAATCCTGGACAGTTCTTCGACGTACGGCCGCATCAGCGCCGCGCCGAGTGCGCAGTTCAGCCCCACGGCCAACGGCCTGGCATGGCGTACCGAGTGCCAGAACGCCGCCACGGTCTGCCCGGACAGGATGCGGCCGGAGGCATCGGTCACGGTGCCGGAGATGATGACCGGCCAGCGGCGGCCCCGCCGCTCGAACTCCTCCTCGATGGCGAAGATCGCGGCCTTGGCGTTGAGCGTGTCGAAGATCGTCTCGACCAGCAGGATGTCGGCGCCGCCGTCGAGCAGCCCCCGCGCCTGCTCGCCGTAGGCGAGCACCAGCTCGTCGAAGGTGATGTTGCGCGCGCCGGGGTCGTTGACGTCGGGCGAAATCGACGCCGTCTTCGGTGTCGGCCCGATCGCGCCGGCGACGAACCGTGGTTTCTCGGCGGTCGAGACCTTGTCCGCGGCGGCGCGGGCCAGCTTCGCCGCGGCGACGTTCATCTCGTAGGCGAATTCGGCCAGCCCGTAGTCCTGCTGCGCCGTGCGCGTGCCGCCGAAAGTATTGGTCGAGATGATGTCGGCGCCGGCGGCAAGGTACTGCTCGTGGATCTCGCGCACGATGTGCGGCGCGGTCAGCTGCAGCAACTCGTTGTTGCCGCGCAGGTCGCGCGGATGCGCGGCGAAGCGCGAGCCGCGGAAATCCTCCTCCGACAGCCGGTAGCGCTGGATCATCGTGCCCATCGCGCCATCGAGGATCAGGATGCGGCGGCGGAGCAGTTCGCCCAGCTGTGCTTCGGCGCGGGACAGTGGCATCGGCGGCTCGTCGGTCAGGGGGCGACATTGTAGGGGGCGTCGGCATAGGGCAGGCGCGCCGGGCCGGCCGCTGCTGATCATCGGCGGGCATTTGCTTATGCGCGGCCGTTACAGCGCCGCCACAGGCCGCCGCGGATAATCGGCGCCGGAGCCCGCAAGATGAAGCACCTGACCCCGCAGGAAGCCTACGACGTCCTGCAAGCCAACCCGAACGCGCTGCTGATCGACTGCCGCACGGAGATCGAGCATTACTACGTCGGCCATCCGGTCGGCGCGATCAACATCGAGTGGAACACCGCCCCCGACTTCGAGGTCAACCCACATTTCACCGAACAGGTGCTGCGCATGGCCGGCCGCAAGGACCGGCCAATCGTGCTGATCTGCCGCAGCGGCAAGCGCACGCTCGATGCCGGCGCCGAGCTCGAGAAGCACGGCTTCACCAATGTGGCCAATGTCCTGGAGGGCTTCGAGGGCGAACTCGACCGCGACCATCATCGCGGCACGCTCGGCGGCTGGCGCAAGCACGGCCTGCCCTGGCGGCAGGTGTGATGCGGTAAAGGCGACCGCTGCCGGCACGGACCTCCCCTCGCCTGGTGCAGCGACCGTACGGCCGCGGCAACGCTGTTGCCCGAGCGGCGCGGACCGCCGGTACCGCGGAAGTCGCTGGCACCACCCGCGTCCTTTCTCACATACAGGAAGTAAGGCAGCGCGGCGCGGCTCAGCCGCCGTCGTCCTGCGGCTGGCCATGCCGGTAGGCCGCCGCAGTGGTCGCCGACGAGCGGCCCGGCGCCTTGCGGCGCGGCTGGCAGTCCCTGCGTCCATTCAACGCCGGCTGCGGCAGCGTATCGAAGGCTCGGTTGCAGCTGCTGCGATTTGCGGGCTACGCCGCAGCGCCGATCGGCACGCGACTCAGGATGCCGTCGTTTTCGCCGCCGGCCGCGAGCAGCCGCACGCGGTTGTCGGTCGACTGCGACAACCTCGCGACCTGCGTGGCTTGCGCTGAGCCGCCGCCGATCAGATGGTCGAAGCGCATCGATGTTCGCGTTGTTCGCGCAGGGTCAGTCACGTTGCACGCGCCCTTCGGCTTTTTCGCCGCACAAGTTCTGCCGGTGGCATCGGACGCTCTCTAGAATGCTCGCTCGACGCAGATCGGCTCGGCACCCGGTTCCCCGATGCATTTTCCACCGCTGCGGCTGTCGTTGCTGATGTGGGGGCTGGCCGCCGCCTTCTATCTGTTCGGCTTCTTTCAGCGCGTCACGCCGGCCTCTCTGGCGCCGGATCTGATGCGCGATTTCTCGCTGTCGGCCGCAGGGCTCGGCAACCTCTCCGCCTTTTACTACTACGCCTACGCGGCGGTGCAGATCCCGACGGGCGTGCTGGTCGACCGCCTTGGGCCGAGCCGGATGTTCCTTGCCGGCAGCGTGCTCGCCGGCGCCGGCAGCGTGACCTTTGCGATGGCCGAAACGGCGCTCGTCGCCGGCCTCGGCCGGGCGCTGATCGGAGCGGCGCATGGGTTGGCATGGGTGTCGATGCTCAAGCTGGTCACGCACTGGTTCGCGCCGTCGCGTTTTGCCACGCTGTCGGGCCTGTCGCTTGCCGTGGGCACGCTCGGCGCGGTACTGGCCGGACCGCCGCTTCGCTGGCTGGCCGACGCCTTCGGCTGGCGCAGCGTCATCGCCGCCTCGGGCGTGCTCGTGCTGGCGCTCGCCGTCGCGATCCGCCTGATCATGCGCGACGATCCGGTCGAACGCGGTTTCTTCAGCCATCTGCCGGGGGTCGGACTCGATCCGGCGCATTCATCGGTCGGCGCGGATCTGCGCGCGATCCTGCGCTATCCGAATCCGTGGCTGCTGGCGCTGGTGAACTCGGGAGTGTGTGGCGCCTTCCTCGCCTTCACCGGCCTGTGGGGCGTGCCGCTGCTGTCGCAGGTGCACCACATCAGCGTCGCCAATGCAGCGTTGATCACCTCGTCGATGCTGGTGATGTTCGCCCTCGGCGGTCCGGTCTTCGGAGTCTGGTCCGACCGGCTGCAGCGGCGCAAGCTGCCGTTTGCGGTCGGCGCCTGCGTGCTGCTCGCCGGCCTTGCCGTGCTGGCGATGGCGCCGTCGACGCCGCTGCTGTTGCTGGTGCCGCTGCTGCTGGCGGCCAGCTTCGGTGCCGGCTCGATGGCGCTTTCCTTCGGCTTCGCCAAGGAGTCGGCGCCATTGCGACTGCAGGGCACGGTCACCGGCGTCGTCAACGCCGGTGTGATGCTCGGCACGCTGGTTCAGATGCCCGTGATCGGACTGATCCTCGACGCGCGCTGGCGCGGTGTGGCCATCGCCGGCGTGCGCCAGTATGACGTCGCCGCCTTCCAGGCCGGGCTGTACTTCCTGCTCGCCTGGGTGGCTGCGGCGCTGCTGCTCTTGATCGTGGCGACGCGGGAGCCGCGCCGCGGCCAATAGCGCCTAGTGCAGCGCCACCGGGGTCTGCATCACGCCCGTGTAGGCGGAAAGGAACTCATCGAGGTCCTCGGCCGACGGCTGCGAGGCGATTAACGCCTGCACGCTCGAGCGGAACCGCTCGGCGTCCCTGCCGCCGAGGAAGATCTCGCGGCGTAGTGTCTTGTCCATGATCTCGAAGCCGCCGGCCGGATGCTGGCCCTCGGCGCCGAAGCCGGTGAACTCGACCACGCAGAAAAGCGGACTGTTGTAGATCGTTTGCATGAGAACGTGAACGCAGCGGCGGCCGACTTCGATGACCGCCTTCGCCCCGTATATCGGCCCGCGTTGCGCAATCTCAAGCCCCGGCTGATCGTTGGCATTCGCCTGTCCGGCGCGCGGCGGCGGCCGCACAGCACGCGACCGGCTTCGCCGAGCGCTGCGTGACCGGGGATCCGCGCCCCGAACGCGACAACGCGCGCGTCGAACCCTCCGGCGCACCCGGCCGCGCCCGTGAAGCCTGTCCGCGAAACGGCTCGGACGCACGAAGGACCTGCGGACAAGCTCTCGGCCGCGGCGATGCAACTGCCGGACGCGATCACGCGGCGGCCTTGTCGAGGATGCGCAAAGGATTCGCCCCTGCAGCGGCCCCCCGCGCGCTCAAGGCCCGGCGGCAAGGAAGTCGCGCAAGGCCGCGTTGAACTCTGTCGCCTGCTCCACGTTGGACAGGTGCGAAGCGCCCGGGATCCGTCGCAGGCGGGCCTGCGGGACCTGGCGCAGGATCTGCTCGGCGTGGTCCAGGGTCGTGATTCGATCGTCGTCGCCGAGGACCACCAGCACCGGGCAAGTTATGGCGCTCAGCCGCGCCGTCAGGTCCGCGTGCGCCATGGCCGCGATGGCGCCGACATAGCCGTCGACCGGAGTGCTGCGGATCACCCGCACCGTGCGCGCAATATCGGCGCGCCGGGTGGCGAAAAAGGCGGCCGTGAACCAGCCGCTGATCGTCTCGTCGACGACCGCGTTCATGCCCAGCGGCGTACGGACAGCCTTGATCCGGCTGGCCCAGATCGGCTGCATCTGCGGCGAGAAGCGACAGGCGGCGCCGGCCAGTGTCAGCGACGCGAAGCGCAGTGGCCAGCGCGCAGCCGCCAACTGGCCGATCAAGGCGCCGATGGACAGGCCGACGAAGTGACAGCGCTTGATGGCGAGGCTGTCGAGGAGATCGCGCAGATCGTCGGCCAGCACCTCGAGCGTATAGTCGCCCGCCGGCGCGCTGCTGCGACCGTGCCCGCGCAGGTCATAGCGCAGGATGTTGCAGGCGCGACGGAAGGCTTCGGCCTGCGGCTCCCACATCGTGTGATCCTGGCCGAGCGCGTGCGCGAAGCACAGCCACGGCCGGGTCGGCGCGCCGTCGCCGTCCAGCCGGTAGGCGATGTCGATGCCGTTGACGTGTGCGCTGTGCATTCGTCTCAATCGACCTCGAGCGCAAGGCCGAGTTCGCCGCTTGCGAGCTGCCTGCGCAGGCGGCGCCCGTGCTCGTCCGCCAGGACAAGCAGCAGCACCGCGGCGCCGGCATGCCTGCGTAGCGTACGCGCAAGCGTCACGCGCAGTGCGACCGCGCCAATGCAGCAGGGGCAGCCGCCGGCAAGCGCGATCACCGGGACACCCTGTGGGCCCTGCCGATCGAACAGGATGCCCTCGGCGATGATCACGCGTTGACGCGACGGGCCGCCATCCGGCCTGCGCAGCCACGCTTCGATGGCGGCCTGGCGCTGTGCTTCGGTGGCCGCAACGCGCAGGCTCAACTGCACGGCATCGCGCGGCATCGCGTTTATTTGCGCCAGAACGCCGGCGTGAACAGCACCAGCACCGACATCAGTTCGAGACGGCCGATCAGCATGGCGAAGGTGCACACCCAGGTCTCGAAGTCGTTCAGCGTCGAATAGTTGGCGGATGGCCCGACCAGGTTCAGGCCGGGGCCGATGTTGTTGATGCAGGCGAACACCGCGCTGAAGGCCGTGACGAGGTCGAGACCGGAGGCGAGCATCAGAATCGACAGCCAGGTGATCGCCGCGCCGTAGATCAGCATGAACGCGAGCACGGCGAAAATGACGTTGTTCTCGATCGTGCGCTGGCCGACGGCGATCGGCGCGATCGAGCGCGGATGCAGGATGCGGACGAATTCGCGGCGCGCCTGTTTCAGCAGGATGAGACCGCGGATCATCTTGATGCCGCCGCCGGTGGAGCCGGCGCAGGTGGCGAAGCTGGCCAGGAACAGCATCAGGATCGGCGCGAACGTGGGCCACTGGTTGTAGTCGGTGTTGGCGTAGCCGGTGGTGGTGACCACCGACACGCCGTTGAACAGCGCATGACGCAGCGCCGTTGGCCAGTCCGGATAGGTGCCGCGGGCGACCAGGAAGGCCGTCAGCACGAGGACCGCGAAAACCAGCACGAGGACGAAGGTTCGTGCTTCCGGATCGCGCAGATAAACGCGCGGCGAACGCGCCCGCCAGGCGGTGAAATGCAGGGCAAAGTTGATGCCGGCCAGCGTCATGAAGATGACCGCCACCGACTCGATCGCAGATGAATTCCAGTGCGCGAAGCTGGCGTCGTAGGCGGAAAAGCCGCCGATGCCCATGGTCGAGAACGTGTGCATCAGCGCATCGGTCCAGCTCATTCCGGCAATGCGGTAGGCGAGGAAACAGGCGAGCGACAGGCCGAAGTAGATCGCATACAGCAGCTTGGCGGTGTCGGCGATGCGCGGCGTGAGCTTCGCCTCCTTCAGCGGTCCCGCGTATTCCGAACGGAACACCTGCGAGCCGCCGACGCCGAGCAGCGGCAGGATGGCCACTGCCAGCACGATGATGCCCATTCCGCCAAGCCACTGCAGCATGCAGCGCCAGACGTTGATCGACAGCGGCAGCCGGTCGAGCCCGCTGAGCACGGTGGCGCCGGTGGTCGTCAGGCCGCTCATCGCTTCGAAGTAGGCGTCGGTGAAGCTCAGGCCGGAAATGTGCAGCAGCAGCGGCAGGGCGGCGAATGCCGGCAGCACGGTCCAGACCAGCGTCACCAGAAGGAAGCCGTCGCGCGGCAGCAGTTCGCGGCGGAAGCGCCGGGTCAGCAGCCACAGCGCGGCGCCACTGGCCAGCGTCACCACGATGGCCCAGTCGTAATCCTCGGAAGCCTCCTCGCCGGCAAGGAAAGCGACCGCCAGCGGCACCAGCATCGTCAGGGCGAAGATGGCGACCACCGCGCCAAGCACGTTCAGCAGCGGTGCGAGCGCGCGGGTGAAGGCCGTCATCAGGCGCGGAAAGAAGAAGCGGGCGCCGTCAGGCGCCCGCTGCGGATCGGCTGCGGGTCAGAGGCAAGGCGGCGCGTCAGTCCTTCTCGCGCAGGAACTCGACGAAGTCGTAGATCATCATCGCCAGGCCGACGAGCACGACGACGATCAGCGCCGGGTCTTTCAGTTTCAGCACCGGCGGACCGACGAAGGTCGCGAACAGGGCCATGCTGATCAGGCCGAAGATCACTTTGGTCAACATCGGGATCCTCCCTTCATCCTTGGCCGGCGTCAGGCGGCTGGGGGCGCAACCTGTGCCACGAGCCAGCGCGCCGTGCGCAGCAACCGCGCGTCGTCGCCGCGCGCGCCGACGAGTTGAACTCCGAGCGGCAGGCCGTTGTCGCCGCGCGCCAGCGGCAGGCTTAACGCCGGCATGCCGCAGTAGGTCCACAGCGTCGCCAGCAGCGGATCGCCGGTCGCCTCCAGCCCGCGCGGCGCGGTGCCGAGGGTGGCCGGCGTGACGATGGCGTCGAAGTGCTCGAACAGCGACTCGAAGCTTTCATTGAGGATCGCGATCCGCGCCGCGGCCTGGTTGTAATCGACGGCGCGCACCTGCCGGCCGCGTTCGATCTGCCCGCGCAGCGAGGCCGACAGCTTGTCGGCGCCACGGTCGTATTCGAGCTCGAACTGCGTCGCCAGATCCGCCTCGAAGATCGTCCGGTGCCAGTCGATCGCCTGCTTCGCCGTTTCAGGCAGATCGAAGGGCCGGGCACGGTCGCCGAGCGCCTGCGCCAGTTCGTCGAAGGCGGCGCGGGCGTCGGCGTCGAGACGGTCCCAGAAGGGCGTGCGCGCCAGCGCCAGCGTCGGCGGCAGCGGCGGCTCCTGCGCCAGTGTTGCCGATAGCGGCGGACGGGCGCGCGGCGGCTGGGTGTCCGGGTCATCCTCGTCTGCGCCGGCGACGCATTCGGCCACCAGCGCGACGTCAGCGAGCGAGCGGGCCAGCACGCCGACGTGGTCGAGCAGGCGCGACAGTCGCAGCACGCCGCTGCGCGACACCAGCCCGAATGACGGCTTGAAGCCGTAGACGCCGCAGAACGACGCCGGGCGGATGATCGAACCGTTGGTCTGCGAGCCGAGCGCGACCGGCACCTGGCCGGCTGCTACGGCGGCGGCCGAGCCGCTCGACGAGCCGCCCGGCGTGTGTTCGGGATCATGCGGATTGCGCGTCTTGCCCGGCGCGTAGCTCGCCATCTCGGTGGTGACGGTCTTGCCGAGGATTACCGCGCCCGCCGCGCGCAGCCGCGCCACGACGGCCGCGTCGCGCCGCGGCAGGCGGCCGGCGTGCAGCACCGTCCCGTCCTCGGTCGGCAGCCCGCGCACGTCGATGATGTCCTTGATGCCGACCGCCACGCCGTGCAGCGGCCCGCAGGGCGCGCCGCGCATGCGCCGCTCGTCGGCCTCGCGCGCCTGCTCGAGCGCATAGTCCCTGTCCAGATGGGCCCACGCCTGTATCGCCGGCTCGGTGTCGTCGATGCGAGCGAGGCAGGCGCGCACGTGCTCCTCGGACGTGAGCGTGCCGTCGGCGATCAGTCGCGCCGTCTCGGCCGCGGTCAGCCAGTTCAGTCGGGCCGCGTCCATCTCGCTCAGTTGCCGTACAGCAGGTTCGGCAGCCACTGGTACAGCGGCGGGAACACGTACATCAGGATCATCGTGATGAAGACGAAGACCAGGAACTGCAGGCAGCCCAGGAAGATCGTGCCCAGTTCCAGGCCCTTCGGCGCGATGCCTTTCAGGTAGTAGGCGGACATCGCCATCGGCGGCGTCAGGAACGACGTCTGCAGGTTCACCGCCACCAGCACGCCGAAGAAGATCGGGTCGATCTGGAAGTGCGGCAGCAGCGGCAGGAAGATCGGCACGAAGATGATGATGATCTCGCTCCACTCCAGCGGCCAGCCGAGCAGGAAGATGATCAGCTGCGACAGCAGCAGGAAGGTCACTGGCTCGAGGTCCATCCCGAGCACGAACTCCTTGATCACCCCTTCGCCGCCGAGGTAGGAGAACACGGAGGAGAACGTCCACGAGCCGACGAACAGATAGCAGACCATCGCCGACGTGCGCGCGGTCAGGAACACCGCTTCCTTCAGCCGTGGCCACGACAGCGAGCGGTAGGCGGCCGCCAGGATCATGCCGCCCGCCGCGCCCACCGCCGCCGCCTCGGTCGGCGTGGCCAGGCCGAACAGGATCGCGCCAAGCACCGACAGGATCAGGATGGCGAGCGGGAAGAACGCCTTCAGCAGCATCACGACCATGCCGACGATGCCGACGTCGCCGACCTCTTCCTTCGGCAGCTTGGGCATCAGCTTCGGGTTCAGCGCCGCGCGCACGATCACGTAGGCGATGTAGAAGCCGGCCAGCACGAAGCCGGGGATCATCGCTGCCGCGTACAGCTTGACCACCGACGTGGCCGAGGTCGCGGCGTAGACGATCAGCATGATCGACGGCGGGATCAGGATGCCGAGCGTGCCCCCCGCGCAGATCAGGCCGGCCGAGATCTTCTGTTCATAGCCGGCCTTCAGCATCGCCGGCAGCGCCAGCAGGCCCATCAGCGTCACCACGGCGCCGACGATGCCGGTGGCGGTGGCGAACAGCGCGCAGGTGACGAGCGCCGCGACCGCCATCGATCCCGGAATGGCGCGCAGCGAGATGCGCAGGCTCATGAACAACTGGTCGAGGATGTTGGCCCGCTCGATCACGTAACCCATGAAAAGGAACAGCGGCACCGCGACCAGGGTGTCGTTGTTCATGATCGAGAACGTGTTCTGCGACAGCAGGTAGAAGACGCGGTTGTCGAAGAACGCCTGCGCCGGGCGGAAGTAGGCGTAGTAGCCGAAGCCGACGCCCATCGCCATCAGCGTGAAGGCGATCGGAAAGCCGAGCAGGATGACGAATATGAAGCCGCCGAGCATCAGCAGCGCGACTTGCGGATCGGTCATTTGCCGGCTCCCTTCGCGGCCGCTTCCGTGCCGTGTTCCTTCTGCAGCGCCGCCTCAAGTTCCTCGACATCGTGCAGCCGCGCCGGCCAGGCGCCGTCGCGCAGGCACAGGATGCAGCGCAGCACCTCGGCGATTCCCTGCAGCGTCAGGAAGAATCCGGCAACGGGGATCAGCATCTTCAACTGCCAGATCGGCACGCCGACCGGGCTGTTGACGCTGACCTCGCGCAGGCGCAGCGACTCGGTGCCGTAGCCCCAGCCGGCGACCATGAACGACACCACGCCGGGGAAGAAGAAGATCAGGTACAGCACCAGCTCAACGCTCGCCTGAACGCGCTGCGGCCACAGCCGGTAGAACACGTCGCCGCGCACGTGGCCGTTGCGCGACAGCGTGTAGGCGCCGGCCATCAGGAAAAGGGCGCCGTACATGATGTAGCTCATGTCGAACGCCCAGCTCGTCGGATCGCGCAGCACGTAGCGGACGAACACCTCGTACGCGGTGCCGAAGGTCAGGACGATGATGCACCACGCGAACGCGTGGCCGACCGCCTTGCTCAGCCAGTCGATCTGCAGGATCAGCTTGTTGATCATTTCGGGCCCCCGAGGGGTAGGGCAACGATATCGGTATTCATACGAAAACGGGGCGACGCCATGCCGCCCCGTCTTGTCTGCCGGACTGCCGCCTGAGCGGCAGGCTCCGGCCCACGCCTCCCCCCGGGATCAGAAGCCCAGTTTGCCGTGGATGTGCTCGTAGCCGGCCTTGTAGTCGGCTTCGTTGAAGAACCAGTACTTGGCCACACGCTTCGACCAGGCGCGCTGGCTGTCGACGACCTTCTTGAAGAACGGATCCTCGTCGGACAGCTTCTTGGTGATCACGTCCCACGCCTTCAGCTGCGCCTCCATGATCGCCTTCGGCGTGCGGATCACGTTGACCTTGTCCTTGGTGATCAGCTCCTCGAGGTCGCGCGAGTAGTTGTCCATCGCCGTCCACCAGTTCGACGACGACGCGGCCTCGGCGGCATAACGCAGGATCGCCTTCAGGTCCGGCGCCAGCGTGTCGTGCACCTTCCTGTTGAAGATGATCTCGAAGAACTCCATCGCCTGGTGGTAGCTGCCCATCATGTAGTTCTTCACCACGTCCTGCGCGCCGAAGCGGCGGTCGGAGGTCGGGTTGTTGAACTCGAAGGCATCGATCACGCCTTTCTCGAGCGCCGGGATGATCTCGCCGCCGGGCAGCTGCGTGACTTTGGTGCCCATCTCCTGGAACAGGTCGGCCGCCAGGCCCACGGTCCTGTACTTGAGCCCGGCCAGTTCCTTGGCCGAAGTGATGGGCTTCTTGAACCAGCCCAGCGGCTGGGTCGGCATCGGCATGGCGAAGTAGCCGACCACGTCGAGCTGGATCTTCTGCAGCAGTTCGTTGTACAGCTCCAGGCCGCCGCCGCGATAGATCCAGGCCAGCGTCTGGTGCGCGTCGCAGCCGTTGATCGGGCCGGAGCCGAACAGCGACGCGACCTTGCTCTTGCCGTACCAGTACACGGGAACGCTGTGCCCGGCATCGAGCACGCCCTTGGACACGGCGTCGGTGACCTCGAACGGCTTGACCACGGCGCCGGCGACCAGGTAGTCGATCTTCAGCCGGCCGCCGGCCATCTCGTTGACGCGCTTGACGTACTCCTCGGCCATCTCGTTGAAGATGTCCTTCGCGCCCCACGCGCCCTGCATCTTGATCACCACCGGCGACGGCGCGGCGGCCACCGCCGGCGCGGGCGTTGCGGCAGCCTTGGCCGGCTCCTCCTTCTTGCCGCAGGCAGCCAGCGCGACGGCGCCGGCGGCGGCGATGCCTGCACCGAGGAAGCGGCGGCGGTTGGACGAAGCTTGCGGCGCCTGGGAAGGCTGGTCTACGAGGTCGGACATGATGGAGATCTCCTTGGCTTGTCTACTTGTTGGAACCACTGGCTCCGGGCCGAACACGCATGAGTCCACGAACGGCCCTTCCCCAAGAACGGATTGCGAGCCCTGCTGGACGTCACAGGCCCCTCAGGTTCGAGCGCACTTATAGCACCATTGATCCCCATTGCGAACCGGCAACGCTACCGATGCGGTCTGCCCGGAGGCAAAGCGTTGCCTAGAAGAAACCGACGCCGACCTGGAAGGTCTTCTCGACGCGCGCGATCATCCGCTTGTTGGCGACGAAGACGATCAGGTGGTCCTCGGCTTCGATCACGGTGTCGTGGTGCGCCATCAGCACGCGCGCGGCCTCGCCCTCGCCGCGGATCACGGCACCGATCGTCGCCCCCTTGGGCAGCTCGATCTGTTCGATGCGGCGGCCGACGACCTTCGAGCTCTTCGCATCGCCGTGCGCGATGATCTCCAGCGCCTCGGCGGCGCCGCGGCGCAGGCTGTGCGCGGCAACGACGTCACCGCGGCGGACGTACTTGAGCAGGTTCGACAGCGTCGCATGGCTGGGCGAAATCGCGATGTCGATCTGGCCGCCCTGCATCAGCTCGCCGTAGCTCTTGCGGTTGATCAGCGCGATCGTGCGCCTCGCCCCCATGCGCTTGGCGAGCAGGGCGCTCATGATGTTGTTCTCGTCGTCGTTGGTCAGCGCCGCGAACAGGTCGCACTCGGCGACGCCTTCCTCGTTCAGCAGGTCCTCGTCGGTGGCGTCGCCGTGCAGCACCAGGGCGCGGCTCGACAGCTGCGCCGCCAGGTACTCGCAGCGGCGCTTGTTGAACTCGATGATCTTCACCGTGAATCCCGCGCCCCAGTCGATGCCCTCGCCGCTATCGAGTGCACGCGCCAGCCGCAGTCCGATGTTGCCGCCGCCGGCGATGATCACGCGCTTCACCGGCTTGTCCATCCGCCGCAGCTCGCGCATCACCGTGCGGATGTCCTTCGCGCCAGCGAGGAAGAACACCTCGTCGCCGGGCTGGATCATCGTCGCGCCCTCGCACTGGATGCTGCGGTCGTTGCGGAAAATGGCGACGATGCGCGTGTCCACGCCGGGGATGTGCTTGCGCAGATCCTGGATCGGGTGCGACACCAGCGGGCCGCCGGCAAAGGTGCGCACCGCGATCAGGCTCGCTTTGCCGTCGGCGAAGTCGAGCACCTGCAGCGCTTCCGGAAACTCGATCAGGCGCAGCAGCAGGTCGGTGACGCTCTGTTCCGGCCAGATGATGTGAGTGACGCGGAAGCCCTCGTCGCCGAGGAGCCGCGGATGCTGCTGCAGTTCGGTGTTGCGCACGCGCGCGATTCGCGTCGGCACGTTGAACACGTCGGCCGCGATCTTCGACGCCACCAGGTTGACCTCGTCGATGGCGGTCACCGCGATCAGCATGTCGGCATCGGCCGCGCCGGCTTCCTTTAGCAGCGAAGGCTGCGTGGCATTGCCGACCAGCCCGCGCAGGTCGTAGCGTTGCTGCAGATCGGCGACGCGTACCGGATCCGAATCGATCACTGTGATGTCGTTGGCTTCGGAAACCAGGCTTTCAGCAACCGAGGTGCCGACCCGGCCAGCGCCGAGGATGATGATCTTCATCGCCGTTTGCCTGCGCGGGCCGCCGCGATCGTCCGCCCGCCGAAGCTCATTGCCGCCGCGGCTGCGCGCTCACAGCGGCTCTTCGCCGGCCGCCTGCGGTCGCGCTGGTTCGCCGGCCGGTTCCTCGGCCGCGATGCGGCGATTGCCGCGCACCAGTTCGATGCCGAGCTGCTTGAGCTTGCGATAAAGGTGCGTGCGCTCGAGTCCGGCCCGGTCCGCCACGCGGGTCATCGAATACGACTCGCGCGCGAGGTGGTACTCGAAGTAGACCCGTTCAAACTGGTCGCGCGCCTCCCGCAGCGGCTGGTCTAGCGCGACCGAGGCGGCGTTGGCCGGCGGCGGCGGGCTGGCAAGACTGCGCGCTGCCTCCACCACTGCCGGCCGCGCCTCGTCGACCCGCGTCATGCCGCCGAGCACCGGCGGCGGAACGCCTGCAGGCGCGGCGCCATGCCTGGGCCGGCCGCGCTCCAGGCCGGCGCGAACGGCGGCCAGCAGCCGCGCCAGCGCTATCGGTTTTTCGAGGAAATCGAGCGCGCCGAAGCGCGTGGCCTCGACTGCGGTGTCGATCGTGGCGTGGCCGGACATCATGATCACCGGCATCGTCAGCTGCCCTCCCGCCGCCCATTCCTTCAGCAGCGTGACGCCATCGGTGTCCGGCATCCAGATGTCGAGCAGCACCAGGTCGGGCGTCTCGGCTGACCGCAGCGCCCTCGCCGCGGCGGCGTTTTCCGCGGTCAGCACCGCATGGCCCTCGTCGGAAAGGATTTCCGAGAGCAGTTCTCGAATGCCGATCTCGTCGTCGACTACCAGAATCGTGGACATTGGCGAAGCTTCAGCGGCCGCGCTCGGCAGGCCTCGTTCGTTGCGCGGCGCCGTGACGTCCTGCCTGCGCGGACCGGCGCAGTCATCTGTCCTCGTCGTGCCTGGCGCGCCGTCATCGTCAGTGCACCGAGGCCGACGCGCCGACGGTCGCGGGTGCGGCGGAGATCAGCCGGCGGAAGACGATCGTCACTGCGGCGCCGCCTGAGCCCAGGTTGGCCAGTTCGATGCGGGCGTCATGCTCGTCCACGATCTTCTTCACGATCGGCAGGCCTAGGCCGGTTCCGCCGGGCTTGGTCGTCACGTAAGGCTCGAAAGCGCGGCGAAGTATATTCGCTGCGAAGCCCGGGCCATTGTCCTGCACGCTCAGGCGTACACCGTGGACGGGCTCGCCCTGCGCGCCGACGGCCTCGGTGCGCAGCGTCACCCGCGGCGGCGAAGCCTTGCGCAACGCACTGCCGTGCGTCGCCGCTTCCTGCGCATTGGCCAGCAGGTTATGGATCACCTGGCGCAGCTGCGTCGCGTCGCCGGCGATGCGCGGCAGGTCGGCGGCCAGTTCGAGCCGCAGCACCGCGTCGCCGCCGGCTTCGCGCTCGGCGCCGTACAGGGCCGCCACTTCCTCGATCAGGGCATTCAGGTCGAGCGGCGCCAGCCGCGCCGGCGGCACGCGCGCGTACTGGCGGAAATCGTCGACCATCCGCTTCATCGCGGCGACCTGGCTGACGATCGTCGCCGCGCCGCGGGTGAGCACGGCCGCGTCGTCGACCGACAACTTGCCGGCGAGCTTCATCTGCAGCCGTTCGGCAGCGAGCTGGATGGGAGTGAGCGGATTCTTGATCTCGTGCGCCAGCCGTCGCGCGACCTCGCCCCAGGCAAGCGCCCGCTGACCGGAGATGACTTGCGTGATGTCGTCGAAGACGACGACGAAGCCCGGGCCGTCGTCCAGCGGCAGCTGCGAGCCGCGCGCCAGCAGCGACAGGGCATCGGCCTGGTCGGCGCCGACGCGTTTCATTTCGAGCTGCCGCTGCCAGGAGTCGGTCGGCAGTGCCGCCAGCGTCTGGTCGGCGAAAGCGGCCTCGATCTGCCGTGCGAACTCGGGCGCCACATCGTGCAGCCGTCGGCCGGCGGCGGCGCCCAGCGGCGTGCCGAGAATGCGGCTGGCGCCGTGGTTGGCGGTGACCAGCCGCATGTCCCGGTCGAGCACCACGACGCCGGCCGACAGGTTGGTCAGCACCCGCTCGAGATAGGCGCGCGCGTTTTCCAGCTCGCGCGACCGCGCCTCGACCGCGTCACGCGCCTCGGACAGCTGTCGGGTCATCGCGTTGAACGACTGCGTCAGTTCGTGCAGCTCGTCATTGCCGGTGAACTCGCGGACGCGGCGGAAGTTGCCCTCGGCCACGGCTTTGGTGCCCTCGGCCACCTGCAGCAACGGCGCCGTCATCGAGCCGGCGAGCAGGATGCCGCCGGCGACGGCCGCGAACACGGCCAGCATCAGCGTCAGCGTCAGGGTGACGGTATAGATCTGTTTCAGGCCGCTGCGGCCCAGCGACAGCTCCTGGTAATCGCGGTAACCGCGCTGCAGGGCTTCGGCGTTGGCGGCGACGGTCGGCGGCAGCCGCTGGATCATCTGCAGAAAGCGCGGCTCGGCGCGGCGCGGCATCAGTCCCGACGCCGCCGGCTCGGCGCGCAGCGACTCGTGCTGCGCGCCGCCGCCCAGCGCCGGCACGGGCCCGAGCGAGGGGATCGCCACCAGCACCCGCGTGCGCAGAGCGGAACGTTCATCCCGGGCCAGCGGATCGCCCTCGATCAGCGCCAGTTGTCGCTGCGTGCGCGCCAGCTGCAGGTCGGCCGCCGACGGCAGCTCCGGCACCCAGTCCGCCGGCCGCTGGCCCGACGCACCGACCAGCTGACCGCCGCTGCCGAGCAGCAGCGCTTCTTGGATCCCGGCGCGCTCGCGGGCGCGGTCGAGCGCGGCCAGTTGCATCGACTCGGGCACTTCCGCAAGGTCCAGCGCAATGGCACGCGCCTTGGCCGTGAGATCGGCCAGTTGCGCTTCGAGGGCAGCGCGTCCGAGCAGCAGGCCCGATTCGAGGGCCCGGTCGACACGCACGTCGAACCAGGTTTCGATCGACCGCGACAGGAACTGCACGGAAACGACGTAGATCATCGCCCCCGGCAGTACGCCCATCAGGGCGAAGGCGACGGCGAAGCGGGCCATCAGCCGCGCGCCGAAGCGGCGGGCACGGTGCCGGCGCACGAGGCGCCAGACGAGCGCGAGCACGAACACCAGCAGCGCCGCGGCGATGGCGCCGTTGATCGCCAGCAGCAGCGGATAGTGGCGGCCGAAGGTGGCGGTGCTGCTCGCCGCGGAGGCGAGCAGGAACAGCGCCACCCCGCCGAGGGCCAGCGCGGTGAGAAAGCCGTAACGGATCAACGACGACATCGGGTGCGGGTGTCAGGGTGTCGACGTCGGCGCGCGGCGCGATCCGCCTTCGGCCCGCTCAGCGCGCCAGTTCGGGCCTGACCGGCACATTGCGCCATTCGGAGGCGAGCGTCCAGTCCCGGTTGGTGATGGCGCCGATCTGGAACGGTCGCGGCAGTTGCGCCGTGTCCAGGCGCATGCGCACCTGCGCCCGATAGCTGTCGCCGGGCGTGAGCACGCCGCGCTCGATCACCGTCCAGTTGGCGAGCCGGCGCAGCGTGGTCAGGGCAGCGCCAAGGGTATCGAAGGGAAACGCCAGCGCGTCGCGTGCCAGCCGGTACTGCCGCGTCAGCGGGCTGTAGCTGAGCCGGTAGGTGAGCGAGGCGGCCACGCGGCGGTCGTCGAACCAGTACCAGCGCGTCAGGTACAACTCGAACTCGACGACGAAGTACAGCGGCACGCCGCGGTTGACGGCATCCTCGAGCACCCAGGGCAGATCGAAGTCGAAGACGGCGTCCAGATCGATCCCGTCGCCGTCGGTGGCGGGCCGCAGTTCGGCGCTGCGCACTTCGATGCGCTCATTGGCGGTCGCCGGCGTGGCCGTCCAGGCCAGCGCGGCGAACGTCAGCGCCGCGACACTCAGCAGGCGCCTCAGGGACGATGCCGTTGGCGCAGCGCCGTCGAGGACCAGACCGGCCGCGCGCAGCATCGGGATCTACGTTTTCTCAAAAAGTGCGAAGAAGAATCCGTCGTGAACGCTCGGCAGGCCATGCGACCAGTCGGAGCCTTGCGCCGGCAGCAGCCGCAGCTGCGGCTCGCCGACGCCTGGCAGGGCCACCGGCCGTGCATCGGCGTGACGTGCCATGAAGCGCTCGGCCTGCTGCGGACCTTCTTCGGCGAACAGCGAGCAGACGACGTAGAGCAATCTACCAGCGGGCTCCAGCAGCGGCCACAGCGCGTCGAGCAATCGCGCCTGCAGCGTTGCTAATTGCGCAACATCGGCCGGCCGGCGTAACCACGGGATATCCGGATGCCGGCTCACAATGCCGGAAGCGGTGCAGGGCGCATCGAGCAGGATGCGCTGGTAACGCCCCGCAACGAACTGCGTCGCCGCCGAGGCGTCGCCGACCAGCACGCGTATCCGCGCAGGGTCGCGCAGGCCAAGCCGGCGCAGGTTCTGTTCGATGCGCGCCGCGCGGTCGGCGTCGATCTCGATCGCGTCGATCGACAGGCCGTCGGCGAGTTCGGCCATCTGCGCGGTCTTGCCGCCGGGGGCGGCACAGGCATCGAGCACGCGCATGCCGCTTTGCGCCTGCAGAAACGCAACGGCCAGCTGCGCGCCGGCGTCCTGCACCGACACGTCGCCTGCGGCAAACCCGGGGATCTCCTCGACGGGCAAGGGCCGGTGCAGCCAGACGGCCGTCTCGCCAACGCGGCTGGCGTCGATGCCTTCGAGGTGCAGCCGCTGCAGGTAGGCGTCGACACGCGTACGGCGCAGATTGACGCGCAGGACAAGCGGCGGCGGCCGCCTCTGCAGTTGCAGGATCTGCGCGAAGCGCGCCGGCTCCGCGGCGCGGAGCCGCTCGATCCACCAGCGCGGCGCATTCAACGCGACGCTGGGCTGCCGCTCGAGTTCCGCGCGCAGCGCCGTCATCCGGCGCAGCGCGTTGCGCAGCACGGCGTTGACGAAGCCGCTGGCGGCGCGCGTGTCGGGCTGGGCCTTGGCTGCCTGCACCGCCTGGTCGACCACCGTGTACGGCGCATGACGGGCCGTGAGCAACTGACCGAGCGCGACCGCTATCAGCGCCGCCGCCGGGGGGTCGGGGGCGCGGCTGGCCAGCCGGGCCAGCAGCGCGTCGATCAGCGCCAGATGTCGGGTGGCGGTGAATGCGATGTCCTTGGCCGCGGCGGCCAGCCGCGGATGCGGCGCAGCCGCAGCGCCGAGCGTGTCGACGGCGCCGGCGAGCGCGCGATCGAGCGAGGCGCCTGCGCGCATCCGGCGCCAGACCGCTGCAGCGACGCGCAGCGCATCGGCCAGAGGCGGCGCCCCGCCGGCGTCGCTCAGTGGACTACCCTCCGCGCCGATGCGCTGCGGGGCTTGTTCGCCCTCGGGGCGGCCCTTCGGGCTCACGCGGCGGCGTCCGCGGTCGGCGGCGCGCCGGTCAGCCGGTCGCCGGCGCGCAGCGGCGTGCCGGCGACGAACTCGGCCGCCGCCAGCCGGCGCCCTCCCGGCCGCTGCAGTTCGCCGACCGCCAGCACGCCGCTGCCGCAGGCGATATCGACCGACTCGCGCGACGTCGCGATCACGGTGCCGGGCGCCGTGGCGACCGTCAGCGGCAGGGCCCGTGCGCGCCACAGCTTGAGCACGACCTCGCCCAGCCGCGCACAGGCGCCCGGAAAGGGATCGAAAGCGCGCACCCGCCGTGCCAGCACCTGCGCGTCGGCGGTGAAGTCGAGCCACGCTTCGCGCTTGTCCAGCTTGTGCGCGTAGGTCGCCCCTTCGCTTGGCTGAGGCAGGGCGCGCAATCGGCCACTTTCCGCGTCGCGCAGGGCGTTGACGATCAGGCGCGCGCCGATCGACGCCAGCCGGTCGGTCAGCGTCGCCGTGCTGTCTTCGGCCAGGATCGGCGTGGCCTCGGCGAGCAGCATCGGTCCGGTATCGAGCCCGGCGTCCATCTGCATGATGGTGATGCCTGTTGTCGTGTCGCCGGCTTCGATCGCCCGCGCCACCGGGGCCGCGCCGCGCCAGCGCGGCAGCAGCGAACCGTGGATGTTCAGCGCGGTGACCGGGCCGCAGCCGGCATCGCCGAGCCCGCGCGGAATGTCGAGCACGGCCTGCGGCAGGATCAGGCCGTAGGCGGCCACCACGAGCACATCGGCTTGCGCCAGGCGCAGGCGCTCGTAGACGGCGGCCGCTTCGGCGCCGCCCTTTTTCAGGCTCAGGGTCGGCGGAGCGGCAACAGGTATGCGGCGCGCCAGCGCCACCTGCCTGACTTCGCTCGCGGCGAGCTTCAGCCCGCGGCCCGCCGGCCGGTCCGGCTGTGTCAGCACGAGCACGACCTGACGCCCGGCGTCGAGGATTGCGGTCAATGCCGTGGCCGCAAATGCCGGGGTGCCGGCGAAGACGATGCGCATGCATCGATTCTAGGAGCGGCGTGCCGGCCGCGTCGGCGCCGTCGTACGATCGAGGCCCCGACCGTGACCGGCTCGACAAGACCCTTCAATGACGCCGCTTGGCGGACTCGATGCGCTGTTTCTTCACCTGGAAACCGCGGCCACGCCGATGCACGTGGGGGCGCTGCACCTGCTCGACGCTGCGCAAAACGGCGGCGACCTGTTTGCGGCGGTGCGCAGCCATGTCGCCGCGCGGCTGGCGGATTCGCCGGTGTTCACGCGCCGTTTGCGCACGCTGCCGCTGGGCATTGCCAACCCGCTGTGGGTCGACGCCAGCGTCGACCTCGCCTATCACCTGAGGCGCATCCGGTTGCCGGCGCCGGGCGGCGAGCGTGAACTGCAGGCCGCCGTGGCGCGGCTGCACGGCCAAAGGCTCGACCGCGGGAGGCCTCTGTGGCAGTTTCACCTGATCGAGGGGCTGGCCGACGGCGGCTATGCCTTCTACACCAAGGTCCATCACGCGGCGATCGACGGTGCTGCCGGCGTGGCGCTGGCGCAGGCACTGCTCGATGCCACGCCGACGCCGGCCGCCGTCCATGGTGGCAAGGCGTGCGGCGCGCACGAGGAGGAACCCGACGCGCGGCAGGTGCTGGCCACGGCCCTCGTTCACAATGGCCGCGCCGCCGTCGCCCTGCTGCGCCAGGCGCCGGCGCTTGCGCGTCGGGCGATCGGCGCGCTGCGCGGAGGTTCGGCTCTGGTCGACGGGCTTCGTGCAATCGGGCGGGCGCCGCCCACGGCGTTCAATGGCGCAATCGACGGCCGGCGCAGCATCGCCACGGCGTCGCTGCCGCTCGCGCCGCTGCGCTCGATCGCAGCCGCGCAGGGGGCCACGGTCAACGACGTGGTGCTGGCTATCGTCGGCGGCGCATTGCGCCGCTACCTCCAGGCGCATGGCCGGCTGCCGGAGACAGCCCTGCTGGCGGCAATGCCGGTGTCGCTGCGCGAAAGCGGCGATACGCAGGCCAACACGCAGGCGACCATGGCGCAGGTCAGCCTGGCGACTGACGTCGCCGACCCGATGGAGCGCCTGCGCGCGATCCACGTCGCCGCGGGCGCGGCCAAGGCGATGTCGCGTGAACTGCGTCCGGCATTCGGCCTGACCCTGCCGTCGCTGGGCCTGCCGTGGCTGCTGGCCGGCGCGGCGGCGCTTTATGGCGGTGGACTGGCCGAGCGGCTGCCGGCGCTGGCCAATGTAGTAGTGTCGAACGTGCCGGGCCCGCCGATGCCGCTGTACCTGGCCGGCGCAAGGCTGCGCACGTGGTGGCCGCTGTCGATCGTCGAGCACGGCCTCGGACTGAACATCACGGTGCTGCGCTACGTCGATGCGCTGGACTTCGGCCTGGTCGCGGCGCGCCGTCTCGTGCCCGACGCCGCAGCATTGGCGCAGGCGCTGCATGAAGCCTTTGCCGAGCTCGTCGCGGTCACCTCGCCGGCGCCGGCAGCGACTCAGCGGCGCAGCCGCGCGCGCCGTGCGCCGCCCGCGAAGGTCGTTGCGGAAGAGCACACGGCAGCCCGCTCGCGTGGCGCGCGCAAGCCGCGCGGCGCAGCGCCCAACACGCCTTGAGCCGGGTCGTTAGCATCGCCCCCATCGTCGCGGCAGTAGCCATGCACAATCCGCAACACTGGTACGACTACGGTCTGGCGCGGGCGCCGGGCCTGATCCGGCTGGCGCTCGAATGGCGCGTGCCGCTGGAGTTCGGTGCCGCCATGCTCGCCCAGCCCTGGCTGTCGACCGCTGTCGAGGGCGACGGGCATCCGGTGCTGGTGTTTCCCGGCATGCTGGCTTCGGACGGCTCGACCGGACCGTTGCGCCGCTACCTGGGCAAGCTCGGCTATCAGTGCCACGGCTGGGGATTGGGCAACAACCTCGGCCCGCGCGAGGGAGTACTCGACGCATGCCGCACGTTGCTGAAGACGCTGCATCGTCGCCATCGGCGCAAGGTCAGTCTGATCGGCTGGAGCCTCGGCGGCATCTATGCGCGCGAACTGGCCAAGGAATTTCCGCGCCTCGTACGGCTCGTGATCACGCTCGGCACGCCGTTCACCGGCCATCCGAAGGCGACCAATGCCTGGCGCGTCTATGAACTGGTCACCGGGCATCGTATCGGCGCGCCCGATCTGCATGCGCCGCTGCGCAGGCCGCCGCCGCTGCCGACCACGTCGATCTACAGCCGCTCCGACGGCGTGGTCGCGTGGCAATGCTGCGTGGAGAAACCGGGGCCGCAGTCGGAAAATATCGAGGTCGAATCGAGCCATCTGGGCCTCGGCCTGAACCCGCTGGCCTGGTATGCGATCGCCGACAGGCTGGCGCAGCCGCAGGGCGGCTGGAGGCCGTTCGAACGCAACGAGGGCGCGCGCGCCTGGCTGTATCGCGATCCCGGCCGACGTGGCCTGTTCTGACCGGCCGCGATGCCGCGATGCCGATCGCCGAGGTCAACGGCATTGCCATTGATTACCAGGAGCACGGCGCCAGCAGCGCCGCGCCGCTGCTGGCGATCATGGGACTGGGTATGCCGGCGGCAGCCTGGCCACCGGCGTTCATTGAGTTGCTGGTGGCGCGCGGCGCGCGGGTCATTACCTTCGACAACCGCGACGCCGGCGGATCGACGAAGTTCACCGGCGCTCGGACGATCCCGTTGCCGATCGCGATGCTGCGCGCCAGTTTGCGCCTGCCGGTTCGTGCGCCGTACTCGCTGCACGACATGGCGGCCGATGCCGTCGGCCTGCTCGATGCGCTCGCCATCGAGCGGGCGCACGTGGTCGGCGTGTCGATGGGCGGCATGATCGCGCAGCTGGTGGCGGCCGGGTACCCGCAGCGGGTGGCGCGCCTGGTGTCGATCATGTCGTCGACGGGCAATCCGCGGCCGCGGGTGGCTTGGGGCAAGCCGCGCGCGCTGCGCGCGATCCTGTCGCGGCCGACCGATCCGCGTGACCTGCAATCGGTGATCGACCGGCTCGAGCACGTCTACAGCGTGATTGGCAGCCCTTCGGCGGGGCGCAACCGCGTCGAGCTGCGGTCACATCTGGAGCGCATCGCGCGCCGCGGGCTAGATACCGCCGCGTCGCGCCGGCAGTTGCTGGCGGTGCTCGCCGCCGGCGACCGACGCGACTGGCTGGCCCGGATCCGCGCGCCGACGCTGGTCATTCACGGCCGGCTCGATCCGCTGGTGCCGCTGGCCGCCGGCATCGAAACCGCGCAGTGCATCGCCGGGGCGCGGCTGGTGATCATCGAGGAAATGGGCCACGACCTGCCGCCGCCGCTGCTGCCCCGGCTGGCCGATGAGATCGCCACGCACGCGGGTCTGAATGCCGCGGCGCAAGTTTGAATCCCGGCGGGCGCCGATACGCAATCCCCTTGCCGCAGTGGAAAGGCCGCAGGGCGGCGCCGTCGCCCGACGGCTGCGACCGCGTGCACCGGCGCCGCAAGACCGCGCCGCGTTTCAGGCCGCCTCGCGCGCCTTGCGCTTCTTCATCTTGGTGCGGATGCGGTCCTGCTTCAGCGCCGAAAGATAATCGACGAACACCTTGCCGGTCAGATGATCCATCTCATGCTGCACGCACACCGCCAGCAGACCCTCGCAATCGAGCTCGAAGGGCGTGCCGTCGCCATCCTGCGCCCGCACCCGCACGCGCGCAGGTCGCCGGACCTCGTCATAGATGCCCGGCACCGACAGGCAACCTTCCTCGCAGACCACCGTTTCGTCGGAGGCCCGGAGGATCTGCGGGTTGACGAACGTGCGCAACTGGTCCTTCGTTTCGGACACGTCGATGACGATCAGCCGGATGTGCTGGTCGACCTGCGTGGCCGCCAGGCCGATGCCGGGCGCCGCGTACATCGTCTCGGCCATGTCGGCGATCAGTTGGCGCAGTCTGGAATCGAACACGGTCACCGGCCGGGCGACGGTGCGCAGCCGTGGATCGGGGTACTCGAGGATCGTCAGCTTGGCCACGATGCGTCGGTGCGGAAATTCATTTCAATCAACAATGTCCTGACAGAGCTCGCGAAGGCGATGCCAGGCCGCCAAGCCGATCGGCTTCGCCGCTTGGGGTTAATCGCTTCGGCTGACGGATATCCATTGCGATATCAAGACTCTAGGGGCAGAATTTTAAGCACTCTGTGATGATTCGGCGTTTGCTCGGCCCCGCTCGACAAGCGGATTCAACGAACGGATTGGCGCCGCTCCTGGGAGTCTCGATGTCCATTATCCAGTTTCGCACCCGCGGCGCGGCAATCTGCTCCGCTGCTGCCGTGCTTGCCGCCATGGCGCTGCCGGCTTTCGCCGCGACGCAGTCGGCGACCAGCCGCTATCCGATCACGGACGAGCAGCGGCGCACGGCCGATCAGGTCGCGCAGGCCGGCGTACCGTTGTCGGCGCTTGCGGCCAACGCGCCCGACACCTACACGGTCAAACGCGGCGACACGCTGTGGGACATCTCGTCCATCTTCCTCACCAGTCCATGGCGCTGGCCGGAACTGTGGGGCATGAACAAGGACCAGATCGCCAACCCGCACCTGATCTACCCGGGACAACTGCTGCGCCTGGTCAAGAGCAACGGGCGGGCGCGCCTCGAGATTGCCGACGGCCGGGGACAGCCCGGAGATGTGGTTCGGCTGTCGCCGCAGGTCCGCGACGTCACCGGTGCCGGCGAGGCCATCGCCAGCATTCCGAACCGCGTGATCGAGCCGTTCCTGTCGCAACCGGCGGTGGTCTCGGCCGGCGAGCTGGCCAAGTACCCGCGCATCGTGGCGACGCAGGAAGGACGCGTCTTCCTCGGCCGCGGCGACACGGCCTACGCGCGCGGCATCGCCGACGAAAGAATCGAGCGCTACAACGTCTTCCGCCCGGCCAAGCCGCTGTTCGATCCGGACGACACGGCGCGCAAGACGCCGATCGCCTACGAGGCGTTTTATCTGGGCTCGGCGCAGATTGCCAAGGGCGGCGAGGTCGCGACGCTGCAGATTCGCGAAAGCACGCAGGAAATCGGCGTCGGCGACCGCCTGATCCCGGTCAGCCGGCAGCCGGTGATCTCCTACGTGCCGCGCCGTCCGGAAAAGGCCATCGACGGACGCATCGTGTCCATCTACAGCGGGCTGAACCAGACCGGGACGCAAAGCGTGGTGACGCTGAATCGGGGCGCCAAACACGGCCTCGAGGTCGGCCATGTGCTGGGGCTTCTGGAAACCGGCGCGACGATCCTCGACCGCACCAGCGACAAGCGCGAATTCGTCAAGCTGCCAGACGAGCGCATCGGTGAGATGTTCGTCTTCCGCGTCTTCGACGATATTTCCTACGCCCTGGTGATGCGCGTGACCAAGCCGGTGCGTGTCGGCGACCGCTTCGTGCAGCCCGACTGAGCAGACCCGCAAACCACGAACGGCCGCCGCGGGCGGCCGTTTTCGTCTGCCCGACGGCGGCGCCCGGCCGGCGCCTTTCCGTCGGAAATTCGCGTCGAACGTGGCGGCGGCCGACGTTACGCTTCGCCCATGGAGCCCGACGAACGCGCCGCCTGGCTGCGCCTGACGCTGACGCCGGAGGTTGGCCCGCGTACCGCGCGCATGCTGCTGGCGGCCTATGGCCTGCCGCAGGCGATCTTCACTGCCGGCCGCGCCTCGCTGCTGCAGCATTTGCCCGAGGCGCTGGCGGCGACGCTGGCCGCGCCGGCAAGCGCCGAGGTCGCCGCCGGCATCCGCGCCGCCGAACGCTGGCTTGCGCTCGACCCGGCCAACGCGATGCTGACGCTGGCCGATGGCGAGTACCCGGCGTCGCTGCTGTCCACTGCCGATCCGCCGCCGGTGCTGTTTGCCGTCGGACGCTGTGAACTGCTGCGCCGTCCGGCACTGGCCATCGTCGGCAGCCGCAGCGCGACCCAGCAGGGCGCGGCCAATGCGGAGGCGTTTGCCCGGCACCTGGCGCGGGCGGGGCTGACGATCGTCAGCGGCATGGCGCTCGGCGTCGATGCGGCCGCGCACCGAGGCGCGCTGAAGGCGCTGGACGACGGCGCCGACGCCTCGACCATCGCGGTGCTCGGCACGGGTGTGGACGTCGTCTATCCGGCCAGCAACCGGGCCCTTTACGACGCGATCCGCAGCCGTGGCCTGCTGCTGTCCGAATTCGCGCTCGGCACGCCCGGCATCGCGCACAACTTTCCACGCCGCAATCGGATCATCAGCGGCCTGGCGCGCGGCGTGCTCGTCGTCGAGGCGGCGCTGCGCTCGGGCAGCCTGATCACTGCACGGCTGGCGGCCGATGGCGGCCGCGAGGTGTTTGCCGTGCCGGGCTCGATCCATTCGCCGACCGCGCGCGGCTGCCACCGACTGATCAAGGACGGAGCCAAGCTCGTCGAGTCGGCGCAGGACATCCTCGACGAACTGCGCATCGACGCACGCGTGGCCGAAAGCCGCGCGCCACGGCCGGCCGCGCACGAGGCGCTTCTGGCGGCGCTGGGCTTCGACCCGGTCGACCTCGATACGCTGGCCGCGCGCACCGGACGCGACGCCGGCGGCCTGACCGCCGAACTGCTCGAACTCGAACTGGCCCAAGATGTTGAGCGCCTGCCCGGTAACCGCTACCAGCGCTTGCGGTGAAGGATGCGGCCGGAGTTTGCCAGCGCCGCCCCTTGGCGCTACATTGGCAGCGGCCGATGTTCGACGTCCTCGTCTACCTGTTCGAGAACTGCGCCGCGTTCCACGCCTGCCGGGACGCGGATTCGATCACGCGGCAACTGGCCGACGCCGGCTTCGACGACGAGGAGATTTCGGACGCGATCGCCTGGCTGCGCGATCTCGATCACGTCACCAGCGCCAGCATCGCCCTGCGCCCGCCCACTTCGGGCGCGTTCCGCGTCTACGCCGGCTTCGAGGTCGGCCGCCTTACTCCACGCGGCATCGCCTTTCTCACGTTCCTCGAGACCGAGGGCCAACTGACGCCGACGCAGCGGGAGATCGTCATCGAGCGGGCGCTGGCGGTGCGCGAGGCGCCGGTGGCGCTGGCCAAGCTGAAGGTGATCGTGCTCATGGTGCTGTGGAGCCAGCAGGCGGACATCGACGTGCTGATGCTCGAGGAACTGCTCGACGACGGCGCCGACCGGGACATGCAGTGAAGCCCGCGCCGCCGCCCTGACTTGCGTGGCGGGGCCGATTCGTTGTTATCCTGAAAAAGAGAAAAGAAGCCGCCGCGGGCGGCTTCTGCATCTGGAAACCGCATGACCAAGGCCCTGATCATCGCCGAAAAGCCCTCGGTCGCCACCGATATCGCGCGCGCTCTCGGCGGCTTCACCAAGCAGCAGGACTACTACGAGAGCGACGACTACGTGCTCAGCTCCGCGGTCGGCCACCTGCTGCAGTTGTCCAATCCGATCGAGGTCACGCGCGGCAAGTGGAGTTTCGCCCACCTGCCGATGATCCCGCCGCACTTCGACGTGGCGCCGATCGACAAGCGCGGCGAGGATCGGCTCAGGCTGCTGGCGCGGCTGATCAAGCGCAAGGATGTCGGCGAACTGATCAACGCCTGCGATGCCGGACGCGAGGGCGAACTGATCTTCCGCTATATCGTCCAGCACACGAAAGCGAAACAGCCGATCAGGCGGCTGTGGTTGCAGTCGATGACGCCGGCGGCGATCCGCGAGGCCTTCGCCGAACTGCGGCCGGACAAGGAGATGAAGCGGCTCGAGGATGCGGCGCGCTGCCGCGCCGAGGCCGACTGGCTGGTCGGCATCAACGGCACGCGGGCGATGACCGCCTTCAACAGCAAGGACGGCGGCTTCTTCAAGACCACCGTCGGCCGGGTGCAGACGCCGACGCTGGCGATCGTCGTCGAGCGCGAAGAAAGGATCCAGCAGTTCGTGCCGCGCGACTACTGGGAGGTGCGTGCCACCTTCGGTTGCAAGGCGGGCGAATACGAGGGCCGCTGGTTCGATCCCGAGTTCAGCAAGCCGGAGGACGACGAGCACGCCCGCGCCGAGCGCCTGTGGGACAGGGCGAAAGCCGAGGCGATTGTCGAGGCCTGCCGCGGCCGGCCGGGCACGGTCGCCGAGGAGGCGAAACCGAGCACGCAGGCGGCGCCGCTGCTGTTCGATCTGACCTCGCTGCAGCGCGAGGGCAACTCCCGCTTCGGCTTCTCGGCCAAGACGACGCTTGCGATCGCGCAGGCGCTGTACGAGAAGCACAAGGTGCTGACCTATCCGCGCACCGATTCGCGCGCGCTGCCCGAGGACTATCTCGGCGTGGTCAGGAAGACGGTCGATTCGCTCGCAGGCCAGCGCCCGTATGCGCCGTTCGCGAAGCAGATCGCGAAGGGCGGCTGGATCAAACCGAACAAGCGCATCTTCGACAACGGCAAGATCTCCGATCACTTCGCCATCATTCCGACCCTCGAGTCGCCTCGCAACCTCTCCGAGGCCGAGCAGAAGATCTACGACGTCGTGGTCAAGCGCTTCCTGGCGATCTTCTTCCCTTCGGCCGAGTATCTGGTGACGACGCGGATCACGACCGTCGAGAAGCAGCAGTTCCGGACCGAGGGCAAGGTGCTGGTCGAACCCGGTTGGCTGGCGGTCTACGGCAAGGAGGCGATGCAGGAGCAGGGTGCGCTGGTCAAGGTGGAGCAAGGCGAGCGCGTCGCCACGCGGGCAATCGAGGCCGCCGGCGCGCAGACGCGGCCGCCGGCGCGCTACACCGAGGCCACGCTACTGACCGCGATGGAGGGCGCCGGCAAGCTGGTCGAGGACGACGAGCTGCGCGCGGCGATGGCCGGCAAGGGCCTGGGCACGCCGGCGACGCGGGCGGCGATCATCGAAGGGCTGATCGACGAGAACTATCTCGCCCGCGACGGCAGGGAGCTTCACCCGACGGCGAAGGCGTTCCAGCTGCTGCGCGCGCTGCGCGGCTTCGGTGTCGACGCGCTCGACCTGCCGGAGCTGACCGGCGAATGGGAATACAAGCTGGCGCAGATGGAGCGCGGCAGGCTCGGGCGCGAGGCGTTCATGCGCGAGATCGAGCAGATGACGCGCGACACCGTCGAACGCATCCGCAAGGGCGCCGAGAAGGGCGAGGTGCCGGGCGAGTACGTGACGCTGAAGACACGCTGCCCGCGCTGCGGCGGGGTGGTCAAGGAGAACTACCGGCGCTTCGCCTGCACCAAGTGCGAGTTCTCGATCAGCAAGCACCCGGGCAGCCGCTTCTTCGAAGTGGCCGAGGTCGAGGCGCTGCTGCGCGACAAGCAGATCGGCCCGCTTTCCGGATTCCGCAGCAAGATCGGCCGGCCGTTTGCGGCCGTGCTGAAGCTGGTGCCGCCCGAGTACAAGCTGGAATTCGACTTCGGCAATGCGCCCGGCGCCGAGGGCGAGGCGGGCGAGGCCGTCGATCTTTCCGGGCTGTCGCCGCTGGGCAGGTGCCCGAAGTGCGGCGGCGGCGTGTACGAGCAGCCGATGGCCTACCTGTGCGAGAACAGCGTCGGCGGCAGCCGCAGCTGCGATTTCCGTTCCGGACGGGTGATCCTGCAGCAGACGATCGAGCCGGCGCAGATGACGAAGCTGCTGGCCGAGGGGCGTACCGACATCCTGCGCAACTTCGTCTCCAATCGCACGCGGCGAAAGTTCGCCGCCCGCCTGGCGTGGAAGGCCGACGAAGGCAAGGCCGGCTTCGAGTTCGAGCCACGCGGCAAAGTTGCGGCGAAGGCGACGGTCGTCACCGCCGAGGAGCCGGCGCCGCCGAAGGCGAAGCGCACTGCGCCGTCCGGGCCGACGTCGAAGCCGAAACCCGCCGCGGCCAAAGCCTCTGCGGCCGAAGCGACGGCCAAGCGTGCCGGCCCGGCTGGCGCAGCCAGGGCGGCCAAGCGTGGCGCCGCCGTTCGGCTCGGTGGCGCCGACAAGACGGCGCGGCGCGCGGCAGCGAAAGCGCCCGCCGCCGCGCGCAAGTCGGCGCGTCGCTGACCGCAGGAGCCGCGGCGGCGTCGAATCGATCGGGCGCATCGCATGCAGCGCATTCTGATCGTCGCCGGCGCCGTGCTGCTCGCGCTCGGGCTGGCCTGGCCATGGCTGTCGAAGCTGCCGCTCGGCCGCCTGCCCGGTGACCTGCGCATCGAGCGCGACGGTTTCAGTTTCTTCTTTCCGCTGACCACCGGCCTGCTGATATCGATCGTGATCTCGCTCGTCCTGTGGTGGCTGCGCAAGTGACGAACCCCCTGAAGGAGCGGCTGGCAGCCGGCGAGCGGCTCTTCGGCTGCTGGCTGTCGCTGGCTTCGCCGCTGGCGGCCGAGGCGCTGGCCTGCGCCGGCTTCGATTTCCTCGTCGTCGACGGCGAGCATTCCCCGGCCGACACGATGGACACGGTCGGCCTGCTGCAGGCCATCGGCGCCGGCGGCAGCCAGCCGATTGTGCGCGTCGCGGAGAACAGCGCAGCGCTGGCCAAGCGCGCGCTCGACGCAGGCAGCCCGACGCTGCTGTTTCCGATGGTCTGCAGCGCCGCCGACGCCCGCCGGGCCGTGGCGTCAATGCGCTATCCGCAGCACGATAACGGCGGCGCCCGCGGCGTGGCCGGCGTCGTGCGCGCGGCGCGCTTCGGCCTGCAGCCGGACTACGTACAGCGCGCGAACGCAGACGCGTGCACGATCGTGCAGATCGAATCGGCGGCGGCGGTGACGGCCAGTGGCGAGATCGCTGCCGTCGACGGCGTCGATGCGCTGTTCGTCGGTCCGGCGGACCTGGCCGCAAGCCTCGGCCACCTCGGCGACAGCGGCCATGTCGAGGTGCAGCGGGCGATCGATCGCGTGCTGGCCGCGGCCGCGACCCACGGCAGGCGTTGCGGAATCTTCGCCGGCGGCGCACAGGAGGCGCGTGCCTACGCCGCGCGCGGATTCACGATGATCGCGCTGGCGGCCGACGTGATCTGGATGCTCGCCGGCGCGCGCCAGGCGCTGGCTCAGGCGCGCGGCTGAGGCGGCTGCGCCGCGGGCCGGCGCAGGTCAGACCAGGCTCTGCAGCGCGTCGGCCGAGGCGAGGGCCTGCAGCAGCGCGCGGTTGGCATCGCCGGGATGACGCTGGGCTGGCCGCGAAACGTCGCTTTCCAGCGTCCGCGCCAGTTTCAGCATCGACCCGGCCGGACCCTCGCCGCGGGTGATCGCGCGCAAGACGGTATCGGGCAGGGCGACGTCCTCGAACAGGCTTTCGGCGTCGATGCCGGTGATGCGGCTGAGCAGCGAGAAGGCGCCGGTGACGAAGCCGTCGTCGCGCAGCGCGCTATCGCCGCTGGCTTCGGCCATGTTCTCGATGAAAAAACCGCGAGTGACGGCGGCGAAGATCTGCGGCAGCGCCCGGCTTCGCTTCGAGGCGATCACCAGCAGCAGCACCAGCCACTTGAGCAGCCGTTTGTAGCCGAGCAGGCTGATCGCCTGCGTCACCGAGCCGATCGGCCGGCCGCGGCGGAACGCCGGGCTGTTGGCCAGCGTCAGCAGCAGGTAGCTGAGCACGGGATCGGCGGCGAAGCCGCGTTCGAGGGCGGCGGCGTCAGCTTCCGCCTGCAACAGGCGGATCAGTTCGAGCACCGCTTTCTGCACCGGCTGCAGCGTTCCCGATGCCTCGGGCGCCGCTTCCTCGAGCGGCCAGCCGATGATCGCGTGGGCGCCGTCGTCGAATGCCGCAAGCACTTGGCCGCGGGTGCGCGCGCCGCTGACCAGAACGCCGCTGCCCGCCGTTGCCTTGACCGACAGCCAGGCCGGAGACACGATGTATTGGAACGACAGCGGCAGGCGCCCCGCTTCGAGGGGAGGGTTGGCGTTCAGTACCAGGCGCACGCCCTGCCGCTGCAGTTCGGCGGCGGCGCGTACCTGCTGCTCGTCGGCGACCGTCGTCGACGGGACTTCGAGCATCACGTTGCGCGGCGGCGTCCAGTGCGCCAGCGAGGCATCCAGCGGCACGCCGCGCGGCGCCAGCACGAGCAATCCGCGCGGCGGCGCGGCTTCGCCGTCGCCGACGAAACCGTCGAGCAGGCCGCCGAGCAGTTCGGCCAGCGGCGCTGCGGCCGCGGCCGGATGCGGCGCGAACGTCAGGTGCACGCCGATCGGCCGCTGCTCGCGGCTGACGATCGGTAGCCAGCCCAGTTCGATCGCGTCCAGCCAGCGGGTCGCGGACGCGGGGGCAAGCTCGGCGAGAACGGCGCTCATTCGAATGTGGGCGGGCTCGGCAGCGGCCGACGGCGGCGGCTGTCCGTACCTTCGTTAACGGCAGCGCGGCGGCGCGCTTGAGGCAAGGCCCGGCGCGGAAGCGGGACTTGCGGTCAACCCTTCGGACGCTGCGGCTGCCTTCGTCCCGTCGTTTCGCCGGCGGCGCGACGTCCGGCGCGTCTGGACCGCCATGCGACAATCGCGCCGCTCGCGCGCCGCCGGCCGGTCGTTGTGCCGGCACCGGCCAGTCGCCCGCAGCGAGTCCTCCGCGACCTTCCCCGTCGATGCCGCTTGTCGCCGTCACCATCGCGCTGTCCGCGTTCCTGCTTTTCCTGGTCCAGCCGATCATCGCCAAGCAGATCCTGCCGTGGTTCGGCGGCACTTCCGCCGTTTGGACCACCTGCATGGTGTTCTTCCAGGTCGTGCTGCTCGGCGGCTACGCGTATGCACACGCGCTGACGCGTTATGCCGCGCCGCGCAACCAGGCGCGCATCCATATCGCGCTGCTTGCCGCCAGCCTGGTGTTCCTGCCGATCATCGCCCGCGAGGCGATGAAGCCGGCCGGCGACGAGGACGCGGCGCTGGCGATCCTGTGGCTGCTCGCCGCCACCATCGGCCTGCCGTATTTCCTGCTGTCGTCCACCGGCCCGCTGCTGCAGCGCTGGATCGCGCACCGCTTCGCCGAGAAGACGGTCTACCGGCTGTTCGCGCTGTCGAACTTCGGCTCGCTGCTGGGCCTGCTGGCATTTCCGTTTCTCATCGAGCCGTATGCGTCGTCGTTCACGCAGGCCAAGGTATGGAGCGTCGCCTACGCCGTCTTTGCGCTGGCCTGCGCGACGACGGCGTGGCAGGCGCAGCGGGTCCTCGGCGCGGCGGCCGGCGAGGCGCTTGCCGACGTGGCGGCCGCCGCGACGGCGGCGCGGGCGAGCGAGGTCGCGCCGCGCCTCGGCGACTATCTGCTGTGGCTGGCGCTGGCCGCGCTCGGCTCCGTGCTGCTGCTGGCGGCCACCTCGCACATCACGCAGAACATCGCCAGCGTGCCGTTCCTGTGGGTGCTGCCGCTGACGCTGTACCTGCTGACTTTCGTGCTCGCCTTCGAGGGCCGCGGCGGCCGCGGCTGGTACGAGCGGCGCTGGTGGCTGTTCCCGACGCTGCTGCTGGCGGTGGCGATGAGCTGGGGGCTGTCGGCGAGCCGCGGCGTGCTCGACATCGGCGTGGCGGTGCCGCTGTACTGCGTTGGCCTGTTCTTCGCCTGCATGTTCTGCCACGGCGAACTGGCGCACGCCAAGCCGTCGCCGCGCTACCTGACGCACTTTTACCTGACGCTGTCGGCCGGCGGCGCGCTCGGCGGCCTGGCCGTCGGCCTGCTGGCGCCGCGCATCTTCCCCGCCTATTTCGAACTGCCGCTGGCGCTGTTTGCGCTCGCCGCGCTGGCCAGCTGGCTGGTCATGGGCAACCGCACGCTGATCGGGCCGGCACTGGTGGCGAGCGCCGCCACCGCGTACTCCGGCTGGCACTACGTCGACTTCGTCAGGGAAGACACGATCGTCATGCAGCGCAGCTTCTACGGCACGCTGCGGGTGCGCGAAACCGGCAGCGGCGAGCAGCAGGTGCGCCGCCTGCTGCACGGCGTGATCCTGCACGGCGAACAGTTCACGCGTGCGGCCGACAGGCTGGAACCGGGCACCTACTACGCCAGAAGCTCGGGCATCGGCCTGGCGATCGCCGCCAAGCAGGCCGTCGGTCCGGTGCAGCTTGGCTTCGTCGGCCTTGGCGTCGGCACGCTGTCGGCTTACGGGCGCGCAGGCGACCGGCTGCGCTTCTACGAGCTCGACCCGCAGGTGATCGACGTCGCCCGGCGCGAGTTCACCTACCTCGGCTCGACTGCGGCCAATGTTGACTACGAGATCGGCGACGCGCGCCTGTCGCTCGAACGCGAACTGAAGCGCAACGGGGCGCGTCGCTACGATGTGCTGGCCATCGACGCCTTCTCCAGCGACTCGATCCCCGTGCACCTGATCACGCGCGAGGCGATCGAACTGTATGCGCGGCACATCGCGCCCGACGGCATCATCGCCATCCATATCTCCAACCGTTTCCTCGACCTGAGACCGGTGCTGGCCAACATCGCCCAGTCCACCGGACTGACGGCACGGCTGATATCGGATTCGCCGACCGACGAGCGGGCGGCTTCGAGCACCGACTGGGTGCTGCTGGCGCGCGATCCGCGGGTACTCGATGTCGAGGAGATCGCAGCGCGCGCCGAACCGCTCGAACCGGTCGCCCGGTTCTCGCTGTGGACCGACCAGTTCAACAACCTTCTCGACGTGCTGAAGGTGCGACCGCTCGACGAACTGCGCTCGCTGCTCGGCGCGAGCTGAAATGAACCCCCACGCTCGCTGCCCCCGACGGGGCGCTCAGTGGCTTCGGGCGGCCGGGCGCCACTGCACTGAGATGAGCGCGCCGGGGCCGCGCACGGCGCCGATGGCCAAGGCGGCGGCGTGAACCGCGTCCGTGAAATCGCCGCGGCAGCGCTGCGCCAGACCGGCCTTGGGGCCGTGCACGCTGTGGTGGCCGTCGGCGGCGGCGACATTGCCGCGGCCTATCGCGTCGAAACGGCCAGGCGGCGCGTTTTCCTGAAGGTCGGCGCGGCGGCGCATCCGTTCGGCGCCGAGGCGCAGGCGCTGACGGAGATCGCGGCGACGAGGACACTACGCGTGCCGCAGGTGCTCGCCGCCGGCGTCGCCGAGGCGGCGGGGTATCTGCTGCTCGAATGGATCGATCTGGCCGACAGCGGCGACTGGGCCGCCGCCGGCCGGCAACTGGCGGCGCTGCACGCCTGCACGCAATCCCGTTACGGCTGGTCGCGCGGCAACGCCATCGGCGCCAGCCCGCAGAGCAACGCTCAGGCGGAACACTGGAGCAAGTTCTATTGCGAGCGACGGTTGCGGCCGCAGTTTGAGATGGCGCGGAGCAAGGGCCTGTCGCAACTGGCATCGCTCGAGGAACACGCCTGCCGCGCCGCCGGGGCGCTGCTGGACGGCCACGATCCGCCGCCGAGCCTGCTGCACGGCGATTTGTGGCGCGGCAACCTGGCCTTCGACAGTGGCGGCGCACCGGTGGTCTTCGATCCGGCAACCTACTACGGCGACGCCGAGACCGATCTGGCGATGACGCGCCTGTTCGGCGGTTTCGCCGATCGGTTTTATCGCGCCTACGACGAAACGCGCCCGCCCGAGCCCGGCGCCGCTCAGCGCCTGTCCCTGTACCAGCTTTATCACGTCCTGAATCACGCCAACATGTTCGGCGGCGGATATGTGGCGCAGGCTGTCGCCCTGGTCGGGAGCCTGCAACGCAGCCTGTGATGCCGCGCGTCGCTGGCCCGCAGGCGAGCGTCAGCGCGCGGCCGAGACGGCCGCTCGCAGTCCGAGCCGCCTGGTCCGGATAAGGCATACTGGCGCGCCTTTTTCGACCGAGCCCGCCGCCGCATGCCCGCCAGCAAGACCGCCCGCAAACCAAAGATCGTCGTCCGCAGCTCAGGCATCCACGGCCGCGGCGTCTACGCCGGCCGAAATTTCAGCAAGGGCGAGCGCATCATCGAATACAAGGGCGAAGTGATCACCTGGCGCGAGGCCGACCGGCGGCCGCCGTCGGACCCAGACGACCCGACGCACACGTTTTACTTTTCGCTCGAGGACGGCAAGCACGTGATCGACGCCAATGTCGACGGCAATGCCGCGCGCTGGATCAATCACTCGTGCGCGCCCAACTGCGAGACCGAGGAGGACGACGGTCACGTCTGGATCGAGGCGCTGCGCGACATCAAGGCCGGCGAGGAGCTGTTCTACGACTACGGCCTGATCATCGACGAGCGGATCACGCCGACGCTGAAGAAGCAGTACCGTTGCCTGTGCGGCGCCAGGGACTGCCGTGGCACCATGCTGGCGCTGCGCAAGCGCAGGAAAAAGTAGGAGGCAGGCGATGCGGGCTTCGATGTATTCGTTCAGCGTGCCGGTGTTCGTCAAGACGCTCGGCAACCTGTCGGCGATTCTGGGCAAGGGCGCGGCGTACGCCGAGCAGAAGAAGTTCGACCCGGCCGTGCTGCTGGCCATGCGGCTGGCGCCGGACATGTTTCCGCTGACCATGCAGGTTCGCATCGCCGGCGACTTCGCCAAGGGCGCGGTGGCGCGCCTGGCCGGCGAGGAACCGCCGAAGTGGGAGGACAACGAAACCACGATTGCGGAGCTGCAGGCGCGCGTCGCGCGCACGATCGGCTTCATCCAGGCATTCGATGCGACGCGTTTCGACGGCGCAGAGACGCGCAGGGTGACGATCACGATCCGCGGCGAGCCGGTCGAGTACGTCGGTCTGGCTTACCTCGCGCACGTCGCGCTGCCCAATTTCTTCTTCCACGCCACCACCGCCTACGACATCCTGCGCCACGCCGGCGTCGAACTCGGCAAGCGCGACTTCATCGGCAAGGTCTGATCGGCCGTCGCGGCAGGCGTGCCGTCGGCGCGTCGGCCCGGCGTCCGTCTTGAAAGACGGCACGGCGTCCTGCATGCTGCCCGTGTGCGCGCCGCGCCGCGGCGCGAGCCGGATCCGGGAGGACTGCGATGACCGATCTCTTCGATAACCCGATGGGGCTCGCGGGCTTCGAGTTCGTCGAGTTCGCCTCGCCGGAGCCGAACGTGCTCGAGCCGGTGCTGGAGAAACTGGGCTTCGCCCGTGTAGCGCGGCACCGCTCGAAGAATGTCGATCTGTACCGCCAAGGCGACATCAACTTCATCGTCAACAACGAGCCGCGAAGCCTTGCCTGGTACTTCGCCGCCGAGCATGGCCCGTCGGCCTGCGCGATGGCCTTTCGCGTGCGCGATTCGCACAAGGCCTACGCGCGGGCGCTCGAACTCGGCGCGCAGCCGGTCGATGTGCCCACCGGGCCGATGGAGCTGCGGCTGCCGGCGATCAGGGGCATCGGCGGCGCGCCGCTGTACCTGATCGACCGCTTCGAGGATGGGAGATCGATCTACGACATCGACTTCGAGTTCATCGATGGCGCCGACCGCCACCCGCGCGGCCACGGATTCAAGGTGATCGATCACCTGACGCACAACGTCTACCGCGGCCGCATGGCCTACTGGGCCAACTTCTACGAGAAGATTTTCAACTTCCGCGAACTGCGTTACTTCGACATCAAGGGCGAGTACACCGGGCTGACGTCCAAGGCGCTGACCGCGCCCGACGGCAGGATCCGCATCCCGCTGAACGAGGAGGCGTCGAAGACGACCGGCCAGATCGAGGAGTTCCTGATGAAGTTCAACGGCGAGGGCATCCAGCACATCGCGCTGCTGACCGACGACCTGCTGTCGAGCGTCGATCGCCTGCGCGCTGCCGGCGTGCCGCTGATGAGCGCGCCGCCGGCCACCTACTACCGGATGCTCGACGAGCGGCTGCCCGGCCACGGCGAGGACGCCGCCGCGCTGCAGGCGCGCGGCATCCTGCTCGACGGCAGCACGCAGGGCGAGAAGCCGCGGCTGCTGCTGCAGATCTTCTCGCAGCTGCTGCTCGGCCCGGTGTTCTTCGAGTTCATCCAGCGCAAGGGCGACGACGGCTTCGGCGAGGGCAACTTCAAGGCGCTGTTCGAGTCGCTGGAGCGCGACCAGATCGAACGCGGCGTGATCCAGGCGGCCTGAGCCAGGCGCGGGCAACACCGCATCGGGGGCGACGATGATGCAGTATCCGCGGCCGGACCGGCACGGCGCCGCAGGCGACACCGGCCGGCCAAAGCGTGCGGACTGGACGGTCGACCAGGACTGGGACGGCTACAGCGCCGAAGAGCACGCGGTGTGGCGGCAGCTGTACGAGCGGCAGGCGAAACTGCTGCCCGGCCGTGCCTGCGACGAGTTCGTCGCCGGCATGCGTGCGCTGCCGATCGCCGCCGAGTCGATTCCCGATTTCCGCCGGCTCAGCGACGCGCTGATCAAGGCGACCGGATGGCAGGTCGTCGCCGTGCCGGGGCTGGTGCCCGACGACGTCTTCTTCGATCATCTGGCCCACCGCCGCTTCCCGGCCGGCAGCTTCATCCGCAAGCCGCAGCAGCTCGACTATCTCGAGGAACCGGACGTCTTCCACGACGTCTTCGGCCATGTGCCGATGCTGATGAATCCGATGATCGCCGACTACGTCCAGGCCTACGGCGTCGGCGGCCTGCGCGCGCAGCGCCTCGGCGTGCTGCCGCAGCTTGCGCGGGTGTACTGGTACACGGTCGAATTCGGCCTGCTGCAGAGCCGCGACGGACTGCGCATCTACGGCTCGGGCATCGTCTCGTCCCATGCCGAGACCCGCTTCGCGCTAGAGGATCCATCGCCGCACCGCATCCGCTTCGACCTCGAACGGGTGATGCGCACGCGCTACCGGATCGACGATTTCCAGGAGGCCTATTTCGTCATCGGCGACCTCGACGAGCTGCTCGGGCTGGCGCGGATCGACTTCGCGCCGTTCTACGATCGCGTCAAGGGCCAGCCTGAACACGAGCCCGGAGAGGTGCTGCCCGGCGACCGCGTGGTCGCGCGCGGCACCGGCGCCTACCATGCCGCGAAACGAGGGCACTGATGAACAGCGATTTCAGCGGCCGCACCGCCGTCATCACCGGCGCCGCCGGCAATCTCGGCCGTGCGGTTGCCTCGGCCTTCGCCGAACGCGGCGCCAACCTGGTGCTGATCGATCTCGAGCAAGAGGCGTTGGCGAAGGTCTTCGGCGCCGCGGGCGAGCAGCGTCTGCTGGCCGCGGCCAACCTGCTCGATGCGGCGCAGGTCGAGGCCGCCGTGCAGCGGGCGATCGAACGCTTCGGCCGCATCGACGTGCTCGCCAACCTCGCCGGCGGCTTCCGCATGGGCGAGCCGGTGCATGCTATGGCGCGCGACACGCTCGACTTCCTGCTCGACCTGAACGTGCGCACGATGCTCGCCATGTCTCAGGCCGTCGTGCCGCGCATGCTCGCCGCCGGCGGCGGCAGGATCGTCAATGTCGGCGCCTGTGCGGCGCTGAAGGGCGCGGCGAAGATGGGCGCCTATGTCGCCGCCAAGAGCGCAGTGATCCGCCTGACCGAAACGATGGCCGCCGAACTGCGCGACAAGCACATCAACGTCAACTGCGTCTTGCCGACGATCATCGACACGCCGGAAAACCGCGCCGCGATGCCCGACGCCGACCCGGCGCGCTGGGTGGCGCCGGCCGATCTGGCGAGCGTGATCGCCTTCCTCGCCTCCGACGCGGCGCGGGCGATCCACGGCGCCGCGGTACCGGTGACCGGACTGAGCTGAATTCGGATCAACAGGCGCGGTCGGACATCAGGCCGTGCTGCAAGGAGTCGCCATGCTGAAGATCGAGAAGATCCACCACGTCGCCTACCGCTGCAAGGACGCCAAGGAAACGGTGCTTTGGTACCGCAAGATGCTGAACATGGATTTCGTGCTCGCCATCGCCGAGGACCAGGTGCCGTCGACCAAGGAGCCCGACCCGTACATGCACATCTTCCTCGACGCCGGCGACGGCAACGTGCTGGCGTTCTTCGAACTGCCGACCAAACCGGAAATGGGCCGCGACCCGAACACGCCAGCCTGGGTGCAGCACATCGCCTTCAAGGTCAGGGATCGGGCCACGCTGCTCGAATACCGCGCGCACCTGGAAGCGAACGGCGTCGAGGTGCTTGGCGTCACCGACCATGGCGCCTTCCATTCGATCTACTTCTTCGATCCCAGCGGCCACCGGATCGAACTCGCCTGCCCCGATCCCGACGAAGAGGCGATCCTGAAGAAGCTCGACGCGGTCAAGTGGGACATGCTCGAGGAGTGGTCGAAGACCAGGCGCGCGCCGAAGCACGCCGCGTTCCTGCACGAACGCGAGTTCAGGCAGTCGGCCTGAACGACCGCAGCCAGTTCGCGCCCGGCCCGTCGGTGCGCTGCCGCGGGCGCCGCCGCCGGCGGCGGCATTGCGCTGTCGCAGCCGCTGCCGGATTACCGAGGCGCGAGGGGCGCGGCGAATTCGGCGCAGCGCCGCAACGAGCAGGCAGAACGGCCCGCGTCGCCCGCTCAGCGCACGTAGTGCAGCGTCGTGAACCGGCGGCGGAAGCCGGCGACCTCGCCGGCCAGTGTGTCGGCCGCCGCATCGTTTTCCAGGGCGCGGGCGATGAAGCCTGCCACCTCGCGCATGTGCGCGCTGCTCATGCCCCAGCGCACGATTTCCGGCGTGCCCAGCCGCAGGCCGTTCATGTCGCCGCTGACCGCCGGCAGCGGCAGGCCGATGCCGCTGGCGAGAATGTTGGCCCGGCGCAGCCGCTTGGCCATCGCCTGGCCGCCGCCGAAGCGCGCCGCCTCGACGGCGAACTGGTGTGAGACCGTCGCGCCGCGTTCGGCGGCGAATACCGGCAGCCCTCGATCGACGAGCGCGGCAGCCAGGCAGCGCGCGGCTTCGACCATCGCCGCCGCGTAGTCGCGGCCGTGGACCTTCCAGTCGAGCAGCGATACCGCGAGCGAGGCGGCCTTGGCGGCGTCGAAATTGGCGGTCAGACCGGGAAAGGCGATGGCATCGAGCTTCTGCGCGATCGCCGCGTCGTCCGTCAGCACCAGTCCCGACGGCGGCCCGCCAAGGCTCTTGTAGGTGCTCATCGTCAGCAGGTGCGCCCCCTCGGCGAGCGGATTCGGCCAGGCACCGCCGGCGATCAGGCCGGCCAGGTGCGCGCCGTCGAACAGCAGCAGGCTGCCCACCTCGTCGGCGATGGCGCGCACTTCGCGCACAGGGTGCGGGAACAGATTGAGGCTGCCGCCGACGGTGATCAGCTTCGGCCGCAGGCGGCGCGCCTGCGCGCGCAGCGCGTCGACGTCGATCGTGTAGCGCGCCGTATCGACCGGCGCCGCGTGGATCTTCAGGCCGAACAGCCCGGCGGCGCCGGCCGCGTGATGCGTGACGTGACCGCCGATCGAAGAGGGCGGGGCGATGATGGTGTCGCCCGGCACACAGGTCGCCATGAACGCGTACAGGTTGGCCATCGACCCGGCGGCGACGCGGATCTCGGCGTATTTCGCCGTGAAGATCTCGGCCGCCAGTTCGGCGGCGATCACCTCGATGCGCTCGACCGCCTCCAGTCCCATCTCGTACTTGTCGCCGGGATAGCCGAGGGAGGGCCGCGAACCGAGTCCGGCGGCGAGCAGGGCCTCGGCACGCGGGTTCATCGCATTGCCGGCCGGGTTCAGGTTGATGCAGTCGCGTTCGTGGATGCTGCGGTTCAGCGCCGCCAGTCGCGCGATCTCGGCGTCGAGGTCGTCGGCATCGGTGCCGGCCGTGATGCCTGCGATCGACTGCACGAGGTCTTCGGCCGCCTGCGGCACCCAGCCGCGGCGCGTCAGCGCGACCATGAGCGGGTCTCCTGCGTTTAGGGCGGCAGCGGTTCGATGCGCAGCAGTTCGAGCGCAAACGGGCCGCGGCCTTGCCGGTGATCGGCCCTGGTGATCATCACGCCGATGCCGATCACGTCGGCGAAGACGATCGGCGGCGCGTCGGCCACGGCACGACCGCGAAACGACGCCGCGAACTGCGGCCAGCGCAGTTCGGTCGATGTCACTTCGCCGGCGCGCGTTTCGAACACCGCCGAGTAGGCAAACCGCTGCTCGCCGCCGTGGACCGGGTCGCGCGTGTACACGCGCAGGCGGTAGCGGTTGCCGTCGCCGCGCGCCTGTACGGCGAAGCCGGCGGCATCGCCGCCGACCGCGGCCGCGGCGAACGGCCGCCGCATCGAGGCGAAGCCGCCGTTGTGCTCGAGACGCACCTCGCCGGAGAAGCGCAGCGCCTCGCCGCGGCGCTCGACGCGCGAACTGGAGATGCCGCCCATCACGGTGTCGTTGGCGATGCGCCAGGCGCCGGCGTCGGCGACAAGTTCGGGGGAAACTGCGGCCACGTCGAAGATCAGCGCCGAAGATGCCGCCAGCGCGGACAGGCGCAGCGCCTCACGCCGCCGCACGGACGCGGCCATGGCCCGCGGGCTGCGGCGCCGCCTCGATCGAGGCGATGATCGGGCAGCGCGGCGCGCGCGCCGTGTGCTCGCATTCGTGGATCAGGTGCTGCAGCGTGCGCGCCATGTTCTGCATGTCGGCGATGCGCGAGCGCAGCTGCTGCAGCCGCGCCTGCGCGATCCGGCGCACCGAGCGGCGGTCGGTGCCGTCCTGCAGCTGCAGCAGCTCGTCGATCTCCTCCAGCGTGAAGCCAAGCGCCTGAGCGCGGCGGATGAAGCGCAGCCGCGCCAGCGCATCGGGGCCGTAGCGGCGGAAGCCGCCGCTCGATTGCGGCACCGGCATCAGCCCACGGCGCTGGTAGTAGCGCACGGTTTCGACGCCGACCTCGGCGGCGGCGGCGACCGCGCCGATGGTCAGTGCTTCATCGACCGGGCGCATGGGCTTGACTCCGTACCATGGAACGGAGCTTAACCTGCGTGTCGTCGATCATGGAGATGGCAATGCAGACACGCTCGGCAGTGGCCCTGAAGGTGCCGCCGCTGGCTCTGGCGCTGGCCACGGCGGCGCTGATGGCGCTGCCGGCCGGCGTGTCGCCGGGGTTCGAAGTGGCCATTTTGGCGCGCACGGCCGCTGCGGTGGCGATTGTGCTGGCGGGTTGCGCGATCTCGGCGGCGGCGATCGCTGCTTTCCGCCGCGCGCGGACGACCGTCAATCCGCTGGCGCCCGCGCGTGCCTCGGTGCTGGTCGATTCCGGCGTCTACCGCGTATCGCGTCATCCGATGTACCTCGGCGTGGCGCTGATCCTGCTCGGCTGGGCGCTCTGGCTCGCCCACCTGCTCGTGCTGGCGCTGGTGCCGGCGTTCGTCGTCGGTATCGACCGCTTCCGGATCGTCGCCGAAGAGCAGGCGCTGGCGCAGCGCTTCGGCGCCAAATTTGCCGCCTACCGGGCGTCGACCCGGCGCTGGCTGTGAGGCAGGACAAACCCTTCGTCGACCGCCGCGGGACAATGCGCAGCCATGAACGCTCCTGAAACCACCGCCACGTTGATGCAGGCTCGGCTGACGCTGCCGGTGCACGGCATGAGTTGCGCTTCCTGCGTCGCCCACGTGGAAAAGGCGCTCGCCGCGGTGCCCGGCGTGTCGTCGGTGGCGGTCAATCTTGCCACCGAGTCGGCCACCGTGCAGGGCGCGGCGCTGGACGCGGCAACGCTGCGCCGCGCCGTCGACGAGGCCGGCTACGAGGTGCCGGCCGAGACGCTGCAACTGGCGATCGAAGGCATGACCTGCGCCAGTTGCGTGGCGCGCGTGGAAAAGGCACTGGCGGCCGTTCCCGGCGTGATGCGCGCCAGCGTCAACCTGGCCAGCGAGTCGGCGCGCGTCGAGGTGGTGCGCGGTATCGGCGTCCGCGCGCTCGTCGCCGCGGTGCGGGCGGCCGGCTACGAGGCACGGCCGGAAGCGATACCCGGAGCCGCGACCGCGGCTGCGGTCGACCCGGCGGCGGCGATGAGGCGCGACGTCATCCTCGCGCTGCTGCTTGCCGCGCCGCTGGTGGTGCCGATGGTGCTGGCGCCTTTCGGCGTACAGGCGGCGCTGCCGCCGTGGCTGCAGTGGCTGCTGGCCACGCCGGTGCAGTTCTGGTGCGCGCGGCGCTTCTACGTCGCTGCCGTGAAGGCGGTGCGCGCCGGAACCGGCAACATGGACCTGCTGGTGTCGATCGGGACGCTGGCGGCGTATTTCCTGTCGCTGTACCTGTGGCTGGCGGCAGGGCACGCGTCGCACCTGTATTTCGAGGCGGCGGCGGTGGTGATCGCGCTGGTGCTTCTCGGCCGCTGGCTGGAGGCGCGCGCCAAGCGGCAGACCTCGGAGGCGATCCGCCTGCTCGGCCAGTTGCGTCCCGCCACCGCGCGCGTGCTGCGCGACGGCGCCGAACAGACGGTCGCGCTCGACGACGTGAAGGTCGGTGATCGCGTGGTGGCGCTGCCCGGCGAACGCATCGCGGTGGACGGCGTGATCCGCGAAGGCAGCACGTCGATCGACGAATCGATGCTGACCGGCGAAAGCCTGCCGGTGGATCGGCACGCCGGCGATCGGGTCGCCACCGGCGCGCTGAATGCGACCGGGCGCATCGTCATCGAGACCACCGCGGTCGGTGGCGACACGATGCTGGCGAAGATCATTCGCCTGGTCGAGGATGCGCAGGCGGCCAAGGCGCCAATCCAGCGGCTGGTCGACCGCATCGCCGCCGTCTTCGTGCCGATCGTGCTGGCGATCGCCGCGATCACCGTGGCCGGCTGGCTCGCCGCCGGCGCGCCGCTGGAGGTCGCGGTGATCAACGCCGTAAGCGTGCTGGTGATCGCCTGCCCGTGCGCGCTTGGGCTCGCCACGCCGACGGCGATCATCGCCGGCACCGGCGTGGCGGCAAGGCACGGCATCCTGATCAAGGATGTCGAGGCGCTCGAAGTGGCGCGCACCGTCTCGGTGGTCGCCTTCGACAAGACCGGCACCCTGACCGAGGGCAAGCCGCGCGTGGCGGCGGTGGCGGCAGCCAGCGGGCTCGACGAGGCGCAGGTGCTGGCGCTGGCCGCAGCGGTGAATGCCGGCTCGACGCATCCGCTGGCCGAGGCAGTGCTCGCCGCCAGCCGCGAACGCGGCGTCGCCGTGCCGCCGGCGAGCGGGCACAAGGTCGTCGCCGGCCGCGGCGCACAGGCGCGTGTTGGGGCCGACGGCGGGCAGGTCGAGGTCCTGCTCGGCAACCGCGGCTGGCTCGACGACGTCGGTGCCGATACCACCGGACTCGCGGCCGTGGCGAAGGAGCAGGAGAAAGGCGGCCGCACCGTCTCCTGGCTGGCGCGGCGCGACGGCGAGCGCTTCGCCGTGCTCGGCCTGATCGCCTTTGCCGATGCGCCGCGGCCGAGCGCGCGCGCGGCGATCGAGCGCCTGCGGCGGATAGGCATCGAGACGACGATGATCTCCGGCGACAACGAAGGCGCGGCGGCGGCGATCGCGCGGTCGCTCGGGCTGACGAAGTTCGAGGCCAACGTGCTGCCGCAGGACAAGAGCGCACGCGTGGCGCTGCTGAAGGCCGGCGGCCGGCGCGTGGCGATGGTCGGCGACGGCATCAACGACGCCCCGGCGCTGGCCGCGGCGGACCTCGGCATCGCCATGGGCACCGGCACCGACATCGCCATGCACGCCGCCGGAGTGACGCTGATACGGCCCGATCCGCGGCTGGTTGCCGCAGCGATCGAGCTGTCGCGCGCCACCGTGCGCAAGATCCGGCAGAACCTGTTCTGGGCCTTCATCTACAACGTCGTCGGCATCCCCCTGGCGGCGGCCGGCTTCCTGTCGCCGGTGTTCGCCGGCGCGGCGATGGCGCTGTCCTCGGTCAGCGTGGTCAGCAATGCGCTGCTGCTGAAGCGCTATCGGATGCCGGGCGGCGAAGGCCACGCCGCGTAAGGGCGGCACCGTTGGCGACGACGGTTGCTGCGCTGGATCAACGCCGCAATTGCGCCGACGAGCACACTGACTATGCGGTCGAGGCGCCGTGCTCTCAGTCGGCTGCGACACATCCCCAGCCTGCGGGCGGGGACTGGCGAGAGGGCGATTGGCCCGTCGCCGGAACATGGCGGCTCGCCGCCTCGCGTTTTCCGACACCCGCTCGGCGGGGAGGGCAATCCATTCTGCCAATGGGACGGCCGCAGGTTTGTGCCGCGCGCAATTCGTTTGCTCGCCCGGCGGCAGGCCCGGTTTCGCCAGGACGGGGCAGTGCGACCGCCAGGACACGGAACGTAAGCGGCTGGGCTATGGCCGTGCACATCGGCCGCGCACTGCGACGGTAACCGCGCCGTCGGGCGCAGGAGGGGGTGCGCAGCGGTTGTCCTCGGTCGACGGCAGTTGACAGACGTCAGCGGCGGCGATGCGCAGGCGGCTATGTTGAGCTTGTCGGTGCCTCAGGGGACGACGATGAAAACCAAACACGGTGGCTGGCGGGAAGAGTTCCGCCAGGATTTTGTTCACGACAGCTACAGGTCGCAGAAGAAGCTGCCGGAGCCGACGCGCTGCCCGGACTGCGGCGCCGTTTATCACGATGGGCGCTGGCAATGGGCGACGGCGCCGGAGCAGGCGCACGAGGCACGCTGTCCTGCCTGCCAGCGCATCAGCGACCGGTTTCCGGCCGGTTACGTGACTCTGGAGGGCGAGTTCTTCGTTGCGCACCGTGACGAGATCATCCACCTGGCGCGCAACCGCGAGGCACAGGAGAAGGCCGAGCACCCGCTCGAGCGGATCATGGCGATCGAGGACGTCGAGCGCGGCGTGCAGATCACGACGACCGACATGCACCTGGCGCGCGATATCGGCGAGGCGGTGCACGACGCCTACAAGGGCGAACTGCAGTACCGGTACAACAAGGAAGAAAACCTGCTGCGCGTGCACTGGGCGCGCTGAAGCGCGCAAGGCAACGGCGGCTGACGTCATGGCGCGCCTGCGGCTGGCCATCGTCGGCTTCGGGCGGCTGGGTCGTGCCTGTGCGCAGGCAGCGCGGGACGCCGCCGAGGTCGAGATCGCCGGCGTCATCCGTCATGCGCAAGCGACCCTACCGACACCGTTCGCGAAGGTTCCCGTCGCGGCGCATCTGCGCGATCTCGGGCGTGTCGACGCGGCGCTGCTGTGCGTGCCGCCGACCGAGGCCACCGGCAAGGCGCGCGAGATTCTCCAGCTCGGCGTCCCGCTCGTCGAATGCGCGGCGCTCGAGGGCGCGGCGGCGCGCGCGCACTACGAGGCGATCAGTGCCGCTGCGCAACTGCATCGTGTCGTCGCGGTCGTCGGCGCGGGCTGGGATCCGGGTCTGTTCCCGCTGCTGCGGCGGGCGTTCGAAATGCTCATTCCACACGGCGCCACGGCGATCACCGACCGCCCCGGCGTCAGCCTGCATCACACCGAAGCGGTGCGCCAGATCGACGGCGTGCGCGAAGCGCTGACCGCCGAGTACCGCGACGCAGCCGGCCAGCGCACGCGCTATGTCTATGCCGAGCTGGCAAAGGGGATCGACCCGGCTCGGGTGCAGGCCGCGCTCGAGGCCGACCCGCTGTTTGCCGGCAGCCGGACGCTGCTGTTTCCGGTCGAAAGCGTGGCCCGGCTCGAGGAGGAAGGCCACGGCGTGCTGCTCGAGCGTCGCGGCACGGCGCAGGCCGGAGTGCACCAGAATATCGTGTTCGAGGGACGGTTCGCCGTCGCCGACTTCGCCTCGCGGGTCATGCTCGATGCCGCCGCAAGGCTGACGCACCTGAAGCCGGGCATGCACCGCTATTCGCTTTGGGCGGCCGGGGCGGCCTGAAGCTTGACGGCCGCTGCCGCCCTGGGGCTGCTTCGGCCGACGGCCACAGGCCTTGCGCGCTGCCGCCGGATGCGCCGTGGTTGTCCTGCGCCGCGAGCGGCCGAGGTCGGATCAGACGCCACGCCGAGGAGGCGCGCATGGTCACGCCGACACCTGGCGCGCGAGACCCTTGAAGATCGCCAACTCCCGTGCCGGCCAAACCTTGGTGTGCGCATGACCGTAACTGCGGATCAACGCCGAGGCTTTCAGCGCAGTCGCGAAATCGGATGCCGCAAAATGTCGACGTCGTCGTAAGGACCGGTCACGGCGTAATTGCAGAGCCACCGCGCTTACGGGCAGGACTTGTGGAGCGCATCCGGCGCGTGGCGTTCGAGCGTCCCGAGCGACTTGGGCCGACTGAGCGATCCAGCCGGAACGCGGCTGAGCATGACGTAGTGGCCCACGGCTCCGCCCATCGCTGCACGGCCATCGTTCGCCCGCCGCGCTCACGGCGGTTTAGCCGGATCAACCGGCGCCGCGCGTGTCGTTGGCCCGTTCGAGGCACTGCAGCCTTTCGTAGAGCGCACGCTGCTCTGCCGACAACCGCTGCGGCACCAGCACGGTCAGGCGCAGAAAAAGATCGCCATGCGTCCGTCCGCCGAACTCAGGCAGGCCCTTTCCTGCCAGGCGCAGCACCGCATCGGGCTGCGTGCCGGGCGGAATAGTCACTTCGACGTCGGCCTCCAGCGTCGGCACACGCCGCTTGGTGCCGAGCGCCGCTTCCGCAACCGACAGCGTCTCGCTGCGCCAGAGGTCGGCGCCGGCGCGCTGGAAGCGCGGATCGGGGGCGCTGTGCACGATCACGAACAGATCTCCCGGCGCGCCGCCCCGCGCTTGGCTCGGCAGGCCGTGGCCGGGAATCCTCAGCGCCATGCCTTCCTCGACGCCGACCGGGACGTTGACGGTCAGCGTTTCCTCGCGCTCGACCTGGCCGCGCCCGCCGCACTGCGGGCAAGGCTGGTCGATCACCGTTCCGGCTCCGTCGCAGTCCGGGCAGACAGTGATGTTCTGCACGCGCACTTCGCCCTTGCCGCGCCGCTGGCGGCTTTCCCGGGTCAGCCGGCCGCTGCCACTGCAGGTGGCGCAAGGGCGCGGGTGGGTGCCGGCCTTGGCGCCGCTGCCGTGGCAGCCCACGCAGGTGACCGGCCGCGCGTAATGCAGTTTCTCTTCACCGCCGCGGGCGACGCGTTCGAGGGGCACCGAGAGCTGCACGTCGATGTTCTCGCCGCGCCGCGGCTCGCCACGGCGGCGGCCGAAAAAGCGCTCGAACAGGCCGCCGCCCAGACTCATGTCCATGCCGGGAAAGTCGAAGTTCAGCCCGCCGAACAGGTCGGCGAAATCGACATTGCGGAACAGGTCCTCTTCGGAGAACCCGGCCACGCCGGCAAAGCCGTGGCGGTCGTAGTCGCGGCGCTTGTCCGGATCCGACAGCACCGCGTAAGCGCCGGCGATCTCCTTGAACTTCTCCTGCGCCTCCGGCGCCTTGTTACGGTCCGGGTGGTACTTCAGCGCCAGGCCGCGGAATGCATCCCTGATCTGCTTGTCGGTCGCATCGCGCGGCACGCCGAGCACTTCGTAGTAGTCGCGTTGAGCGGCAGCAGCGATGGCAGTCTCCCCAACTTACGGCGCAGCCTTGGCCTGCCGTGCTCAGTGTCCTGGTCGGGCGGCCGGCGAACCGGGCGCGTTACTTCGTCTCGCGGAACTGCGCATCGACGACGCGCCCTTGCGGACCCTGGTCTGCCGCGGTCTGCGCCGTGGCTTCGGAGGGATGCGTGGCCGCCTGAGCGTAGATCGAGGTGCCGGCTTCCTGCAGCATCGCTTTGAGCGCCCGCGCCTGGGCAGTGGCGGCCGCGGCGTCCTTCTTCGCGATCGCTGCCTTCAGTTCTCGGATCTGCCCTTCGATCCTGCCGCGCTGGTCGGTCGAGACCTTGGCGCCGAAGTCGGCGAGAAAACGTTCGCCCTGGTAGCAGATCGCGTCGGCGTCGTTGAGCCGGTCGGCCTGTTCGCGGCGGCGCCTGTCTTCCTCGGCGAATTTCTCCGCCTCCTTCACCATGCGGTCCTTCTCCGCCTGAGGCAGCCGTGTCGAGCCGCTGATGCGGATCGACTGCGCGCGCCCGGCGACAGTGTCCCTCGCGGTGACGTCGAGGATGCCACTGGCGTCGATGTCGAAGGTGACTTCGATCTTCGGCACGCCGCGCGGCGCCGGTGCCAGCCCGTCGAGGTTGAATTCGCCCAGACTGGTGTTGTCGCGCGCCATCGGTCGCTCGCCCTGGAAGACGTGGATCGTCACGCTGGTCTGCATGTCGGCGGCCGTCGTAAAAATCTCGCTTTTCTTAACCGGCACCGGCGTATTGCGGGCAATCAGCGGCGTGGCCACGCCACCCAGCGTCTCGACGCCGAGGGTCAGCGGCGTGACGTCAACGAGCAGGATCTCGCCGACCTGGCCTTCGAGCGCGCCGGCCTGGATCGCTGCGCCCGCGGCCACGCACTCCATCGGGTCCACGCCCATCTCGGCCTTGCGGCCGAACAGTTCCTCGAAGAAGGCGCGTACCACCGGCATGCGCGTCGGCCCGCCGACGAAGACGATGCGGTCGATGTCCTTCGGCGTGACATGTGCGTCGGCCAGCGCCTGCTGCACCGGCACGCGGCAGCGCTCGATCACCGGGTGGACGATGCGCTCCAGTTCGGCGCGTGTCAGATCCAGCTCCAGGTGCCGCGGCGCGCCGGCGACCACGCCGATGTAAGGCAGGCTGATGTGGGTGCTGGTGCTGGTCGTCAGCTCGATCTTGGCGGTTTCGGCCGCCTCCATAAGCCGCGCCGCCGCCTTGGGATCGCCGCGCACGTCCACCCCGGTCAGCAGGTTGAAGCGGCCGGCGAGGCTTTCGAAGAGCAGCTGGTTCATGTCCGTGCCGCCGAGTTGCGTGTCGCCGCTGGTGGCCTTGACCTCGAACACGCCCTTGCCGAACTCCATGATCGTGACGTCGAGCGTGCCGCCGCCCAGGTCGATCACCGCGATGCGCAGTTCCTGGCCGAGCCGGTCCAGGCCGTAGGCCAGCGCGGCCGCAGTTGGCTCGTTGACCAGCCGCGCCACCTCCAGCCCGGCAATGCGCGCGGCATCGCGGGTGGCGGCGCGCTGGTTGTCGTCGAAATACGCCGGCACGGTAACCACCGCCTTGGCCACCGGCTCGCCGAGGAAGGCTTCGGCGTCGCGCTTGATCTTCTGTAGCAGAAAAGCCGACAGTTCCTCCGGGCTGAATTCGCGCTCGCGCAACCGGATCTTCAGCCGCTGCCCCATCTTGCGCTTGAAGGCGGTAGTCGTTCCTTCCGGATTGGCCGCTGCCTGCCGCCGAGCCGGCTCGCCGATCAGCAGCTGCCCGTCGGCCGCCAGCGCCACATAGCTCGGAAACGCCTTGCCGCCGAGGCTGACGCCTTCGCTCGACGGAATGATCACCGGACGGCCGCCGCGCAACACCGCCGCAGCGGAATTGGATGTGCCCAGGTCGATACCGATCGTCGTCATCGCCACGCTCCTGCCGCGCTATCGCAGTTATTCGATACCCGCGCGGGCCGGCGGCGTTGACGGCGGTCAAGCGGCGCCGGATCACGGCGGCGCGGCGCGGGCGGCCGCCTCGCAGGCCGCGCACACAGGCGAATCGGCTGCAAGGGCGGCGGCGAGCCCCACTTCACGCCGGTTTCTCTTTTCTTACGAGCCAGTACGTGCCTTCGAAACCAGGACGAATCGGGCTGTCGATCCTCCCGTTTCGCTTCGATCCGTTCTACCGCGCAACCTCCCGACACGCGCCCTGCGGCCCGCGGCGACGTATCCTTGGCGCATGTACGCGCAGTACTTCGGCCTGAAGCAGCCGCCGTTCTCGATCGCGCCCGATCCGCGCTACCTGTTCATGAGCGAGCGGCATCGCGAGGCGCTGGCGCATCTGCTGTACGGCGTGCGCGGCGGCGGCGGCTTCGTCGTCCTCACCGGCGAGATCGGCGCCGGCAAGACCACGGTGTGCCGCTGCTTCCTCGAGCAAATCCCCAAGCGCTGCAACGTGGCCTACATCTTCAATCCGAAGCTGACGGTCGAAGAGCTGCTGCGATCGATCTGCGCCGAGTTCCACATCCGCTACAAGCACGATGGACCGGGGCGGGCGAGCGTCAAGGACTATGTCGATGCGCTGAACGAGTACCTGCTGCGCACGCACGCCGTCGGGCAGAACAACGTGCTGATCATCGACGAGGCGCAGAACCTGTCGGCCGACGTGCTCGAACAACTGCGCCTGCTGACCAACCTCGAGACCAACGAGCGCAAGCTGCTGCAGATCATGCTGATCGGCCAGCCGGAACTGCGCGCCATGCTCGCGCGCCAGCAGCTGCAGCAGCTGGCGCAGCGGGTGATCGCCCGGTATCACCTCGATGCGCTGACCGAGGCGGAGACGGCGCAGTACGTTCAGCACCGGCTGGCCGTGGCGGGGCTGAACCGCGCCATGCCGTTCGATCGCCGCTCACTGCGGCGCATCTACCGGCACTCGCGCGGCGTGCCCAGGCGCATCAATCTGCTCTGCGACCGCGCCCTGCTCGGCGCCTACGCCGAAGGCCGGGCCAACGTGACGGCGCGCACCGTCGACCGGGCGGCGCAGGAGGTGTTCGACGAGGCGCATGCCGGTACCCGGCGAACTTACGAGCGCGCGGTGGGAGTCGGGCTGGGACTTGTGACGAGCGTGGCCCTGGTCGGGGCGCTGGCGCTGGCGCTGGACCGTACGCCGCGCGAGCAATCGCCGGGCAGCCAGGCCATCGTCCGCGCGCCGAAATCGGCGCCGGCCGAAATCGCCAACCCACCGCCGCCGGCCGAACCCGCGCCCGCGCCAAAGGGCCCGGAACTGTTCGACCTCCCAACGGGCTTCGCTTCACTGGTGGGCGGCGACCGTGAACTCTGGCGCGAACTGGCGCAGCAGTGGAACATCGACGTGGCCGATGGCGAGCCCTGCCTGGCCGCCAGAAAGCATCAGGTCCATTGCTTCCGCACCGGCAGCAGCACGTTATCGCTGATCAGGCAACTGGACCGGCCTGGCATCCTGACCCTGCGCGATGGTGCCGACCGCACGGCCTACGCGCTGTTGACCGGACTCACCAACGAGGCGGCCACGCTGCGCATCGACGGCGTCGCACGCTCGGTGCCGCTGGTGGTGCTGGCCGAGTACTGGCGCGGCGAGTACGCGACGCTGTGGCGTGTGCCGCCCGATTATTCCGGCGCGATCGTCGCCGGCAGGTCCGGGCCGACCGCCTACTGGCTGGCGCTGCAGCTGGCCAACGCCCGTGGCGATCCGCAGCCGATCAGCAAGCGTTTCAACGACGATGCGCTGCGCGGCTGGATCCATGCCTTTCAGCTGACCCAGGGGCTGCCCTCGGACGGCGTCGCCGGCCCAGTCACGCTGATGCAGCTGAACCGGGTGATCGGCATCGACGAGCCGCGCCTGCAAGCGGAGAAATAGTCACGTGTCCCTGATCCTCGACGCCCTGCGCAAGGCCGACGCGGAACGCGAGCGAGAGTCGGTTCCGGGGTTGCATGCGCAGCCGGTGCTGCCGCCGCCGCTCGATCAGTCGCCGCGATCCCGGGCGAGGCCCTGGCTGTGGGCTGTCGTTGGCCTGCTCGCGGGCCTTCTCGCCTCTGCCGGGTGGTACTTCGTCGGCCGCGACGCGCCGGCGCGGCAGGCGGTGGCGACTGCATCGGTGCCGCCGCCGGTGCCTGCGACCTCGGCCGCCGCCCAGGCGGCGCCTGCTCCGCCGTCGGCGGTGATGACCGCGCCCGCCGCCGCGGCGCCGGTCTCGGCAGCGGTGCCGTCGCCGCGGGCGACGCCTGCGGCGACCGTCGCGGCCCCGCCATTGCCCGCGCCGCCGGCAAGGCCGGGGGCGGCCAGCCAGCCACCGCGGCCAGTCGAGCCGCAACCTGTGGCCGAGCCGGCGCCGTGGCCGGAAAGCCGTAAGGCGCACGAGAAGACGACGGCCGCAGCAAAGCGGATCGAGATCCCCGTGGAGCAGGTGGCCGCGGCGCCGAGCCCGCAGCCCGTGTATACGCGCGAGCAGCTTCCTGAGAACATCCGCGCCGAACTGCCGCAGTTCGCGGTCGGCGGTTCGATCTACTCGAACAACGCGGCGGAGCGGTCGGTCATCATCAACGGCCGCATCTATCGTGAGAACGACCGCCTGACTGCCGACCTGACGCTGGAGGAGATCAGGCTCAGGGCTGCGGTGCTTCGCTATAAGGGTTATCGGTTCGAGATCGGCTTCTAGCGCCAAGGCCGCTGGCAACGGGCGGCCGCTTCGGCGAATGGTGGCGAACGGAGGTCATGATGAATGTCGAGCAGTTTCGCGACCTGATCCGGCCCATCGCCGAGGCCGTGGCCGGGCGGCCGCTGGCGACCGAACTTGGCGATGAACTGGATCGCCGCTTTCCGCCCGATGGGGCCGAGTTCAGGGCGGTCGAGTCGGCCTGCCACCAGGCCATTGCCGCAGGCTGGATGTGCGCGCAGGGCAGCGGCGGACGCCGCTTCGGCCGCGTGATCGAACCGGGGCCGCAGACCCTTGGGCTCAGCGTCGATGTGGTCGACCTCACCGACATCGTCGGCCCGCATCACCGCCACCCCAAAGGAGAGGTCTGCATGGTCATGCCGCAGACACCGACCGCCCGCTTCGACGGCAAGGGCGCAGGCTGGAAGGTCTACCCCCCCGATTCGGCGCATCGTCCCACGGTTACGGCTGGCCGGGCGCTCGTCCTGTACATGCTTCCCGAGGGCAGGATCGAGTTCACTCCCACCGCCTGAGGATTTGCACTTGCAGCATGAGGTTCGCCAATCGCGGCTTTGCGTTCGGATTAGCGCGCAGGCGGCATGCGGATTAATCGTCTTGTCACGATTGCAGGGCCAAACTGATAGCCAGTTTCGCATTGCTCCGATCAACGGGCTGGGAGATGCCATGTCGCTGGAGCAGATACGTTGTGCCGACATCCGTCCGGATCCGAGGAGCGTCGGTTATAGGCCTCAGGAAGTCGAGGCGCTCGCGGAAAGCATTCGCCGCGATGGAGTGCTGCGGCCGGTGCTGCTGCGCGAGACCGGCGACGGCTATGTGATCGTTCATGGCGAGCGACGCTGGCGCGCGGCGCAACTGGCGGGCCTCGAGTCGATTCCCGCGTGGCTGGTGCAGGACGTCCTGCACGACGAGGCGGTCGCCGTCTGACCTGACCTCAGGGCTCGGCGCCCGGCGACGGGGGCTCGAGCATCTGCCCGAGTTTCCAGCGCAGCGCGCGCGTGGCCAGTTCGCGGGCCAGCGCCAGCACGATCAGCAGCCCGGCAACGAAGCCGATCCACGGCGGCACATCGATCAGGCGGGCCAGCAGCGCACCGCCGAGCATGATCAGCCAGGCGATAAAGCTGTTGCGCAGGCCGAAACGGCGCTCGGGTTCGTAGCCGAGCAGTTCATCGGCAAGCTGCGCGCGCTGCGCATCGTCGATGCCGTCCACTGTGGCGACCTCGCGCAGGATCCACGCGCGCGACACCAGCAGCACCGCCGCCGGCGTCAGCCGGTCGATCAGGCGGATGCGCAGCGCGCGCGGGGGTGCCGTCACAGGCGGCAGCCAGCGTCAGGTGGCACGCCGTTCGTGGCGCAGCATCTTGCCGCTGCCTGCGGAGCCGGTCTGCGGCGCGAGCGGGACCATCGAGCGGCGCTTGCGAGCGTCGATGCGCCGCCTGCCGAGCCTCAGGCGAGGTTTCGCAACTCGCGCAGCGCCACCGAGGCGGTGGCCAGATCCATGATGCGCACCTGCCCCAGTTCTTCGACCAGTCGCCGGGCACGGGCCAGCGCGTGCGCGTTGGCCTGCTCCCATGCCGCCACGGCGGCGCCGGCGTCGCCGCCGCCGTGCAGCCGCACGGCCTGCGCGGCGAACTCGCGCTGCAGGTCGGCGAGGTCGTCGCCCAGCGCGTTCTTGGCGCGCACCTGCCAGTAGCCTTCGGCGGGCAGCTGCACGATCTGCGCCCGCAGCCGGTCGAGCCCGAGCGCATCGCCGAGGGCGAAGTACACGCCGGCGACCTCCTCGAAGCCGCGGCGCGACTGCTCGGCGATCTCGGCCACATCCAGTGTCGAGAACTGCGCCTCGGCCGAGGCCGCCCGTGAGGCGACCTCGGCGGGCACGCCGGCGGTGACCCAGAGCTCGTACTGCATCCTGCGCTGCCGTGGCGTGCCTGGCTCGGCGGCGATGTAGGCCAGCAGCGCGTCGGCGGCGGGACGCAGGCGCGCGATCGTTTCCGCCATCGGGTCGGTGAGCCGGCGCGAGCGCAGGAACCAGGTCGTTGCCCGTTCGGTCAGGCGCGCCAGTTCGATCAGCATCTCGGCCTGCACCTCGTCGGGCACCAGGCTGTCGAGCGCCTCGATCGAGCGGCGCGCTTGGCGGTGCGAGAAGCTCTCGCGCGCCAGCAGGTAGGCGCGTACGACCTGCGCCGGCGGCGCCCCCGTGTTCTCGGCCAGCCGATGCACGAAAGTGGCGCCGACGCGGTTGACCATGCTATTGAGCACGTGCGTGGCGACGATCTCGCGCTTCAGCGGATGGCGCTCCATGTACGACGCATAGCGTTCGCGCAGCAGCGACGGGAAATAGCGCGCCAGCGCCGTGCCCACCCATGGATCCTCGGGCAGGTCGGAGGCCAGCAGTTCGTCGAACAGCCACAGCTTCGAATAGGCGAGCAGCACCGCCGATTCCGGCGTGGTCAGGCCGATGCCCTGTTCGCGCCGCTCGGCGATCGTCTCGTCGCTGGGCAGGAACTCGAGCGCCCGGTTCAGCCGGCCCGCCTTCTCGAGGAAGCGCATGAAGCGCGCCTGCTGCTCGAGCAGCGGCCGCGCCAGCCGCCGGGTCAGGCTCAGCGCCTGCGTCTGGTAGTAGTTGTCGCGCAGCACCAGCGCGGCGACTTCGTCGGTCATTTCCGCCAGCAGCTTGTTGCGCTGCTTCTCGGTCATCTCGCCCTCGGCGATCACCAGGCCGAGCAGAATCTTGATGTTGACCTCGTGGTCGGAGGTATCGACGCCGGCCGAGTTGTCGATGGCGTCGGTATAGATGCGGCCGCCGATGCCGCTGCAGCCCTGCATCGCGTACTCGATCCGGCCGAGCTGCGTAAAGCCGAGATTGCCGCCTTCGGCGACGACCTTGCAGCGCAGCTGGCGGCCGTTGACGCGGATCGCGTCGTTGGCGCGATCGCCGACATCGGCATTCGATTCGGCGCCGCTCTTCACGTAGGTGCCGATGCCGCCGTTGTAAAGCAGGTCGACCGGCGCCTTGAGGATGGCGCTGATCAGGTCGTTCGGCGGCATCGTCCCGGCTTCGATGCCCAGACGCGCCGCGGCCTGCGGCGACACCGTGATCGATTTCGCCGAGCGCGGCCAGACGCCGCCGCCCTCGGAGATCAGCGCCGGGTCGTAGTCGGCCCACGACGAGCGCGGCAGGTCGAACAGCCGCTTGCGCTCGTCCCAGCTCCTTGCCGGATCCGGGTTCGGGTCGAGGAAGACGTGGCGGTGGTCGAAGGCGGCCACCAGCTTGATGTGCTTCGACAGCAGCATGCCGTTGCCGAAAACGTCGCCCGACATGTCGCCGATGCCCACGCAGACGAAGTCGGTCGTCTGCGTGTTGACGCCCATCTCGCGAAAATGGCGCTTGACGCTCTCCCACGCGCCGCGGGCGGTGATGCCCATGCCCTTGTGGTCGTAGCCGGCGCTGCCGCCGGAGGCGAAGGCGTCGCCGAGCCAGTGGCCGTATTCGGCGCTGATCGCGTTGGCATAGTCGGAGAACGTGGCCGTGCCCTTGTCGGCGGCCACCACCAGATACGGATCGTCGGGGTCGTGGCGGACCACGTTCGGCGGCGGCGCCACCTTGCCTCCGACCAGGTTGTCGGTCAGGTCGAGCAGGCCGCGCAGGTAATCCTGATAGCAGGCCACGCCCTCCTTCAGATAGGCCTCGCGGTCGGCGGCCGGCGGCGCTTTCTTCAGCACGAAGCCGCCCTTGGAGCCGACCGGCACGATCACCGTGTTCTTGACCATCTGCGCCTTGACCAGGCCCAGCACTTCGGTGCGGAAGTCCTCGTGCCGGTCGGACCAGCGCAGCCCGCCGCGCGCGACTCGGCCTCCGCGCAGATGCACACCCTCGAAGCGCGACGAATAAACGAAGATCTCGAACATCGGCTTCGGTTCGGGCAGCCCCGGCACCTTGCTCGGGTCGAACTTGAACGACAGGAAGCTGCGCCGCTCACCCTTGTCGTTGACGCGCCAGAAATTGGTCCTCGTGGTCGCCTGGATCAGCGCCAGATACTGTCGCAGCACGCGGTCCTCATTGAGGTTTTCGACGCTCTCGAGCATGTGCTGGATCTGGCGCACGGCTTCGCCGCAGGCGGCAGCGCGCTGCTCGGCTGTCAGGCTCTCGTCCGGCTCGAATCGGCGGCGGAACAGTTGCACCAGCATGCGGGCGAGGCGCGGATGGGCGTTGAACGTGCCCTCGATGAACGCCGGTGTCAGCGCAAAGCCGATCTGACGCAGGTACTTGGCGTAAGCGCGCAGCACCACGACCTCGTCGGCGGCCAGGGCCGCGCGCAGCACCAGTCGGTTGAATTCGTCGTTCTCGACGCGGCCGTCGAAAACGCGCAGAAAGGCATCTTCGAACAGCGGCTTGACCGTGTCGACCTCGAACTCGTCGGTCGACAGCGCCAGCAGTTCGAAGTCGTGGATCCACATCGGCCCGCCGTCGGCGGGCTGCACCTGCGCCGGATGCTCGGTGAGCACGCGCACGCCCATGCGCTCCAGCATCGGCAGGCTGTCGGACAGCGCGACCGGCTCGCCGGCGCGGTACAGCTTGAAGCCGAGCGTGCCGGCCGGTGCGCCGAGCGGCCGGTACAGCTTGACGCCGGTCTGGCCGGGGCCGAGTGCTTCCAGCTTGCGGATGTCAGCGACCGCCGCCCGCGGCGCCGTGCGCTCGCGATAGCCGCTGGCGAAGACGCGCTGCCAGCGCTTGTACAGCTGCATGCCGCGGCCCTCGCCCTCGGACTCGACCAGCGCCTCGCAAAGTTCGTCGTCCCAGCGGCGTGCGGCCGCGGCCAGGCGCGACTCCAGTTCGCGTCGATCCACCGCCGGCACCATGCCGGGCGTCGTGCGCACGGTAAAAAGGATGCGCGCCAGGATGTCGTCGGTCAGCAGCACGTCGAACTCGTTGCTGGTGCCGGCGAACGCGTTCATCAGGATGTCCTGGAACTTGATGCGCAGGTCGGTGCCGTAGTTCTCGCGCGGCACATAGATCAGGCAGGTGACGAAGCGCTCGAAGGGGTCGCGACGGATGAACAGGCGCAGCCGCTGCCGCTCGCCCAGGCGCAGGATGCCGAGCGCGGTCTCGTACAGTTCCTCCAGGCCGATCTGGAACAGTTCGTCGCGCGGGTAGGTTTCGAGGATCTGCACCAGCGCCTTGCCCAGATGGCTGTTCGGCGCCAGCCCGGCGCGCGCGATCACGGCCGAGACCTTGCCGCGCAGCAGCGGGATCTCGGCCACGCGCGCGCTGTAGGCGGTGGAGGTAAGCAGGCCGAGGAAGCGATGCTCGCCGATCACCTTGCCTTCAGCCGAAAAGCGCTTGACGCCGATGTAGTCGACGTAGCCGGGCCGGTGCACGGTGGCGCGCGCGTTGGCCTTGGTCATGATGACCAGCGGCGTCGGCGCATGGGCCAGCGCCCGCGCCTGCTTTGGCAGCGCGGCAAAGCTGCCGGAGATCTTCTCCGCGCCCGATTCGCGCAGCACGCCCAGGCCGCTGCCGGCGATGAGCTTCAGCGCGTCCTCGCCGTTCTCGACGACCAGGTCGTGGCAGCGGTAGCCGAGCAGCAGGAAGTTACCGGCGGCCAGCCACTCGAGGAAGGCCCGGCTTTCGGCCAGTTCGCCGCGTGCCGCATCGGGCACGCGCGCGTCCAGTTCGGCGGCCACCTCGATCAGCCGCGCCAGCATCTTCTTCCAGTCCTCGGTCGTCGCGCGCACGTCTCCGAGCGTGCGCTCGATGCCTTCGGCCAGGCGCGCCCGGGCCTCGGCCTCGACCAGGCGATCGACCTCGATGTGCATCCACGATTCGAGCGCGGCGTCGGGCTTTTCGCTGCGCGGCCACAGTCGGATCAGCCTGCCTTCGCCGTCGCGCTCGACCGCGTAGACCGGGTGCACGCGCATGTGCTGCGTCAGCCCCTGGCGATTGGCCTCCATCGTCGCCGAGTCGACGAGGAACGGCATGTCGTCGTTGACCACCTCGATCACCGTGTGTCGCACCGCCCAGCCGTGCTCGGCGGCGCTTGGCGAGAACACGCGCACCTTTGCCGAGCCGGCCGTGCGCACGCGGCCGAGTTCCCAGTGCGACAGCGCCGCGCCGGCGAGATCCTCCGGACTGCGCGCGGCCAGATCGTCCGGATCGAGCTGGCGGTAGTACTCGCGCACGAAGACTTCGATCAGCGCGCGTTCGCCAGCGGCGACTTTCTGCTGTGCCTGGACCACCGCGGCCGCCAGGCGTTCGTCCTGCGCGGCCGTCGTCGGCTTGTTCATCGGCGTCTCCTGAGGTTTCGTTCTTCCCGACCGCTCAAGTATGCACCGCGAGCCTGCGCGACGCGGCAGGCACAATCACTACACTCGCAACCATGTTCGGGGCGTTCGCCGACCGGCGCTGGGTGTTTGTCGATGTGGAAACCACGGGGTCCTCGCCTGCGCGCGAGCGGGTAACCGAGGTCGGCATCGTTACCGTGGACACCGACGGCGAGGCGCAGCGCGTGACCGAGTGGTCGTCGCTGGTCAATCCGGAGATGCCGATACCGGCCGAGATCCAGTGGCTGACCGGCATCACCAACGAGATGGTGCGCGCCGCGCCGCGCTTTGCCGAACTGGCCGACGCGCTGTACGACCGCCTGGCCGACGCGATCTTCGTCGCCCACAACGCCCGCTTCGACTACGGCTTCCTGAAGGCGGAATTCGCCCGCGCCGGCTACAACTGGCGCGCCGCCACGCTGTGCACGGTACGCCTGTCGCGCCATCTTTATCCGGACCGAGGCCCGCACTCGCTCGATGCGATCGTCGAGCGCTTCGGCCTGGACGGCGAACAGCGGCACCGGGCGCTGGGCGACGCGCGCGTGCTGTGGCGGCTGCTGCAGCGGCTGCGCCAGCGCCACGGCGACGCGCAACTGCAGGCTGCCGTCGAGCGCCTGCTGTCGCGGCCGAGCATGCCGCCGGCGCTGCCGCCGCAGCAGCTGGAGCAGATCCCGCACGCGCCCGGCGTGTATGCGTTCTACGGTGCCAACGCGCACCCGATCTACATCGGCAAGAGCGTCGACCTGAAGGCGCGCGTGCTCGATCACTTCAGCAACGACCATGCCTCGGCGGCCGACCTGCGCCTGTCGCAGGAAGTGCAGCGCATCGAGTGGGAACGGACGGCCGGCGAGATCGGCGCGCTGCTGCGCGAGGCCGAACTGGTCAAGACGCGGCTGCCGGCGCAAAACATCGCCCTTCGCCGCAAGCGCAACCAGGCGTTCTTCACGCTCGACAGCCAGGCGCGGCCGCGCTTCGTGCCGGCGGCCGCGGTGCCGCTGGCGCGGCTGCACGAGCACTACGGCCCGTTTTCCTCGCGATCGAGCGCGCGCCACTTCCTGCAGCAGCTCGCCGCTGAGCACGGTCTGTGCCTGAAGACGATGCGGCTCGAAGGTCGGGCGCGCCGCTTCGCACCGGAGGCGCCGTGCTTCAACTTCCAGATCCGCCGCTGCCGCGGCGCCTGCACCGGCGCCGAGCCGCCCGAGGTCCATGCATTGCGCCTGCGCGAGGCGCTCGAATCGCGCCGCGTGCCGGCCTGGCCGTATGCCGGGGCGGTGGCGCTGATCGAGCGCGACGATGCGGGCCTGGCCGAGGAACTGCACGTTTTCGACCACTGGTGCTGGCTGGGCACGGTGAGGACGCACGAGGCGGCGGCGCAGCTTGCCGCCGGCGGCGCGCGCGTGTTCGATGCCGACGTCTACCGCATCGCGCACAAGGCCCTGCGCTCGGCCAACGCGCTGGCGCTGGTGGAGCTGGCGCCGTCCTGACCGCCGGCCGCGGCGCCCGGACCGGGACTAACCGCGCTCCGCTCGCCGCGCGATCTCCCGCGTCATGCCCTTGAAGATGAAAAGGTGCGCCGGCACCAGCGCGTACCAGTACAGCAGCCCCCAGGCGCCTTTCGGGTGCCAGTAGGCAGTGACGGTCACCCGCGTGCGTTCGGCGTCGAGCGGCTCGATCTCGAACTCGAGCACGCCGGCGCCGGGGCAGCGCATGCCGAAGTCGAGCGTCAGCCGCCTCTCGGGTTCGAGCGCCATCACGGTCCAGTAGTCGATGGTGTCGCCGACGCGCAGCTCGGTCGGATGGCGGCGACCGGTCGTGAGTCCGGGTCCGCCGGCCAGCCAATCGATCCAGGCGCGGATCCTCCATAGCGGCGCGGCGTAGAAGTAGCCGATCTCGCCGCCCAGCTGCGTGACGATCTTCCAGACTGCTTCGGGCGCTGCCCGTGCCACGGCGCTGCCCGCGGCGCGCTTGGCGTAGAAGGCGTAGTCGTGGCGGCCGCCGCGGAACATCAGCGCGCCCTCGGTCCAGCGCGCCGCCACCGTGTGCGCCCGTTCCGCCTCGAGCGCCGCGGCGACCGCCTCCCTGAAGGTCAGCAGCCGCTGTGGCACCAGCACGCGCAGCCTTGCATCGTCAGCCGGGATGTCGTGCTTCAGGCCGCCGATCAGCGCGCGAGCGATATTGGCCGGCACGGTCGTGACCAGCGCCAGCCAGTAACTCGACAGCTGCGGCGTCAGCACCGGCACCGGCAGGATGCGCGGGCGCCTGCCGATGACCTCGCCGAAGGCCCGCATCATCGCTTCGTAACTCATGTACTCCGGCCCGCCGGCATCGAAGATGCCGCCTTCGGCCTGCGGCAGCAGTGCCACGCGGACCAGATATTCGAGCAGATTGGCCAGCGCGATCGGGCTCGACTTCGACTGCACCCAGCGCGGCGTGACCATCACAGGCAGGTTGTAGACGAGGTCGCGCATCACCTCGTAGGCGGCCGAGCCGGGTCCGACGATGATGCCGGCGCGGATCTCGATGACCGGCACCGGGCCTTCGCGCAGGCGCTCGCCCGTTTCCTTGCGCGAGACGAGGTGCTCCGAGTCGGCGCCTTTCGGCACCAGGCCGCCGAGATAGACGATGCGCCGGACCCCGGCGGCGGCCGCGGCGCGGGCGAAGTTTTCCGCCGCCGCGAGGTCGAGGCGGCCGAAGTCGCGGCCGGCGGCCATCGAGTGCACGAGGTAGTAGGCGACGTCGATGCCGGCCAGCGCCGCCGCCAGCGATTCCGGCTGTAGCGCATCGGCGGCGACCCGGTCGACCGCACGCCAGGCCGGATCGTCGCAGCGCGCCTGCAGCACCTTGAGGTTGCGCGCCGCGGCGCGCACGCGCCAGCCTTCCCGCACCAGACGCGGCACGAGATGGGTGCCGATGTAGCCGCTGGCGCCGAAGACCAGCGCGCAGGGCGTGGCGCAGGTCGCCGATCGGGAGGATGGACTCATGCGTCGTGTCGATGGGGCCGCGCAGTATCGCAAAGCCTTGCACGAACGACGGTGCGAAGATCGATCGGCGACAATGCGGGCCGCTTCGAACCGGAGTTCGGCCGGTGCCGCGCATCGTTCTTGACGGCAATGAGGTTCACGCTGTGCTGCCGCGACTTATCGCGCTGGCGGTGTTCTGCGTCGTCGTTCCCATGCCGGCCGGCGCCTCGACGTGGACGCCGATGGCCTCTGGCCTTGGCGCGCCGAAGGCGATCATGGCGTTGCTCCCGGGCGCGGCGACGGTCGTGCCGTGGGCCACCTTGTTGACGCCATTGCAGCGCGGCGGGCGCGGATCGCAATGTTGATGCGACGCGCCGGCGCGGCCCGGTCGCCTGGGCAAGGCGCCTGATGGAGGCCCTCGTCGTCTCCACGGTGCTGGTGGCGCTGGCCGAGATGGGCGACAAGACGCAGCTGCTGTCGTTCGTGCTGGCGGCGAAGCTCAAGCGCCCCTGGCCAATCATCAGCGGCATCTTGGCCGCCACGCTGGCCAATCACTTCCTGGCCGGCTGGGCCGGCGCCTGGCTGGCGACGCTGGTTTCGCCGGCGACGTTGAAGTGGATCGTCGCCATTTCGTTCTTCGTCTTCGGCCTGTGGGCGCTGAAGCCCGACACGCTCGACGGTGAACGCGAATATTCCGCGCGCAGCGCCTTCCTGACCACGCTGGTCGCATTCTTCTGGGTCGAGATGGGCGACAAGACGCAGCTGGCAACGGTGGCGCTGGCGGCGCGCTTCGACGCGCTGGCCGCCGTGGTGATGGGCACCACCGTCGGCATGCTGGTCGCCAACGCGCCGGCGGTGTGGCTGGGCGAGGCGCTGGCGCAGCGGATCAACATGAAATGGATGCGCTGGATCGCGGCGGCGCTGTTCGTTGTGCTCGGCGTGCTGACGCTGGTGGCCGGCGAACGGCTCTGAACCGATCCATGAAGCCGCCGCGGCAGCGCCGTGCCGAGAGGCGGGCGGCTGGCAGGCGGAGCGCGGTGGTTCGTCGCCGGAGGTCCCGCGCCGTTTTGCCGCGCCGGCCGCCACGGGCCTGCGCAACAGATACGTACTGTCCGATGAAAGCAGGTGCGAGGCATCCGCCAGGACTTCTCGGCGCAACATCCGAGGCCGCGCGCGCGAACGCGAGGCCTGCTCGGCCGCCGCCGCGCGCACTGTCCGGCCCAGGTCGCCGCGCCTGTGCGTGCGAAGACTGCTCTGAGGTGATCACTTGGCTTGGCGGCATGCGTTGCGTGCCGGGTTTACCGCCGGCCCGGCCGCGAAGCTTTTCTCATCTATGCTTGCCGCCGCCATCGAAACGCCAGGAGGAGTCATGTTTTTCCGTATCGCTCGCGCGGCAGCGCTGGTGCTGGCCTTTGCCGCGGCCAGCGCCTCCGCGCAGGAGCTGACGGTCGGCCTGTCCACGCCGATCACCACGCTCGACCCGCATTTCCACAATCTGTCGCCGAACAACAGCATGGTGCGGCACGTCTTCGAGACGCTGATCAAGACCGACGAGGCGCAGCGGCCGCTGCCGGGGCTGGCCGAGTCGTGGAAAGCGCTGTCGGACACGGAATGGGAGATCAAGCTGCGCAAGGCAGTGAAGTGGCACGACGGCAAGGAGTTCACCGCCGACGACGTGCTGGCGACCTTCAAGCGCGTGCCCAACGTGCCCAACAGCCCGGCCTCGTTCGCCGTGTTCGTCCGCCCGATCGTCGATGCGCGCGCCGTCGACAAGCACACGCTGCGGCTGAAAACGGCCAGCGCGCATCCGCTGCTGCCGAGCGACATGAGCTCGGTGCTGATCCTGCCGAAGAGCGTGGCCGAAACCGCCAAGACCGAGGACTTCAACTCCGGACGAGCGATGATCGGCACCGGGCCGTTCAAGTACGCCGAATATGTCTCCGGCGACCGCGTCGTGCTCACCCGAAACGACGGTTACTGGGGAACCAAGCCGCACTGGAGCAAGGTCACCTTCAAGATGATCTCCAGCGCGCCTGCGCGAGTGGCGGCGCTGCTGGCCGGCGACGTGCAGATGATCGAGAACGTGCCGACCGCCGACATTGCGAAGCTGAAGTCCGATGGCCGCGTAACGCTGTCGTCGGCGGTGTCCAACCGGCTCATCTACCTGCACATGGATAGCGGCCGGGAAAGGAATTCGCCGTTCGTCACCACTGCCGACGGCAAGCTGCTGGAGGCCAATCCCTTCCGCGATCCGCGCGTGCGCCGCGCGATCAGCAAGATGATCGACCGCGACGCCATCGCCTCGCGCATCATGGAAGGGCAGGCGGTGCCGGCCGGCCAGCTGCTGCCCGAGCAGTTCTTCGGCACCAGCAGGAAGCTGAAGCCGGAGAAATACGACCCCGAAGGCGCGAAGAAGCTGCTCTCCGAGGCCGGCTACCCGAATGGATTCGGCGTCACGCTGCATGCGCCGAACAACCGCTATATCAACGACGCCGCGATCGCGCAGGCGGTGGCGCAGTTCATGACCCGCAACGGCATCCCGACGAAGCTGGAGACGATGCCGGCCAACGTGTTCTTCTCGCGCGGCACCAAGCTGGAGTTCAGTTTCCTGCTCGCCGGCTGGGGCGCCGAATCGGGCGACACCAGCTCGCCGCTGCGGGCGCTGCTCGGAACCTTCGACGCCAAGGCCGGAATGGGCTCGGCCAACCGCGGCCGCTTTTCCGATGCCGGGCTGGACGCGATGATCACCACGGCGCTGACCACGATCGACGACACCAAGCGCGGCCTGATGCTCGCCGCCGCCAGCGAGAAGGCGGTCGAGCTGATGGGACTGGTGCCGGTGCACTACGAAGTGAGCACCTGGGGCACGCGCAAGGGCCTCGCCTACAAGGCGCGCGCCGACCAGTACACGCTCGCCTACGACGTCCGGCCGGGCGGCGCCAAATAAATCAGGTCGGTCGCGGGTTCAGGCACGCAGGACCGCAAGCGTGATGCTGACTCCTGGCGCCGCGAAGACGCGGCGCCCCGTCGCGGCCGCCGCCCGGCCGTTCCACGGTCCGGCTTGCAGGCCGGACCGGCTTCGCGGGGGCAGGCGTGCGCAGGCACGCCTGCCATGTCCCGCTCCGCCCAAAGGCGGCCGCGCTGACTGGCCGAACGGGCACGCGGTTGCGGCCGCAGCGAGGGCAGGGGGCACGGGGGGAACGGGAAGGTCCCTCGGCGCTTCAGGAAGGCGCCCGTTCCCCCCGTTCTCGCCATGACCGTCTTCATCCTCCGCCGCCTGCTGCAGACCCTGCTGGTGCTCTGGATCACCAGCGTGCTGGTCTTCGGCGGCCTGTTCATGGTCGGCGATCCGGTGGAGATCCTGGTCAACCCGACGGCCGACCAGATCGAGAAGGAGCGCGCCACCGCCGCGTTGGGGCTGGACAAGCCGCTGCCCGAGCAGTACTGGATCTTCCTCAAGGGCGCATTCACCGGCCACCTCGGCAACTCGTTCGTCTACGCGCGGCCGGCGCTGGAGGTGATCGTCGAGCGGATGCCGGCCACGCTCGAACTGGCCGCGCTGGCGATGCTGATCTCGGTGGTGATCGGCATCCCGCTCGGCATGATCGCCGGGCTGCGGCCGCACTCGCTTGTGGCCAAGGCGATCATGGCCGGCTCGATCCTCGGCTTCTCGCTGCCGACCTTCTGGGTCGGGCTGCTGCTGATCCTCGTCTTCGCAGTGCAACTGGGCTGGCTGCCGTCGACCGGGCGCGGGCCGACCACCGAGTTCGTCGGCCTGCAGCTGTCGATCCTGAGCTGGGACGGGCTGAAGTACGCGCTGCTGCCGGCGATCAACCTGGCGCTGTTCAAGCTGTCGCTGATCATCCGGCTGACGCGCGCGCAGGTGCGTGAGCAGAGCCTGCTCGACTACATCAAGTTCGCCCGCGCCAAGGGGCTGTCCAAGGCACGGGTGATCGGCGTGCACCTGTTCAAGAACATCCTGATCCCGCTGGTGACCGTCATCGGCCTCGAACTCGGCTCGGTGATCGCCTTCGCCGTGGTCACCGAGACGATCTTCGCCTGGCCGGGCATGGGCAAGCTGGTGATCGATTCGATCTTCCAGCTCGACCGGCCGGTGGTGGTCGCCTACCTGATGGTCGTCGTCTTCATGTTCATCCTGATCAACCTGGTGGTCGACATCCTGTACTCGGTGCTCGACCCGCGGGTGCGGCTGGCGGACGTCAAGGGCTAGGCGATGGCGGCGACCCCACCGGCCGACAGCAACGTCCGCGTCGAGACGCCGCTGGCGCGCTTCTGGTCGCAGTTCGCCGAAAGCAGGCTGGCGCTCGTCGGCCTGGCGCTGCTGGTCGCGATCATCGGTACCGCGCTGCTGGCGCCGCTGGTGGCGCCGCAAAACCCCTACGACCTCGCCGCGCTCGACCTGATGGACGCGCGCCAGCCTCCCGGCGCCGAGGCGATGAGCGGCAAGATGGTCTACCGGCTCGGCACCGACGGGCAGGGCCGCGACATGGTCTCGGCGATCATCTACGGCCTGCGCGTGTCGCTTTACGTCGGCGTGGCCAGCGGCGCGATCGCGCTGACGCTGGGGGCGATCCTCGGCGTGCTCGCCGCCTATCTGGGCGGGCGCTTCGAGCAGGTGCTGATGCGCATCGTCGACATCCAGCTCGGCTTCCCCGCGATCCTGGTAGCGCTGATCCTGCTCGCCGTGCTCGGCAAGGGTGTGGACAAGATCATCATCGCCCTGGTCACCGTGCAGTGGGCGTATTACGCGCGCACGGCGCGCTCGGCGGCGCTGGTCGAGCGCGGCAAGGAATACATCGAGGCGGCGCGCGGCCTGGGGCTTTCGGCCAGCCGCATCGTGCTGCGCCATCTGCTGCCCAACGCGGCGCCGCCGCTGATCGTCGTCGGCACCGTGCAGGTGGCGCACGCCATCGCGCTGGAGGCGACGTTGTCCTTCCTCGGCCTCGGCCTGCCGCCGACCGAGCCGTCGCTGGGTCTCTTGATCGCCAACGGCTACGAGTTCCTGCTGTCGGGCAAGTACTGGATCAGCGTCTACCCCGGCGTGGCGCTGCTGGTGACGATCCTGTCGATCAACCTGGTCGGCGACCAGTTGCGCGACGTGCTCAATCCACGATTGGCGAAATGAACAAAGGGCATTTGCCACGGATTACACGGATTTCACGGATTCATTCCATCCGTGTTCATCCGTGTTAATCCGTGGCGAGCGCTTTGCCGATGCTCCTCGAAGTCGACAACCTCGTCACCGAATTCGCGCTGCGCGACGGTGTGCTGCGCGCGGTGCAGGGGGTGTCGTTCGAACTCGACCGAGGGCAGATCCTCGGGCTGGTCGGCGAATCGGGCTCGGGCAAGAGCGTGACCGGCTTTTCGATCCTCGGACTGATCGATCCGCCCGGGCGTATCGCCGGCGGCAGCGTCAGGTTCGACGGGCAGGAACTGGTCGGCGCGCCCGAGCAGCGGCTGCGGGCACTGCGCGGCAAGCGGATCGCGATGATCTTCCAGGATCCGATGATGACGCTCAATCCGGTGCTCTCCGTCGAGACGCAGATGGTCGAGACGGTGCTGGCGCACGAGAAAGCCACGCGGGCCGTCGCGCGCAGCCGCGCCATCGACGCGCTCGGCCGCGTCGGCATCGCCTCGCCGGGCGAGCGGCTGGCGCAGTACCCGCACCAGTTCTCCGGCGGCATGCGGCAGCGCGTGGCCATCGCCATCGCCCTGCTGCACAGCCCGGACCTGATCATCGCCGACGAACCCACCACCGCGCTCGACGTCACGGTGCAGGGGCAGATCCTGTACGAGATGCAGAAGCTGGTGCGCGAAGTCGGCTCGGCGCTGATCTGGATCACGCACGACCTGGCGGTGATCGCCGGCCTGGCCGACCGCGTCGCCGTCATGTACGCCGGCCGCATCGTCGAGGAAGGCGAGGTCGAGGACGTGCTCGACGCGCCGATGCACCCGTACACGCGCGGCCTGCTCGATTCAGTGCCGGCGAACAATGCCGGTGGCGGGCGGCTGAACCAGATTCCCGGCATGACGCCGTCGCTGCTGAAACTGGCGCCGGGCTGCGCCTTCCGCGAGCGCTGCAGCCATGCCGCCGGGCGCTGCGGCGAGATGCCCGAGCTTGCGCCACGCGGCGCGCGCCGCGTGCGCTGCCACTTTCCGCTGTCGGCAACGACGGCGACGGTCGCCTGAGCGGGCTGCCGGCGATGAGCGAAGCCCTGCTCGAGTTCCGCGCCGTGTCCAAGCGCTTCGTCAAGCGCCTCGATGCCGTCGAGCGGCTGGCAAGGAAGCTCGGCGCGCAGGTCGCCGAGCACACGGTGCACGCGGTCGACCGGGTCAGCTTCGCCGTCGTTCGCGGCGAGGTGGTCGGGCTGGTCGGCGAGTCGGGTTGCGGCAAGAGCACGCTGGGCCGGCTCGGCTGCGGGCTGCACGCGCCGTCCGACGGCGAGGTGCTGTACCGCGGCGTCAGGGTCGATGCCGGCGGCGGCCGCCGGCCGCCGATCCAGATGATCTTCCAGGATCCGTTCGCCTCGCTGAACCCGCGCATGCGCATCGGCGAGATCGTCGGCGAGGCGCCGCGCGTGCACGGCCTCGTGGCCAAGGCGCAGGCGGCCGACTACGTGGCGGACCTGCTGAAGCGGGTGGGACTGGACGGCAGCTACGCGCGGCGTTACCCGCACCAGTTCTCCGGCGGCCAGCGGGCACGCATCGGCATCGCCCGGGCGCTGGCGGTGAAGCCCGAATTCCTGATCTGCGACGAGGCGGTGGCGGCGCTCGACGTGTCGATCCAGGCGCAGGTGCTGAACCTGTTCATGGACCTGCGCGAAAGCCTCGGGCTGACCTATCTGTTCATCAGCCACGACCTCGGCGTGGTGCGCCATCTGTCGAACCGGGTGGTGGTGATGTACCTCGGCCGGGTGGTCGAGATCGCCGCCACCGACGCGCTGTTCGCCGGGCCGAACCATCCGTACACGCAGGCACTGCTGGCCGAGGTGCCGCGCATCGATCGCAAGCGGCGCAGCTTCGTGCCGATCAAGGGCGAGATCCCGTCGCCGCTGGCACCCCCACCCGGCTGCCATTTCCACCCGCGCTGCCCGCGGGCGATGCCACGCTGCTCGGCAGAGGTGCCGGCGCTGCGCGAGATCGCGCCGGAGCGCTTCTCGGCGTGCCACCTGAATGACTGAATGGCCGTGGCAGCGCAGCGCCCGCCGATCGGCACGTTGCGGCGCGCGGAACCGGACTCCCTTCGATCGCGGTTGAACGCATTGCATCCATGACCACCCGACTCGTGATCCGACACGGCCCCGCCGCCGCGGCGGTGCCGCTGGTGCTCGACTCGCCGCACTCGGGCCGCGACTTTCCGGCCGATTTCGACGCGGCGGTGACCGAGTTCGACCTGCGCGAAGGCGAGGACTGCTACGTCGACGAACTGTATCGGCCGGCCGCCGAGTCCTTCGGCGTCCCGCTGCTGGCGGCGCTGTTCCCGCGCACCTATCTCGATCCGAACCGCCATCGGGGCGACATCGACCTCGATCTGATCGAAGGCGGCCACTGGCCGCACGAGCACGTGCCCAGCGGCAAGAGCCGCATCGGCAAGGCGCTGGTCTGGCGCACGCTCGACGACGGCCGGGCGATCTATTCGCGCAAGCTGGCGGTCGACGAGGTGGTGGCGCGGATCGAGCGCTGCCATGCGCCGTATCACCAACGGCTGCGCGCGCTGCTGGACGAGACGCATTCTCGATTCGGTGCCGTGTATCACCTGAACTGCCATTCGATGCCGGCGGTTGGCGGCAAGCAGGCCGAGGGCGGCGAAGGCAGGCCGCGCGCCGACTTCGTGCTCGGCGATCGAGACGGCACGACCTGCGACCCGGCGTTCACCGAGTTCGTCCGCGCCACGCTGGCCGCCATGGGCTACGCGGTGGCGGTCAACGATCCGTACAAGGGCGTCGAGCTGGTCAAGGCGTACTCCGACCCGCGCGCGGGACGGCACAGTCTGCAGGTGGAGATCAACAAGAAGCTTTACATGGACGAGCCGGCGCGCGCCAGGCATCAAGGCTTCGTGCCGCTGCAGGCCAACCTGGTGCGGCTCGTCGAGGCCGTCAACGACTACATTGCCGCGGAGCTGCGTCGTGGCCGATAGCGAACACTTCCCGATCGAACTGTCGCCGCCCGACATCACGCCATACCGGGTCGGCAATACCGGCGTCGATTACGTTCACGTGCTCGATTCCGGACGGCCCGGCCCGACCGTGATGGTGCAGGCGCTCACGCACGGCAACGAGTTCTGCGGCGCCATCGCGCTCGACTGGCTGCTGCGCGCCGGTGTGCAGCCTGCGCGCGGCAGGCTGACGCTTGCGTTCGCCAACGTCGAGGCCTACGCGCGCTTCGACTTCGACGATCCCGACGCCTCGCGCTACGTCGACGAGGACTACAACCGCGTCTGGGCCGACGAGGCCCTGTTCGGCCCGCGCAATTCGGCCGAACTGCGCCGCGCAAGGCAACTGCAGCCGTTCGTCGATGAGGCCTCCTTCGTGCTCGACCTGCACTCGATGCACGAGCCGTGCCGGCCGATCATGGTCTGCGGCACCGTGGACAAGAACGCCGAGTTCGCGCGGCAGGTCGGCGTGCCGGCCGACCTGCTGCTCGACACCGGCCATCCGGCGGGGTTGCGCATGATCGAGCGCGGCGGTTTCGGCGACCCGGCGAGCCCGAAGCGCGCGCTGCTGATCGAGTGCGGCCAGCACTGGGAAAAACCGGCGGCCGACGTCGCCGTCGACACGCTGCTGCGTTTCCTGAGCGCCACCGGCGCAGTCGACGCGGCGTGGGCGCGGGCGCGCATGCCGCTGGCGCCGCCGGCCGAGCAGCGGCTGGTGCGCGTCACCGAGGCGGTGGTGGCGAAGTCGATGGCTTTCCGTTTTCTGGTGCCCATCGAAGGGCTCGGCATCGTCGAGAAAGCGGGCACGCCGATCGCCGAGGACGCCGATCCGGCCACCGGTGAGACGATCCTTTGGCGCGCCCCCTATGACAACACCGTGCTGGTGATGCCGTCGATGAAGCATCTTCGTCCCGGCAATACCCAGGTCAGGCTCGGCCGCTTCGCCTGAGAAGGTGTGATCCTTCTACTGCGCGGGCCGATCTCGCGCCTGCGCTGCTCGCTGTGCGACTCTGTACAGGTCCGCTGCTCGGCGCGACCTCGGTCCGCTCGCGACGAAATCTTCACACCTACTGAGTCGCGCGGCGACGGCGGCCGCCGTCGCCGGCCGCAATATCCGAGTGTTCTTGTCTGGCACCCGGCCGGCGCTGGATGTAACAGGGTTCGTTACTAGTTGGCCGCGCTTGTGGCGCTGGTTGATGGCGGTCAAACAATCGGCCGAGCCGTCGGCGCACGCTTGCGCCCAAGTACCGGCCGCCGGCAGGGGTGTGAGAGCTTGTCCGTGGGCCGGTCTTTCGGACTCTCCGGAGACAGCGATGATCGAAACCTTCTACGAACGCCTGCGCATGCAGGGCGTGACGCGCCGCAGCTTCCTGAAGTTCTGCAGCCTGACTGCGGCGTCGCTCGGGTTGGGCCCGACGCAGGCGCAGGAGATGGCCAAGGCGCTGCAGACCCGGCCTCGCCTGCCGGTGATCTGGCTCGAAGGGCTCGAGTGCACCTGCTGCAGCGAGTCGTTCATCCGCTCGGCGCACCCGCTGACCCGCGACGTCGTGCTGTCGACGATCTCGCTCGACTACCACATGACGCTGTCGGCGGCGGCCGGCGACCAGTTGCGCAAGAACGCGCACGACACGATCGAGAAGTACAAGGGCCAGTACATCCTCGCCGTCGAGGGCAACCCGCCGCTGGCCGAAGACGGCATGTACTGCATCTACTACGGCCGGCCGTTCGTCGAGGTCCTTAAGGAGTACGCCAAGCACGCCAAGGCGGTGATCGCCTGGGGCTCCTGCGCGAGCTGGGGCTGTGTGCAGGCCGCCAAACCCAACCCGACCCGCGCCGTGCCGGTCGACAAGGTGATCCTGGACAAGCCGATCATCAAGGTGCCCGGCTGCCCGCCGATCGCCGAGGTGATGAGCGGCGTGGTCAGCTACGTCGCCGCCTTCGACCGCCTGCCGACGCTGGACCGCCAGGGCCGGCCGCAGATGTTCTACAGCCAGCGGATCCACGACAAGTGCTACCGGCGGCCGCATTTCGACGCCGGCCAGTTCGTCGAGAAGTGGGACGACTACGGGGCGCGGGCCGGCTACTGCCTGTACAAGGTCGGCTGCAAGGGCCCGACCACCTACAACGCCTGCTCGACCACGCGCTGGAACGAAGGCGTCAGCTTCCCGATCGGCTCGGGCCACGGTTGCATCGGCTGCTCGGAAGACGACTTCTGGGACAAAGGGTCGTTCTACGACCGGCTCACCAACATCAAGGACTTCGGCGTCGAGGCCAATGCCGACAAGGTCGGCGCGGTGGCGGCCGGAGTGGTCGGCGCGGCGATCGTCGCGCATGCGGCAGTGGGCGCGATCCAGCGCGCTGCCAGCAACAAGCCGAAGGCAACGGCCTAGTCGGAGGAACACGCCATGTCAGTCATCGAAACCCAGGGCTTCAAGCTCGACAACTCCGGCAAGCGCGTGGTGGTCGACCCGATCAACCGGATCGAGGGTCACCTGCGCGTCGAGGTCAACCTCGACAAGGACAACGTCATCAGCAATGCCGTGTCGACCGGCACGATGTGGCGCGGGCTGGAAGTGATCCTCAAGGGCCGCGACCCGCGCGATGCGTGGGCCTTCGTCGAACGGATCTGCGGCGTGTGCACCGGCGTGCACGCGCTGGCCTCGGTGCGCTGCGTCGAGGACGCGCTGAAGATCAAGATCCCGGACACGGCGAACATCATCCGCAACCTGATGCACGCCACGCTGTACGCGCAGGACCATCTGGTGCACTTCTACCACCTGCACGCACTCGACTGGGTCGACGTGGTCAGCGCGCTGAAGGCGGACCCGAAGAAGACCTCGGAACTGGCGCAGTCGATCTCGAGCTGGCCGATGTCGTCGCCCGGCTACTACCGCGACCTGCACGCGCGGCTGAAGAAGTTCGTCGACAGCGGGCAACTCGGGCCGTTCGCCAACGCCTACTGGGGACATCCGGCGTACAAGCTGCCGCCAGAGGCCAACCTGATGGCCGTCGGCCACTATCTGGAGGCGCTCGACTTCCAGAAGGAGATCGTCAAGATCCAGACCATCTTCGGCGGCAAGAACCCGCACCCGAACTGGCTGGTCGGCGGCGTGCCGTGCTCGATCAACGTCGACGGCATCGGCGCCGTCGGCGCGATCAACATGGAACGGCTGAACATGGTGGCGAAGATCATCGACGACACCATCGCCTTCATCGACAACGTCTACATCCCCGACCTGCTGGCGATCGCCAGCTTCTACAAGGACTGGGGCGCGATCGGCGGCGGCATCGCCGGCCAGAACCTGCTCGCCTACGGCGAGTTCCCCGACATCGCCAACGACGACTCGAACAAAAGCCTCCTGATGCCGCGCGGCGCGATCCTCGGCGGCAACCTGAAGGAGATCCATCCGGTCGACCTCAAGGATCCGGCGCAGATCCAGGAGTTCGTCACGCACAGCTGGTACAAGTACCCCGACGAGAGCAAGGGCCTGCATCCGTTCGACGGCGTCACCGAGCCGAACTTCGTTCTCGGCAAGGAGACCAAGGGGTCCAAGGCCAGGATCGAGGCGGTCGACGAATCGGCCAAGTATTCATGGGTCAAGTCGCCCCGCTTCAAGGGCCAGCCGTGCGAGGTCGGGCCGTTGGCGCGCTACGTCATCTACTACGCGATGGGCATTCCCGAGTTCAAGGAGCCCGTCGACATGGTGCTGAAGAAGCTCGACGTGCCGGTCGCGGCGCTGTTTTCCACCCTCGGCCGCACGGCCGCGCGCGGGCTCGAATGCTCGTGGGCCGCGCACAAGATGAAGTACTTCTTCGGCAAGCTGATGGCCAACATCAAGGCCGGCAACCTCGCCACCGCCAACATCGACCTTTGGGAGCCGCGCACCTGGCCTGCCGACGCCCGCGGCGCCGGCTACTGCGAGGCGCCGCGCGGCGCGCTCGGACACTGGATCAGGATCAGGAACACCAAGATCGACAACTACCAGTGCATCGTGCCGACGACCTGGAACGCCGGGCCGCGCGATCCGAAGAACCAGATCGGCGCCTACGAGGCGGCGCTGATGAACACCAAGATGGCCGTGCCCGATCAGCCGCTGGAGATCCTGCGCACGATCCACAGCTTCGATCCGTGCCTGGCCTGTGCGACCCACGTGATCTCGCCCGAAGGCGAGGAAATCACGCGCGTGACGGTGCGCTAGAGACAAGGAGGCCGCAATGGCAGCAGTCAGCAAGCCGGCAGGCGGCGTGCCGCACGCCATCTACGTCTGGGAAGCGCCGGTGCGCCTATGGCACTGGGTGATGATGCTGGCGATGTTCGTGCTGATCGGCACCGGATTCCTGATCGGCGTGCCGCCGCCGGCAGTCGGTGGCGAGGCCTACGACACCTTCTGGTTCGGCTACATCCGCTTCCTGCACTTCTCCGCCGGCTACATCTTCGCCGTGTTCTTCGTGCTGCGCGTGTACTGGGCGCTGGTCGGCAACAAGTACGCGCGCGAGATCTTCCTCGTGCCGTTGTCGATGTTCACCGCGAAGTTCTGGAAGGGGCTTTTCAACGACGTCTTCTTCTACCTGTACATGAAGAAGGATCCCGGCAGCTATGAAGGGCACAACCCGCTTGCCGCCTTTGCGATGTTCTTCATGTACCTGCTGGGCGCGGTGTGGATGATCCTGTCCGGCTTCGCGCTGTACGGCGAAGGCGCCGGGATGGCGAGCTGGCAGTACCAGTACTTCACCGCATGGCTGCAGCCGCTGGTGGGCGACAGCCAGCAGCTGCACACCTACCACCGGCTCGGCATGTGGTACCTGATCCTGTTCTCGATGGTGCACATGTACATGGTGGTGCGCCAGGACGTGTTTACCAAGGAGACAATCATCAGCACGATGGTCAACGGCTGGCGCGTCCAGAAACCCTGACCTCATGATGATGAATGCCATGGCGCGCACCAAGACGGCAGCGCGCAGACCCGCGGCAGCGGGGCCGTCGCGCGCGCCGCGCACGCCCCGCCTGGCCAGCCGGCGCGCGCCGGTGCACCCGGGCTATTTTCTCGACACCCGTTTTCTCAAGCCGCTCGGCATCACGCAGCAGGGCCTGGCCACGGCGCTTGGCATCTCCCGCCGGCGGGTCAACGAGCTGATCCGCGGCCACCGCGGCATCACCGCCGACACCGCGGTTCGTCTGTCGCGTTACTTCGGAAACGAAGCGACGTTCTGGATGCAACTGCAGTGCGACTGGGACCTGTACGAAGCGGCGAAGCGGCTGGGTCTGTAGCGGCAAGCGATTCCGGCGCCGGCCCGGTGGCGGGCGCGATGTTCTGACCCGGCGTCGATCTGCCCGATCGACGGCTCGCGCTGCTTCGCGCGGGTGGCGCCGTCGCGGCAACTGGCCGGCTTTCACGACCAAACTTGTCGGACAAGGGGTCTGCATGCGGCCCGGCCGATCTGCGCCATGCGGAGATCGATGCGACCTGCGGCGGTGCCGCCGAATCCCTGATTGCAATGAACTCGCCGAAGGGCGGCGCAAACCGCTTTCGCCTTCGTCCGCGGCTCGGCCCGCATGCTCGGTGCGACGAGCGCGACGGCGGCCGCCACGGCTCGGCAGCCGCGCAGCCGGCGCAGGTGGCCGCGGACGCGATGACAAGGCCCTGCGACGACTCAGGGCATACGCGAAATCGCGACGACAGCCTGACTCGTCGTTGAGTTTCATCAAGTCGACCGAAACGGTATGCGTAACGCTTCGCCTTCATGAGTAACGTCAACAGTGACACGGCTGCGGCGCCCGGCCCGACGGTCGCCGGTGCGCTGGTGCTCGGCATCGGCAACGTCCTGTGGGCCGACGACGGATTTGGCGTGCGTGCGGTCGAAGCGCTGCACACGGCGTACGAAATGCCGGCCGGGGTGGACCTGATCGACGGCGGGACGCAGGGACTCAATCTCCTCGAACCGGTCGTCAGCCATGGCGCGGTGCTGGTGTTCGACGCGATCGACTTCGGACTTGCGCCCGGCGACCTGCGCGTACTGCGCGACCGCGAGGTGCCGGCGTGGGCGGCGACCAAGATGAGCCTGCACCAGCAGAGCTTCCAGGAACTGCTGTCGATCGCCGACCTGCAGGGACGCTTTCCGCCGCGGCTGACGCTGATCGGCGTGCAGCCCGAACGGCTGTCGGACTTCGGCGGCAGCCTCAGCGACAGCGTGCGCGGGCGCCTGCCGCAGGTCGTCGAACTGGCGGTGCTCGAACTGGCCGGCTGGGGCTATCCGGTGCGGCCGCGGCAGGGCGCGGCGCCGGAAGGGCTCAATGCCGGCGTGTTGTCGCTGGCCGCGTACGAGGCCGGCCGCCCGTCGGAAAGCGAAGCCTGCCGGATCGGTGACGCGCGCCTGCTGAGCCGGCGCCGCGCGCTGGAGACCCGCTGATGTGCATCGGCATACCGATGCAGGTCGAAAGCGGCGACGGCATCGCCGCCGTCGCGGTCAGTGCGTCGGCTGACGGCACGCTCGAGCGGCACACGCTCGACATGCTGATCGTGGGGCAGCAGCCGCCTGGGACCTGGGTGCTCGCCTTCCACGGCGCCGCACGGCGCGTGCTCGATCCGTACGAAGCGCGGCGGATTGCCGATGCGCTGGCGGCACTGGCGCTCGCGTTCGATGCCGACCCGTCGGCGCCGGTCGACGGCATCGATGCGCTGTTCGCCGATCTCGCCGAGCGCACGCCGCAGTTGCCCGAACACCTGCGTCCCCGATAACGCGAGACAGGAGTCGTCCCGATGAGTGCCGAGGCTGTTGCGCCGCGCGCCATGCACCCGCTGCTCGAGCGGCTGGTCGAGCTGACCTCGGCCACGGTGCTCGATCCCGGCGGGTTCGACGCCTGGGTCGGGGGGCCGGGTGCGGCGCTGCTGGTGTTCACCGAAGACCCGGTGTTGTACCGGGAAACGCTCGACCTGGCGGTGATCGTGCCCGAACTGGCCAAGACGCTCGCGGGCCGCTTCCGCACGGGGCTGCTGCTGCCGGCGGCCGCGCGGGCGCTGGCGCCGCGTTATGGATTCCGGCGCTGGCCGGCACTGGTGCTGTTGCGCGACGGTCGCTACGTCGGCGCGATTGACGGCCTGCGCGAATGGCAGGCCTATGTGGAGGAATTGTCCGGCCTGCTCGAAGCCGCGCCGACGCGCCCACCGGCCGTGGGCATCGCCGTCACCGCCGAGGGCGGTGCGGGCGGGCGCGGCTGTCACTGATTGTCGATCCGATCCTGCTGCCAGAGGAACGTGATGAAAGAGTTTCCGATTCCCGTGCGAAGCGCGCTCGACTTACCGGGCCCCGGTTCGCAGCCGGCCGACGGCGATGGCTTCAACTACATGCCGTTCCCGCTCGAGGTGCCGACCTTCTCGATGCCGCGCGTTCCCGACAACGCCGATCCGTCGAATCTCAGCGCCGCGCACCGGCTGTTGACGCGTTTTGTCGACGAGATGGATGGCGGCCATCCGCGTGTCGATCTGATCGACCTGCCCGCGGGCGTCGTGCGCGTTCTGAACGAGTCGCTCGGCGAGGGCGAGGTGTGCATCCGCATCGCCACGCGTAACGGCGACGGCGGCGTGGTCCGCATCCAGGAAACGGTCTTCGCCGGCGTATGGCGCGAGCAGTGCCTGCGCGCCGACGGGACGGCGGAGCACGACTGGCTCACCGCATGCCCGGTGCCGCCGGTGACGGTCGAGCGCGCGCAGCGCGCGTCGACCAGGCACATGCCGAACGTCGATCTGCCGCGCGGCGCGATGAACTCGCCGGCGCTGCTGACCGAAATCCGCGAGCAGGTGCTGCGCTGCGCGCCCGGCCAGCCGGCGCACGTGATCAACCTGACGCTGCTGCCGATGACCCCCGAGGACCAGGCCGTGCTCGAGAGGGCCGCGCCCGTCGGGCCGGTGGCGATCCTGTCGCGCGGCTTCGGCAATTGCCGCATCACCTCGACGCTGCTGCGCAACCTGTGGCGGGTGCAGTACTTCAACAGCATGCAGACGCTGATCCTGAACACGCTCGAGGTGGTCGAAGTGCCCGAGGTGGCGATCGCCGCTGCCGACGATCTCGCCGACAGCCGTGCACGGATGCGCGAGCTGCTCGACTGGATGGGCGACAGCGGCTCGGTCTGACGCGGAGCGGGTGATGGCGGCCGAAGCCGGCGCGCGGCTCGAATGCAAGGTCTGCTGGTACGTGTATGACCCGGCTGTCGGCGACCCGGTCTGGCAGATCCCGCCAGGCACGCCCTTTGCGGAGCTGCCGCCGCACTGGACCTGCCCGAACTGCGCGCTGGAGAAATCGGGCTTTCTGCCGATCGACGATGAGTGACGTCGCGGGTTCCGAGGCGAGTGCGGTCGCCGCGCGCGTGCGGTCGGCCTTCGAGCGTGTTCGCATCGAGCGCATGGCCGGGCTGCCGTTCGTCAACGAAGCGCTGCAGGTCGAGCTGGTCGGCCTGCAGCGATGGCGCGGGCTGTGGCTCGGCGTGCTGGTGACGCCGTGGTTCATGAATCTGATGCTGCTGCCCGGCGATGGCGCGGCAGAAGGCGACGAGGTGCCGGCACGCTGGCCGGCGATTGCGACGGGCGAGTATGCGCAGTTCGCCTTTCCGGCCGGGGTGCTGAGCTTTCTCGCCGGCCGCGAGGGCGACGCCGGCGAGTACCTGGCCTGCTCGCTGTTCTCGCCGATGTTCGAGTTTGCCGACCACGCGACGGCGCGGCAGACCGCGGAAGCCTGCCTGCTCGCGCTGTTCGACCCCGACGCTGCCGCGGCGCAGGCCGCCGCGGCGCAGGCTTCGCCAGCGCCGGTCAGCAAGCGCGATTTCCTCAGCGGTCGCTGGCACGATGCGGCGACGACGAGGTCCGGGCAATGACAACCGCCGTGGCCGACCTTGCCGGCGAGTTGAGGGTGACGATCGACGTCGCCGATGGTCGCGCGCGGCAGGTGCGCATCGACTCGACGCGTCCACAGCTGGCGGCCCGGCTGCTTGCCGGCAGGCCCGCCGACGCGGCGGTCGCGACCGTGCCGCAGTTGTTCTCGATCTGCGGCAAGTCGCAGCACATCGCCGCCGAACTGGCGTTGGCCGCGGCCCGCGGCGCGCCGGGGACCGCCGACGCGGCGCAGTCGCGACGTATCGAGGGCGAAATGGCGCAGGAGTACCTGTGGCGGGTGCTGATCGACTGGCCGCGCGCGGTCGGCGGCGCAGCCGATGCCACGGCGCTGGCCGCCGCACGCGCGGCGCTGGCCACTGACGATCGTGAACTGCTGCAGGTGATCGTCGAGCGCGACGTGCTCGGCACCGGCGTGAAGCAATGGTGCGAGTACGCGCAGGTGCGCGACTTCGACACCTGGATCGCGCGCGGCGCGACCGCCGCCGCCCGATTTCTCGGCAACGTGCAGCGTGACGGCCCCCGTCATGGGGCCAGCGGCGTGCAACTGCTGCCGCGTTTCGACGCCGGCGATACCGCGCAGCGCATCGCGGCTTCGCTCGATGTCGCGCCCGAGTTCGAGCGGCTGCCGACCTTCGGCGGCCAGCCGGCCGAAACCGGCGCAATCACGCGAATGGCCGCGCAGCCGCTGGTGGCGGCGCTCGCCGGCGCCTTTGGCCGCTCGACCCTGGTGCGGTTTGCCGCCCGCTTGTCCGAACTGGCCCGGATCGCCGCAGGCCGTAGCGCGCCGGCGCCGCTGGCCGGCAGCCTCGCGTTCGACCGCGGACGCGGACTGGGCTGGGTCGAAACGGCGCGCGGGCTGCTGCTGCACCGGATCGACCTCGACGGCGAGCGCGTCGGCCGCTACCGCATCGTCGCGCCCACGGAATGGAACTTCCACCCGCAGGGGTCCTTTGCCGCGGCGATGCTCGACGGGCGAGAGTCGAGGGCGGCCGATCTGCGGCGTCGCGCGCAATGGCTGCTGCAGTCGCTCGACCCCTGCGTGGAATACCGCCTCGACATCCGCCATGCATGAAATGTCGCTCGCCGAAGGGGTGATCGGCGTGGTGCAGGAGGCCGCCCGCGCCCATCATCCCTGCGCCGTGCGCGTCGTGCGGCTGGAGATCGGCGCGCTGGCCGCGGTCGAGTGCGAGGCGCTGCGCTTCGCCTTCGAGGTGGTCAAGCGCGGCTCGGTCGCGGCGGATGCGCGGCTTGACATCGTGCACGTGCCCGGCGCGGCGTGGTGCATGCAGTGCTCGCGCAGCGTCGCGATCAGCGAACGCGGCGAACCCTGCCCCGAGTGCGGCAGCTGGCAGCTGCAGATCACCGGCGGCGGGCAGATGCGGGTGAAGGAACTGGAACTGGCCTGAGGACAAAGCGATGTGCACGACCTGCGGCTGCGGCAGCGGCGAGACCCGGATCGAAGGCGAACACGAGCACACGGTCGTCAACGCCGACGGCACCATCAGCTCGTATCGGCACGCGCACGGCCCGGACGACGAGGCGCACGGGCACGCCCACCCCGGGCATCATCACCACCACGGACCCGGCCACGAGCACGAGCACGTTCATGCCGACGGCACGCGGCATACGCATGCGCACGACCATGCCCATGGCCCGGATCACGACCATGCGCACGGCAGCGGCCACAGCCACGAGCACGTGCATGCCGAAGGCACGCGGCACGAACATCCGCACGAGCACGCCCATGGGGCGGAGCACGAGCACGCACATCGGCACGACCACGGCCCGGCGCATGCGCACGCGCCGGGACTGACCGCCGCGCAGAGGGTGCGGATCGAGCGCGACATCCTGTCGGCCAACGACGCGATCGCCGCGCGCAACCGGCGCCGCTTCGAGGAGACGGGCATCTTCGCCGTCAATCTCGTTTCCAGCCCGGGCGCCGGCAAGACGACGCTGCTGGTCGAGACCATCCGGCGGCTGGGCGCCGAACTGCCGCTGGCCGTGATCGAGGGTGACCAGCAGACCACTTTCGATGCCGACCGCATCCGCGCCACTGGCGCGCCGGCGATCCAGGTCAACACCGGCAAGGGTTGCCATCTCGACGCGGCGCAGATCGAGCGCGCACTGGCCGCACTCGCCCCGGCCGAAGGTTCGCTGCTGTTCATCGAGAACGTCGGCAACCTCGTCTGCCCGTCGGCGTTCGACCTCGGCGAGGCGCACAAAGTGGTCGTGCTGTCGGTCACCGAGGGCGAGGACAAGCCGCTGAAGTACCCGGACATGTTCGCCGCGAGCAGCCTGCTGCTGCTCAACAAGGCCGACCTGCTGCCGCACGTGAACTTCGACGTGGCGCGCGCGATCGAATACGCACGGCGGGTGCGGCCGGGCATCGAGGTGATGCAGCTGTCGGCGACCACCGGCGCCGGCGTGGACGCGTGGCTCGGCTGGCTGCGTGCGCACCTGGCGCGCGCCATCGCGCGGCAGCAGCAGACCGTGGCCGCGCTGCGCCGGCGCATCGCCGAACTCGAAGCCAAGGCAGCGCAGCCGCGAGATCGGGGCGCGCAGTAGATTTGTTCACAGGCACTGAGCCGATGGCGATGGACGGCATCTTCTGCACCGATCGGCCGCAGCGGCTGCTGCGCGTGCGCGGTCGCGTGCAGGGCGTGGGCTTCCGGCCGTTCGTCTACCGGCTGGCCACCGACCTCGGTCTGGACGGCTGGGTGCGCAACGACGGCGAAGGCGTGCTGATCGCGCTGGCCGGTGACGGCGTGTCGCTGCAGGATTTCGGTGCCCGCCTGCGCGCCGAGGCGCCGGTGCTGGCGCAGATCGACAGCGTCGAGGCGCTGCCGGGCGAGCGGCTGGCGATACCTGCAGGTTTCGACATCGAGGCCAGCGGCGCCGGGCCGGTGACCACCGGCATCACGCCCGATGCGGCGATCTGTGCCGGTTGTCTTTCCGAACTGTTCGACCCGGCCGACCGCCGCTGGCGCTACCCGTTCATCAACTGCACGCACTGCGGACCGCGCTTCACGATCACCGCCGGCCTGCCGTACGACCGGCCGATGACCAGCATGGCGCGATTCGCGCTGTGCCCCGCCTGCCGGCACGAGTACGAGGATCCGCGCGACCGCCGTTTCCATGCGCAGCCGAACGCCTGTCCGGTCTGCGGGCCGCGTCTGTCGCTCGCCGGCGCCGACGGCGCGGCGCTGGCAGTGGTCGACGTGATCGCCGATGCCGCGGCGCGCATCGCCCGCGGCCAGATCCTCGCCGTCAAGGGGCTGGGGGGCTTTCACCTCGTCTGCGATGCCGGCAATGCCGCGGCTGTGGCCAGGTTGCGCAGCCGCAAGCATCGCGACGAGAAGCCGTTCGCGGTGATGGTCGCCAGCAGCGCTTCCGTGCCGCGTTACGCCGTCGCCGATGCGGCGGCGCTGCGGCTGCTCGAATCGACGCAGCGGCCGATCGTGCTTCTGCCCAAGCGCGACGGCTGCGACGCGCTGCTTGCCGGCGCGGCGCCGGGACTGGCCGAGATCGGCCTGATGCTGCCGTACACGCCGGTGCAGTATCTGCTCTTTCACGAGGCGGCCGGCCGCCCTCGCGGCACGGCATGGCTGGCCGAGGCGCAGCCGCTGGCGCTGGTGATGACGAGCGCCAATCCGGGCGGCGAGCCGCTGGTCATCGGCAATGCCGAGGCGATCGACCGGCTCGGCGGCATCGCCGATGCGTTCGTCGTGCACGACCGCGACATCCTCGTCCGCTGCGACGACAGCGTCGTGCGCACGGGATCGGGCGCATCCGGCTGTGGGCTGCAGGCGCCCGGCGCCGCCGGCGAGGCAACGGGCAAGGGACATCGTTCGCCGTCATTCGTCCGCCGCGCCCGCGGTTGGACGCCGGCGCCGATCGAACTGGCGGCAGGCGGCCCTTCGGTGCTTGCGACCGGCGGCTACCTGAAGAACACCGCCTGCCTGACGCGCGGCGCGCACGCGTTCCTGTCGCCGCATATCGGCGATCTGGACAACGCCGCCAGCCGCCGTGCGCTGGAAGAGGCGGTGGAGCACCTGCAGCGCGTGCTGCAGATCCGCCCCGAGGCGATTGCGCACGACCTGCACCCCGATTTCTTCAGCACCGCGCTGGCGTTGCGGCTGGCCGCCGAACTCGGCGTGCCGGCCATCGGCGTGCAGCACCATCATGCGCACATCGCGGCGGTGGCCGCCGAGCATCGCGTCGACACACCGCTGCTCGGCGTGGCGCTCGATGGCGTCGGCCTCGGCGATGACGATGCGGCATGGGGCGGAGAACTGCTTCGGCTCGACGGTGCCGGATGCACGCGCTTGGGCCATCTGCGCGAACTGCCGTTGCCCGGCGGCGATCGGGCGGCGCGCGAACCGTGGCGCATGGCCGCCGCGGCGCTGCACGAGGCAGGCCGTGGCGGGGAGATCGTCGCGCGCTTCGGCGCACAGCCGGGCGCGGCGGCGGTGGCCGCGATGCTGGCGCGCAACCTGAACTGCCCGCGCACCAGCAGCGCCGGCCGCTGGTTCGATGCCGCCGCCGGCCTGCTCGGCGTCAGCCACGTGATGAACTACGAGGGGCAGGCAGCAATGCAGCTCGAGGCGCTGGCCGCCCGCCACGGCGCGGTCGAGCTCGAAGGCGGACTGTGGCGGATCGAAGCCGGCGTGCTCGACCTGCTGCCGCTGGCGCGACGGCTGGCTGATGAGGCCGACGCCGCCGCCGGCGCAGCGCTCTTTCATTCGACACTTGCGGTGGCGCTGGCCGAATGGGTCGCCGTGGCGGCGCGCCGCGAACGGCTGACCGTGGTCGCGCTGGGCGGCGGTTGCCTGCTCAACCGCCTGCTCGCCATGCAGCTCACCGCGCTGCTGCGCGCACGCGGCCTGACCGTGCTCATCGCGGCGCAGGCGCCGCCGAACGACGGCGGCATTTCGCTCGGCCAGGCCTGGGTCGCGCAGCGCCGTCTGATCGACGGCGCACCCGCGGTCGCGTCGTCTCCGAATTCAGCGGGAACCGCCAACGGCTGCGGGACCGCGCGGCCGCCATTGCGGCAGTGAGACTGACGATGTGTCTGGCCGTTCCGGTGCGGGTGGTCGAGCTGGGCGAAGGCGATGCCGCCGTCGTTGATCTCGGCGGCATCCGCAAGAGCATCTCGCTGGCGCTGGTTGAGGACGTTGCCGTCGGCGACTACGTGATCCTTCACGTCGGCTATGCGCTGACGAAGCTCGATCCGGAAGAAGCCGAGCGGACGCTTGCGCTGTTCGCCGAGGCGGGCGTGTTGCCGCAATGAAGTACATCGACGAGTTCCGCGACGGCGATCTGGCGCGCGGCATCGCGGCGCAGATTGCGCGCGAGGTGCGGGGCGACCGCCGCTACCACTTCATGGAGTTCTGTGGCGGCCACACGCATGCGATCTCGCGCTACGGCGTGACCGACCTGCTGCCGGCGCAGGTGAAGCTGATCCATGGCCCGGGCTGCCCGGTGTGCGTGCTGCCGATCGGCCGCGTGGATCTGGCGATCCGGCTGGCGCTGGAACACAAGGTGCAGCTCGCCACCTACGGCGACTGCCTGCGCGTGCCGGCTTCCGGCGGCCTGTCGCTGCTGAAGGCCAAGGCGCGCGGCGCGAAGGTGGCGATGGTCTACTCGGCCGCCGATGCGCTGGATCTGGCGCGCCGCCAACCCGGGCAGCAGGTGGTGTTTTTCGCCATCGGCTTCGAGACCACCACGCCGCCGACGGCGCTGGTCATCAAGCAGGCCGCCGCCGAGGGGCTGACGAACTTCAGCGTCGTCTGCAACCACGTGCTGACGCCCTCCGCCATCACCAGCATCCTCGAATCACCGGAGGTGCGGCAGCTGGGCACCGTGCCGCTCGACGGCTTCATCGGTCCGGCGCACGTCAGCACGGTGATCGGCAGCCGGCCGTACGAGCACTTCGCGCAGGAGTACGCCAAGCCGGTGGTGATCGCCGGCTTCGAGCCGCTCGACGTGATGCAGGCGATCCTGATGCTGGTGCGGCAGGTCAATGACGGCCGGGCGGAGGTGGAAAACGAGTTCACCCGCGCGGTGACGCGCGACGGCAATCTCAAGGCGCAGACGCTGGTCAGCGAGGTCTTCGAGCTGCGCCGCTCGTTCGAGTGGCGGGGCTTAAGCGAGGTGCCGTACAGCGCGCTGGCGATCCGCGAGCGCTATGCCGCGTTCGACGCCGAGAAGAAGTTCGCGCTGGAGACGAGGAAGGTCCCCGATAACAAGGCCTGCGAGTGCGGCGCGATCCTGCGCGGCGTCAAGCACCCGCGCGACTGCCGGATCTTCGGCACCGTCTGCACCCCGGAAAACCCGGTCGGCAGCTGCATGGTCTCCAGCGAAGGCGCCTGCGCCGCGCATTACACCTATGGTCGATTCCGGGAACTGCCGATCCGGGTTTCGGTGCAGGCGTAACGTGAGCGCAGCGAACGTTAAGGCGCGAAGCGCCGGCCGCAGCCAAAACCCGGTCGGCAGCTGCATGGTCTCCAGCGAAGGCGCCTGCGCCGCGCACTACACCTACGGCCGCTTCCGCGAGATCGCGGTACACGCGGCGTGAGGTTCGGATGAACGCGCCGATCAAGCCCGGTTACGTCCGCCCGCTGGATCTCAAGCACGGCCGCGTCGACATGACGCACGGCGGCGGCGGTCGGGCGATGAAGCAGCTGATCGAGCAGCTGTTCGCCGCGGCCTTCGATAACGAATGGCTGGCGCAGGGCAACGACATGGCGCGCGTGGTGCTGCCGCCCGGCCGGGTGGTGATGGCCACCGACAGCCACGTGATCACGCCGCTGTTCTTCCCCGGCGGCGACATCGGCTGCCTGTCGGTGCACGGCACGGTCAACGACGTGGCGATGGCCGGCGCGGTGCCGGTCTATCTGGCGGCGAGCTTCATCCTCGAAGAAGGTTTTCCATTGGTCGACCTCAAGCGCATCGTCGAGTCGATGGCCCGCGCGGCGCGCGAGGCGAACGTGGCGATCGTCACCGGCGACACCAAGGTGGTCGAGCAGGGCAAGGGCGACGGCGTGTTCATCACCACCACCGGCGTCGGCGTGGTCGATGAAGGTCTGGTGATCGGCGGCCAGTACGCGCGGCCGGGCGACGCGATCCTGCTGTCGGGCTTCATCGGCGACCACGGCATGACGATCATGTCCACCCGCGAGTCGCTCGCCTTCGGCGCTGACCTGCGCTCCGACACCGCGGCGCTGCACGCGCTGGTGGCGGCGATGCTCGGGCCCGTGCGCGAGGCGATGCTCGCTGATCCTGCGCGCGGCATCCACGCGCTGCGCGACCCGACGCGCGGCGGGCTGGCCACCCTGCTGAACGAGATCGCCGGCCAGAGCGGCGTGGGCATGCTGATCGAGGAAGCGGCGATCCCGGTGCGGCCGCAGGTCGAGGCGGCCTGCGAGTTTCTCGGGCTCGACCCGCTGTATGTGGCCAACGAGGGCAAGCTGGTGGCGATCGTCGCCGCCGAGGACGCCGACGCGGTGCTCGCCGCAATGCGCGCCCATCCGCTGGGCAGGGACGCCGCGCGCATCGGCACGGTGACCGAGGATCCGCATCACTTCGTGCAGATGGCCACCCGCTTCGGCGGCCGCCGCGTCGTCGACTGGCTGACCGGCGAACAGCTGCCGCGCATCTGCTGAGGCGAAGCGCTGTCATCGGCGGATCGCTTCATGTGGTTGCGCGGTTTCCTCGTCTGGCTGCTGATCGCCGCGGCCGAAACGGTGCACGGCATCCTGCGCGTGACGTTCCCGCAGCCCCGGCTCGGCGACCTGCCGGCGCGGCAGGCTTCGCTCGTGACCGGCGCGCTGATCATCGTCGTCATCGCTACGCTGACCATCCGCTGGATCGGCGCCGTCGGCTTCCGGCGGCAGATGGCGCTCGGTGCGCTGTGGCTGGTGCTGATGGTCGTATTCGACGTCGCCGTCGGCCGCTCGGTGTTCGGCTATTCATGGCAGCGGATCGCGGCCGACTTCAATCCGGTCGCCGGCGGCTACCTCGGCGCGGCCATGCTCGTGCTGCTCGTTGCGCCGTGGCTGGCCGCCGGCCTGCGCGGCCTGCGCTGAGCCTCGCCGCAGCGCCTTGCACGCATGCGCATCCTGTTCCTCACCCGCAGCTTCAACAGCCTGACGCAGCGCCTTTACGTCGAGCTGCGCTCGCGCGGGCACGAACTGTCGGTCGAGTTCGACATCGCCGATTCGGTGACCGAGGAGGCGGTGGCCATGTTCGCTCCCGACCTGATCGTCGCGCCGTTCCTGAAGCGGGCGATTCCCGAAAGCGTGTGGCGAAGGCACATCTGCCTGATCGTCCACCCCGGCATCGTCGGCGACCGCGGTCCGAGCGCGCTCGACTGGGCGATCCAGGACGGCGAAGCCGAATGGGGCGTGACCGTGCTGCAGGCCGAGGCCGAGATGGATGCGGGGCCGGTGTGGGCAGCCGAGTCCTTTCCGATGCGCGCCGGCACCAAGTCGAGCCTCTATCGCGGCGAGGTGACCGAAGCGGCGGTCCGGGCCGTGCTGGCGGCGATCGAACGTCTGGCCGGCGGCGGCTTCACCCCGCAGCGGGTCGTGTCCGGCGCCTCGGGCGTGCGCGGCTGCGCGCGGCCGCTGCTGAAACAGCAGGGGCGGCGAATCGACTGGACGCGCGACGACACCGCGACTGTGCTGCGCAAGATCGCCGCCGCCGACGGCGCGCCGGGTCTGCTCGACGAGCTGTTCGGCACACCGTGCCTGCTGTACGACGCGCATCCGGCGCCGCACACGCCGAACGCGCCGCCGGGCGCCGTCATCGCGCGTAGCGGCCGCGCCGTGCTGCGCGCCACGCGCGATGGGGGCGTCTGGATCGGCCACTGCAGGCGGGCCGATGTCGACGGCGCGCTGAAGCTGCCGGTGGCGCTGGCCTTGCCGCAGCCATGGGCGGCGCTGCCCGAGGCCGACGGCTTCGCCGAGATCCGCTACGAGGAAGCGGGCAGCGTGGGCGTGCTGCACTTTCCCTTCTACAACGGCGCGATGAGCAGCGCGCAATGCGAGGAACTGCTGGCGGCCTATCGTGCGGCGCTGGCGCGGCCCACCCGCGTGCTGATGCTCGCCGGCGGGCCGGAATTCTTCAGCAACGGCATCCATCTGAACGTGATCGAGGCGGCCGCCAGCCCTGCCGACGAATCGTGGCGCAACATCAACGCCATCGACGACGTCTGCCGCGCGGTGCTCGAGACCAACGATCGCATCACCGTGGCAGCGCTGCAGGGCAACGCCGGTGCCGGCGGCTGCTTCCTCGGCTTTGCCTGCGACGAGGTCTGGGCGCGCGCCGGCGTGCTGCTGAACCCGCACTACAAGAACATGGGCAACCTGTACGGCTCGGAGTACTGGACCTACACGCTGCCGCGGCGGGTCAGGCGCGGGAGCCCAAGCGCGGTGATGCAGAACCGGCTGCCCGTGGGCATGGCGCAGGCGATCGAACTCGGGCTGGTCGACCGGGTGTTCGACGCCGGCCGCGACGACTTCCTGCCGCAGGCGGTCGAGGCGGCCGCGCGGATCGCTGAATCGGCCGACTTCGCGGCGCGGCTGGCGGAGAAGCAGTCGCGCCGCGCCGCCGACGAGTCCGAACGGCCGCTCGCCGCCTACCGCGACGACGAGCTGGCGCGGATGAAGCGCAACTTCTACGGCTTCGACCCCAGCTACCACTACGCGCGGGCGCACTTCGTGCACAAGGTGCCGCACGCCTGGACGCCGCTGCACCTGGCCGCGCACCGCAGAAAGCGCGCGGTGTAGCCTGCGCGAACCCGCTGCCCGGAGACGACGATGGAACGGTTCACGATCTCGCTCGCCGAGGAACTCGCCCGCGAGTTCGACACCCTGATCGCCGCCCGTGGCTACGAGAACCGCTCGGAGGCGGTGCGCGACCTGATCCGCCTGGCGCTGGAGTCGCAGCGCCGCGACCGCCAGCCTCACGCGCACTGCGTGGCCAACCTCTCCTACGTCTACAACCACCACGAGCGCGACCTGGCCGACCGGCTGGTCGAGCTGCAGCACCGCTATCACGACCTGTGCGTCTCCACGCTGCACGCGCACCTGGACCACGAGCACTGCCTGGAAAGCGTGATCCTGCGCGGCCACCTCGACGAGGTGCAGGCCTTCGCCGACCGCTTGATCGCCGAGCGTGGCGTCCGGCACGGGCAGCTGAACGTGGTCACGGCCGAGCTCGGCCACAGGCATGCGCACGCGCGCGAGCATGGTCATGGCCACGGCCGCGCGCACGTGCACCTGAAGCCGCGCGGCTGACGGGCCGGCGAAGGCGGGGGCCGGCGACCGCCGCCCTTGATCGAGCGCAAGGGCGGCGTATGACGATTGCGGCATTGTTCCTACCGCCTGTCGTCCCCAGGAGTGCCGCGATGTACGACCTGCCCACCGAATGGACCGCGCTGGCCGCGCTGGTCTTCCTGCTCGGGCTGAAGCACGGCTTTGACGCCGACCACCTCGCTGCGATCGACGGGCTGACCCGCTACAACGCCCGCGCCGGGCGGCTGTTCGCGCGTTATTGCGGCGCGCTGTTCTCGCTCGGCCACGGCGCGGTCGTGGTGGCGATTGCCGTCGTCGTCGGCCTGGCCAGCGAGCGCTGGTCGGCGCCGCAGTGGCTGGAACTGTCGGGGGCGTGGATCTCGATCGGCTTCCTGACGCTGATCGGCATCGTCAACCTGCGTGCGGTGCTCGGCGCGGCGCCGCACGAAGTGGTGGCGCCGGTTGGGATCCGGGGCCGTTTCCTCGGCCGGCTGAACCGGGCCGGACGGCCGTGGTCGGTGGCGCTGGTCGGGGCGCTGTTCGCGGCGAGTTTCGACACCGTCTCGCAGAGCGCGTTGTTCGCGCTGACGGCGGCGCAATTCGGCGGCGTCGAGCACGCAATCGCGCTCGGCCTGCTGTTCGTGCTCGGCATGCTGGTCACCGACGGCGTCAACGGGCTGTGGATCTCGCGGCTGATCGCCCGCGCCGACCAGATCGCGGTGCTCGCGTCGCGGGTGATGGGGCTGGCCGTGTCCGGCGTGGCGCTGCTGGTGGCGGCCTTCGGCGTGGCCAGGCTCGCGCTGCCGGCGGTGGATGCGTGGAGCGACGGCAAGGAACTGGCGTTCGGCACGATCGTCGTCGCGGTGATCGGCTCCAGCTTCCTGGTCGCGCGCGGGCTTGCGCTGCGCGACGCGGCGCGGCGGACAGTCGCGGCGTAACGGCGCGGCTGCGATCCTCGGCGCAATCGCGCCGGCCTGCGGCGCGCGAAAGCGCGAAGCGCCGGCACGGGGCCGGCGCTCGCGGGAAGTCCCGGTTCGATCAGGCAGCGCCGACGCAGCCGCGGCCGTGGCCCGGCCCGCGCCCGCCGCCAGCGCCGAAGCCCTGCCGCCGACCGTCGGGCCCGCCGGCGAAGCGTGGCCCGAATGCGTACTGATCGAAGGTCGCCTTCTGCTCGGCCGACAGCGTGGCCGCCAGCGCCTTGCGCAGGCCGTTGATCTCGTCGGCTGCCTGCGCCCTGTGCTTCATCATGGCCACGCGCTGATCGGCCTGCGCCTGCGCGTCGGCCTGCGGCTGGTGCATCGCCTGGCGCATCTCGAAGCGGACCTGGCCCTCGGCCTTCACCTTCGCCTCGTAGGCGTTCCACGCGTCGAGCTGGTTCGGCTGCAGCTTCAGCGCCTCCTTCATGGAACTCAGGCGCAGCTGCATGCGCTCGGCGTGCTGCGCCGCGTCGGCTGGCGGGCCGCCCAGGCGCTGGCCGCCGCCCTGCGGCCCGGGGCGGTAGGCAAGCGCCACACCCGTCGCAGCGAACAGGCTGACCATGGCCAGTGACAGGATCGATTTCTTCGCTCGCATGGCTTTCTCCTTCGTCAACGACCGCCTCGGTTGCGGTCTGTGCAGTCATGCTGCGCCCGGTCGGCCGCACGCAGTGTGCGCAGATGTAACCCGCCATTGCTTCTTCCGCGGCCGGTCACAGAGGGAAACAAACGCGGCCGGTACGACGCGGCAGTGCGACGACGACAGAAAAAAACGGGCTGCACGGGGCAGCCCGGGTAGTTCGGCGCCGGGAGGAGGAAACGGCGCCATCGGAGGAGTCTTCGTCGCCGCGACCTGCGCAGGACGCGGCGACGCACGGAAGGTACCTCGGCCGTGGCGCCGTCGCGCGCGATCGTTGTAACGCCTCGTTGCAGCGGCGCCAGGTGGAAACATCCGGTCACCGCGCCTGCGGCGGCGAGTTGCCGGCCGGCCGCCGCGACGGCCTCATGTCGCCCGGGCGGCAAGCGGGTATTGACGCAGCACAGGCTTGCCGGGAGCCACGTCCTGCAGATTCCCCCGTTGCGTGCGTGGCCGCCTCGCCGCAGGCACGCAGCTGCGGTGGCCGTGTCCGCGCAGCGCCTCGACCCGCCCAACTCTGCCGATAGGAGAAGCGCCGATGAAGTCGTTCGTTATCGCCGCGATCGCCGCCGCCAGCCTGCTGGTCGGTGGTGCGGCCCACGCCTCTGCCGACAAGGCCAACGCCGCCGGCTGCATGAAGTGCCACGACGTCGACAAGAAGAAGACGGCCTCGTCTTTCAAGGACATCGCCGCCAAGAACAAGGGCAACAAGGACTATGTCGAGGCGGCCGTGAAGAAGCTCGCCCGTGGCAGCGCCATCCAAAGTCCACCACCAGCGAAGCCGAGCTGAAAGCCATCCTGGAGTGGGTCGTCGGGCTCTGACTGCGTGGCGCTGGCGCTGGATGTGTTCATGCGTGTGGGGTGACTGAGGACGCCGCGGCACGTGCCGGCGAGCCGCTCGCAGCCAGTTCGAACGAAACCTGCCTCGCGTGCCACGCTGGCGTCGCCGCCAACGCTGGCAAGTGGAGCGCCGTCGCCGCGGATTGCCGCTTGGTGTATCGATCGTGATGCAACCGTGCGGAACGTGCACGCCCGTGATCCATCACCAAGCGCTGCGGAAGGACGTTGCGTGCGCGCCGCCGGGCACGCAGACCTTGCGCTAGCTCAAAGTCGGCGCGTCCGCAGCCGAGGTGCTTGCGATAGGATGCCGTCCGCACTCGCGCGGAGATCGCCTGAATGAAGAACGTGAAACTTTGGGGCACGCTGGCCGTGCTGGTCATCGGTGCAGTTGCCGGCGTCGTCGCCGTCGCAGCAACGAACTCCATGGTGCACTGGTCGAGTTCGAACGAGTTCTGCTCGACCGCCTGCCACTCGATGCAATGGGTCGCCGCTGCTTATCAGCACGGGGCGCACGCAAAGACCCGATCCGGCGTCACGGCGGGCTGCTCGGATTGCCACATTCCCTACGAGAGCCAGCAAGCGAATGCCTTTCAGTACGTGGCCCTGCTCGCGTACAAGGCAAAGGCCGGCATGCGCGACGCCTACCACGAGGCCCGTGGCACGATCGGCACGGAACAGAAATGGCAGGCGGAGCGCGAGAGACTGTCCGCCCAGGTCAAGGACTTCATGACCTCGAATTCCTCGCTGACCTGCCGTGGCTGTCACGACCCGGGCCGCATGGCGAACGCCGACAAGCCTGCGGTGGCCGAGATGCACGCTCCCCTGCTGCAGCAGAGTCCCCTGGTCTGCATCGAGTGTCACACGGACGTCGGGCACGATTACGAGAAGGCAAAGACCGCGGCCGCAGCGGCGGTGCGATGACGACGCAGTAACCTCGATCAGGTCGGAGACACCGTTCTGGCCCCGGCACCCGGGTGTCGCCCTGCTGTCGATCGGCAGTGCAGCGGCGCTCGCCCGGCCCGGGATCTTCGAGATCGGGCTGCTCGCGCCAGAAGCGGTCGCCAAGGCGGCTGCCGCCGCGCTGAAGGACTGCCGCCGTCGCGGCCATGGGGCGACCTTGGCGGTGGTTGACTGCTCGGGCATCGGGCGGACGCGGATGCGCAACCGTTTCGCCTGCGCACCGTGTCGACGCACGAAGAGCCCGACTTCATGCACGACCACCGCACCCGGTGCGACCATTCCTGCGCCATGTGCCACGGCAGGATCGAATGGGAGGCACACCGAGGCAGCTTCTGCGCCAACCCTGCCTGCCATGACCGCAAGCGGTGGGAGATGAATCTCGATCCGCAGGCGCGCGAGTAACAACGCAGGATGCCCCTCGTGCCGGGTCGTGGCGGGCGACGCCAAAAGGGGCTGCAGGTCGACTTCCGGGCTGGCTCGCGGCGAGCTTGGCTCCAGCGGCGGGGACTACAGCCGCCAAGCGGCGACTGCCACGACCGCGACGCGCACCAGACCTGCTCGCAGCCTTGCCGCGCGGCCGTGGTCAACTGCGGCCACACCAGCGCGTTATGCTTGCCGCGCCCTGGCGCAGCCGAGGGCGCCGCAGGCCGGGCGAGATGGCGCCCGGGAGGGTCAACCAACGATGGAGGAAAGATGAACAAGGCTTTGATTGCAGCCGCCGCAGTGGCCACGCTGGCGATGGCTGGTGGGGCGCAGGCCAGCGAAGCGATGGCCAAGGAAAAGGGCTGCCTCGGCTGCCACGCCGTCGATGCCAAGAAAATGGGTCCGGCGCTGAAGGAAGTCTCGGCCAAGTACAAGGGCAAGGCCGACGGCGAAGCCGCCGTGGTCGGCACGATCAAGTCGGGCAAGGCGCCGTCGGGCAAGTCCCACCCGGTGGCCAAGGCCAGCGACGACGAGATGAAGGCCCTGGCCAAGTGGGTGCTGTCGCTGTAATCCGCGGCCGAGCTCTTTCTTGAAAGGCCGGGTCAGCCCCGGCCTTTCTTCATTGCGCGCCCGGTCGCGACGGAAAAGGGCGGCCTCTCGGCCGCCCTTTCGCGTGGCACGCCTCGCGCGCTACTTGCGGTAGTAGTACGCCGGCTCGGGCGCGTTTGCCGGCACCGTCGGGCCGCCCTTGCGCGCGGCGATGTTCGGATTGAACGTGTGCGCGCGGACGAACAGGTTCTGCGCCGTGCTCGCCAGGCCCGGCATCGTCTTGTCGAGGTCGTTCATCGCGTTGCCGTGGCAGGCCTTGCAGCTGTCGGCGGCGGCGACGGGCTTGGGCTGCGCCTTGGTCGCGTGCGGCGAGTGGCAGGTCGTGCAGCCGGCGACGTTGTTCTTGTGGTGCTTGCTCTGTAGGTGCTCCTGGTACTGCTCGTGGTGCTTGCGCGCCTCGAAGTAGCCCGACTTCTGCGCCGCCTCGTCGATGTGGAAGGCGTTGTTCAGGTCGGTGTTCGGGTAGTTCTTGTTGATCGGATCGTTGGCCTGGATGCCGACCAGCAGCACCTTGTCGGGATACCAGGTGGTCCAGTCGTCGGTGCCGGCCTTGTAGCTGTCGCCGATGACCGGGTGCGGCAGGAACTCGGCGGCGTTGCCTTCCGGCGTCTTGTACTGGTAGTTCTCGACGCGGATGTGGCAGTAGCCGCAGACCTTCGAACTGTCGGCCAGAGACGCGTTCTTCGGATTGAAGATCTGCTTCTTGTCACCCGTGCCGGCATGACGGCTGCCCGGGCCGTGGCAGGCCTCGCAACCGACGTTCTTCTCGCTCATCGCCCACTGGGTGACCGAGCCCTTGTCGTTGACGGCCAGCACCTTGTAGCCGGTGGCGTGGCAGGTCGAGCACTGCGCCTCCCAGGTGTTCTTCTGGCCGTACGGCTCCCACTGCTTGTGGATCGTGTTCCACTGCTTGTCGAGGAACTGGTGGCCGCCGCTGGCCGCGTTCGGCACCAGGAAGCGCTGCTTCCAGCGCGAGCCGACCACCCAGACCACGTCTTCCATCTTCGCCGGGGCGCCGGAGATGTTCGCCTTGGTCGGGCCGGCGTTGCCCTTGCCGTCCTTGGCCCAGTTCTCGCCCGCGTCCTTCAGCAGGCCGTCCTTGGCCGTACGCACCATCTTGCTGTGCCAGGTGGCCTTCCACGTCGTGTACTCGGCCTGGTGGCAGGACTGGCACTTGTCGGAGCCGACGAACTGCCTGTCGGAGCCGGTCGTTACGCCGCTCGTGCAGCCGCCCAGCACGAGCGCCGCGAAGGTCGCCGCGAGCGCAATCCAATGGCGATGCCGCATTGCTTTCCCCCTCAAGTGATCGACACGGACACTTCGGGAACCCGCGCAGCGCCGCCGGGGCGGATACGCAATCCCCATTGAATGCTACGCAGCCTAGGGCGGGTAGCCTGAAGCTGGATCAAGACGGGCTGACGTCGCGGCGACGTCAGCCGCCGCAGCGGCGGCATTTCGCCGTGCCGATTGATCTCGCGCAACGGCCGGCGTCGGCCCGACGCCACGCGGCTCCCCACACCCGAGGCCCAGTGCTATCTTGAAAACAAGAATCATTCTTGTTCGTGTCCGGCATGTCCGACCTTTCGCTCGCTGCTCTCGCCCCCTCGGCCAGCGCGGTGGTCGTCTCGCTCGACCTCGACTTCGCGCTGCGCGAGCGGCTGTTCGCGCTCGGCATGCGTGCCGGCAGGACGGTCCGCGTGATGCGGCGGATCGGGCGCGACGGGCCGATGCAGGTCCGCGTCGATCACACCGACATGATCCTCAGGGCCGACCAGGCCGAGCGCATCCGCGTCGCGCCGTCCCCGGCCGACTAGAAGAGCCGCCGTGGGCGCGAACCGCAGCCGCGCGCGCATCGCGCTGGTCGGCATGCCGAACACCGGCAAGTCGACGCTGTTCAACCGGCTGACCGGCGTGCAGGCCAAGGTCGCGAACTGGCCCGGCATGACGGTCGACCTCCTGAGCGCGCGCGTGATCCTCGGCGGCCGGACCGTCGAACTGGTCGACCTGCCGGGCCTGTACGCGCTGCATGGCTTCGGCGAGGACGAGCGCCTGGTGCGGCATTTCCTCGAGCAGGAACCGGTCAGCGCCCTGCTGGTCGTGGTCAACAGCGTGCAGCTGGAGCGGCAACTGCCGCTGGTGCTGCAGCTGCGCGCGCTCGCCCGGCCGATCGTGCTGGTACTGAACATGGCCGACGAGGCGCGCCGGCTCGGCATCCGCATCGACGCCGCGCGGCTGGCCGACGAGCTCGGGGTTCCCGTGCACCTGCTCGACGCCAAGCGCGGCCGGGGCGTGGCGCCGCTGAAGCAAGCGCTGCAACGGCTGCTGGCAGGACTGCCCGAGGGCGGTGCCGCGCCACTGCCGGGGGCAACCGCGGAAGGCGCGCAGCTGCGTGCCGACGACCGCTATGAAGCGCAGGCTGCGTCGCTGGCCGCGGCCACGGTCGATGTGCCGCACACGCTGCCGTCGCGGCTGACCGATCGCGTCGACCGCGTGCTGCTGCATCCGGTGGCCGGCGTGCCGCTGTTCTTCGCGCTGATGCTGTTGCTGTTCGAGGTGGTCTACGGCGTCGGCCTGCCGCTGCAGGACGGCCTGCAGTGGCTGATCGACGCGGCCAAGGAGGCTTGGCTGGCGCCGATGCTGGCCGAGGCCTCGCCGGCGGCGAGGAGCTTCGTGCTCGAGGGGCTGGTCGACGGCGTCGGCACGGTGCTGACGTTCCTGCCGGTGATCCTCGTCTTCTTCGTCGCCATGGCGCTGGTCGAGGACAGCGGCTACCTGGTGCGGGTCGCCTTCCTGACGGACCGCTGGATGGCCCGGCTTGGCCTGGACGGCCGCGCCTTCGTGATGCAGCTGATGGGCATGGGCTGCAACGTGCCGGCGATCATGGGCACGCGCGTGCTGCGCTCGCGCAGCCAGCGGCTGCTGTCGATGCTGGCGATCCCGTTTTCGCTGTGCTCGGCGCGGCTGCAGGTGCTGGTGTTCCTCGCCGCCGCGTTCTTCTCTCGGCAGGCGGCGCCGTTGGTGCTGGCCAGCCTGTACGCGGTGAGCTTCGCGGTGGCTTTTCTCACGGCCATCGCCTGGAAGCGCCACTTCCCCGGCGACGAGCCGCTGCTGCTGGAGCTGCCGCCCTACCGGCTGCCGACCCTGCGCGCGCTGCTGGCGCAGGGCTGGCAGTCGTCGCGCCACTTCCTGGAAAACGCCGGCGTCTTCATCGTCGCCGGCGTGCTGCTGATCTGGCTGCTGACGCACTACCCGTTCGACGTCGCCCCGGCCGGGCCGAAGACGCTGGCCGGGCGGCTCGCCACGCTCACCGCGCCGGTGTTCGCGCCGATCGGCATCGACGCCATCCTGTCGGTGGCGCTGATCTTCGGTTTCGTCGCCAAGGAGATCGTGCTCGGCGGCCTGGCGGTGATCTACGGCGCCGGCCAGGACGAGCTCGGCCGCGTGCTCGCCGAGCGGCTGACCTGGCTGCAGGCCTACAGCTTCATGCTGTTCACGCTCGTGTACACGCCGTGCCTTTCCACCGTGGCGACGATCTGGCGCGAATCGCGCAGCGCCGCCTTCACGGCGCTGGCCGTGGCCTGGCCGCTGGCCGTGGCCTGGCTGGCGAGTTTCGCCTTCTACGCCATCGCCAGCCGAATCGTGGCGGCCTGATGCGGGCGGTAGCAGGCATCAGGCCCCGGCTGCCGCCGCCGCGCGCCTGAGAAAGCCGGCCTCGTCCTGCTCGAGTTCCTCGAGGCTCGCCTCGACCTCGTGCAGCGTCTGCTCGATCTCCGGCAGCAGCACGTCCTGCAGTGCGCGCACTCGGCGCACGGTCTTGCGGTATTCGGCGTGCAGTCGCGCCAGGTTGCCGCTGGCGGCGGCCAGCTCGGCGAGCTCTGCGGCCAGCGCGGCGAAGGCCGTGCCGCAGGCCGCCGCCTCGGGCGAGGCGGCCACCGCCGGTGCCGCCTGCCCGGGGCCGCCTTCGAGGCGCGCGAGCAGCATCGGCACGCCGAGCAGCGCCCGCTGCTGCACGTGCAGCCGCTGCTCGCCCGCCGGCGCGCTGTACACCTGCAGGCCGTTCAGCCCGTGCCGCAGCAGCGCGGCGGCCAGCGCCTGCCTGGCCCGCGCCTGCAAGGGCGCCAGTCGTTCGACGATCGCGCCGTGCCGGCGCACCTCGCGCAGCATCTCGCCGGCCAGCAGCAGGCACTTCTCGTCGAGGAACGCAAAGCCCTCGCGCATCGTGCGCCGCTCGTCGGCGAGCTGGATGACGAGGCTGCGCGTCGGCGTGAACTCGGCCATGGCTCCCGATCAGGCGGTGGCAGGTGCGCCCAAGTGGCGGGCGATCTGCGCGTCGGACAGCCGCGACAGCTCGGCCGCCGGCAGCGCGCGCAGCAGCCGCCAGCCGACCTCCATGCTCGCCTCCAGCGGCCGCGCCGCGCCCTGGTGAATCAGCTGCCGCTCGAACTGCGCGCCGAAGGCGAGGTAGCTGCGGTCGGTCTCCGACAGCCCCTCCTCGCCGACCACGCTGGCCAGCACGCGCGCCTGCACCGCGCGCGCGTAGGCGGCGTAAAGCTGGCTGGCCAGCGCCGGGTGGTCCTCGTGCGTGTAGCCGCGGCCGGTGCCGTCCTTCATCAGCCTCGAGAGGCTCGGCAGCACCGCCACCGGCGGGTGAATGCCGGCGCGGTCGAGTTCGCGCGCCAGCACGATCTGCCCCTCGGTGATGTAGCCGGAGAGATCCGGGATCGGGTGGCCGATGTCGTCGGAGGGCATGGTCAGGATCGGCAGCTGCGTCAGGCTGCCGTCGGCGCCGTGCACGCAGCCGGCGCGCTCGTACAGCGTGGCGAGGTCGGAGTACATGTAGCCGGGGAAGCCCTTGCGCCCGGGCACCTCGCCCTTGGCGCCCGCGACCTCGCGCAGCGCCTCGCAGTAGTTGGTGATGTCGGTGACGATCACCAGCACGTGCTTGTGCTCGGTGAACGCGAGGTACTCGGCGGCGGTCAGCGCGAAGCGCGGCGTCAGCAGCCGCTGCGTGCTCGAGTCGCTGGCGAGGTTCAGGAACAGCGCGCTGCGTTCGAGCGCGCCGGACTGTTCCAGCGAGCGGCGGAAGTACTCGGCGGTGGTGTACGGCACGCCGATGCCGCAGAACACGATCGCGAACTCTTCTTTCGCCGTGCCGCGGCCTTCGCCGCGCAACCGCGCGTGGCCGGCGATCTGCACCGCGATGCGGTCGTGCGGCAGGCCGCCGCCGGAGAAGATCGGCAGCTTCTGCCCGCGCACCAGGCTGTTGAGCAGATCGATGGCGGTGATGCCGGTCTCGATGAAGGCGCGCGGCGTGGCCCGCGCCAGCGGGTTGATCGGCAGCCCGTCGACGCGCAGACGCGTCTTGACCGCCAGTGGCGGGCCGCCGTCGATGACCTGGCCGACGCCGTCGAAGACGCGGCCGAGCAGGCCCGGGCCGACGCCGAACTCGATCGGCGTGCCGAGGAAGCGCACCACCGTGTCGGCGAGCGCCAGGCCGGCGCCGGGTTCGAGCAGTTCGATGGTGACGAAGCGCTCGTCGAGCGCGGCGATGCGGCCGAGCCGGCGCCTGCCGTCCGCGCCTTCGACCTCGACCGCTTCGCCAAGGCCGACATCGAGCGTCCGGCGCAGGAACAGCAGCGGTCCGTCCAGCTTGACCGCGGCTTCGTGGACGGTGACGCGCGGCTGCATGGCCTACCTCGCTGTCGGCATCGGCGGCGGCGTCGCGGAAGGTTCCGCGGCCCCGGTCCCGGCCAGCAGGCCGTCGAAGGCGGCTTCGAGCTGCGCCTCGAGTTGCGCGAACGCCTCGCGCATCGCCGCCGCGTCGCGCTCGTCGATCTCCTCGCCCATGCGGCTCAAGCGCCGCAGCAGCGGCATCGCGGCGATCGCCTCCGGCGTTGCGCCCTGCTCCAGCGCGTGTTCGGTCCGCTCGATGTGGCGCGCCAGCATGCGCGCCATGGCTGCCTGCCGCTGCGGGCCGCAGTAGCGGTCGACCTCGGAAAAGGCCGACTGGCGCAGGAACGCTTCGTTGACCAGTTCGGCATTGGCCAGCGTCAGCCGCTGCCGCGCCGGCAGCGCGTCCTTGCCGATGATGCGCGCCATTCTCTCCAGCCGCGCCTGTTCGTCGAGCAGCGTCAGCAGGCGCCGGCGCAGTTCCAGCCACTCGTTCTCGCCGCTGGCGGCGCGGGTGCGGGCCGTGGTCGTCTCGCCGTAGACGTGCTGCCACCACAGCGCGCAGTCGAGCGAATCCTCGGAATAGCTCTGCAGCGGGTGCACCGCCGGATAGAAACGCGCCTGCGCCCGCTTCGCATCGAGCGCCCAGAAGCTGCGCACGTAGCGCTTGGTGTGGCTGGTCACGGGCTCGGAAAAATCGCCCGACGGCGGCGAGATCGAACCGAGCAGCGTCACCGAGCCGGTGTCGCCGGCCAGCGTCGTGACCTTCGCCGCGCGCTCGTAGAAGTCGGCGATCCGGCTCGACAGGTAGTTCGGATAACCGCCTTCTCCCGGCAACTCGCCGAAGCGCCCCGAGACCTCGCGCAGCGCCTCGGCCCAGCGGCTGGTCGAGTCGGCCATCAGCGCCACGTGCAGGCCGAAGTCGCGGAAGTACTCGGCCACCGTCACCGCAGAGTAGATGCTGGCCTCGCGCGCCGCCACCGGCATGTTCGAGGTGTTGGCGATGACCACCGTGCGTTCCATCAGCGGCCGGCCAGTGCGCGGGTCCTCCAGTTGCGGGAACTCCTCCAGCACCCCGGCCAGTTCGTTGCCGCGTTCGCCGCAGCCGAGGTAGACGATCACGTCGGCATTGCAGCCCTTGGCCAGCGCCTCGAGCAGGATCGTCTTGCCGGTGCCGAAGCCGCCGGGGATCGCGGCCTTGCCGCCGAGCGCGACCGGGAACAGCGAGTCGAGGATGCGCTGGCCGGTGACCAGCGGCTCGTCCGAGGGCAGCCGCGCCGCCGCCGGCCGCGGCGTGCGCACCGGCCAGTGATGCGACGCGGCCACTTCGCGCGGGCGACCGTCCGCGTCGCGCAGCGTGATCAGCGGCGCGTCGAGCGCGTATTCGCCGTCGGCGGCGATCGCCACCACTTCGCCGGCGCATCCCGGCGGCAGGCGGGCGATCCAGGCGCGGTCGAGCCGCGTCGCCTGCGCGCCTGCGCGCAATTTCGCTGGCCGCAGGCGGCCGAACTCGGCGGCGGCAGACAAGCGCGCACCAGGCTTCACGCCCGGCGCGAAATGCAGCGGCATGTCCAGCGCGGCCGAGGCGCCGGGCGCGATATGGCGCGGCGGCGCCTCGCCGCTGCGCGTCAGCGGCCGCAGCAGCCCGTCGAAGATGCCGCCGAGCAGATGCGGTCCGAGCACGATGGCGAGCAGTGAGCCGGTGCCATCGACCTGCACGCCCGGCCGCAGCCCGGTCGTGTCCTCGTAGACCTGGGCCACGATTTCGTGCTCCTGCACGCGGATCACCTCGCCGAGCAGGCCGGCGTCGCCGACGCGGATCGATTCGCGCAGCCGGAACGGCCCTTCGGTGGCGGCGCGCAGCACGGGGCCGCTGATCCAGGTGATGCGGGCGCGGCTCATCGGGCCTCCTTGGCCATGGGCGGCAGCGACGCATGCCCTGGCGGGCGCGCAGCGGTGGCGGGTTGTTCCTGCAGCAGATCGAGCAGCCGGCCCTCGAGCGCCGCGCGGTCGGCGAGCAGGCCGTCGATGGTGGCGTCGACGACGTTGTTGCCGGCGCGGATGCGCACGCCGCCGTCGATCTCGCCGCGCGCCTGCCACTGGACCTGCGCCACCCCTTGCGCGGCGATGCGCGCGGCGAAGGCTTCGCGCTCGATCTGCGGCCAGTCGCTGGCGAATTCGATGTGCCAGGCCTCGCCGTCTTCGCCCGGCGCGCGATCGCCGGCCGGCGGTCCGTGCGGCAGCACGCGCAGCGCCCGTGCCAGATGCGCATCGAGCCACAGCGCGCGCGCTGCAGGATCGCGCCAGCGCGAGCGCAGCGCCTCGCGCAGCGTCGACCAGGCCTGCTGCAGCACGTCCACCGCGTGGCGCTGTTCCGCCAGCCGGCGCTCGGTGGCCAGTCGCGCCTGGGCCGCGCCAACTTCGGCGGCGAGCCGCTGCCGCGCCTCGCCGATCGTGGTGTGGACGCGCCGGCGGCCTTCGGCGCGGGCGCTGCGCAGCAGGGCGCGCGCCTGGCTGCGCGCCGGCTCGATCAGTTCGGCGCAGCGCCTGGCGCGAAACTCCTCGACCAGCGCCAGCAGCGCCGCGGTGCGTTGTTCGAGCGTCAGGCGCATCGGCGGCTCACTTCTCCAGCCCGAGTTGCGTGCGCACCCGCTCGGCCGGATCGGCAGGCGAGATCGCGTGGCCCTCGGGAACGATCGCCAGCAGCGGCTGCAGCGCCGCCTGTGCCGCTTCGAGTTCGGCGCGCGGCAGCGCCTCGGCCACTTCGCCCGACAGCAGCACGACCTGCGCCGCGCCGCGGGCCTGCGCCAGCGCCGCGGCTTCCTCGCCGCGGACCGGCACGAAGACCTGCGCGCCGGCAAGGCGGAAGCCCGCCGCGTTGACGGCGTCGCCCACAAAGGCCAGCGGCGCGCGCGCGGCCATCATCACACCAGCCGGTTCAGGATCAGGATCGAGATGATCACGCCGTAGATCGCGATCCCCTCGGCCAGCCCGACGAAGATCAGCAGCCGGCCGAACAGGTCCGGCTTCTCGGCCAGCGCGCCGACGGCGGCGGTGCCGAGCTTGGCCACCGCGTAGCCGGCGGCCAGCGACGACAGGCCGGTGGCCAGCGCCGCCGACAGCAGGCCCCAGGTCCACACCTGCGGCGGCAGGCTGCCGGCAGCGGCCTGCTGCGCCAGCGCGGCTGGCAGCAGCGCCAGCAGCGTGGCGCCGCCGGCGAGCGCCGCCGCCAGCACGGTCAGCGCCAGCGGCAGGGCCAGCAGCGACTTGCGGTTCATCTCAGCCATGACATCAGATCTCCTTGACGGTGACCGGGGGCGGCGCGAGCGGTCGGAACGCACGGCCTTCCGGGCGGAAGAAACGGGTGAAGAACTCGAACAGCACCAGGCGCGTGGTCTGGATCGAAACGATCAGGCCCTCAATGGCGAGGATCAGCGCGTTGCCCAGCACTAGGATCAGCACGTAGCCGATGCCGTGTCCGGCTGCCTCGGCCAGCGCCAGCACGGCCGAGGCCAGCCCGGCATGCGCCAGCGCAAAGGCGCCGACGCGCGCGAACGACAGCGTGTTGATCAGCACCTGCAGCGTCTTCTCGACCAGTTCGCCGATGCCGGCCAGCGCGGCGCGGATGCGCGCGCCCACGGCGCTGTCCGGCCGCTTTACGGCTGCAGCGCCGCCGGCAGCGGCCCACAGCACGCCGGCGACGACGGCCAGCCAGCTTGCGGAATGCAGCAGCGCTCCGAGCGCGCCGAGATAGACGAGCAGTGCCGGCGCGTCGTCGCGCGCCCAGTGGTCGAGGCGCTGCTGCCACCAGGCTTCGAGCATGTCGATCAGCAGGCCGAGCGTCAGCAGCACGGCACCGGCCACCAGCGGCACGACCAGCACCGGCAGCGGCGCGGCCAGCGGCAGCAGCCACAGCGGATGGATCACTTCGAGGCAGAAGACACTGCCGAAGACGAAGCCGAAGCCGCTTGCGGCGATCCCGCCCGGCACCAGCAGGCGCAACGTCGGCATGCGGTTGCGCAGCGCCCAGCCGACCGCGGCCAGCACCAGTCCCTGGCCGACGTCGCCGAACATGTAGCCGAACATCAGCGGCACGGCGAAGGCGAGCAGCATGCTGGGGTCGGCGCCGCCGGCGCCGGGCATGCCGACCAGCCGCGGGAACAGTTCGAACGGCCGCGCCCACCACGGGTTGCGCAGCACCAGCGGCGGCCGCACGCCTTTCGGCCATTCCGATGGCGGCGGCAGGCGCAGCAGTGCCCGCGCGCCGCTGGCCTCCACCGCCTCGATCAGTTGCTGCGGCTCTGCCGTCCAGCCGGTGATGCGCGCGAACACGTCGCCCGGCGACTGGCCTTCGGCGCGGGCGAAATGGATCGCACCGCCGTGCTCGAAGCACCACGTGGCTCGGGCCACGTCGGCCAGCAGTGCGTCGACGTGGTGCGACTCGATCAGGTGCTGCAGCGCCTGGCGCCGCGTCGCCAGTTCGGCCTGCAGACGGCGCTTCTGCTCGCCGATCAGTTCGAGGTTGGCCTGCGCGCTCGGCGCCAGCCAGTCCGGAAAACGCGCCCGCCGTCCATTGGCCTCGGCCACTGCCTTGCCCATGGTCTCGATCGACTCGGCCGGCCCCAGCGCCAGCAGCAGCCGCTCGTTGGTCAGATCGACGGTGCGCACGAGCAGATCCTCCGGCACCGGCACATCGAGGCCGCGTGGCAGCGCGAACAGCGCCGCGCACACGCCATTGCGCGCCTGGCCGAGCAGCGAGAAGTCGATCTCGCTTCCCGCCAGTTCGGCGAGCGCGTTTTCGGCCAGCCCCAGTTCGGCCAGCTGCGCCTCGATCGACTGGACTTGCGCCACCACCGGCTCGGCGGCCCGCGACCAGGCGTCCAGGCCGGCGATCGCGCTGGCCAGCGCCTCGGCGGGCGCCTTGTGCTCGGCTTCGCGCTGCGTCGCCGGCGCCGGCCAGTAGGGCCGGTAGCGCTGCGCCAGCGCCGCGTAGCGCTTCAGCAGCTCGTCCGGCCGCCCGGCCTGCTCGGCGATCGAATCGCGCGTATGCCACTCGATCTCGGCGTTGCCGGCGCCGGCCAGCGCCTCCAGCGCGATGAAGGCGTCGTCGCGCGCGACCACCACCTCGAACCAGCGGCAGGGTTGCGGCCGGATCATGGCGCGGCCTGCACATTCGCCAGTGGTGCGCCGGCGGCGCGCAGCACGAATTCGCCGCGCAGCCGCTCGACGTCGAGCGCGACCAGCAGCAGGTAGGCGAACAGCGCCGCGGGCTGGCCGGCGGCGTCGTGCAGTTGGCGGCGCGCGCGCTCGGCCAGACGTTCGCGCGCCGCGGCGGTGGTCTCGACCGGCAGGTTGGCGAAGGCGGCGAGGTGCGCGCGCACCGTGTGCAGCAGTTGCAGCAGCGCCGTGCGCTGCTCATCGCTGCAGGCCGGCCATTTCCGCTGCCACTGCGCCTGCCATGCCTGCAGCAGCGGATGCAGGCGCTCGCCGGGACGGCGCGCGGCGGCGCGCGTCGGGCCAGGCTGCGCCGCAAGTGACATCGCCTCGACCAGCGGCGCCAGCGGTCCCTGCGCAAGATGCGCCCGGCGCATGGCGCGATTGCCGGCGGCGTAGGCGGAAAGGTGCGGGTCGGCGGTGAGCCACCGCGGCAGCGGCGCATCGGACAGCAGGTGCTGCACGGCCGGCAGGTCGATCAGCGCCTCGGTCCAGCGGATCGCCGCGCGCCAGGCCTGCGGCGCCCACGATGCCGCTTCGCGGATGCGCGCGCGCAGGTGCTGGCGGAAAGCCAGCTCGACGTCGTCGATCGTGCCGCGCATGCCCACGCCGGCGACATACGGCGCCGCTGCCGTCGCGCGCACGGCGTCGATCGCTGCCTGCAGGCTGCGCGCCGAGCGCAGCTGCCGCCACAGCCGTTCGTCCGGCCGTCCAGCCAGACGCGCGCAGGCGCGCGCAAACCCGTATTCGAGCGAGGGATCGCCGCTCATTGCGCAGCCCTCGCGCGCCTGCGGGACGGCGCCGGCGTTTCGTCCGTGCTCACGGTGCCCCGATCGCGCAATGCGCAACGCACGGCCGCGCCCTCGGGGTTGGCCGCTTCGCCGGGCATCGGCAAGCGCGGCGGCGTCGGCGGGCGTCTGCGCGCGGCGCCGGGGCTGGCGCAGCGCCGGCCTGCGGGCGCGCGCGCAACCGCTGCACGCGGCGCCGTGCGCTCGGCGCGTGGCCCGCAGCTCATCGCCGGCCTCCGGTCAGTTCGGCGGCAAGCGTCTCGATGACGTCGGCGAGCGGCCGCCCGCCCGCCGTGCCGGCGGACGCGTGCTCGATCTGCGCCTGCTGCGCCTCGACCTCGGCAAGCTGCTGTCGCAGCCTCTCCGCCGCCCAGCGCTGCACGCGGACGGTGCGCTGCGCCGCGCGGCGGGCGACGTCGCGCGCGGTCTGCTGCGCCTGCTCGACGATCGCGTCGGCCTCGCGCGCGCAGTTCTGCACCGCTGCGCGAGCTTCCTGCTCCGCGAGCAACACCCTGGCGATCGCTGCATCGACGCTGCCGCCATCGCGCGACCGCGCATCCTGTTCCGGCATGCTGGCCTTGATGAGCTAAGTCGGCGCCGCGCAAGCACATCGGCCGCCGCGGCACCCTCGTCGGCAGCGCTGCCGCGCCGCCCGCCGCGGCCCGGACGCCTTGCCGTCGCGCACCGTGCCAGCGAAGTGTTGATCGCAGCGCCGCCGCAGCGGTTGACCGGTGTCAACCGGCAGGACTCTCGATGCGGATTCGGCCAAAGTGGGTGCGCGCCCACGCGCGGCCGGGACGCGAGGACGGCTGGCGCGCCAGCGGCTGCGCCGCTGCCCGGCGCCGGAGCGCGTACAGCGCTTGCCGCCACCGCGTGCCGGCGCAACGGCAGCAGTGCTCGCAACTTGACGCGATCGCCTCGCCACAACGCGCCTGCGAGCGATGCGCGACTGGAAACCGTCCCGCCGATGCGCGGTGGTCCTCGCGTGTAACGGTGGCCGTCACAGCATTCGTGTTTTTCTTGCGCGGATCGTCAAACGGCTCGATCGTCCTTGTCTTGCGTCAAAACTTGCGCCCGGCGTCGGACCACGCTTGCCGCTAACTGTTTTGCGCGTCCGACCGGGTGACCATCCCCGGGAGGGCGACTCGGTCAGTGAGGAGGAACGTATGAAGAGGCCGTTAATAGCGTTGGGGTTGGCCGCCATGCTGGCGTTCGGCATAGCGGGGTGCGGTGGTGACGATGGGGCGCAGGGCCCCACGGGGCCAGCCGGTCCGACGGGTCCCGCCGGTCCTACCGGTCCTCCAGGACCCAATGCTTTGGTTCTGACACCGAACACGCCGCCGGCGACGTTCGCCGCGCTGGACCTGGCGGCCACCGTCACGTCGGTGACGATCGCCAGTCCGCCAGTCGTGAACTTCAAGATCGCCGACCGGATCACCGGCGCGCCGGTCGTTGGCTTCGGCAGCCGGGTGCTCGCATCGGGCGCCACGGTCGGGAGCTATCCGAACCTCGCCTTCTCGCTGGCCAAGCTGATTCCGGGCTCGGGCGGCTCGCCGAGCCGCTGGGTCAACTACATCGTCACGTCGGTCAATAGCGCCGGCGTGGAGACGCTGAACCGTCCGGGCACCGACAACCAGGGCACGCTGGTCGATAACGGCGACGGCACCTATCGGTACACGTTCTATCGCGACGTCCCCGGGATGGCGGCCAAGGTCGCCAGCCTGACGGCGGCCGCCGGTCAGGACAAGGCCGACCTCGACGACCTTACCTACAACGCCAACCTGACGCACCGCCTGACGATCGCGATCTCCGGCAATGCGCCGGGCACCGGCACCAATACGCCGAACGGCGTGCAGGTGGTGACAGGCGTTCCGATGAAGAACCCGGTCAATGTGATCCATGACTTCGTGCCGGCCACGGGCGCGGCGCCGGCGCCGAGCGCGAACCGCAAGATGGTCGCCAACGCCAACTGCGAGTCGTGCCACAGCACGCTCGGCGGCCTGCCCGGCGGCGATGGTGCGTCGCTCGACTTCCACGGCGGCAACCGGAACGACATCGAGTACTGCGTGGTCTGCCACACCGAGCAGCGCAAGTTCGGCCGCGCGGCCGAGACCTATAACGCGACGACGCGGGCGTTCACCGGCAGCACGTACCGGGTCGATGGCAATGCAGTCGGCAACGTGCTGAGCTTCGTGCACAAGATCCACGCCGCCGGCGTGATGACGCGCACCGGATACAACTACGCCAACGTGTTGTTCGATCAGGGCGGGTACTCGCAGGACATCCGCAACTGCGATAAGTGCCATGACTCCACTGGCGCTTCGACCGGCGGCACAGCGCTGCCGCAAGCGGCGCTGTGGAAGACCGAAGCCAATCGCAAGGCCTGCAGTTCGTGCCACGACGGCATCAACTTCGACACGGGCCAGGGCCTGACGCTCGGCGACAAGGCCGCGGGACTGACGGTTTCTACGGGTTTCTTCGGTGCCGCCCACCCGTCCAACGCGACCGACGGCAGCTGCCTGAACTCGTCGTGCCACGCCGCCGGCGCGCCCGGCGATCCGGATCTCGTGCACAAGCCGGTGACGCCGCCGAATCCGGCCCACTCGCTGCTTGCGACGGGCACGAACAGCAACACCAACAGCGCGTGGATCGCTTCCAATCCGGCACGCCTGCCCGCCGGTGCAATCAAGGTCGAGTGGGACGTCGCCAGCATCTCGCTGAACGGCAGCCGCAACCCGGTGATGCGTTTCCGTTGGCTGCAGAACGGCACGCCGGTTCAGTTCCTCAACTTCGCCACGGCACCGGTGAACTCCGGCTCGCAAGAGAAGGAGATGCTGGCCGACTTCATGGGTTCGCCGAGCGCGTACTGGGTGTGGTCGGTGCCGCAGGACGGCATCACCGCGCCGGTCGACTACAACGCGTCGACCAGCGTGTACCTGCGTAGCGCGTGGAACGGTGCCGCGGCGGCCACTTCGACACTGACCGGTCCGGACGCGAGCGGGTACTACACGGTGACGCGGACTGACGTGGTCGTTCCGGCGACGGCGCGCATGTTCACCGGCGGCATGGGCTATTCGTACAACGTGCGGTCGGCGCTGCCGCTCACGCAGACGAACCTCACGGCCTACCCGGTGACGAAGTCGACGGTGCCGGTCACGGGCAATGCCAGTACCGGCCTGCTCGCCGGCATGCCCAACGCTTATGGGGGCCTGATCGTCATCGCGCCCAACAAGCAGGTGGTCGCGACCGCGGGTTGCCAGGGCACCGACTACGGCTGCACGACGTCGGGCGGATTCGTTGCCCGCCGTGCGATCGTCGACGACAAGCGCTGCAACACCTGCCACCAGGAACTCGGTACGTTCACCGAAGACGCGTTCCACGCGGGACAGCGCAACGACGGAACGACGTGCTCGTGGTGCCACACGGCCAACCGAGCCAACTCCGGCTGGTCGGTGGAAGCGGCACCCATGGTGCATGCCATCCACGCCAGCGCCAAGCGCAATGTGCCGTTCAACTACTACGGGATCGACTGGGCGAGGATCAAGTATCCGGGCGTGCTGGCGCGCTGCGAGCAGTGTCACATCCCGGGCGCGTTCGACTACGCCAACAGCGCATCCGCTGCGGCCGTGGGGCTGGGTGCCGACCAACTCGACAAGCGGCTGCTGGTCACGACCGCTTCGGGCGACTCGACCACCTGGATCCCGGCGCGCGTGTCGAAGTGGGCGCCCGTCGGACCCAACTACGGCTCGGTCGGTGCTGCTGAGAACCTCGTCACGTCGAAGACCGTGACGGTGTGCTCGGCGTGCCACGACTCCAACCTGGCGATCAGCCACATGGAGGTGAACGGCGGTTCGTTCTACCAGACACGGGCGGTAGCGCTGAGCCGTACGGAGCAGTGCTTCGTCTGCCATGCCAGCGGCAGAGTCGCGGGCATCACCGAGGTGCACGCGCGCTAGCGTCAAGCCGTAGTACCTGCGACGGGACGGCGTCCCGTCGCCACCACATCAAACCCGGCCGTGGCAACACGGCCGGTTTTTCTTTCTATCGAGTTAGGTCAAGATTCCGAACCTGTGTTCGGGCAGCATCCCGTTCGTATCTAAATGGACTGAGCGAACCACATGAAGGCGACATCCGGTTACCTGGGCATGGCCGCGGCTTGCGCCGTCACGATGCTCGTTTCAGGGGCAAGCGCCGCGACCGATGCGCCGACCCGAACATCGCCACAGACAGCAACGGCCGCGCCGGCTCCGCCGCATCCAGCGATCGGCGCGCCCACTCAGGCGGCGGGCGCCAGGTCAGCTGCCAAGGGGAAGGCGGCGCCCGTCAAGAAGGTCGATATCAATAACGCCAGCCTCGCGGAGCTGAAGACTCTGCCGACGATGGGCGAGGCGGAGGCGAAGAAGGTCATCGCGCACCGACCCTACAGGAGCAAAGGGGAACTGGTGACCAAGGCCGGACTGCCGGAAGGCGTGTACCACGCCGTCAAGCGCAAGGTCGAATTGCAAGCGCCGCGCAAGGCGGTTGCGAAGAAATGAGGGAGTGATGGCAATGCGCAACAGCTTCTCGATCACGACGCGGGCTGCCGTGGCAGCGCTGGTCCTGGCGCTTGCGGCTTGCGGCGGAGGTGGTGACGGCGGCGGCACGCCGCCGGCGCCGCCGGCGAACACGCCGCTCGGCCAGGCGATCGCGGCAGCCGCCGCCATTGCGGCGAACGACACTTCGGCCAACGCGTCGTCGGCGTTCAAGGTGCTGCAGGACAACGGCGTGCCGGCGGTGATCGTCGCCAGCGCGCCAAAGGTCAACTTCACCGTCTTCTCCGACGGCAAGGTCAAATCTGACCTGCAACTGTCGAACATGAGCTTCGCCGTCGCCAAGCTGGTGCCCGGCGCCAATGGCGAGATCGACCAGTGGGTGAGCTACGTCAACCGGATCGAGACGGCGGCGGCCGGCGTCGGCCCCGGCGGCAACCAGACGCCGCGGGCGACGGCGCTGCAGGCGACCACCGATCCGAAGCCTGCGGGCCAGGCCAACCAGCTCGTCTTCAATAACGACGGCTACTACACCTACACGTTCAGCACCGACATCACCGATCCGGCAAAGACGATGGGCGTGACGTTCGAGCCGAACCGGACGCACCGCATCGCCATCCAGCTCAGCTACGTCAACGCTGCCGGCGAAACGGTTCGTGTCAATCCGTATTTCGACGTGACGTTCGATGCCAGCGGCCGTTCGGTCGCGGTCACCGACCCGAACGCGACGCGCGTGATGGCCGACGTCGGTTCGTGCAACGGCTGCCACGAGAAGCTGGCGCTGCACGGCGGCGGCCGCGTCGACGTGCAGTACTGCGTGATGTGCCACAACCCCGGCACGACCGACGCCAACAGCGGCAACGTTCTGACGATGGCGACGATGACGCACAAGATCCACGCCGGCCGGCTGCTGAAGAGCAAGCTGGATTCGGGCGAAGGCGGCGAGGAGTACGTGATCTGGGGATTCCAGAACAGCCGGCACGACTACGCCGAGGTGGGCTTCCCGCAGGACTTGCGCAACTGCAGCGTCTGCCATTCGGCGGCGAATCCGAAGACGCCGCAAGGCGACAACTGGAAGAGCCGGGCGAGCAAGGAGGCCTGCCTGACCTGCCACGCAAACGGCGCGGCATCGAGGTTCGTGACGACCCATACCGGCTTCGCGCTTGCCATTGTCGGCGCCGGTGCGACGCCGAAAGACATCCCGAACGCGAGCTGTGCGGAGTGCCACCGGGCCGGCGCTGCGGTGTCGCCCGAGCGCGTGCACTTCAACCAGAACGAGGAAAACGCGGCGAAGTACAGGATGAACATCGAAGCCGCGACCTACGACTCCGCCACGCGCGCGGTGACGATCAAGTATTCGCTGACCGATCCGACCAACAACAACGACGCCTACAACCTGGTGACGGCGGACTGCACGGCCGGCCCGACCTGCGGCAACACGACACGTTTCGGCAACCTTCGCTTCTACATTGCCTACCAGAACCTGCCTGGCCAGTCGACACGGGTGACCGAGTTCACCGCCTTCAACAACGGCGGCAGCGGGGCCAACGCATTCGCCTATCGCGGTGTCAACGACGGGTCGAACAGGTACACGATCGACATCATGCTGCCGGCCGACACGGCCACCGCGGTGGCTGCGGGCACGGCGCGGGTGGTGAGCATCGGTCAGGTTAAGGAGCCGAAGCTGGAGGCCAAGTCGGCGGCGGATCCGCGGCCGGAAGTGTCGCCGCGAACGCTGGTCAACGTCGTCGTCCAGCACGCCTACAAGGACTTCGTCATCAGCGGCGCGGCGAGCCCGCGGCGGCAGGTGGTCTCGAACGAGAAGTGCAACGTCTGCCACGGCGCGCTCGGCACCACGTCGGGATCGAACACGAAGGCCGAAGCGTTCCACAGCGGTGCGCGCAACACGGTCGAATCCTGCGCGCTGTGCCACGACGCACTGCGTTCATCGTCGTCGACCAAGATGACCAGCGGCGTCGACCTGCAGGAGTCGTTCCAGTTCAAGCGCATGATCCACGGCATCCACGGCAATTCGAAGCGCATCTATCCGTTCACGCACGGCAATGCGGTGGTCGGCGCCTTCTGCAATCCGCGCAACGCGCTGAGCATCGCGCCGCTGTGCGACCCCAGCCTGACGCTGGCGGCGGATGTGACCAATTACGCCGCCGAGGTCGCTTACCCGGCGGTGGGCCTGAGCTGCAATGCCTGCCACGTCGACGATTCGTACAAGCGCGACCTCAGTCCGGTGCCGTCGGTGGTGTCGCTGCGCAACGCTGATCCGCGGCTGAACCTGGTGATCTCGCCGCAGGCGGCGGCCTGCACCGCCTGCCACGACTCGAAGAAGGCCATCGATCACGTGACGCAGGCCGGGGCGTCGTCGTTCGGCAGCCGGACGCTGAGCCAGGACGCGCTGGTGCAGGAGACCTGCGTCGATTGCCACGCCCTCGGCAGTTTCAAGGCCGTGGATGTCGTCCACGGGTTGAAGTAACGGTCAGGGTGACAGCGGTGGCGGAAGGCCCGACTGCGGTCTTGCGCGTGCCGCCGGTACAGGCGTGGTTGCAGTGCGCTCGTTGTCAGGTGCCAACATCGCGGCGGCGCGGCTGCGGCCGGCGCGCCTCGCGGGTTGACCGTGCAAGGGCGCTCATTCAGAGTCACAGCGGCGATCGCACGGCGCGCGCTGCGTGGCGAATTGCGAAGGCGCGCGTTGCTGAAGTCTTGTGGGGGAGTCGAATGCGGATCAACAGTACGTTGGCGGCGCTGGCCGTGGGCCTGTTCGCGCTGCTCGGCACGGCGCAGGCGGCCATGGATGCCGAGGCCTCGGCAGTGTGCCTCGGCTGCCATGAAGAGCACCAGCAGCAGATGGCGCGCAGCGCACACTCGGTGGCCGCCGACGCGCGCACGCCGACCTGCGTCAGTTGCCACGGCGCCAGCGAAAAGCACGCCGGCGATCCGGCCGAGGTCAAGCCCGACCGGCACTTCAAGGGCAAGGCGGCGCTGCCGGCGGCCGATGCCAGCGCCTCGTGCCTGAACTGCCACGACAAGGACGCCAGGCGCGCGCTGTGGGCGACGAGCGCGCATCCGGCGGCCGACGTCGGCTGCACGTCCTGCCACAGGGTGCACGTGAACAGCGACCGCGCGCTTGCAAAACGAACACAGGCCGATGTCTGCTATGCGTGCCACAAGGAGCAGCGGGCGCATGCCAACCGTCCGTCGCGGCACCCCGTGGCCGAGGGCAAAATGACCTGCTCGGACTGCCACAGCGTGCACGGCTCGGCCGGGCCGAAGCTCGCCAAGCGCGACAGCACCAACGACACCTGCTACGCCTGCCACGCCGAAAAGCGCGGGCCGTTCGTGCACCAGCACGAACCGGTGACCGAGGACTGCTCGCACTGCCACAGCCCGCACGGCAGCACGATCGCCGGCATGCTCAAGGCGCGGCCGCCGATGCTGTGCCAGCAGTGTCATACGCCGCACGTGGCCGGCGGCGTCGGCGCGCTCGGCGGCCAGCCCGGCGTGTTCCCGCCTGCGGTGGCCGGCCAGTTCCAGTCTGAAGTTACCGCCACCGGCGGCGGCAAGAACGTGGTCAACATGTGGCAGGGGCGCAGCTGCATGAACTGCCACACGCAGGTGCACGGTTCCAACAACCCGGCCTCCGGCCCGCTGTTGGGCAACCCGACACCGCAGTTCATGTTCCGCTAGACGATCGGAGCGCAACGATGAAAACAGTCCGGCAAATCGTCCTGCGGCCGACCGCCATGGCCATCGCCCTGCTCGCGGCCCTCGCGCAGGCGCAGGCGCAGACGAGCGAAGCAAAGCGCGGCGAGGCCAAGTCGAGCGACGTACGGACCTCGGTCAGCGTCGGCGGCGCGTGGGCGAGCGGCGATGCCGCCGACCGCGCCATCTTCGGCCAGTACAACGGCCTGCGCGACCGCGACGCCTACGGCCTGCTCGGCTTCGACTACGACCGCCGCAACGAGGCCACCGGGACCTGGGTGCTGATGCAGGGCGTCGACCTCGGCCTCGACACGCGCGAGCTGAATTTCCTGTGGAAGCGGCAGGGCAACTGGCAGGTCTCGGCCGACTACGGCGAACTGGTGCGGCGCGAGCTGTACACGGTCAACACGGGGCTGGCCGGCGCCGGCGGCGTGACGCCGCAGGTCGGCTACCTCGGCAACGGCGCGGGCAGCGGCGCCAGTTTCGATCCGAAGACGCGCCGGAAAGGGCTCGGCATCGGCCTGTCGAAGTGGTTCGGCCCGGGGCTGCAGTTCGACGTCAGCGTCAGGAGCGAGAACAAGGAAGGATCGCGGCTGTTCGGCATCGGCATGAACTGCCAGTCGATCGTGGCCCAGGACTGCGGCTCGACCACGCCCGCCAGCACCGGCACCGCGGTGCTGCTGCTGCCCGAGCCGATCAAGTCGAACCACAGCCAGGTCGAGGCGCGGCTGGCCTATGCCGGCGAGCGGCTGCGCCTGAGCGGCGGCTACTACGGCTCGCTGTACAACAACGAGTACGCGACGATGGCGCCGGCCATCCCGGGCAGCCTGAACAATCCGCTGGGCTCGCCGCTGCCGCTCGCCGCCGGCCTGCAGGGCATCCTGAGCAACCCGGTGGCGCTGCTGCCGGACAACCAGGCGCACCACTTCGACGTCACCGGCAACGTCACGATCACGCCGACGACGCGCGCCAACTTCAAGCTCGCCTATTCGCAGGCGACGCAGGACCAGGCCTTTGCCGGCACGGGCCTTGCAGGCGCGCCGGCGGGCGTGGCCAGTCTCGACGGCAAGGTCGACACGACGATGGCGCAGGTCGGCATCAGTTCGCGGCCGATCGCGCGGCTGACGCTGCTGGCCGAGGCCCGCTACGAGGACAGGAAGGACAAGACGCCGATCGCGCTGTACAACGCGCAGGGCGCGGCGACCTACACCAACCGCGATTATTCGAACGAGAAGAACCGCGGCAAGCTGCAGGCGACCTACCAGATCTCCGGCAACTACTCGGCCAGCGTCGGCGCCGACTACGAGTCGATCGACCGCGCCGCGTTCACCCCGACCAGCGCCGTGGCCGGCGTCAGCGCGCTGCGCCTGGAAACGGAGGAAACGAGCTTCCGCGCCGAACTGCGCCGGCGCATGACCGAGACCTTCAGCTTCTCGGTTGGCTACATCTACAGCGATCGCGATGGCTCGAACTGGCTGCGGCCGGCCGCACCCGGCGTCGTCGAGGTGACCGATCCGGCCACAGGTTTCTCCAGCACGGCGATCTTCAGCCCGACGCTCGCCGACCGTCGCCGCGACAAGGTGAGGCTCGCGGCGATGTGGCAGGCCAGCGACGCGCTGTCGATCCAGTTCAGTGCCGAGGACGGCAAGGACAAGTACTCGGCGCCGACCCGCTACGCGCTGCAGAAGACGCGGATGGACCTTTACAGCGTCGACGTCAGCTACGCCGTCTCCGGGGCCTGGAACGCCAGCGCCTATGCGTCGCGCGGCACGCAGAAGCTGAACCAGGCACGCCCGGCCGGCTCGATCATCGCCTACGACAACACCAGCACCAACTTCGGCGTCGGCGTCAACGGCAGGCTCGGCGAGAAGTTCGAACTCGGCGGCGGGCTGTCGTACGTCAACGACAAGAGCGAATACGCGCAGACGCTCGACGAATTCGCCAGCCCGGCGGCCGCGGCGCTGCTTGCCGCCACCGGCGGGCTGCCCGACATCGTCTTTCGCCGCACCGAGCTGAAGCTCTTCGGCAGGTACCTGCTGGGCAAGAGCTCGTCGCTGCGACTGGACGCGATCCACCAGCGCGCCAGGTTCAACGACTGGGGCTATCAGTTCAACGGCGTGCCGTACCTGTTCAGCGACAACACCACGCTCAGCCTGCAGCAGGTGCAGAACGTCACCTTCGTCGGCCTGACCTACACCTACGCCTGGCCGTGATGACCGCGTGCGCGGCCGCGGCGAAGGCCGCCGCGCGGCTTCCGCTGCCGGTGATCGCAGCGCGGGCGCCGTAAACGGCCCGTGCGGAAGCTACCGCCGTTTCGTCGATCTCTTGTCGGTCATCAAGGTGCGACGGCCGCGTCTGCGCGACGCTGGCGCGAAATCGAACCCGGACAACCGGGGCAGAGGCGACGGTCGCCGACGGCATCCTGATGCCGGTGGGCAATGCGCCGCCGCCGGCGGGCGCTGCAGAGTTCTCCAGGGGCGAGGATCGAGCCGCGTGCAATCTGCGCGGCTCTCTTTTTGTGCCCCGTGCCCGTCCTGCTACCCTTGCGCGCCGCGCCGGCGCCTGGCGCCGCGACGGCCCACTGGAATGCTCGAAACGATCGACCTCGAATGCACGCGCGGCGAGCGGCTGCTGTTCCGCGCGCTGGCCTTCGCCGTCGAGCCCGGCTGCTGCCTGCACGTGGCCGGCGAGAACGGCGCCGGCAAGACCAGCCTGCTGCGCATCCTCTGCGGCCTGCTGTCGCCGACGCACGGCGAGGTGCGCTGGGGCGGCGAGGACATCCGCAGGCTGCGCGAGGACTACTGGCAGCTGCTCGCCTACGTCGGCCACCTGAACGGCGTGAAGGACGACCTGCGGGCGCTGGAGAACGTGCGTTTTGCCGCGGCGCTGGCCGGGCACCCGGCCGACGAGGATGCCGCGCGCCAGGCGCTGCAGGCGGTGGGCCTGGCCGGTTTCGAGAATTCGCAGGCGCGTTTCCTGTCGCAGGGCCAGCGGCGCCGCATCGCGCTGGCGCGGCTGTTCGTGGCGCGCGAGGCAAGACTGTGGGTGCTCGACGAGCCGTTCACCGCGCTCGACGTGCGCGGCGTGGCGGCGCTGTCGACGCTGATCGGCGAGCAACTCGACCGCGGCGGCATCGTCGTCCTGACCACGCACCAGGACGTGCCGCTGCCCGGGCGGGTGCAGCGGCTCGACCTGCACGCGCAGCCGGCACATGCATGAGACGTGCTGCATCAAGCTCGTGCGGTTGCGCGGCGGCTCGCTCCTCGGCCGCGCCCGCCCGAACCTGTTCCGCCCCGAGCGTGAGTCCTTCGCCCGTCGGCCGGCAGGCAGCCCGGTGAGTCGCGCGCCTCGTCGCCCGCGCCAGGCCGTTGCCGGCAGCGACGAGGGCCGCCGATGACGGCCACCTTCGCCGCCGTGCTGCGCCGCGACCTGCTGCTGGCGGCGCGGCAGCGCGCCGACGTGGCCAACACGCTGCTGTTTTTCCTCGTCGTGGTGACGATGGTGCCACTCGGCGTGGGCCCCGAGATCAACACGCTGCGCACGATTGCGCCGGGCGTGGTCTGGGTGGCGGCGCTGCTGGCGGCGATCCTGTCGCTGAACCGGCTGTTCGCCGCCGATTTCGCCGACGGCACGCTCGAGCAGATGGTGCTTTCGGGCGAACCGCTGCCGGTGATCGTGCTGGCCAAGATCCTGGCCCATTGGCTGACCACGGGGCTGCCGATCACGGTGATGGCGGTGCTGCTCGGCGTGATGTTCGACCTGCCGGCCGATGCCATCGGCGTGCTGGTGGCTTCGCTCGTGCTGGGCACGCCGGCGCTGTCGCTGATCGGCGCCGTGGGCGCGGCGCTGACGCTGGGCCTGCGTGGCGGCGGCGTGCTGATCACGCTGCTGGTGCTGCCGCTGTACGTGCCGGTGCTGATCTTCGGCGCCGGCGCCGTCGAGGCCGTGGCCGGGGGGCTGGCGCCGCGTGGGCAACTGCTGCTGCTCGGCGCGCTTTCGATCGGGGCGACCGTGCTCGCGCCGTGGGCAATCAGCGCGGCGCTGCGGATATCTTTGGAATAATCGCGGTCTTAGTCGGGTCTGGGGCGGCCGGAGCCCCCGCGAAACAGGGTTTTTCCGGGCCGCCGACCTTGCGGCAACGCAAATCCCGCCGCCCTTTCCTTCCTACACTGCCGCCGGTCATGTCATCGGTCACCGCCAGCCCCGGGTTCAGCTTGTTCCGCTACGCGGCGCCGAACGTCTTTTATCCCGTCGCCGGCAAGATGGTGCCGTTTTTCGCCGTGCTGGCGGCGGTGCTGGCGGTCATTGGCCTGTACATCGGCTTCTTCCTGGCGCCGACCGACGCGCAGCAGGGCGATTCGTACCGGATCATCTACATCCACGTGCCGTCGGCGTGGATGGCGATGTTCCTGTACGTGACCATGGCCTTCTGGGCCGGCGTGGGCCTGGTGTTCAACACCCGCCTGTCGTCGATGATGGCGCAGGCGACCGCGCCGACCGGCGCCCTGATGGCCTTCATTTCGCTGTGGACCGGGGCGCTGTGGGGCCGTCCGACCTGGGGCACCTATTGGGTGTGGGACGCGCGGCTGACCTCCACCCTGATCCTGCTCTTCCTTTACCTCGGCTTCATCGCGCTGCAGGCGGCGATCGACGAGCAGCGCCGCGCCGACAAGGCCGGGGCGGTGCTGGCGCTGGTCGGCGTGGTCAACGTGCCGATCATCTACTTCTCGGTCAAGTGGTGGAACACGCTGCACCAGGGCGCGTCGGTCAAGCCCGGTTCGTCGGCGATGGCCGAGATCATGCTGACCGGCATGCTGGTGATGGTGTTTGCGTTCTGGATGTATGCGATCGCCGCCGTGCTGGCCCGGCTGCGCGCGATCATCCTCGAGCGCGAGCGGCGCGCGCAGTGGGTGCTCGACGCGCGCGAGCAGGGCAGGCTGTGAGGACTGACTGATGCAGTGGGGATCGATCGGCAATTTTCTGCAGATGGGGGGCTACGGCTTCTTCGTCTGGGGCTCGTACGGCGTGGCGGTGGTGGTGATCGCCGCCGAGATCGTGGCGCTGCGCCGGCGGCGCGCGGCAGCGCTGGCGCAACTGCGGCAGTCCGCGCCGGCAGGGAGGTCGGCATGAAATCGCGGCACAAGCGGCTGGCACTGATCGTCGGCGGGCTGGCCGCGCTCGGCGTGGCCTCGGCGCTGATCCTGTCGGCATTCCGCGAGAACCTGGTCTTCTTCTTCTCGCCGTCCGACGTGGTGGCGCACAAGGCGCCACGCGACCGCGCCTTCCGCATCGGCGGCGTGGTCGAGCAGGGCAGCGTCAAGCGCGACGGCGTGCTGGTCAGCTTCAAGGTCACCGATACGGCGCAGACGGTGCCGGTCGTCTACCAGGGCATCCTGCCGGACCTCTTTCGCGAAGGCAAAGGCGTGGTGGCGCAGGGCAAGCTCGGCGCCGACGGCGTGTTCCGCGCCTCGGAGGTGCTGGCCAAGCACGACGAGAACTACATGCCGCCGGAGGCGGCGCATGCGCTCGAGCAGGCGCAGAAGGCCGGCAAGACGCTGCAGATGCCGGAAGGGCACGGCAAGTAGGACCGACACTTGAGCCACGATGCCCGGTTGCCCGGCCCGCTGCGCCGGGGGCAGGGCGAGTCGGGCGCCCTGCGCAACCCTTGTTTCACCGATCAAGTAGGCGGCCATGATTCCTGAACTCGGTCATTTCGCGCTGATCCTGGCCCTGCTGCTGGCGCTGGCGCAGGGCACGCTGCCGATCGTCGGCGCCCACAAAGGCGTGGCCGAGTGGATGGCGCTGGCGCGACCGGCGGCGCAGGCGCAGTTCGTCTTCGTGCTGATCGCCTGGATCTGCCTGGTGATTTCCTTCGTCGCCGACGACTTCTCCGTGGTCAACGTGGCGCAGAACGGCAACACGCTGCTGCCGCTGCAGTACAAGATCGCTGCCTCGTGGGGCTCGCACGAGGGCTCGATGCTGCTGTGGGTGCTGATGCTGTCGGGCTGGGGCGTGGCGGTGGCCGCATTTTCCCGGCACCTTCCGGCCGACGTCGTGGCGCGCGTGCTCGGCGTGATGGGGCTGGTGGCAGTTGGTTTCATCTTCTTCATGCTCGCCACTTCCGACCCGTTCGACCGCCTGTTCCCGCCTGCGGCCGAGGGCCGCGAACTGAACCCGTTGCTGCAGGACCCGGGCATGGTGTTCCACCCGCCGCTGCTGTACATGGGCTACGTCGGTTTTTCCGTCGCCTTTGCCTTCTCGCTCGCGGCGCTGCTCGGCGGCCGCATGGATGCGGCGTGGGCGCGCTGGTCGAGGCCGTGGACCACGGTGGCGTGGTGCTTCCTCACGCTCGGCATCGCGCTGGGTTCGTGGTGGGCGTACTACGAACTGGGCTGGGGCGGCTGGTGGTTCTGGGATCCGGTCGAGAACGCCTCGTTCATGCCATGGCTGGTCGGAACCGCCTTGATCCACTCGCTGGCCGTCACCGAGAAGCGCGGCACGTTCAAGGCCTGGACCGTGCTGCTGGCGATCTTCGCCTTCTCGCTGTCGCTGCTCGGCACCTTCCTCGTGCGCTCCGGCGTGCTGACCAGCGTGCACGCCTTCGCCACCGATCCGGCGCGCGGCGTGTTCATCCTCGCCTTCCTGGTGACGGTGATCGGCGCGTCGCTGGCGCTGTTTGCCTGGCGCGCGCCGCGGGTGGGCATCGGCGGCAGCTTCGATGCGGTGTCGCGCGAGTCGATGCTTCTCGGCAACAACGTGCTGCTGGCGGTGGCCTGCGGCACCGTGCTGCTCGGCACGCTTTATCCGCTGTTCCTCGATGCGCTCGGGCTGGGCAAGATCTCGGTCGGCCCGCCGTACTTCGACGCGGTGTTCGTGCCGGTGATGGCGCCGCTGGTGTTCCTGATGGGCGTGGGGCCGATCGCGCGCTGGAAGAAGGCCGAGCTGCCGGACCTGTGGGCGCGCCTCAAATGGGCGCTGGTGATCTCGCTGGTGCTGGGCCTGGTGCTGCCGTTCATCGGCAAGATCGAGGACGGCCTGCCATGGTCGCCGATGGCCGCCTTCGGCTACTGGCTGGCGGCGTGGATCGTGCTCTCCTCGATCGAGCAGATCCGCATGCAGATCCGCAACGCCCCGGGCAGCGTGGCCGCGCGCCTGGCGGCGCAGCCGCGCGGCTGGTGGGGCATGACGGTCGCGCATCTGGGCATGGCCGTGTTCATCATCGGCGTCACTTCGGTCAGGGGCTACGAGGTCGAGCGCGACGTGAAGATGTCGCCGGGCGACACCGTCAGCGTGCACGGCTACACCTTCCGCTTCGATGGCGTCGGCGAGCGGCGCGGGCCGAACTACAACGCCGCGCGCGGCACGGTGACGCTGCTGAAGAACGGCCGCCAGATCGACGTGCTCAATCCGGAGAAGCGGATCTACTTCGCGCAGTCGCAGATGCCGATGACCGAGGCGTCGATCCGCACCGGCATCACCGGCGACGTCTACGTCTCGCTCGGCGAACCGGTCGAGCCGGCCGGCAGCTGGACCGTGCGCGTGTACTACAAGCCGTTCGTGACCTGGATCTGGGGCGGCTGCGCGCTGATGGCCTTCGGCGGCTTCCTGGCCGCGTCCGACCGCCGCTATCGCACGCTGGCCCGGCGCGAGCAGACGGTGGCCACCGGCCGCCGCCAGCCGGCAGCCGCATGAGGACCACGAGCATCGTCCGCGTCGTGGCCTCGCCGGCATCGGGCGCAGCGGGCCGGAGACGCTGAAGAGAGCCGATGAAACGCGTTGTCTTTTTCCTCGTTCCGCTGATCGCCTTCCTGGTGCTGGCGGCCTTCCTGCTGCGCGGCCTGTGGCTGAATCCGCGCGAAGTGCCGTCGCCGCTGATCGGCAAGCCGGCGCCGGTGTTCGAGAAGGCCAAGCTCGCCGCGCCGAACGAAGTGTTCGCCAGCAAGGGCATGGCCGGGCAGGTCTGGATCCTCAACGTCTGGGCGTCGTGGTGCACGCCATGCCGCGTCGAGCATCCGCTGTTCAACGAACTGGCGGCGAAGAAGCTGGTGCCGATCGTCGGCATGAACTACAAGGACAACCCGGATGCGGCGCGCAAGTGGCTGGCCGAACTCGGCGATCCGTACACGACGACCTTCATCGACTTCGACGGCAAGCTCGGCATCGACTTCGGCGTCTACGGCGTGCCGGAGACGTTCGTGATCGACAAGCAAGGGGTCATCCGCTACAAGCACATCGGCCCGGTCACGGCGGAGGCGATGACGAAGAAGATCGTGCCGCTGGTGCAGGAGTTGCAGAAGTCATGAGACGTTTCCTGATCGCCTGCGGCCTGCTGCTGGCTGTCGCCGGTGGGCTGGCGGCCGCCAACGAGGCGCAGCCGACGCTGAACGATCCGGTGGCGGCCAAACGCGAGGTCGAACTGGCCAAGCAGCTTCGCTGCCTGGTGTGCCAGAACGAGACCATCGCCGATTCGCGCGCCGGCCTCGCTGTTGATCTGCGCAACAAGCTGCGCGAGCAGATGGCCGCCGGCAAGACCGATGCCGAGATCATCGCCTTCATGACCGACCGATACGGCGACTTCGTGCTGTACCGGCCGCCGCTGAAGGCGACCACGGTGCTGCTGTGGGCCGGCCCGTTCGTGCTGCTGGCCATCGGCGCAATGGTGGCGTGGCGGGTCGTGCGCCGGCGCGCCCGCAATGCCGCGCCGGCGCCGCTGTCGCCGGCCGAGCGCGAGCGCGCCGAACGGTTGCTGCGCGGCGAAGGACAGGCGCGATGACGGCCTTCGTCATCACCGCCGCGATCATGGTGATCGTCGGCCTCGCGTGGGTGCTGCCGCCGCTGCTGCGCGGCGGCGCGCGCACGCGCATCGACCGCGCGGCGGTGAACCTCGGCATCCTCAAGGACCAGCTCGCCGAACTGGAGGCTGAACGCGCGCGCGGCGCGATCGCCGAGACGCAGTACGCGGCGACCAAGGCCGATCTGCAGCAGCGCGTACTGGAGGAGACGCAGGCCGAGCCCGGCACGGAGGCACTGCGGCCGAGCCGGCTGGGCAGGATGACGGCGGCAGCGCTGGTCGTCGTCGTGCCGCTGGCGGCGGCGCTGACCTACGTGCGCTACGGCGATCCCTCGGCGTTCAATCCGCTGGCCCGCGGCGGCGCCGAAGCGGCGCACCAGTTCAGCCAGGACGAACTGAACAGCATGGTGTCGCGGCTTGCCGAGCGGCTGAAGAAGGAGCCGGACAACGCCAACGGCTGGTCGACGCTGGCCCGCACCTACTACTCGATGGGCCGCTTCGCCGACGCATCGGCCGCCTTCGAGAAGCTGGTCGAACTGGTGCCCGACGACGCCTCGCTGCTGGCCGACTATGCCGACGCGCTGGCGATGGCGCAGGGACGCAAGATCGCCGGCAAGCCGCTGGAACTGGTCAATCGCGCGCTGAAGATCGACCCGGTGCAGTGGAAGGCGCTGGCGATGGCGGGCACCGAGGCGTTCGACCGCAAGGACTACAAGAGCGCCGCCGAGCTGTGGGAAAAGCTGCGCGATTCGCTGCCGGCCGATGCGCCGATGAAGCAGCAGATCGCGGGCAGCATCAACGAGGCACGCTCGCGCGCCGGTTTGCCGCAGATCGCTGCCGCGCCCGCCGAAACCGCGCCGGCGGCAGCGGCGCCCGCCGTCGCCGCGCAGGAAGCCAGGGCGGCGACGGCGACCGGTTCGGGCGAGGCGCGCATCGCCGGCACGGTGACGCTCAGCGCCGAGCTGCGCAGCAAGGTCGCGCCCGAGGACAGCGTGATCATCTTCGCCCGGCCCGCCGAGGGCTCGCGCATGCCGCTGGCCATGCTGCGCCTGCAGGCGAGGGAACTGCCGAAAACGTTTGCGCTCGACGACTCGATGGCGATGTCGCCCGATTTCAAGCTGTCCAAGTTCGAGGAGGTCATCGTCGGCGCGCGCGTGTCCAAGTCGGGCAACCCGATGCCGCAGAAGGGCGATCTCGAAGGCCTGTCGAAGCCGGTGAAGCTCGGCCGCGGCGACGTCGCGGTCACCATCGATCGCGTGCTGCCGTAGTTTCTTGCGAGGCGGTCAGGCCGACGCGAGGCCCGGCAGGTTGCCGGCCGCGCCTCGTCGGCCTACGGGTTGCTGCGCGGCTGACCGAGCGTGCTGACCGGATCGCCCGGCGGCCTCGGCTGCGACAGCGGCAGCACCGGCTGGCGTTCCTGATTGGCCTGCGGCCGGCCCTCGAAGTCCCAGCGGAAGCCGACGAAGTAAAAGAGCCGCTGCACGGTCTCGCTGAGCATGGGACCGTCGGCGCGTGAACGTTCGACTGACGCCTCCGATTCGAGCGCAAAGCGGTCGGTCAGCGAATAGGCGAGGCGCAGTCCGGGCGTGATGCGCACCGTTTCCACGCCCGTGGCGGCATCGTCCTGACGGTACCAGCGCAGCGACGGCTCGACGCGAAGGCGCTCGAAGAACTGCAGGCGCGGATTGATCGCCGCCAGTTTCGCCGTGTTCGCTTCGCCGCGCAGAAAGCTGCCGGTGAACGCAACGACGTCGTAGCGGCCCCAGATGCTGGTGCCGATCGCCTGCAGCGTATAGGCATCGACGCGCCCGCTGGCGGGCGTCGCCGGCAGGGTGCCGCTGGCGGCGGCGGCGCTCAGGCTGGAGGCGCGGTATTCGAGCCCGAGCTGCAGGTTCGACAGCACCGGCACCGTGGTCCCGGCGAGGAAGACCCTTGAGACCGGCGTCGCGGCCCTGAGCTGAAGGCGCGCGTCGTCGAGCGAGCGCCCGGCGAGCGCGCCGCGCAGCGTATTCGACGGATCGCCGAACAGCACGTTACTCAGCTGCAGCGTCGGCGCGCGGCGGTAGTCGTACAGAAGCGTGAACGACGGGCCGGCCGTGAACGTCCACGAACCCTGCAGCGAACCGACATTCAGCGCGGAAAACGTGCGGTCGTAGTCGACGTAGCCGAACAGCGCGCGCTGCTGGTCGAAGTAGCGCAGTTCTCCGCCCAGGGCGTGGCGGTCGATGAAGTCCTCGGCGCGCTGCACGATGTTGAACAGTCCGAAGCCCAGGCCGTCGACCACGTTGTCGAAATCGAGCGACTGGCCGACGAAGGTCTGCCGACCGCCAGGCGTTTCTTCCGAAGGCGTGCCGGCGAGCACGCCGATGCGCCAGCGGCCGCTGGGCGAATAGCTGAGCGAGCCGCCGTCATAGCGGCCGAGCACGCCGTTGCCGGTGGACGTCAACCGGCCGAAACGCGCCTGCGTGCCCAGCCGCACGTTCCTGATGTCGCCGTAGAAACCGTAAAGGCGATTGCGGCTGCGCTGGTCCTTCAGGAAACTGGCCAGGTATGTGTCACGGAAAACCAGGCGGTTGTCCCAGTCTTCGCCGCGGTAGCGCGCATTCAGGTCGACCAGGGTCGCCAGCGCCGACTGGTCGTTGGCCGTCAGGCGCTGCGTGTCGATGACGGTGGCATTGGTCGCCGGCGTGATGACGGTGGTCGTCGTGTCGATCTGCGACTTGCCGCCGTAGTAGTACTGTGAAACGCTTCCCCAAACCGAAGTCGCCGCGGGTCGCGTCGGCCGACCTGAGGGTGGCGCGGCCGCAGCGGTTCTGGCGAGTGCGGCCAGGCGCCGGCGCACCCGCTCGGCATCGGCGCCCTCGGGGTACAGACGCAGGAACAGTTCGTACTCGGCGCGCGCGCGCGCGCCCTGGCCCAGGCCTTCACGCACGTTGCCGACGAGTTCCTGCGCTTCGCGCGACGCCGGCGAAGGCGGCAGGTTCAGCAGACGGTTCAACGTATCGAGCGCGTCGTCGAGCCGGTTGCCGGCGATCGATGCCTTGGCCTGCGTCAGAAGCTGCTGCGCCTGCGCAGCGATGTCGGTTGCAACTGGAGGCGACGGCGCCGCCGGAGGCGCCGTTGCCGCCGGCGGCACCGGTGGCGCTGCCTCGGCCGGCGCGGCGGGTGCTGGCAGCGGGCGCGGCGCGGCGGTGGGCGCCGCGATCGACAGCACGATCGTGTCGGCGTCGGCGCCCTGGCGCGCCGTAACCGGCACCGGGCGGGCGAAGGTCACGGCAATACGGCGCAGCGCTGCGGCCCGCTCGGCGTGGTAGGTCACCGTGAAAGGCGGCACGAGCGGCGACGGCGGCGAGCGTCGCGTGTCCTCGATCACGCCGCGCAGCGCTTCCGAGCGCGCGGCCTCCTCGATGTAGATCTCGATCGCATTGCCCGCGGGCGAAACGACATGGCGTCGGTACAGCACGCGGGCATTGAAGCGGATCTGGATCTGCACCTCGCCGTCGCTGCGCTCGATGTCGATCGTGTCGAACACCTGGGCGTGAACCGGGGCCGGCAGCGGCAGGCCAATGCACAGGCCAACGACCATGAGCAGCGCGCCTTTCACGCGCAGCAGGCGGGCCGCGAACGCGTCGCCTCCATCTTCTGCCGAACGAGCGCGCGACGGCGATGCAATCGGCCGCGATCGGTCAGAAGCCGCCATCGGTCGACCTGTGCTTGCCGCTGCGCATCGTCTTGATCGTGGTGAAGGTGCTGTCGGTGTACTGATGGCAGGCGCCGCTGCAGTTGCGCAGTTCGGCCACCGTGTAAAGGATCCGCGGCGAGTCGACCTTCTTGTGCGAGTCCGGCTTGAAATTGCCGGCATGACACCCGGCGCAGTCGGGCTTGTAGGCCGCGTACTTCCAGGCAACGACCTCGTTGTTCGTCGTATGGCAGGAAGCGCAGGTCACACCGCTGGCATGCGGCTTGTAGGCGGGCGAAACATGTGCATAACTGCGTGTCGGCGTCCACGCACTGGTCGTGTGGCAGGCGTCGCAGGACGCTGTGGTGACGAAGTGGGTCGCGCCCTTGCCGCGCGCGTTGGTCCCGTTGTGACAGGTGGCGCAGCCGCCGGGGGTAACACTGGCGTGGCTGAAGGTGGCCGGCGTCCACGCTGTGGTCCGATGGCAACTGTCGCAGGACAGGGTGGTGACGATGTGGTTGGCCGGCTTGCCGCGGGCGCTGACGCCGTTGTGGCAGGTGGCGCAGGTGCCGGGCGCGACGCTGCTATGGCTGAACGTTGCCGGGATCCACGCGGTCGTCCGATGGCAGCTGTCGCAGGCGGCGGTTGTCGGCACGTGATTGGCCGGTTTGCCCCTGGCATTGCTGCCGTTGTGGCAGGTGGCGCAGCTGCCGGGCGCGACGCTGCCATGGCTGAACGTCGCCGGCACCCAGCCGCTTGTTCGATGGCAACTGTCGCAGGCGGCGGTCGTCATCACATGATTCGCCGGTTTGCCCCTGGCGCTGCTGCCGTTGTGGCAGCTCGCGCAGCTACCCGGCACGACATTGGCGTGACTGAACGCAGCCGGAAACCAGGCCGTCGTCCGATGGCAGTTGTCGCAGCTCGCCGTGGTCAGCACGTGATTGGCCGGCTTGCTGCGGGCCATCGATCCGCTATGGCACGAAGCGCAGGCGCCGGGCGCGACGCCGGCATGGCTGTAGGTGGCGGGGAGCCAGCCGGTCGCACGATGGCAGCCGTCGCAGCCGCCCGCGACCGGCACATGGCTTTGCGGAATACGGCTCGCCCCAGGCACGCGGCTGGCCGCACCATGGCATCCGGCGCAGTCGCGTGGCGTTCCCCGGAAGATGCCGTTGACGTGACAGCTCTCGCAGGCGGCATTGACATGCGCGCCGAGCAACGGAAAGCCGGTGGCGTGGTGATTGAAGCGCGCCGCCGGCGTTGCCGGTGCCTGCGCGGTGGCTTGCGGCAGCCAGACGAGCAGCAGCGCGGCGCACAGCGCCAACCACGTCTGGCGAGGCAATCGCGCGTGCAGGACGTTCATCGCGGAGTCCTCGCGCCGGGGGCGCGGACCGAGCGGAACGACTCGGTGCCATGGCAGCGCTCGCAGCGCCGGCCGAACGCGCCGCCGTGCACGTCGTCGCGCACGTGGCAGGCGGCGCAGTCGGTCGGCAGGCGCAGGTCTGCGCTGGTGTAGACGTGGCACGACCGGCAAGGCAGCGGCCGGTGCATGCCTTCGAGCGCATAGCGGGTCCGGCGACCATGGTCGAAGTCCCACGCCTTCCAGTCGCGAGTGTTGTGACAGCTTTCGCACTTGCCGCCGAGCGTGCCCTTGTGTGCGTCCTGCCTGCCGTGGCAGCCGGCGCAATCGGTGCGCGCGCCCTTGTAGGTGGCATCGTGGTGGCAGCTCTTGCAGGTGGCGCGCTGATGGGCGCCGGCCAGGACAAAGGGCGAGCGGTTGTGGTCGAAGCTGGATCGTTTCCAGTCGGTTTCATCGTGGCAGCTTTCGCAGCGCCCGCCGAGCTGTCCGCGGTGGCGGTCGTCGCCGCGGTGGCAGCCGATGCACGTCGTCGCCGCCTTGCCCCGGAAGAGCTCGCCCGTGTGGCAGCTTTCGCAACGGCTCCGGCGATGGGCGCCGCGCAGCGGGTAGCGGGTGTCGCGATCGTGCTCGAACACCGAGGTCTTCCATGAATCCGCGCCGTGGCAGGTCTGGCAGCGATCGCCGAAGCGGCCTTTGTGCTTGTCGTCAGCACCGTGGCAGCCGTGGCAGGTCCGCTCGATGCCGCGGTACTGCGTCGGCGTCTTGTGGCACGTGGCGCAGCGGGCGTCGCGGTGCCGGCCGAGCAGCGCAAAGCCGGTGCGGCCGTGGTCGAAGCGGACTTCGGTCCAGCGGCGCGCGCCGTGGCAGTCCGCACATTCCGAGCCGAGATTGCCCCGGTGCCTGTCGTCGGCCCTGTGGCAGCCGACGCATTGCTTCGGCGCGCCCCGGTAATCGGCCGGTTGGGCCTTGTGGCAGGACTTGCACTGCACCTCGCCGTGCCTGCCGGCCAGCACGAAGCCGGTCTTCGCATGATCGAACCGGCTGTCCGTCCAGCGGCGCTCGGTGTGGCAGCTGCCGCACTCGCTGCCGAGCGAACCGCGGTGCTTGTCGTCCTTTGCGTGGCAGCCGTTGCAGTTCAGCGGCTGCGGCCGGTAGACCTCGTTGGGGTGGCAGGACCGGCACTCGACCTTCAGATGCGCCTCGCGCAGTCCAAAGCGCGTCGTGCCGTGATCGAATCGCGCTTCTTTCCAGGTGCGCTCGCCATGGCAGTCGCGGCAGCGCTCGCCGAGCCGGCCTTTGTGCCGGTCATCCTTGCGGTGGCAATCGTTGCACTGGCCGGGGGCGTCGCGATATCGGGCCTTGGGTTGATGACAGCTTTCGCACTTCTGGCTGGCATGGGCGCCCGCCAGGGCGAAGTCGGTCTCGCCATGCCTGAAGCGTTCACGATCCAGTTGCACGATCACGGCCGTGCGACCCTTGTGGTCGGTGTGGCAGTTGCGGCAGGGCTGCCGCGCCTGCCGGCCATGAAGACCATTACCGCTGCGGATGTCGGCACCGACGTCCTTGTGGCAGTCGGCGCACAGCTGATCCTGCCGGGCGCGGTCGAAGGGAATGTGGCAGTTGCGGCAGTCGGCTTCGTACTTGGCGTGCCCGCGGATGAGTTCACCTGGCATGAGTGCCTGTTCGAGCGACTGCGCGGCGACGAATGCGGGAACAAGCCCCAGCGCGAGGCGCGCAGCGGCGCGCAGAAGTCGACGTGCACCGAGCAAGCTCCGCGTCCCGGAATCAGTACATATGCACGGCGATGACGTGCGCGATCGCCGTTAGCACCAGCACGATCACCAGAGGTACATGCACCACGTGCCAGTAGCCGAAGAGGCGGGCGAAGGTCTCGTACTGCGCCGCGCGCCGGGCCGCGCGGGCGTAGTCGCCGGCCAGCCGCCGCGCCCGGGCCGCCAGCCGTGCGCCCTGCTGCTCCCGTTCGCGCCGCGTCGCCTCGTCGGGCGCCGCCGACGCCGCAGGCCAGCGCCGGGCAAAGCGAACGCAACGCCCCGTCATGCGGCGGGCGCGAAAGCCGAGCAGGAACAGCGCAAGCGGATTGCGCAGCCCCTGTCGGGCGACGTGGTCCACATGTGAGCCGTAGCGCTGCAGTTCTTCGAGGACCTCCGGTATCAGAGCCAGCCAGTGCCTGGCGGTCATCAGGTTCTCTTGCGCCAGCGACTCGGCTTCGTGGCGGGTCATGCGGTGCCCCGCCGAGCCGCGGTGCAGTCCGGCGTACAGATACCTGCCGGCCAGCCCGCTGATCGCGACCACGGACATCGCGCAGAACGCGACCAGCGCGTTCAGCGAGCGCAGGTGCAGCGTCGAGTGAAGCACGATCAGCAGCGGGCCGGCCAGGCCGCAGACCATGTGCAGCACGAACCAGGCGCGCGTGCTGCCCACGCGGCCAAGGACGCGCCAGCGCTTGCGCAGCGGATAGGCGAACAACAGCAGCATCACGCAAGCGCCGGCGACGCCGAGCCAGTAGCCGAGGTCGGAGCCGGGCGTGTACAGGCCGGAGCGGGCCAAGGCCCATGCGAGCGGCGACGCGACGGCCAGCCCGGCCAGAATCAAGCTTCCCTCGCGCGAAGCGCCCGCGCGCACCGGGCGCGCGGGACGGCGCATACGCGCCCTGTCGCGAGAGCCTGCGGTCGTTGCGCTCGACACCTGACCCGCCATCGTTGTCGTCCGTGCTCGTCGGGCGGCCTTGCGGCCGCGTCGTGGCTCGCGCCTGCAACCGTCTTCGGCAGGCGCAGGCGAATCGACGCTGTCGAGTCTATGGATCGGCCCCGAATCGCCACTTCCACTGGATGGGTTAACCGGCGATCGCGCAAAAGGCTCTCGCGCAAAGGGCATGGGTAATGCTTCCGCATGTGTCGACGGCGATAGACGAAGCCGCCGATTACGCCGATGACAGACGCCGTTACGAAGCACGATCGATGAGCGTCAGCCTGATTGGCCTTTACCTCGCCGTCATCGCGTTCGCGATGGCGCTGTACCTGTGGCTCAGGCGCCAGGCCGAAGCCCGGCATGCGGCCGCATTCGAACGCGCGCGCGCCGAAGGGCTGAGCGAGCCGCCGTCGCTGCATCCGGTGATCGATCCGGCGCTGTGCGTGGGCTCGACCACCTGCGTGCGTGCCTGTCCCGAGGGAGCGCTCGGCATCATCGACAACCGGGCGGTGCTCACCAACCCGGCACTTTGCATCGGCCACGGCGCCTGCCACGCCGCCTGCCCGGTGCACGCGATCACGCTGGTGTTCGGCAGCGAAAAGCGCGGCATCGACATACCGAACGTCGACCCTGATTTCGAAACCAACGTGCCGGGCATCTTCATCGCCGGCGAACTGGGCGGCATGGGCCTGATCCGCAAGGCTGCCGAGCAGGGAAGGCAGGCGATCACCAGCATTGCGCGCCGCCGGCGCGGCGGACACGACTACGACGTGGCGATCGTCGGTGCCGGCCCGGCGGGAATTGCGGCCGGGCTTGCAGCGATCGAGGCGAAGCTGCGCTACGTGTTGCTTGAGCAGGAGGCGAGCCTCGGCGGCTCCGTCTACCACTACCCGCGCAACAAGATCGCCATGACCTCGCCGGTCGACCTGCCTCTGGTCGGCACGATGAAGTTCACCGAGGTGAGCAAGGAAAGACTGCTCGAGTTCTGGAACGGCGTGATCGAGCGCTCGCGCCTGCGCGTGCGCCTGGGCGAGCGCATGGAAGGGGTCGAACGAGACGGCGAGGCGTTCGTCGTCAGGACGACGAAGCGCCGCTATCGCTGCGAGGCCGTGCTGCTGGCGATCGGCCGCCGCGGCACGCCGCGCAGGCTCGATGTGCCGGGCGAGGAACTGAGCAAGGTCGTCTACCGGCTGGTCGACCCGGAGCAGTATCGGGGCTGCCATGTACTGGTGGTCGGCGGCGGCGATGCGGCCGTCGAGGCGGCGGTCGCCTGCGCCGGGTACTCGCCTCATGTGACGCTGTCGTACCGCGGCCAAGCATTCAATCGCATCAAGCCGAAGAACCGTCAGGCGCTCGACAGCCGCAGTCGAGACGGCGGACTGCGCGTGCTCCTGAACTCCAGCGTGCTTGCCATCGAGGCCGATGCGGTCGAGCTGGAACACAACGGCGCATCACTGCGCTTGCGCAACGACGCCGTCATCGTCTGTGCAGGCGGTGTACTGCCCTTCGATCTGCTCAAAGCGATCGGCATCGAATTCGAAACGAAGCACGGCACCGCCTGATGCGGTGCCGATGGCCGGGGGTGCTCGCGACCCGTCGCGCGCCCGCTGGAGGATTCACTCTTGTTACCGGTCGCGTAACAGGGCGCCTACCCAGCAAGGGGTAAGCGGAAAACCGATTGATTCAAGTCAAGAGCGCACCGGCGGCTCTCGGGAAACTCTTATCCGATGAACGCTGCCGCAGCGCGTTGCGGCAGCGCTAGCGACCGAGCAAGAAGAAAGCCAACCATGGAGAGTCCGATGAGGTTGAATCTTTCCGATCTGATCCTGCACTCGGCCACCGCGTTGGCGGCGGTCGTCTTGCTGAGCATGGCAGCGGCGCCGGCGAAGGCGCAGCAGCAACCGGCGAAGAAGGCGCCGGCGGCGGCGAAGTTCGACGCGTCGGCCTGCCTGGCCTGCCACGAGCCGATCAAGTCCTTCCACGATCAAGGCAAGCACAGGGGCGTGGCCTGCACCAGTTGCCACCAGGGCGTCGACAAGCACCTCGCCGATGCCAAGGCGCGGCCGGCGACCGTGACCGACCCTGCGGCCTGCGGCGCCTGCCACAGGCTGCAGTTCGATTCGATGTACACGATGAACTGGGAGAAGACGGCGCGCAAGGAAAAATCGCAAGCCGGCGGTCCGTCGCCGAACCCCGCCTTCGACAAGCTGATGATGCCGCACGGCTTCACGCGCGAACACAACGAGCCGCGCTCGCATGCCTTCGCGCTGTACGACCAGGTGGTGGTCGACCGCGCCTTCGGCGGCCGCTTCGTCAACAAGGAAGGCTGGCGCGGCCTGACGCGGCCCGGCGGCAACTTCAAGGTCTGGGACACGCTCGAAGACCAGTTCCCGGGCGCGGACCACAAGGCGTTCAAGCCCGGCACGGCGGCTGCCGCCAACCCGGTGTGCATGTCGTGCAAGACGCAGGACCACATCCTCGACTGGGCCTACATGGGCGACCCGGCGCCGGGGGCGAAGTGGAGCCGCACGTCGAAGGTCAACGAGTTCGTCAAGGACGTGAACCACTCGCTGAACTGCTATTTCTGCCACGACCCGCACTCGGCCAAGCCGCGCGTCGTGCGCGACGGCCTGATCCAGGCGCTGACCCGGCCGGAGAAGGACACGCTTTGGCATCGCGACGAGCGCGCCGCGAAGATCGACGTCAAGGATCTCGGCGTGCGCGGCTACACACGCAAGATCGCGACGCTGTCGCGTTACGACATGAACCTGCAGTGCGGCCAGTGCCACGTCGAGTACAACTGCAACCCGGGTACGGATCCCACCACGGGCAAGCCGATCGGCATGGCCGATGCGCGCACCAACCACTTCCCGTTCAAGCCGGTCGACGAGATCGGCAAGCACTACACGGACCTGAAGTTCGGCGACTTCCGCCATGGCATCACCGGCGCGCTGTTGTGGAAAGGCCAGCATCCGGACGTCGAGGTCTATTACAACTCGAAGCACCAGAAGGCGGGTGTGGAATGCTCGTCCTGCCACATGCCTAAGGTGAAGGACAAGAAGACCGGCAGGACCTACACCTCGCACTGGCAGACCAGTCCGAAGCACTACATCCAGGAGACCTGCCTGACCTGCCACGGCGACTGGACCAAACAGCAGGCGGTCTATGCGATCGACTCGCTGCGCGGCCGCTTCGAGGGCAAGAAGCGCAAGGCCGAGTTCTGGCTGGCGCGGTTCATCGACAAGTTCGAGGAAGCGAAGAACCTCGGCGTCGACGATGCCGTGCTGAACCAGGCGCGCGCCAAGCACTACGACGCGCACATCAACTGGGAGTGGTGGACGGCAGCCAACGGCGCGCACTTCCACAATCCCGACCAGGCCACCGCGTCGCTGAACAAGTCGATGGTGATCTCGCAGGAGGGGATCAAGATTCTCGACGATGCGATGGCGGCGAAGCGCAGGGGTGGCACGGTTGTCGCTGCGCCTGCGGCACCGCCGGCCGAGAAGAAGTAGCGCGCCGGTGGCGGCGATGGGCGCGGGAAGCACGCGCACACGATGACGCTGTTCGTCGTGTTCGCTACGGCGATGACGCTGGCGGCTGTCGCCGCCGTGCTCGTCGCGCCGCTGCGGCAGCGGCAGCAGGAGGCCGCCGCTTCGCAGGCGCGGACCAGCGCCGCGGTGCTTCGCCAGCAGCTTGCCGAACTCGACGTTGAACGCACGCGCGGCCTGATCGACGAGGCCGACTTTGCCCGCATGCGAGACGAGCTGCAGCGGCGCCTGCTCGACGATGCGACGATGGACTCGCCGCTGCAGGCCAGCGGGTCGCACCGGCCACGCCGCGCCCTGCTGCTCGTGGCGATCTCGCTGCCGCTGGCGGCCGTCGCGCTGTACGCGCAGTTCGGCCATCCGCAACTGCTGGCCACGCCGGCGGGCGATGCGGGTGGCGCCGCCTCCAGTGCGGCCGACGAAGGTGATCGCATGCTGGTGCAGCTCGAAGGGCACGTCGCGGCCTCGCCGGACGATGCCCGGGCGTGGGTGATGTTGGCGCGGACCCGCATGCAGGGCGACCGGTTTACGCCGGCCGCGGCCGCGTACGCGCGCGCCCTCGAAACTTCGGCGAAGGTCGCGCGCGATCCGCTGATCTGGTGCGAGTACGCCGACGCGCTCGGCATGGCGGCCGGCGGCCGGCTGGCCGGCAAACCGCGCGAGATGATCGACAGGGCGCTGGCGCTCGATGCGTCGCACCCGCGCGCGCTGGAGATGGCCGGATCGGCCGCCTACGAGGCGGGCGACTTCCGCGCGGCGGCGCGTTACTGGAAGCAATTGCTGGCGCAGCTGCCGGCGGAATCGACCGAGCACACGCAACTGGCCGCCGCGATCGCGCGCGCCGAACAGCGTGCGCGGTTCACGCTGCCCCAATCCTGAGCCGTTCGCGGTCGGGTCGAGCTGACCGGGGCCGGCCGATGGCTGGCGCGCACGAACCGGGTGCCGGCCGCAGTGGCGCAGCCGCGGGCTTCGCGAATATGCGAACCTTGCCCTGGCTTGACATGCTGCCGCGGCTGATCGACGGGGGCTGAATGAATGCAAACGATGCCGACGTCGTCGTCGTCGGCGCAGGACTGTCGGGTCTGACCGTTGCCTTCCGGCTGGCGCGGCAGGGTGTGGACGTGCGCCTGATCGAGCCGGCGCCGCGTCCGGGCGGCGTCATCGGCTCGGTGCGCCGCGACGGCGCGCTGTACGAAATCGGGCCGAACAGCGGACTCGATACGACGCCGCTGGTCAACGAACTGCTTGCCGCGGCCGGTATTGCCGGCGAGAGGCTCGATGCCAGCGCGGCCGCCGCCAGGCGCTACATCCTGCGCGACGGTGCGATGTCGGCGCTGCCGACCTCGCCACCGGCGTTGTTCGGCACGCGGCTGTTTTCGATCCGGGCCAAGCTGGCGTTGCTGCGTGAACCCTTCATTGCGCCGGCACCTGCGGATGCCGAGGAGACGGTGGCGCAGTTCGTGCGCCGCCGGCTGGGAGCCGAGTTCCTCGACTACGCGATCGAACCGTTCGTGGCCGGCATCTACGCCGGCGACCCGGAGGAGCTCTCGGTTCCGGCGGCCTTCCCGCGCCTGTTCGCGCTGGAACAGAAGTACGGCAGCCTGATCCGCGGCCAGATCAAGGGTGCGCGCGAACGGAAGCAAAGCGCGGAGAAGGCGAAGAACGCGGCGGCGAGCTTTTCCTTCCGCAACGGCATGCAGACGCTGACCGATGCGCTGGCGCACGGCCTGAGCATCGAGTGCGGCGCGCGCGCCGAAGGGCTGCGACGCGACGGTGGCTTCGTGCTCGAGTGTGCGCGCGGCGCCGGGCGCTTCGAACTGCGCGCGCCTGCGGTCGTGCTGGCGGTGCCGGCCTACGCCGCGGCGCCGATCGTCGAGCGCCTGTCGGCACAGGCGGCCGCGGCGCTGCGTTCGATCGTCTATCCGCCAGTGGCCACGGTGGCGAGCTGCTATCGGCGCGCCGACGTGACCCATCCGCTCGACGGCTTCGGCTTCCTCGCGCCGAAGAAAGAGGCGCCGCCGATTCTCGGCTGCCTCTTTTCCAGTTCGATGTTCGACGGCCGCGCCGACCCGTCGCAGGTGCTGCTGACGACCTTTGTCGGCGGCGTGCGCAGCGCTGCGCTGGCGATGAAAGCGGAGGAAGAGATCGCCATCGACGTGGCCGCGGCGCTGCAGCGCTACCTTGGCGCGCAGCGGCCGTTGTGGCAGGTGGTCACGCGCTGGCCGCAGGCGATCCCGCAGTACACGCTCGGCCATCTGCAGCGCATCGCCGCGGTGGAGCGGGCCGAGGCGGCGCACCCGGGCTTGCACTTGTGCGCCAACTGGCGCGGCGGGGTGTCGGTGGCCGACTGCATCAAGTCGGCGCATGCGAAGGCCGAGGCCGTCTTCGAGTTTCTTCGTTCCCTGTCGCGCGAGCCGCGGGCTGCGTGACCACGCCGGGCTTGACCGCCGTCAACGACGCGCCGCGGGTCGTTGCGTCAAAGTGTGATGTGGAAACCTGCGGGGAAGCCTCGGGGAACGGCGATGGCTCGGAGTCGATCGGTGGGTCGCTGCTTTGCGACCGTCATGCTGTTCGCCCTTCTCGCCGGTCCCGTGCCGGTGCGGCCGGCGCAGGTCGACGATGCCGTGTGCATTGGCTGCCATGCCGAGCCGAGCACGAAGTTCCACAGCCAGCCCTCGCACAAGAAGCTCGCCTGCGCGCACTGTCACGTCGGCGGCGCCGAGCATGTCGCCGACACCCGCTCGCGGCCGAAAATCGCCGGCGACGCGCCGCTTTGCGCCAGCTGCCACGAGGCAAAGAAAAAACACGGCAGCGGCCGCTGAACGCCCGCGGGGCCGGGCTGCGCCCAGCCCGCCCGCCGCGGGGGTCAAGGCAACTCGGGGGCCCGGCCTTTCCTTGAGAGCCGCGGCCACAGGCGGTCGATGCGTCCGCCCGCGCTCAGCTGTCGCGCAGCGAGCGGCGATACTGGATCGCCTCGGCGACATGCGCCGTGGTCAGTTCGTCGACGTCTTCGAGGTCGGCGATCGTGCGCGCGACCTTCAGCACGCGGTGATAGGCACGGGCAGACCAGCCGAGCCGGGAGCTGGCCGCGTGCAGCAACTGCTTGACCGGCCCGTCGGGCCGGCATAGCCGGTCGATGTCGGCGCCGGCCAGCGCATCGTTGACGCAGCCCTGCCGGTCCACGGCGCGATTGACCGCGCGCAGCACGCGCTGCGCGACCGATGCCGAGGATTCGCCGTTGGGCAGGTCGACCAGTTCCTGCTCGCCCAATGCCGGGACCTCGACCCGCATGTCGATCCGGTCGAGCAGCGGCCCGCTGATGCGATCCTGGTACTTGGCGATCTGCGCCGGCGTGCAGCTGCAGGCATGAAGGGGGTGGCCGAAGTAGCCACAGGGGCAGGGATTCATCGCCGCGATCAACTGGAAGCGCGCAGGGAAATCCACCTGGCGGGCGGCGCGCGAAATCGTGATGCGGCCGGATTCGAGCGGCTCGCGCAGCACTTCCAGCACATGGCGGTCGAACTCGGGCAGTTCATCGAGGAACAGCACGCCCTGGTGCGCCAGCGAGATTTCGCCCGGCATGATCACGGCGCCGCCGCCAACCAACGCCGCGCCGCTGGCCGAATGGTGCGGCGCGCGGAAGATGCGCGTGGCCCAGCGCTGCGGCGCGAAGGTTCCGGCCAGCGACAGCACCGCGGCCGACTCCAGCGCCTCCTCGGTGGTCATCGGCGGCAGGATGCCGGGCAGTCGCTGGGCCAGCATCGTCTTGCCGGTTCCCGGCGGGCCCACCATCAGCAGGCTGTGCGCGCCGGCGGCGGCGATTTCCAGCGCCCGCTTGGCCGCCTGCTGCCCCTTGACTTCGGACAGGTCGGGATACGCCGGGCGGGTCAGGCGCACCGCGGCGCGATGCTCGGGCAGGCGCTGGCCGCGGTCGTCGCCGGCCTCGGCGGCCAGATGCGAGACGACCTGCAACAGGTCACGCGCGGCGAAAATCGGCACTGCGCCGACCAGCGCCGCCTCGTCGGCACTGTCCTGCGGCAGCATGAAGCCGCGCGCGCCTTTCAATTGCGCGCTTTTCGACACCGCATAGGCCATTGCCAGCGCGCCGCGCACCGGGCGCAGTTCGCCGGACAGCGACAGTTCGCCGGCGAACTCGTATCGGTCGAGCGTGCGCGAGGGGATCTGGCCGCTGGCGGCGAGGATGCCGAGCGCGATCGGCAGGTCGAAGCGGCCCGATTCCTTCGGCAACTCGGCCGGAGCCAGGTTGACCGTGATCCGCCGCGAAGGAAACTCGAAGCGGCAGTTCTGCAGCGCCGCACGCACGCGTTCGCGCGCTTCCTTAACCTCGGTGTCCGGCAGGCCGACCAGCGTGAAGGACGGAAGGCCGTTGGTCAGGTGCACCTCGACGGTGACTTCCGGCGCGATCATTCCGGCCAGGCCGCGGCTGCGGACGACCGCCAGCGTCATCGATTGCTCCACTTCATCGGCAGGTGATTCTACGCAGCGCGCCTGCGCCCATCGCCATCCGGAAGGTCGACCGACACCCGGACGAACCGGCCCCGATCGCGCGAATCGGGCAGCGACCGCGCGACAACGGCCCGCTTGTTTGCCAGAATGCGGATCCGTGGACAGAGGGGCGGCGTTTCGAAATGTGGGTTTACCTGCTCATCGGCCTTGCGGTCGCGGCGGTAGCTTTGCTGCTGCTGCGCCAGAGCGCCGAGAGAAAGCGCGCCCAGGCTGAACGGGAAGAGCGCCGTGCACGCACCGATGAACTGCTGGCCAAGGTGCTGCTCGGCGAAGACCCCGCACAGGGCCGCAAGACCGCGGGCGGGCGGGCGTCGCTGGCCAAGCCCGTACCGTCGCCGACCGAACGCATGGTCAAGCCTGTGGCCGGCGGCCAGCAGATCGACATCGACATCCTGCTCGGCGACGAACCCGATGCCGTGGCCGATCGCGCCCGCCGGCAGTTGAGCCGTCCGACCAACCTCGCGCCGGATCTCGGCGAATCGTCGACCGCCGCGCGCACGACGACCGTGGCCTCGGCGTCGCCGCTGTCGCTGCAGGACGGCCAGCTCGACGTGCCGCTCGATGCGCTGGTCGTCGCCTGGTTCGAAGCGCGCGGTTATGTGGCACGGCCGCCAGGCGCCAACGGGCAGCCGATCAGCCTGCTGCTGACGCATCGCGATGACAGCAGCCGCAGCTATGGCTTCTTCTTTGAGCGCGGCCGTCTGAACGCGCAGCGCGCGGCCGCGCTACTCGAGAAGGCGCGCGAACTCGGCATGGGCAAGCTGCTGGTGGCGGCCGAGCACGGCGCCGATGCGGCGGTCGGTTCGTCGCGCCTGCGCGATGTGCAGGTGATCGACTGGGTGTCGATCGACCGTGAGATGAAGAAGATCGATTTCCGCGTCGCCGCCAAGATCATCGCCATTGCCCGAGCCAATGGCGGCCTAGCGGCCTCCGATTGACGCCGGCCGGTAAGCTGCGTCGCTCGGCCACCGGCTCAACCGTACAGCCGATCCTGCTCACGGCGGCGGCGTCACGATAATGGCGAACTGAAACCGCCGCGGTCGCCGAGCCGCAGGGCGGATTTCTTGGCGGAGCGTTCCTTGGGATTTCCGCGGCACCGTCGCCGACAGTCTGGCCCTTCCCCGCGCAGCGCGATGCAGTCGCAGCGGCGTGGCCCAGCCGGGATACCGGAGGTCGATCCGGCGCACCGCGCGCGTGTGTTCGTTGCAGGCGCATGACCGTTTCCTTCCTGATCCTCGTCGCGGCCGTCGCAGTCCTGGCCTGGTGGTGGACGCGGCAGCGGGCGGCGCGCATCCGCCAGGAAGCCGAAGCGCGCGAGGCCCGGATGCTCGAGGCGCTTTTCGTCGCGCGTCGCGCCGGCACCGGCAACGGCGGCGAGAACATCGATGTCGACAAGATCTTCGGGCGGGAACAGGGCGCGAAGACCAACCCGAGCAGCGCCGACGCGGTTCTGCGCGCAGCCGGCCTGGAAGCGGACGTGATCGCCCTGGTCAAGTCGCCTCCGGCGCGGCGGCCCGATCCGGAAGAACTGCTGCAGCACGACACCACCGCGATTCGGCCGCAGGCGTCGTTGACGCAGCCCAGGGCTCATCCCGAGCACGCGGCGATGCCGGCCCGCGAAGCCGCCGCCGCTGCCGCGGACGCCGACGAACCGGTTCCCGTGCGCGACCTGGTGCAGATCTTCTACGAGGCCCGCGGCTACCGCGTCGTGCCCGCAGCGCGCACCGCCCGCCCGATCGAGCTCGTGCTGCGCCACAAGACCGACCCGCTGCGTTCCTATGCCTTCGCGCCGCTGGCCGAGCCTGTTTCCGAGGCCACTGCGCGGCTGATGATCGAGCGCGCAAAACGGATCGACCAGTCGCGCGTGCTGATCACCACCGAGGGCGCAGTGGCGCCCGAACTGGCCAAGGCAATGCTGGCGGAAGGTGTCCGCATCTACGACAACGCCGCCATCGAGGCGCATCTGACGCAGCTCGATTTCCCGACTGCCGCCAAGATCCGCGCCGTCGCGCGGCGCCGCGCTGCGCGGCGCGCGCAGGCGACCCTCGGCTAGCGCGGCTGCGCCCCTAGATCCGTGCGGGACTGAAGTTCCGCAAGGCGGCGCTCGAGGGCCTCGAGTTTCTGCCGTGTGCGCGCCAGCACGCGCGCTTGCGCATCGAATTGTTCGCGCGTGACCAGGTCGAGCTGGGCGAACTGCTGCGTCAGCACCGCCTTCAGGTTGCGTTGCAGATCGGCAGCGGGCGTGCCTTCGATCAGGGCTGCCAGTCGCTGCTGCAGTTCATCGAGGAAAGCGGTCGTCTTTTCCATCTGGGCGGCGGCACAGTCACCGGGATGCACCCGGCTCGGGCGGCGGCAGTTTAGCGCCGGAGAGGGCGGGCCCGCACCGCACGATTGCGGTGCAGACATAAGGCTTCTGCGCCTTGGACTGCACCTTCGGCGTGCATTTGCCTGCGGCGGACACGGCCGACCGGGCGGGGCGTGGCTGGCACGAGTGTTGCAGTACAGCTACTGGGTCTGCAGCTCGTTCGTCGTTTCCACCCAAGCAAAGGAAAGCCATCATGCAAAGCTTCATCCGCTCGTCGCTCGCCTGCGTCGCCGTCGTCCTGCCGATGGTTGTTTCAGCCCAGGCCGCCGCGCCCGCGCCCGACTGGAGCGTGACCGGCAACGCCGGCCTGTTCAGCGATTACCGGTTCCGCGGAATGACCCAGACCGATTACGGCCCCGCGTTCCAGGGCGGGTTCGACATCGCCCACAGTTCCGGCTTCTATGTCGGCAACTGGAACTCGAACGTCGAGCAGCTGCTGTACAACGGCGCCAGCCTGGAGATGGATTTCTACGGCGGCTACAAGGGCACGTTCGGCGGCGTCGGTTACGACCTCGGTGCCATTTACTACTACTACCCGAAGAGCGGCACCGCCGGCTCGACCAAGATCGACAACACCGAACTGTACGTCGGGGCGAGTTTCGGCCCATTGGCGGCCAAGTACTACCACGCGACGTCGGATTTCTTCGGCATTCCGGGGACGAAGAACTCGTACTACCTTGATGTCGGCGCCAGCTTCGATCTGGGCGGCGGCTTCGGCGTCAACGCGCACGTCGGCTATCAGAAGGTCAAGGGGCTGGCGGCGGGCAGCATCGACGACAACACCGACTACCGGCTGGGCGTCACCAAGGATCTCGGCGGATGGCTGCTCGGCGCCGCGGTAGTGGGCAACAGCGAGAAGGAGTTCGCTTTCACGGGCAACTCGATACTCGAAGCCGGCGCCGGGCTGCGCGCCGCGCCTGAAGGCGCCGGCAAGACGCGGCTCGTGTTCAGCGTGACCAAGTCGTTCTGAGCCCGCGCCACCGACCCGTGCCGTCCCGCGCGCGGGACGGCCATTCCGAACAGAGGACGCCATGAAACTGATCACTGCAATCATCAAGCCGTTCAAGCTTGACGAGGTGCGCGAAGCCCTTTCCGCCGTCGGCGTGCAGGGAGTCACCGTCACCGAGGTCAAGGGCTTTGGCCGGCAGAAGGGCCACACCGAGCTTTACCGCGGGGCCGAGTACGTTGTCGATTTCCTGCCCAAGGTGAAGGTCGAGGCCGCCGTGGCCGACGACATCGTCGAACGGGCAATGGAGGCGATCCAGACCTCGGCGCGCACCGGCAAGATCGGCGACGGCAAGATCTTTGTTTACGACCTGCAGCAGGTCGTGCGTATCCGCACCGGCGAAACCGGCAACGAAGCGCTCTGACAACATGGGGAACACGATGAAAGCAATGATCACGGCGGCACTCGTCGCGGCGACGCTGGTCTTCGGCGCGTTGCCGGCGACCGTGGCCGCGCAGGCGGCGCCTGCCGCCGAAATGAAGAAGGACGAAGCACCGGCACAGACGGCACCGGCAGCCCCTGCGCAGGCGGTCGAACCGGCGAAGGCGGATGCGCCGGCAGAGAAGAAGGACGAGGCGGCGCCGCCGAAAGTGGACAAGGGTGACGTAGCCTTCATGTACGCGGCCACCATCATGGTCATCCTGATGACCATCCCGGGCCTGGCGCTGTTCTACGGCGGCCTGGTGCGATCGAAGAACATGCTCAGCGTGCTGATGCAGGTCTTCGTCGTCTTCTCGCTGATCACGGTGCTGTGGGTGATCTACGGCTACTCGTTGACCTTCGGCGGCGCCGGCGCGTTCTTCGGCGGTTTCGACAAGCTGTTGCTCAGCGGCGTCACCGCCGAGTCGCCGGCAGCGACCTTCAGCAAGGGCGTCTACATCCCGGAACTGACCTTCATCGCCTTCCAGGGAACGTTCGCGGCGATCACCTGCGCGCTGATCGTCGGCGCCTATGCCGAGCGGATGAAATTCTCCGCCGTGCTGCTGTTCATGGTGCTGTGGTTCACGTTCAGCTACATCCCGATGGCGCACATGGTCTGGTACTGGGACGGCCCGGATGCGATCAAGGACCAGGCGACCCTCGACGCGGTGACGGCCAATGCCGGCTGGCTGTGGCAAAAGGGCGCGCTCGACTTCGCCGGCGGCACGGTGGTGCACATCAATGCCGGTATCGCCGGGCTTGTCGCTGCCTATGTGCTGGGCAAGCGCATCGGCTACGGCCGGGAATCGATGGCGCCGCACAGCCTGACGCTGACCATGGTCGGCGCGGCGCTGCTGTGGGTCGGCTGGTTCGGCTTCAACGCCGGCTCCAACCTCGAAGCCAACGGCGTGGCGGCGTTTGCCTTCATCAACACGGTGCTGGCAACCGCGGCGGCGGTGCTGTCCTGGATGTTCGCCGAGTGGATGATGAAGGGCAAGCCGTCGATGCTCGGCGCGGCGTCGGGCGCGGTTGCTGGCCTGGTGGCGATCACGCCGGCCTGCGGCTTCGTCGGCATCGTCGGCGCTCTGGTCATCGGCCTGCTCGCCGGCGTCATCTGCTTCTGGGGTGTCACCGGGCTGAAGAAGATGCTCGGCGCCGACGACGCGCTCGACGTTTTCGGCGTGCACGGCGTCGGCGGCATCGTCGGTGCGCTGCTGACCGGCGTTTTCGCGGCGCCGTCGCTGGGTGGCGCCGGGATCTGCAACTACATCACCAACAAGTGCGGCGACCCCGCCGATTTCCCGGGCGTCGGCGCGCAGGTGTGGGTGCAGTTCCAGGGCGTGCTCACCGCGATTGTCCTGTCGGCGCTCGTTTCGTGGATCGCGCTGATGATCGTCAAGGCGATCACCGGCCTGCGCGTGGCGGAGGAAGAGGAGCGCGAGGGCCTGGACACGACCTACCACGGCGAGTCGGCCTACAAGTACTAAGCGCGACGATCCGCGCCGCGCACGGCCGGCGCGCGAGGACGGCCGCTGCGGCGATCCGTAGCGGCCGCCTGTGTTTCTGGCACGGGGTTTGCGTAGCAACCGTCGTGTCTCCCTGACTCGCCGAATTGCGCTCTTTTCGCGGCGCAAGTGCACCAAGGCGAACTTCGGGCGCCCCATTTCCGGGCGCCCCTTTTTTTTGCGGCGCATCGCGGCGGGTCGCCGTTGGCTAGAATGGTTCGCGTCTGAATCTGCGGGCCGCCTGCCGTGGGCCCCTGTCCTGCGAGACCGCAGTGCAACCGTGCGCCGACACCTGTGATTCCTGCATGGCCAGGCCGGCGTTGCTAATGACCGGCGCATCTCTGCCGCAGCGCCGCGGGGCCGGCTGACGATGTCGCAGGGACTGTCGCTGCTGTTCGTCATCGATCCGCTGCCTCTGCTGAAGGCGTACAAGGACTCGACGGTGGCGATGATGCGCAGCGCCGCAGCGCGCGGCCACGACATCTGGACCTGCACGCCGGCCGAAATGCAGTGGCGCGAGGGTCGGGTGACGGCGCGGGCCCAGCGGCTGCAATTGCTGCCGGCGGGCGACAAGGGCGCGCCCTGGTATGTCGAAGTCGATGCCGGCGCGCGCGCGCTGGCCGGCTTCGACGCGGTGCTGATGCGCAAGGATCCGCCTTTCGACACCGAGTACCTGTACGCCACGCACCTGCTGTCGGCGGCGCAGCGCGATGGCGCCAGCGTGTTCAACGATCCGCGTGCGCTGCGCGACCACAACGAGAAGTTCGCGATCACCGAGTTTGCCGACTTCACCGTGCCGACCCTTGTCAGCCGCGAGATGGAAGCGCTGCGCCAGTTCCACCGCGACCAGGGCATGGTGGTGGTCAAGCCGCTCGACGGCATGGGAGGCGCCGGCATCTTCGTGCTGCAGGAGCACGAGGCCAATCTGAACGCCATCCTCGAGACGGTGACGGCGAATGGTGCGCGCACGGTGATGGCGCAGCGCTATATCCCGGAGATCCGCAACGGCGACAAGCGCGTTCTGCTGATCGGCGGCCGGCCGGCACCCTACGCGCTGGCCCGCGTTCCGCGTCCCGGCGAAACGCGCGGCAACCTGGCCGCCGGCGGCATTGCGCGCGCGCAGCCGCTGTCGGAGTCCGACCGCGCCATTGCCGAAGGCATCGGCCCCACGCTCGCCGCCCGCGGTCTGCTGCTGGTCGGTATCGACGTCATCGGCGACTATCTCACCGAGATCAACGTCACCAGCCCGACCTGTTTCGTCGAGATCCGCGAGCAGACCGGCTTCGACGTCGCCGCCTTGTTCATCGAAGCGCTGGAAAAGGCGGTGAGCCGATGACGAGCGCCCCGATGAGCTTCGACGCGGTGCTGCACTTGCGTGTCCTTTGTCATGCGCCCGCCCGCCCGGCCGCGCGAAGGGCGGGCGCCCGACTTGTTCCGCCCCGAGTGCACGTGCGACGCGAAACGTCGCGTACACAAGGGGCGCGGCGACCGTGGTCGGCATTCTCCTGATCGCCCATGTGCCGCTGGCTGCGGCGCTGGCTGCCGCGGCGGCGCACGTCTACGCCTGTGCCCCGGAGCGGGCCGGGGCGCAACTGCGCGTGTTCGACGTGCTGCCGGACTCGGAGACGCAGGCCAACGTCGAACTGGCGCGCGCGATGGTGCGCGAGATCGACTCCGGCAGCGGCGTGCTGGTTCTGACCGATGCCTTGGGCGCCTCGCCGGGCAATGTCGCCGCGCAGCTGGCCGAGCCGGGGCGGGTGGCGGTGATTGCCGGCGTCAACCTGCCGATGCTGCTGCGTGCGCTGTGTTATCGCGACGGCACGCTGGCGGAGGCAGCGGAAAAGGCGCTGGTGGGAGGCAACCAGGGCGTGATGCAGGTCGCCTCGACCGCGGTGCAGCATCAGGGCGTGCGGCCGAACCCCGGCGATGATCTCGCGCGACTTCATCATCAGCAATAAGCTCGGCCTGCATGCACGGCCGTCGGCGCAGCTGACGCAGACGGCGACGCGTTTCGCGAGCGATATTCACATCTCGCGCAACGGCCGCCGGGTCAATGCGAAGTCGATCATGGGCGTGATGATGCTGGCCGCCGGGCAGGGCTCGACGGTCACGGTCGACGCGGAAGGCGAGGATGCGGAGGCGGCGCTGGCCGCGATCGGCGAACTGATCGAGGCGAAGTTCGGCGAAGAATGAGCTTCGGCGGGCAGCGGCATTGCGGTCCGACGGAAGAATAGATGGCGGTGCGGGCATGAGCAGCGAACTGATCGGCGTCGGCATTGCCTCGGGCTCGAGCCCGAGCATCGCCATCGGCCGCGCCCACCTGCTGGCGCCGTCGGAACTGGAGACACGCCACTATTCGGTCGAACGCAAGGACGTCCTGCACGAGGTGGCGCGGCTGAACAACGCGTTCTCGCTGGTGCGCGCCGAGATCGACGAACTGGCTGAACACGTGGCGCCCGACGCCCCCGGCGAGGTGCGCGCCTTCCTCGATCTGCACCGAATGATCCTCGACGATCCGCTGCTCTGCGACGAGCCGCGCGATCTCGTTCGCAACCGGCTGATCAATGCCGAGTGGGCGCTGACGATCCAGCTCGAGGCGGTGTGCAAGCAGTTCGAGGCGATCGACGACGAGTACTTCCGCAGCCGCTCGCAGGACGTGCGCCAGGTCGTCGAGCGGGTGATGAAGGCGCTGGTCAGCGGCCGCAACAGCACGGTCGTGCTGCCGCCGAAACCCGCCGACGGCGAGCGGCTGATCCTGATCGCCCGCGACCTCGCGCCCACCGACATGCTGCACCTGAAGGACCGCGCCGACGTCGACGTGGCCGGCTTCGTCACCGAGATGGGCGGCCGCACCTCGCACACCGCCATCCTGGCGCGCAGCTTGGGGCTTCCGGCCGTCCTCGGCGTGGCCAACGCGCGCGAAGCGATCGCCGAGGGCGATCTGGTCGTGATCGATGCCGAGGCCGGCCGTGTGCGCACGCAGCCCGACCCGGACGATCTGGTGAAGTACCGGCAGCGCCTGCGGGCACAGGTCGAAAGCCGGGTGGCGCTGCGCAAGCTCAAGGGCAGGCTGGCGCGCACCAAGGACGGCATCGCCGTCGACCTGTTCGCCAACATCGAATTGCCCGAGGATGCGCGCGACGCGCTGGATGCCGGGGCCGACGGCATCGGCCTGTTCCGCACCGAGTTCCTGTTCATGAACCGCGACCAGCTGCCCGATGAGGACGAGCAGTACGAGGCCTATGCCAAGGTCGCCCGGGCGATGAAAGGCAAGCCGGTGGTGATCCGCACGCTCGACATTGGCGCCGACAAGGTGCTGACCGAAAAGGCGCGGCGCAGTCTCGGCATCGCCGCCGGCGCGCCGACGGTCGAGTCGAATCCCGCGCTCGGTCTGCGCGCGATCCGCTACTGCCTTGCCTATCCCGAACTGTTCCTGACCCAGCTGCGCGCCATCCTGCGCGCTTCCAGCGTCGGCACGGTGCGGATCCTGGTGCCGATGCTGGCGCATGTGCACGAGGTCGAGCAGGCGCTGGCCTTCGTCGCCCGCGCCCGCGAGCAGCTGAAGGAGCGCAAGCTCAAGTACGACGCCCGTGTGCCGGTTGGCGGCATGATCGAGGTGCCGGCGGCGGCGCTTTCGCTGCCGGCCTTCGTAAGGCGATTGAAGTTCCTCTCGCTCGGCACCAACGACCTGATCCAGTACACGCTGGCGATCGACCGTGCCGATTCGAGCGTGGCGCACCTGTACGACCACCTGCACCCTGCGGTGCTGCATCTGGTGGCGCGGACGATCCGCGTCGGCAACCGGGCGCGAACGCCGGTGGCGGTGTGCGGCGAGATGGCCGGCGAGGTCGACCTGACCGAACTGCTGCTCGGCATGGGGCTGCGCCAGTTCTCCATGCATCCGTCGCAGGTGCTGTCGGTCAAGGAGCGGCTGTTCGAGCTGTCGACGAAGACCGCGGCCAAGCTCGCCGCGCGCGTGCTGCGCGCCGACGATCCGGTCAACATCCGGGAGATCCTCGAAAAGGCGTTGATGAAGGCCGTGCCGGCCTGACCTGACTGCCTTGCGCCGTCGGCCGTTTGACAGACGGTCCTCCTGCCGCCTACCCTTCGCCCCCTGCGCTGATTTGTTGATCCGCTTGCGGGCGCGTCGCGGCCCTTCGCGACAATTCCGCTAAAGAGATCCGCTGGGCTGTCCGCCCCGCGTCACGGAACCCGACAAGCCGGCGCCTGTCGGGTTTTTTTTTGTTTCTTGCTTTCGCGATGACCGCACCGGGATCCGTCGGGATCGTCACGCCGCAGACGATGCGCTTCGAGCAGCCGCTGCGGCTCGCCAGTGGCGCTTCGCTCGCCTCCTACGAACTGGTCTACGAGACCTACGGTCGGCTCAATGCCGCGCGCAGCAACGCCGTGCTGGTGTGCCACGCGCTGAACGCGTCGCACCACGTCGCGGGCAGCTACGAGGGCGGGGACAAGAGCGTCGGCTGGTGGGACAACATGGTGGGACCGGGCAAGCCGGTGGACACCAACCGCTTCTTCGTCATCGGCGTCAACAATCCCGGGTCGTGCTTCGGCTCTACCGGCCCGATGTCGGTCGATCCGGCGACCGGCCGCCGCTACGGCTCGCGCTTCCCGGTGGTTACCGTCGAGGACTGGGTCAACGCGCAGGCGCGGCTGGCCGATGCACTGGGCATCGAGCGTTTCGCCGCGGTGATGGGCGGCTCGCTCGGCGGCATGCAGGCGCTGTCGTGGACGCTGCAGTATCCGCAACGGATCGCGCACTGCGTGGCCATCGCCACCACGCCGAAGCTCACTGCGCAGAACATTGCCTTCAACGACGTCGCGCGCACGGCGATCACCAACGACCCGGACTTCCACGGCGGCGACTACTACCAGTACGGCGTCAAGCCCCGGCGCGGACTCGGCGTGGCGCGCATGATCGGCCACATCACCTATCTGTCGGGCGCCGACATGGCGGAGAAGTTCGGCCGCGTGCTGCGCCACAAGGATTACGGCTATTCCTTCGGTATCGAATTCGAGGTCGAGAGCTACCTGCGCTACCAGGGCGACAAGTTCGCCGACTATTTCGACGCCAACACCTACCTGCTGATCACGCGCGCGCTCGACTACTTCGATCCGGCCCGGCCGTATGGCGGCGATCTGGTCCGCGCGCTGGCCGGGGCGCAGGCGCGGTTCTTTCTGGCCTCCTTCACCACCGACTGGCGCTTCGCGCCGGCGCGTTCGCGCGAGATCGTCGAGGCGCTGATTGCCAATGGCCGCGACGTGACCTATGCCGAGGTCGACGCGCCGCACGGTCATGATGCGTTCCTGATGGATGACCCGCGCTATCACCGGGCGGTCGCCGCCTACTTCGACCAGATCCATCGCTCGCTGGCGGCCGGAGGGTCGGCATGACGCTGCGCGTCGACCTGCGGCTCATCGCCGAGTGGATTGCCCCGGGCAAGCACGTGCTCGATCTCGGTTGCGGCGACGGCGCGCTGCTGGCGCACCTGCGCGATTCGCGCAACTGCCGCGGCTACGGCGTCGAGATCGACGACGGCCACGTGCTCGAGTGCATCCGCGCCTCGGTCAACGTGGTGCAGGCCGACCTCGAAAGCGGGCTGCGCATGTTCAGCGACGACATGTTCGACGTCGTCGTGCTGTCGCAGACGCTGCAGGCGATGCACAACACCGAGGGCATCCTGCGCGAGATGGCGCGGGTAGGCAAGCAGGGCATCGTCAGCTTCCCGAATTTCGGCCACTGGAGGCACCTGCTGTCGCTGGCCGGGGGCCACATGCCGGTGACGCCGCAGATGCCCTACCAGTGGTACGACACGCCGAACATCCACCTGTGCACGCCCAAGGACTTCGAGATCCTCGCCGCCAAGCTCGGCTTCGCCATCACCGGCCGCGCGCTGCTCGCCGACGGCCGGCCGGTGGACTGGGCGCCGAACCTGCGCGCGACGCTGGCGCTGTATCGCTTCGAAGGGAGATGAGCCGATGGCTGATGACCTGCGCGCGAAACTGATCCGCAGCATCGACGCGGTCGAGTTCGACACGTCGACCCGCGCGCCGCTGTACGACGGCGGGCGCAGCGCCGGTGTCATCGGCCCACGCGTGGCCGGGGCGGCCGCGTGCAAGCTCGGCGCGGCCATCGACATCCTGCCGCCGGGCAAGCGCGGCTGCCCATATCACTTCCATTACGCGCAGGAGGAGATGTTCATCATCCTCGAAGGCCGCGGCGCGCTGCGCGTGGCCGGCGAGATGATCCCGATCGCCGCCGGCGACGTGATCGACATTCCGCCCGGGCCCGAGTATCCGCATCAGATCGTCAACACGTCGGACGCGCCGCTGAAGTACCTGTCGATCAGCACGCAGGAGTACCCGGAGGTCTGCGAGTACCCGGACTCGGGCAAGTACGTGGCCTTCGCCCGGACCAAGGGGCCGCTGCTCGACGGCGGCCGCATGCACCGTCCGGACACCGATCTCGACTACTGGGACGGCGAGCCGTAGCCGTCAGACGGGGTGTTGCTGGTTGGGCCGTCCCGCCGTGCCCGGCCCGCCAGCCAGACCAGCAGCAGCACCGGCACGCCGAGCAGCGCCGTGCCGACGAAAAACTGCACGTAGCCGAAGGTATCGACCGCCCAGCCCGACCAGCCGGCGATGTACTTCGGCGCGAGCAGCATGACCGAGGAGAACAGCGCGTACTGCGTGGCCGAGTAGGCGACGTTGGTCAGTCCCGACAGGTAGGCGACGAAGGCGCTGGAGGCGATGCCGGCGGAAAGGTTGTCGGCCGAGACGGCGAAGATCAGGAAGCCGAGGTCGTGGCCCCGGGTGGCGAGCCAGGCGAACAGCAGATTGGTGGCTGCCGACAGCACCGCACCGGCAAACAGTGTCTTCAGCACGCCGAAACGCAGGCTGAGCACGCCGCCGACGAAGGCGCCGGCCAGCGTCATCGCGACACCGTAGACCTTGGACACGGCGGCCACCTCGTCCTTGGAAAAACCCATGTCGCGGTAGAACGGGTTGGCCATCACGCCCATCACGACATCGCTCATCCGGTAGCTGGCGATCAACGCCAGCAGCAGCACCGCGTGCCAGCGATAGCGGCGCACGAAGTCGGCAAAAGGACTCACCACCGCGCCATGCAGCCAGGCACCCAGCCGCTGCAGCGGGGTGCCCTGCCGCGGAAGCAGCGGCGGCACGGGCACCGCCGGCTCGGGCGCCAGCAGCGTGGTGACGATGCCCACGCTCATCGTCGCGGCCATCGCCAGGTAGGCAATCGTCCACGGCAAAAAGTGGTATTCGGCCTCGCTCGGGTCGAAGCGCGCCGCGATGGCGAGCACGCCGGCGCCGGCCCAGATCATCGCCAGTCGATAACCGGTCTGGTAGGCGGCGGCGAGCGCGGCCTGTTTTTCGGTCGCGGCCGATTCGATCCGATAGGCGTCGAGCGCGATGTCCTGCGTCGCCGAGGCGAACGCGGTGAGCAGCGCAAAGGCGACCAGCGCCTGCAGGTGGACCGCCGGATCGGTCAGCGCCATGCCGACCAGCCCGACGCCGACGACGATCTGCGACGTCAGAAGCCAGCTGCGCCGGCGGCCGAGCCTCGCAGTCAACCCGGGCAGGGGCAAGCGGTCGACCAGCGGCGCCCAAGCCCACTTGAAGGCGTAGGCCAGTGCCACCCAGCTGATGAAGCCGATCGTCGTGCGGTCGACGCCGGCTTCGCGCAGCCAGAACGACAGCGTGCCGAACACCAGCAGCAGCGGCAGCCCGGCGGAAAAACCGAAGAACAGCATGCGCAGCACCGGCGGCTCGCGGTAGACAGCGAGAGCCTGCAGCCACGCCCTCGGGCCGCGGGCGCGGTCCGGCTCGTCAGTGCTGGCGGCGGGGGCGGCGGTCACGGGTCGTGGCTACGCGAACCGGCGGCTGGCTTCGCGCTCGCGGCAGTGTAGCGGCGCGTGCAGCGGCACGCGCTGGCTGGGCCCGAAGTCGATTGCCGCCCGGCACGGCCGCTATGCTGCGTGTGAGGAGTTGTTGCCGATGCGTGCTCTGTTCTCGTGGGTCGTCGTTGCGTTCGTGCTGCTGTCGTCGGCCGCGTCGGCGCAGGATGCCGGCACCGGTGTGCAGGTACGCAAGCCGAAACTGATGGTGGTGCCGGAATCGGTCGTCAACCGCAGCGCCGCGCAGCAGTACGTGCAGATGAAACAGCAGGCGGCCTCGCGCGGCCTGCTGAACCGCGATGCGCCGGCTGTGGCGCGCGTGCGGGCCATCGCCGAACGGCTGATTCCGCACGGCCGCCGCTTCAACGCCGAGGCCGGCAACTGGGCGTGGGAGGTCAACGTGATCGATGCGCCGACGATCAACGCCTTCTGCATGCCGGGAGGCAAGATCATGGTCTTCCGCGGCATCATCGACAAGCTGCAGCTGACCGACGACGAACTGGCCGCCGTGATCGGCCACGAGATTGCGCATGCCCTGCTGCAGCACGGCCGGGCGCGGATGAGCGAGGCGGTGCTGAAAAACGTCGGGGTCAACCTGGCGGCGCTGTACTTCGGCCTCGGCGACCTCGGCGCAAGCGCGCTGGCCCACGCGGCGCAGGTTGCGATCTCGCTGCCCTATTCGCGTGCCCATGAGATCGACGCCGACCTCGCCGGCATCGAGTTGGCCGCGCGCGCTGGTTACGACCCGCGCGCGGCGCTGTCGCTCTGGCGCAAGATGGCTGCCGCCAGCGGTGGCCAGCCGCCGCAGTTCCTGTCGACCCACCCCGGCCACGCCAATCGCATCCGGGAAATCGAAGCCAATCTGCCGAAGGTGCTGCCGCTTTACGACAGGGCGGTGAGAAAGTGACTGCGGCGGCCACCACGCGCGTCCTGTGTCTTGCCGGCAGCGCCCGCCGCGACTCGCTGAACAAGAAGCTGGCGCGAGTCGGCGCCGCGGCGCTGCGAGAAGCCGGCGCCGAGGCGACGTTCGTCGATTTGGCGGACTTTCCGCTGCCGATCTATCACGGCGACCTGGAAACGGAGCAGGGCGTTCCGGCGCCGGCCCGGGCGCTTGCCGAACTGGTTCGCGCGCACCACGCGCTGCTGCTCGCCTCGCCGGAGAACAACGCCTCGGTCTCGGCGCTGCTGAAGAACACGATCGACTGGATGCCGCGCATCAGGGACCTCGATGCCTTCGGCGGCCGGGTCGCGGCGCTGATGGCGGCCTCGCCGGGAGGATTCGGCGGCGTGCGCGGCCTTTATCACCTGCGCGCCATGCTCAACACGCTCGGCTGCGAAGTGATCGCCACGCAGTTCGTGCTGCCGCGCGCCCATGCGGCGTTCGATGCCGACGGGCAACTCGTCGATGCACGCAGCCGCGAGCAGGTCGCGGCGCTCGCTCGCCGTCTGCTGCAGGTTGCTGCCTCAGTCGCGCCGCCGGTTGCCGATTAGAGCCGCCCGGTGTAATCGATGATCAGCGGGGCGTGGTCGGAAAAGCGCCTGGCCTTGTAGATCTCGACGCGCCTGGCCTTGGCGGCGATGCCGGGCGTGGCGATCTGATAGTCGATGCGCCAGCCAACATTCTTCGCCCAGGCCTGGCCGCGGTTGCTCCACCACGTGTACTGCTCCGGCCGCGGATCGATGCGGCGGAACACGTCGACCCAGCCCAGTTCGTCGAACACGCGCGAGATCCAGGCCCTTTCCTGCGGCAGGAAGCCGGAGTTCTTCTGGTTCGAGCGCCAGTTCTTCAGGTCGATTTCCCTGTGCGCGATATTGACGTCGCCGCAGACGATCACTTCACGGCCGCTTGCCGCCGCGCCGTCGAACAACCGCTGCAGGTGCGGGAAGAAGGCGTCGAGGAAACGGTACTTGGATTCCTGCCGGTGCGGGCCCGACGAACCGGACGGGAAGTACACCGAGATCACGCTGACCTGGCGGAAATCGGCCTGCACGTAGCGGCCTTCGTCGTCGAACTCGGGCGCACCGAATCCGGTCGTCACCCGCAGCGGCGGTTTCTTCGAATACAGCGCCGTGCCGCTGTACCCCTTCTGGCGCGCACAATGGAAGTGGCCGTGCAGATCGTCGGGGAAGCGCCAGGCGTCGGGGATATCGGCCTCGTGGGCCTTGACTTCCTGCAGGCAGACCACGTCGGCGTCGGCCTTCGGCAGCCATTTGAACAGCCCCTTGCCGCCGGCCGACCGAATGCCATTGACGTTCAGCGTCAGGACGCGAAACATTGACCACTCACACGGTTGCGTGGACTAGGGCGGAAAGACGAGTCGGACGATAGCGTTTTTTTGTCACAATCCCGAGCGATACCGGGACCGGGCCATGGAACAGTTGTCCAGGCAGTTCATCGAGTTCGCCCTGCAGGCCGAGGTGCTGAAGTTCGGCGACTTCACGACCAAGTCGGGACGTCGATCGCCGTACTTCTTCAACTCCGGCCTGTTCTCGCGCGGCTCGACGCTGGCGCGGCTTTGCCACTTCTATGCCCAGGCGCTGCTGGCGGCGCGCGGCTCCGGGCGAGTGCAGTTCGACATGCTGTTCGGGCCGGCCTACAAGGGCATCACGCTGGCGGCGGGCACGGCGATGGCGCTGGCCAACCTCGGTGTCGACGTGCCGTTCGCCTTCAACCGCAAGGAAGCGAAGGATCACGGCGAGGGCGGGCTGATCGTCGGCAGTCCGCTGGCGGGCCGGGTGCTGATCGTCGATGACGTCATCACTGAAGGCGCGGCCAAGCGCGAATCCGTTGAACTGATCCGTGCGCACGGCGCCCGGCCATCGGGCGTGCTGATCGCGCTCGACCGCTGCGAACGCACCGGCACCGAGCAGGCGCTGTCATCGCTTTCGGCCGTCGCGGCGTTCGAGCAGTCGTTCGGCATTCCGGTGATTTCCGTGGCGAACCTGAACGACCTCATGGAATACATCGACTCCGATGCGGAGCAGGCCGCCGCTTTGCGCCCGTACCGGCAGGCGATGCTCGATTACCGGAGGCGTTATGGCGCGTGAACTGCGCTGCTCGCTCGGGCCGGTCGCAGCATTGCTGCTGCTTGCGGCGATGCCGGCGTCGGCAGCGGTTTTCGTCTGCACCGACGCCAACGGCCGCACGATCACGTCGGACCGTCCGCCGGCGGAGTGCCATGGCATGGTGGTTCGCGAGTTGCGTGCCGACGGATCGGTTCGGCGCGTGATCGAACCGCCGCTGACCGCGGAGCAGCGCAAGGCTCGGGCCGAACAGGCGCGGCGCGAGCAGGAGGAACAGGAGCGGCGTCGCGCCCAGGCCCGCCGCGACGTGGCGCTGATGGAAACCTACGCCACCGAGGCGGAGATCGAAGCCGCCCGGCAGACCGCGATCAGCAGCCGGCAGCAACTGATCGAGCGGGCGCAGAAGCGGCTCGAAGACCATGCGCGCGATCGCAAACGCCTGGACAACGAGGCTGAGTTCTACACAAGACGCAAGATGCCGGCGACCCTGGAACGGGCTTTCGAAAACAACGAGACCCTGGTCCAGTCCGAGCGCAAGCTGATCGCCGACATGCAGGCGGATATCGCCCGCATCAACGAGCGCTTCGATCACGAGCTGAAGCGGTTCCGCGAACTCGTCGTTGCCGGCGCAAGACCGCAGATGCGCACGGGTCCGTCGGCCTCGAACTGAGCGCTTACTTCACGCCGAAACAAGGCGCTGGGCGCGCGACTTCGCGCATTCAGGTTCAACCGATCAGGCTAGCTGAGCACGGCGATTGATCATCGTCGGATGGCGCGCGAAAGTCGGTGCCATCATGATGGTTGCACGCAGTGCAGGAGGACAGAACATGAAGTTCACGGCTTTCACGACGGCACGCACCCTGCTTGCCGCCGCAGCGGTTGCTACGGTGGCGGCCTGCGGGGGCGGTGATCCGCCAACCGGCAGCCTCCGCGTATCGATCACCGACGCGCCGAGCTGCAAGATCGGCAACGATGACCTCGAAAAAGTCTTTGTGACGGTGACCCAGGTTCGCGTTCACCAATCGGCGGACGCCGAACCGAACAATGTCGGCTGGATCAACATCCCGGTCAGCCCGGCGAAGAAGATCAATCTGCTCGATCTGACCAACGGCAGGCTCGAGGAACTGGGCAGGGCACCGCTTGGCGCGGGCAACTACACCCAGGTCCGTCTCGTGCTCAGCGCCAACAGCGGCAGCCCGCCGGCGAATTCGGTGGTGCTGCTCGGCGACACGGTCGAGATTCCGCTGCAGACGCCGAGCGCGGCGCAGACCGGACTGAAGATCATCCGGCCGTTCACGGTGCAGGAAGGCACGCTGGTCGATCTCGTCATCGACTTCGACGCCTGCCGCTCGATCGTCGCGCGGGGCAACGGCAGCTACGGGCTGAAGCCGGTGCTGACGGCGGATCTGAAGACGGTCGCGGGCATCGTTGGCGTCGTCGATCCGACCGTCGCCGGCGTGATGGTCTCGGCGCAGAAGAACGGCATGGTCGTCCGCAGCACGATTCCGACGACCACGGGCGAGTTCACGCTGGCCTACCTCGATCCGGCCAATTCGCCCTACGACGTCGTGATCACCGCGCCGACACGCGGGACCAGCGTCGTCGCCGGCGTTCCGGCGGACACGAGCGCGGTCAGCCGGCTGAGCACCGCGGCGCAGCCGATACCGCTGCCTGCGGCCGGCTCTCCGGCGACGCGCACGGCCAGCGGCATCCTTGGTCCGGTGGCAGCCCTCGACACCGGCGTCGTCCGCGCGCTGCAGGAGGTGGGCTCGGTGCCGAAGGTCGAGATCTCGACGGTCAACGTCAACGTGGCAGACGGCACGTATTCGCTGACGCTGCCGACCGCCGCACCGCTGTTCGCGACCTTCTCGACCACGCTGCCGCTCGGCTTCTCGGCGCCGGCGAGCCCGTCGGGGACGTACACGCTCGAGGCGACGGCAACGGGCTACATGGCACAGACGACCGGAATCGGCACGGGCACGGCGAACGCGACCTGGAGTCCGACGCTCGTAGCGGCGCCCTGAGCGCTGCCGCGGCGAAATGAAAACGGCCCGCCTCGAGCGGGCCGTTTGCTTGCTGATCGGTTCCGGCGCGAGCGCGTTCAGGGAGCGCCGAGCCTGCGTCGCAGGATTTCGTTGACCTGCTGTGGGTTGGCCTTGCCCTTGGTCGCCTTCATCGCCTGCCCGACCAGCGCGTTGAACGCCTTCTCCTTGCCGGCGCGGAATTCGGCGACCGGGCCGGGGTTGGCTGCAAGCACTTCGTCGATGATCTTCTCGATCGCGCCGGCATCCGATATCTGTTTCAGGCCACGCGACTCGATGATCGGGTCTGCCGACTCGCCTTCCCGGTTCCACAATGCCGAGAAGACTTCTTTGGCCGTCTTGTTGTTGATCGTGCCGTCGAGCACGCGATTGATCAGTCCGGCGAGTTGCGTCGCGCTGACCGGGGCTGATGCGATGTCGATCTGGGCGTTGTTCAGGGCGGCGGCGACTTCGCCCATGATCCAGTTGGCCGCCACCTTCTTGTCCACGACGGTGCCGGCCACGGCCTCGTAATAGGCCGCGATCGCCTTCGACCCGGTGAGCACCGACGCGTCGTACTCCGACAACCCGTAGTCGCGTACGAAGCGGCTGCGCATCGCACCGGGCAGCTCCGGCATCTCGCGGGCGATCGCGTCGATCCACTCGTGGTCGATCACCAGCGGCAGCAGGTCGGGGTCGGGGAAGTAGCGATAGTCCATCGCGTCTTCCTTGCTGCGCATGCTGCGCGTCTCGCCGCGCTCCGGGTCGTACAGCCGCGTTTCCTGCACCACGGCGCCGCCGTCTTCGATCAGCTCGATCTGCCGCTGCACCTCGAAGTCGATCGCCTGCTGCAGGAAGCGGAAGGAATTCAGGTTCTTGATCTCGGCGCGGGTGCCGAGCTTCGCCTCGCCGGCGCGGCGCACCGAGACATTGGCGTCGCAGCGGAAGCTGCCTTCCTGCATGTTGCCGTCGCAGATGCCGAGCCAGACGACCAGCGAGTGCAGCGCTCTCGCGTAAGCAACGGCCTCGGCGGAGGAGCGCAGGTCCGGCTCGGAGACGATCTCAAGCAGCGGCGTGCCGGCGCGGTTCAGGTCGATGCCGGTCTTGCCGTTCGCAATTCCCTCGTGCAGGCTCTTGCCGGCGTCCTCCTCGAGGTGCGCCCGCGTCAGCCTCACCGATTTCACGTAGGGCTCGCCGGTCTTCGGCGTGACCACGCAGGACAACGTGCCGCCCTGCACGACCGGGATCTCGTACTGGCTGATCTGGTAGCCCTTGGGCAGGTCCGGGTAGAAGTAGTTCTTGCGCGCAAAGATGCTCTGCGGCGCGATGGTCGCCCCGATCGCCAGCCCGAAGCGGATCGCCCGCTCGACCGCGCCTTTGTTCAGCACCGGCAGCGTGCCGGGCAGCGCCAGGTCGATCACGTTCGCCTGCGTGTTCGGCAGCGCCCCGAAAGCCGTCGACGAGCCGGAGAAGATCTTGGCTGCGGTCGACAGTTGGGCGTGTGTCTCCAGCCCGATCACGACTTCCCAGCCCATCGCTAGAACCCCCCGGGCACGCGGCGGTGCCAGTCGGTCGCCCGCTGGTACTGGTGCGCGACGCCGAGCATTCTCGCTTCCTGCATATGGTTTGCGACCAGCTGCAGGCCGACCGGCCGGCCCTTGTCGCCGAAGCCGCAGGGGATGCTCATGCTCGGCACGCCGGCCAGCGACCCCGGCACCGTGTACAGGTCGGCCAGGTACATCGCCACCGGATCGTTGGTCTTCTCGCCGAAGCCGAAGGCGACCGATGTTGTCACCGGCCCGGCGATGACATCGCACTGCGTGAAGGCGCGCGTGAAATCGTCGGCGATCAGGCGTCGCACCTGCATCGCCTTGATGAAATAGGCGTCGTAGTAACCGTGGCTCAGCACGTAAGTGCCGATCATGATGCGCCGCTTCGGCTCGGCCCCGAAACCTTCGGAGCGGCTCTTCTTCATCATGTCGATCAAATCGTCGTACCGCGCCGCCCGGTGGCCGTAGCGGACGCCGTCGAAGCGCGCCAGGTTGCTCGAAGCCTCGGCCGGTGCGATGACGTAGTACACGGGGATGCCGAGTTCGGCATTGGGGAGCCGAATGTCGACCAGGCGCGCGCCGAGTCTCTCGTACTCGGCCAGCGCGGCGCGCACGGTGCGCTCGACGTCCGGCTTCAGGCCCTCGCCGAAGAACTCCTTCGGCAGGCCGATCTTCAAACCCTTGACCGGATCGTTCAGATGGCGGGTGAAGTCCTCGCGCGGCGCCTCGACGCTGGTCGAGTCCTTCGGGTCGAAGCCGAGCATCTCATTGAACACCAGCGCGCAGTCCTCGGCGCTCTGCGTCATCAGCCCGGCGGTGTCGAGGCTGGAGGCGAAGGCGATCATGCCCCAGCGCGACGGCCGGCCGTAGGTCGGCTTGGTGCCGGTAATGCCGGTGAACGCCGCCGGCTCGCGGATCGAACCGCCGGTGTCGGTGGCGCTGGCCACCGGCGCAAGCCGCGCCGCCACCGCCGCGCTCGAGCCGCCGGAGGAGCCGCCGGGTACCGCGCCCTTGTCCCACGGGTTGAGCACGATGCCGTAGGCGCTGTTCTCGTTGCTCGAGCCCATCGCGAACTCGTCGCAGTTCAGTTTCCCCAGGCAGACCATGCCGGCGCGGGCGAGGTTCTCCACCACGGTGGCGTCGAACGGGCTCATGTAGCCCTGCAGGATCTTCGACGACGCGGTGCTGGCCCAGTCGCGGGTGACGAAGATGTCCTTGTGCGCGATCGGCACGCCGAGGAGCGCGCCCGACTCGCCGCGGGCGCGGCGCTCGTCGGCGGCGCGCGCCTGCGCCAGCGTCACTTCGGGGCGGACGTCGAGGAAGGCGTTGAGGTCGCGATGCCGCTCGATGCGCGCCAGCCGCTCCTGCGCCAGTTCGACCGCGGAAATCTTCCGCTGCTGCAGCAACCGGCCGAGTTCGGCCACGCCGGCATGGGCGAGATCACTCATGGCCGGCTTCCTATTCGATCACCCGGGGCACGAGGAACAGTCCGTCCTGCGCCGCCGGGGCGTTTCTCATGTTCGACTCGCGCGCGTCGGTTTCGGTGACGCGATCCTCGCGCAGGCGCTGCCGGCCGCCGAGCGGGTGCGCCATCGGCGCGACGCCGGTGGTGTCGACGGCCTGCATCTTCGCGATCATCTCGAAGATGTCATTCAGCTGCGCCAGCATCGCACGGCGGTCGGCGTCGCTGACTTCGATGCGGGCAAGATGCGCGATGCGGGCAACGTCGTCTTCGGTCAATGCCATCGTTCGTGTCAGGCGGGGAAGGAATCGCGGCTATCCGCGAATGCATTCGGACGAGGGTGTCGCCGCCGGGACTCGGCCTTTCAGAGGCGGACTTTCCCTCCGGCAGCGCAACGACTGGCGTATTATCGCGCACCTGACGCAGCGGGCCTCGACACGCCGATCGTCCCGTGCGCATCGCGCCCGATCGCCCCGCTCACCTACTGCGAGTCCGCGCCCCCTCATGTTTGGCTTCATCCGCAGTTTCTTCTCCAACGATCTCGCAATCGACCTGGGCACCGCCAACACGCTGATCTACGTGCGCGGCAAGGGCATCGTGCTCGACGAACCCTCGGTGGTCGCGATTTCCCAGGAAGGCGGACCGAACGGCAAGCGGACGATCCGCGCCGTGGGCAAGGAAGCCAAGCAAATGCTCGGCAAGGTGCCGGGCAACATCGAGGCCATCCGGCCGATGAAGGACGGCGTCATTGCCGACTTCACGGTCACCGAGCAGATGCTCAAGCAGTTCATCAAGATGGTGCACCCGTCGAGCCTGCTGGCGCCGAACCCGCGCATCATCATCTGCGTGCCCTGCGGATCGACCCAGGTCGAACGGCGCGCGATCAAGGAATCGGCGGAGGCGGCCGGCGCCAGCCAGGTGTTCCTGATCGAGGAACCGATGGCGGCGGCGATCGGTGCCGGACTGCCGGTGTCCGAGGCCTCCGGCTCCATGGTGGTCGACATCGGCGGCGGCACCACCGAAGTCGGGATCATCTCGCTCGGCGGCATGGTCTACGCCGGCAGCGTCCGGGTCGGCGGCGACAAGTTCGACGAGGCGATCATCAACTACATCCGCCGCAACTACGGCATGCTGATCGGCGAGCCGACCGCGGAAAGCATCAAGAAGCAGATCGGCAGCGCTTTCCCCGGCTCCGAGGTCAAGGAGATGGAGGTCAAGGGGCGCAACCTGTCCGAAGGCATCCCGCGCAGCTTCACCATCTCCAGCAACGAGATTCTCGAGGCCCTGACCGATCCGCTGAACCAGATCGTCTCGGCGGTGAAGATCGCGCTGGAGCAGACGCCGCCGGAACTCGGCGCCGACATCGCCGATCGCGGCATGATGCTCACCGGCGGCGGCGCGCTGCTGCGCGACCTCGACCGCCTGCTGATGGAGGAGACCGGCCTGCCCGTGGTCGTCGCCGAGGATCCGCTGACCTGCGTCGTGCGTGGCTGCGGCATTGCCCTGGAGCGGATGGACAAGCTGGGCTCGATCTTCGCCCAGGGCTAGGCATCGGGCCGGCCATGAGGACGGATGCGGCCTGCGGCCGCGATGGCGGCGGCATTGCCGCCTATGATCTGTCCTAGCGCGCCGTCGCGCGCGTGATCGCGGCGAATTCGCCGCACCTGTCATCGCCAATGGACCACGGCCCGCCGCCACTGTTCAACCAGGGCGTTTCCGCCCGCGCGCGGCTGGCATTCTTCTCCTTCCTGGCGATCGCACTGATCATCGTCGACGCGCGGGTTCAGGCGCTCGACACCCTGCGTATCGGCGTCGGGGTGATCCTGTACCCGATCCAGCGGCTGCTGCTGATTCCGCGCGACGCTGCGCTGGCGGTCAGCGATTACTTCACCAGCGTGGACCGTCTGGCCAGCGAGAACGCCTCCCTGCGGCGAGCGGCGGCCGAACAGTCGCTGCGCACCCAGCAGGCGACGGCGCTGGAAGCGGAAAACGCGCAGTTGCGCCGCCTGCTCGGCGCCAAGGAGCGCGCAGCCGCGCCCACCGTTCTGGCGCGCGTGCTGTACGAGTCGCGCGACCGGTTCTCGCGCAAACTTGTGCTGGATCAGGGACTGCAGGCTGGGGTGAAGCCCGGCCAGCCGGTGATCGATGACCGCGGCGTCATCGGCCAGATCACGCGTGCCTTTCCGCTGACCTCCGAGCTGACGCTGCTGACCGACCGCGACCAGAGCATCGCCGTGTTCCTGCTGCGCAACGGACTGCGTGGCGTCGTCTTCGGTGACGGAGGACAACTCGAACTGCGCTTCATGGCGACCAATGTCGACATTCAGGAGGGCGACGCGGCGGTGACATCCGGGATCGATGGCCTGTATCCCCCAGGATTGGCGGTGGGCACCGTCACCGCCGTACACCGCGCAGACAAGGAGCGGTTCGCGCGCGTGGAACTTCGCCCGGCCGCGGGCATGGACGAGCAGACGCATCTGCTGATCCTGACGGTCGATCCGCAGTCATCGCCGCAGCGGCCCGCGGCCGAGGACAAGCGCGGCGAAACGAGGCGGGGAGGGCGCCGATGAACGGGCGCGCCGCGGAGCGCTGTAGGCTCGCCGTCCCGAATCCGTGCGCGGATACGGCGTGCGGCAGGCGCCGCGCATCGAGCGATTTCTTCAGCCCAGCGGTAATCCGATGAGCCGCGGCTTCTGGCGCTCGCTTCGGACGTCCTTCGCATTGAACCGGCCGCGCAACACTGATACGGTCGAGCTCGTTTCGGCCGGCACGCTCGGCGCCGGCCGCGCGGCGTACCGGCCGAGCGCGCTGCTGGCGCCAGCCAATCCGCTGTTCATATGGACCACGCTGCTGCTGGCGCTGGCTCTGAACCTGCTGCCCACCGGCCCGGTCGTCTGGGTGCCCGATTTCCTCGCCCTGGCGCTGGTCTTCTGGAACGTGCACCAGCCGCGCCGGGTCGGTATCGGCGCGGCCTTCGTCTTCGGGCTGCTGATGGACGTGCACAACGGCGCGCTGTTCGGCGAACATGCGCTGGCCTACACCCTGCTTGCCTACGGCGCGATCACCCTGCATCGACGGGTGCAGTGGTTCCCGGTCGGCGCCCAGTCGCTGCACGTGCTGGCGCTGCTGCTGCCCGCGCAGTGCGTGTCTCTGGCTGTGCGGCTTTGGGTCGGCGGCGGCTTCCCCGGCTGGGATTATTTTCTGAGTTCCGTCGTCGGCGCGGCGATCTGGCCGCTGGTGACGTGGATCCTGCTGGCACCGCAGCGCCGGCCGACGGAACGCGACGACACGCGGCCGCTGTAGCGTCCTGCGGCGGCCGGCCGGCGGCGGTCCCCCGGCAAACACATTAACCCCCGAAAACTCCGGTACTTGGCGCGCAAAGCTCAATAGAATTCGCGCATGGCGTTCCTGACCGAATGCCCGCCGCGCATGCGGCCCGCAGGCATTCACGCATGAAGGCATTCCGCAACCCGCAGCACGAAGTCGACCTGTTCCGCACACGGGCGCTCGTGGCCGGGCTGATCGTTGTGGCTGCTTTCTGCGCGCTCGGCGCGCGATTTGCCTGGCTGCAGGTCGTCAAGCACGAGGAGCTTCGCGACCGGGCCGACGCGCAGCGCACTGCGCTGGTGCCGGTGACGGCCAACCGCGGCCTGATCCGCGACCGCAACGGCATCGTGATCGCCGAGAACTTCTCTGCGTACACGCTGGAGATCAACCCGCGTCAGGTTGAGAACCTGTCGGCGACGATCGATGACCTCGCCCAGGTTGTCGAGGTGCAGCCGCGCGACCGGCGACGGTTCAAGAAGCTCTACGATGAACTGAAGGGCGCCGAATCGATTCCGATCCGCACCCGGCTGAGCGACGAGGAGGTGGCCCGCTTCACCGCCCAGCGCTACCGCTTCCCAGGCGTGGAACTGCGGGCGCGGCTGTTCCGCCACTATCCGCTGGGCGAGATCGGCAGCCACATGATCGGCCACATCGGCCGCATCTCGCCGGCCGACAAGGAACGCATCGAGGGCCGACCCGACGCGGCCAACTACGCCGGCGCCGAGTACATCGGCAAGGTCGGCATCGAGGCCAGCTACCAGAACGAACTGCACGGCACGACGGGCATGCAGGAGGTGGAGATCACCGCTGGCGGCCGTGCCGTGCGCACGCTGACGCTGAAGCCGCCGGTGGCGGGCAACAACCTGCAACTGTCGATTGACATCCGGCTGCAGGAAGTCATCGAGCGCGCTTTCGAGGACCGGCGCGGCGCGCTGATCGCCATCGAACCGGCCACCGGCGACGTGCTTGCGTTCGTCTCCAAGCCGACCGTCGATCCGAACCTGTTCGTCGACGGCATCGACCCGAAGGTGTGGGAAGAGCTGAACGCCGATCCGGACAAGCCACTGTTGAACCGGGCCCTTCGCGGCACCTACCCGATCGGCTCGACCTACAAACCGTTCCTTGCGCTGGCGGCGCTGGAAACCGGAAAACGCCGCCCCGAGCAGGTGATCCACGACCCCGGCTACTTCAATTTCGGCGGTCGCCGCTTCCGCGACTCGAACAAGGTGCCGCTGGGCGCGGTGAACCTGCACACGTCGATCGTCAAGTCGAGCGATATCTACTACTACATGCTCGCCGATGACCTGGGCGTCGATACGATCCACGACTTCATGAAGCCGTGGGGCTTCGGCCAGATCACCGGCATCGACATCGACGGCGAGATGACCGGCATCCTACCGTCGTCCGAGTGGAAGATGCGCCGCTTCAAGCAGAAGTGGTATCCGGGCGAGACGATCTCGATCGGCATCGGCCAGGGCTACAACAGCTTCACGCTGCTGCAGCTGGCGCATGCGACGGCGACGCTGGCCAACGACGGCGTGGTGATGAAACCGCATATCGTCAAGAGCGTCGAGGACGCGGCGAGCGGCGAGCAGCGGCCGACGGTGCCGAAGGAGAGCTACCGGATCCCGGTCAAGCCCGAGCACCTGCGCATCGTGCGCGCAGCGATGGTCGATGTGAACATCAGCGGCACCGGCCGCGGCGCCTTCGCCGGAGTGCCGTACAAGGCGGCCGGCAAGACCGGCACGGCGCAGGTGATCGGCATCAAGGCCAACGAGAAGTACAACGCCGAGCGCATCGACGAGCGCCACCGCGACCACTCGCTGTTCATCGCCTTCGCCCCGGCCGGGCCGGGCGAAAAGCCGGTGATCGCCGTGGCGGCGCTGGTCGAAAACGGCGGCTTCGGCGCCCGTGCGGCGGCGCCGATCGTTCGCGCCGCCTTCGACTACTACCTGCTCGGCAAGCTGCCGGCCGGCATCGGACCGTTGAAGAGCGAGCGGCTGCCGCCGGAGGCGTCGCGGCCGCCGCCGCCGCGGCTGGCGCAGGCTGTGGGAGAGCGCCTTGAATGACTTCGCGCTGAAGCCGCCGCTGCTGCGCTCGCCGTTCGTTCTGTGGCTGCGCGACCGCATCGCCGTGCTCGATCCGGCGCTGCTTGCCATCGTCGGCGCGCTGGCCATGGTCGGAATGGTGACCCTGTACTCGGCAGCCAACGACTTTCCCTGGCGCTTCACCGACCAACTGCGCAACTTCGGCATCGCCGCGTTGGTGATGTTCGTCGCCGCCAGCATTCCACCGGCGACGCTGCAGAAGGTCGCCGCGCCGGCGTACCTCCTCGGCGTCGGGCTGCTGGTCGGCGTCGAGGTAGCCGGGGTCACGGTCAAGGGCGCCACGCGCTGGCTCGACATCGGCGTCACCCGGATCCAGCCTTCGGAGATGATGCGGCTGGCACTGCCGATGATGCTGGCCTGGTACTTCCACAAGCGCGAGGGTTCGACGCGGACGCTCGACTTCCTCGTTGCCGCGCTGCTGATGGCCGTGCCGGTCGGCCTAATCGTCAAGCAGCCCGACCTGGGCACTGCGCTGCTTGTCACCGCGGCGGGTGCCTACGTGATCTTCTTTGCCGGCCTGCCGTGGAAGTGGATCGCTGCGCTCGGCGCGACCGCGCTGGCCCTGCTGCCGGTGGCCTGGACGACGATGCACGACTATCAGCGCGAACGCGTGATGACGCTGATCGACCCGACCACCGACCCGCTCGGCAAGGGCTTTCACACGCTGCAGGCGACGATCGCCATCGGCTCCGGTGGTGCTTTCGGCAAAGGCTGGATGCAGGGCACGCAGACCCATCTGGAGTTCATTCCGGAGCGCACCTCCGACTTCATCTTCGCCGTGTTCTCGGAGGAGTTCGGTCTGATCGGCAACGTCGTGCTGATGCTGCTTTTCCTGGCGCTGGTGGCGCGGGCGCTGCTGATCGCGATGAACGCGTCGACGACCTTCTCGCGACTGCTCGCCGGATCGATCGCGCTGATCATCTTCACCTACGCGTTCGTCAACATGGGCATGGTCAGCGGCGTGCTGCCGGTGGTGGGCGTGCCGCTGCCCTTCATCAGCTACGGCGGCACGGCGCTGGTCACGCTCGGTCTGGCCGTGGGCATGCTGATGAGCATCAACCGGCACCGCAAGCTGGTGCAGAGTTGACGCGCATGACGGCGACGTTGCCGCTGAAAGGATGGACCTGCGAGCGCGCCGCCGCCGTGGCCGCGGGTTGCGCGATGGGCCGCGTCGGTCATGGCCCGGGCGGTGGGTCCCGTGTGCAGCGGCGTTCATCGGCGCGCCGGGCCGGCATCATCGTCGCGATCGCGGCGGCGGCCGTCCTGGCCGGCTGCGCGACCGCGCCGAAGCCGCCGCGCACCGGCGGCTACTACCAGCACGACGGGCCGCCGGCACAGGTGCCGGGCGACGTCATGGCGACGCCGGATGCCGTGCCGCGGATCGAACCGTTTCACGCCTTCGCCAACCGCCCGTATGTGGCCCTCGGGCGCAGCTACACGCCGATCACCGACGACCGGCCCATCGTGCAAAGGGGCCTGGCTTCCTGGTACGGCCGCCAGTTTCACGGCAGCCGCACGTCGATCGGCGAGACCTACGACATGTTCGCCATGACCGCGGCGCACCCGACGATGCCGTTGCCGAGCTACGCGCGGGTGACGAACTTGCGCAGCGGCGCCAGCGTGATCGTGCGCGTCAACGATCGAGGGCCATTCAAGGACGGTCGCGTGATCGATCTGTCCTACGCTGCGGCGATGCGGCTGGGCATCGCCGCGGCCGGTACCGGCGAGGTCGAGGTCGAGAGGTTTACGCACGCCCGGATCGCCGCGGCCGGCATGTCCGCGGAGCCGGCCGAGGCGCCGGCAGTCCTGGCCGATTCGGCGGCGGCGCAGGCGGGCGCGGCGCCGGGCTGGGCAGTGCAACTCGGTGCCTTCGAGGTCGAGGCCAATGCCTGGGCGCTGCGAGAACGGGTGGCGTCGCAGCTTTCGGCCGCGGCCGCCGGCGATCTGCCGCCGGCGGCCCGCGCACCTCGGGTCGAGCGCGACGGTGCGCTGCATCGGGTTCTGGTCGGCATGCTTGCTGACCGGGCCGCGGCGTCCGAACTGGCGGCCCGAATTGCCGGCCTGCTCGGCCGCGACGTGATGCTGTTGCCGAGGTGAAATCCACCGCGGCGCGTGTGCACAGGCCGCGCCGCCGAACCGTTAGAGATCCCGTCGTGATTCGATCCACTGAACTTCTGCAGGAGGGAGTCGTTATGAGCACCGTTTTTCGAGCCATTGCGCTGATTGCTGCCGCCGTGGTCGCAACCGGCTGCGCCAGCATGAGTGAAACGCAACGCGGCACCGCCACCGGCGCTGGCATCGGTGCCGCCGCAGGCGCGGTGATCGGCGCGGCCACGGCGGGCGGAAACCGCGGCCGCAGCGCTGCTACAGGCGCGGCGATCGGTGCCGCGGCCGGTGCGCTCGGCGGTTATGTCTGGAGCAAGCGCATGGAAGAGCAGAAGGCGAAAATGGAGCAGGCCGCGCAGGGCACCGGGATCGGCGTCAGCCAGACCACCGACAATCGCCTGAAGGTCAACATCCCAGCGGATGCCGGCTTCGATACCGGCCGCGCCGACATCCGGCCGGCGCTGCGCACCGTGCTCGATCGCTTCGCCGGCGAAATGAACCAGCATGCGGTGACCACTATTGAAATCATCGGCCACACCGATTCGACCGGCTCGGATGCGATCAACGACCCGCTGTCGGTGGCCCGCGCCAACAGCACGCGCGACTATCTGGTGACCCGCGGGGTGGCCGCCAGCCGCATCGCCACGGCGGGCCGCGGCGAGCGCGAACCGGTCGCCAGCAATGACACGGAGGCGGGACGGGCGCAGAATCGCCGCGTCGAAATCTTCATTGCCGAGGCGGCGCCCAAGCAGTGAGCCCGCGGTCTGCGGGCGGCGACGGCGCTGCCACGGCGGAAAGGAAATCTCGATGAACCTCGCCGAAGTGCGCCGTTTTCTCGATCGTCGCTGGGACGAGGACCTCCTCCCGCGGCTGGTCGACTACGTGAAGGTGCCGGCCAAGTCGCCGGCCTTCGATGCCAGCTGGGCCGCGCACGGCTATCTGAAGGCGGTGATCGAGGAGGCACACGCGTGGGCGGCGGCGCAGCGAATCGCTGGCATGCGCCTCGAGATCGTGTCGATCGAAGGGCGCACGCCATGCCTGTTCTTCGACGTGCCGGCCACGCAGGGGCTTGGCGACGCGCGCACGGTGCTGTTCTACGGCCACCTGGACAAGCAGCCGGAGATGGAAGGCTGGCGGGAGGACCTCGGGCCGTGGAAACCGGTGATCGAGGAGGGCAGGCTCTACGGTCGCGGCGCCGCCGATGACGGTTATGCCGTCTATGCCGCGCTGTCGGTGATCGCCGCGCTCGACGCGCAGTCGGTGCCGCGGCCGCGCTGCGTCGGCATCATCGAAACCTGCGAGGAGTCCGGCAGCCCCGACCTGCCCGCTTACCTCGAGCTGCTGGCACCGCGCCTCGGCGATGTGGCGCTCGTGGCCGGCCTCGATTCCGGCTGCGGCAACTATGACCAGCTGTGGGTGACGACATCGCTGCGTGGCCTTGCCGGCGGGACGCTGACGGTCGAGGTGCTTGCCGAGGGCGTGCACTCGGGCAACGCCAGCGGCATCGTGCCCAGTTCGATGCGCATCGCCCGCCAGTTGCTCAACCGCATCGACGATCCGGCCACCGGCCGCGTGCTCGTCGACGCTTTCCACGGCGAGATCCCGGCCGAGCGGCTGGCGCAGGCTCGTGCCGCCGCCGGCATCCTCGGCGAGCAGGTGTGGAAGCAGTTTCCCTGGGTCGGCTGCGCGCACGGCGACGGCGGGCATCTGCATGCGATGCCGACCACGACGGATCCGCTCGAAGGCATCCTGAACCGAACCTGGCGCCCGGCGCTGTCGGTCACTGGCGCCGCCGGCTTCCCATCGATCGACTCGGCGGGCAACGTGCTGCGGCCGCGGACCGTGTTCAAGCTGTCGCTTCGTCTGCCGCCGACCGTCGATGGCCAGCGGGCGACGCAGGCGCTGAAGCGCCTGCTGGAGAAGGACCCGCCCTACAACGCCCGCGTGAGCTTCGAAGCCGATTGGGGCGCGTCCGGCTGGAATGCGCCGGCGACCGCGCCGTGGCTGGCGCGAGCGGTGGACGAGGCCTCGCGCGCAGCCTACGGGCGCGAGGCGGCGTGGATGGGCGAGGGCGGCACGATCCCGTTCATGAACATGCTCGGCGAGAAGTTCCCGCGCGCGCAGTTCCTGATCACCGGCGTGCTCGGCCCGCGGTCCAACGCCCACGGTCCGAACGAGTTCCTGCACATCGATTGCGTCAAGAAGCTCAGCGCGGCGGTGGCCAGCATCGTCGCCCAGGTTCCGGCTTGACGGCTCGCGCGGCCATCGCCGCGGGTGCGCTGGCGCCCCGTTGCGGCCGCTGCCCCGACGTCGGGGTTCGGCTCGACCTGCGGGCCGCAGCCCGGCGTGCGTGGCAGGTCGGTCGGCCGTTTGAACCGACGCCTTGATGGCTGAAGACTGGCTGACGCGCGCCAGCGTCCTGGCGCGCCGGCATCCGGCAGCGATCGCAACGACGCTGGCGCTCGTCTCCAGCGTCAGTGCGTGGGTCTATTCAGGGGTGCGCACGGCGCTGGTTGACCTGGCAGCCGCCAACCTGAGCTCTCTGGCCGAAAGCCGGGCCTTGGCCGTCGAGACCTGGGTCGACGAGAAACGGCTGAACGTGCAGCGTTGGGCCCACGATCCGAGGGTGGTGGACACGACCGAGAAACTTCTTGCTGCCGGTCGGTTGGGCGACGAACCGCTGCGCAGCGCCTGCACCGGTGTGCTGGGCGCGCAACTGGTGCAGGTGATCGACACCCTGCGTCTTGAAGACGCCGCCGCCGAAATCCACCTGATCGACCCTGCCGGCCGCGTGATCGCGGCGCGCGCGCCCACGGCATGCGTGCTGCGGCTTGCGCCGCCGCTGCGCGAGGCCATCGCGCCCGTGTTCCGGGGACGTGTGCAGTTCGCGGCCACGAAAAGCGAGGCCGAGCGGATCGGCATCGGCCGCGCCGACGACGGGCCGAAGGTCTGGATTGCCGCGCCGGTGCGCAACGGCACCGGCGATGTGATCGCGGTGCTCGACATCGGCAAACCGGCCGACGGGCACTTCGCGCAGCTGTTCGCTGCCGCATCGGTCGGCGCCACCGGTGAGACCTACGCCTTCGATGCACGCGGCGTGATGCTCACCGAAAGCCGCTTCCGCGATGCGCTGGTCGAACGCGGTGAATTGCGCGCTGGCGAAAGCAGCATCCTGCGCCAGCGCCTCTACGATCCAGAAGCGGGCGGCGAGCCGCGGCCGACGCAGCTCGTGGCACGGGCGCTCGCCGATGCGCATGCCGTGCCGCCACGGCCGCAGGGCGAACTGTTGCAGCCTTACGCCACGTACTACGGCGAGCACGTCGTCGGTGCGTGGCGATGGCTCGGCGATCACGATTTCGGCATCGCGGTCGAAGTGTCGGAGAGCGAGGCCTTCGCACCGCTGCGCCGGGTCGAACTGGCCTTCCTCGCGCTCGGTGCGGCTGTCGGCGCGGTCGCCTTCGGCTTCCTCGTCTCGTTGCTGCGCATGCAGCGGATGGCCGAGGAAGTCGAGGCGGCCCGGCGTGTCGGCAATTACGAACTGCTCGAGGAAGTCGGCCGGGGCGGCATGGCGCGCGTGTATCGAGCGCAGCATCGGCTGCTGAAGCGACCGACGGCGGTCAAGATCATCGAACTGGCGATGACCACTGACGAAATGCTGGCCCGCTTCGATCGCGAAGTGCGGCTGGCCAGCCAGCTGATGCATCCGAACACGGTCGAGATCTTCGACTACGGCCGCACGCCGGAGGGACAGCCGTTCTACGCGATGGAGTTCCTCGACGGCCTCACCTTGCAGCAGATCGTCGACGGGCATGGGCCGCTGCCGGCGGCGCGCGCGGCGCACGCGCTGCGCGGTATCGCCGGCTCGCTGTCGGAGGCGCACGGGCGCGGGCTCGTTCACCGCGACATCAAGCCCGCCAACGTGATGCTGTGCCGGCGCGGCGGCGAGGATGACGTGGTCAAGGTGCTCGACTTCGGGCTGGTCAAGGACACACGCTCGCCGCACACGCGCGATCTGACCCGTGCCCTGCGCATCCTGGGCACGCCGGCCTACATGGCGCCGGAACGGATCGAGCATCCGGACAGCGCCGACATCCGCTCCGACGTGTATGCCCTCGGCGCAGTGGGATTCTTTGCCCTGACCGGCAAGCCTCCGTTCGAGGGCGAGTCCGACCTGGCGCTTGCCTACCGGGTGGTGAACCTGCCGGCGCCGGCGGTATCGAGCGCCGCGCCGACGCAGGTCCCGGCCGAACTGGAACGCCTGATCGCGCGTTGTCTGGCCAAGTTGCCGGGCGATCGCCCGAAATCCGCCGACGAAGTGGCCGCCGAACTCGACCGGTTGCTCGTTTACATGCCATGGACCAACCTGCAGGCGCGGGCCTGGTGGGAGGCGTGCGCGGCGCAGAAGGCCGCCGCGTAAGGCGCGCCGCGTGTTCCCGACGCGGCGGGCCGCAGCACGCTCATTGCTTCGCCAGCAGCACGTACAGCTGTTCGCGCGGCAGTCCGCTCGCCCTGGCCGCGACCGCGGCCGCGCGCGAGGCGGGCAGTGCCTCGGCGAGCGCCAGCAGCCAGCGCCGCGTCGTTGCATCGACCTGCGCGACAGCGTCGTGCGCCGAGGTCTGCTCCGCCGCATCGACGAGCAGCACGAATTCGCCGCGGGCCTCGGCGCCGACCGCCTGCGGCAGGTCGCCGGCTGCGCACACCTGCAGCGTCTCGAACTTCTTGGTCAGTTCGCGCGCGACGACGACGCGCCGCCCGGGCTCGAGCACAGCCGCGAGGTCGACCGCTGTTTCGGCGATGCGGTGCGGCGCTTCGAACAGCGCGAACGGCTCGCCGCGCGCCGCCAGTTCGCGCAACCGCCGCTCGCGGCTCGCGCGGCCCGTCGGCAGGAAGCCGACGAAGGTAAGCGCATCGCCGTGCAGGCCAGCGGTGGATGCCGCCGCGGTGAGCGCGCTGGCCCCCGGCACCGGGACCACGCGCAGTCCGGCCTCGAGGACCGCCCGCACCAGCCGCGCGCCCGGATCGGAAATGGCCGGCGTGCCGGCGTCGGTGATCAGGGCGATGCGCGCGCCGGCGCGCAGCCGCGCAACGATCTTTTCGGCAGCGGCGCGCTCGTTGTGCTGATGAGCCGACAGCAGCGGCGTCGAAATGCCGTAGCGGCGCAGGAGCGCCGCGCTGGTGCGGGTATCCTCGGCGGCGATGGCATCGACCCGCGAAAGCACCCATAGCGCACGCAACGTCATGTCGGCGGCGTTGCCGATCGGCGTGGCCACCGCATACAGCGTGCACGCGGGCAGTTCCTGCTGCGCCACGCCGCTGGCGATGATCAGGGCGTCGGCCTCGATTCCCGGACGGTTCATGCGTTGCCTGCTGTTCCTTGTGGCGCTGCTTGGCGCACCATTGTCGGCGGCAGCACAGTCGGCCGCAAACGCGCCGGCTGCTGGCGAGACGCTGCCGGCGATCGTGCTCGTACTGCCGGGCGAGGCGACAGCTTTCGCCCGCGCCGCCGAGGCGATCCGTGCCGGGTTCTTCGCTGCCCACGCCAGGGCCGGAGCGCCGATGGCGATCGAGTCGCGCGACACCGATGAATCGCCGGCCATGGTCGCCGCCGCCATCGACGCGGCGGCCAGGCGCGGCGCGCGCCTGGTGGTTGGCCCGCTGACGCGCGATGCGGTCGACGCGCTGGTGCGCGGTGGCGGCGCCAGCCTGCCGGTGCTGGCGCTGAATGCGCCGTCGTCACCGGCGCCGCTGCCGCCGTCGATGCTGGCGCTGGGGTTGCGCATCGAGGACGAGGCGCGCAGCATCGTCCGCGCGTTGCTGCGCCTGCCGATGACGGCGGGCACCACGTCGGCCGCACTGCCGCTTGCCGTTGTCGTCGGCGGCGGTGTCCTCGAGCGCCGCGCCGGCGCCGCCTTCACCGCTGCCGCGCGCGAGCGCGAGCGGCGGATCGAGACGCTGGAACTTTCGCTGAAGAAAGAACGGCTCGAGGCGCTGGCCAAGCGGCTGGCCGCGCAGCCCTGGCAGGCGATCCTGCTCGCCCTCGACGCCGGCGAGGCGGCAGCCGTGCGCCCGTGGCTGCCGGCCGAGGCGACGATCATCGGCACATCGCGCCTGCACCTGCTCGAGCCGTCGACGATCGGCCTGGCCACGGATCTCGAGGGACTTGCCTTCGTCGACATGCCGTGGCTGCTTGAACCCGATCATCCGGCGGTGATGGTCTATCCGCGCCCGGCCACGCCGTACAGCGCGGAACTGGAGCGGCTGTATGCGCTCGGCATCGATGCCTATCGCGTTGCCGCTGAATGGACGAAGGGCGGCAGCCGCTTCGAACTCGATGGCGTCACCGGCTGGTTGCGGGTCGATCCCGCGCTTGGGGGGCGCGTGGAACGATCGCCGGTGATGGCGGTCTTTGCCAACGGCAAGGCGGAGCGAAGGGATGTGCTGCGATGAGCGGCGCCCGTCCACGGCGGGCGCGAGGCACCAGAGCCGCGGACGCGGCGCGCGGACGCAGGGCAGGCGGCGGTCGCGGCGGCGGGCATCCTTCCTGCTGCGCGATGCGCCCGCGCGCCTGCACTTGCCTGTCGGCGCCGATCCGGCCCGCGCGGCCAGGGAGATCGCATGACCTTCCTGCGGCGACGCAATCATGCGCACGGCGTGCGCACGCCGAAGCAGCGCGCCGGCGACGCGGCCGAAACGGCGGCCTGCGCCAGGCTCGAGGCGGCCGGTTGTCGTATCCTCGCGCGCAATGTCCGATTTCGTGAAGGCGAACTCGACATCGTTGCCGACGACAGCGGCACGGTGGTCTTCGTCGAGGTTCGCATGCGACGCAGCGACGACTTCGGCGGTGCCGGCGGCAGCGTCGATCCGTTCAAGCGACGGCGGCTGGTGCGCGCCGCGCAGCATTTCCTGCTCGAGCGCTACGGCGCGCGCGCCGGATTGCCGCCCTGCCGCTTCGACGTGATCACGGCCGACATCGACGGCGTGCGCGACTGGATCCGCGATGCGTTCTCCGCCGACTGAATCTTCGCTGCCGCTGCCGCGCAGCATTGAATTGCACCGCCCCTTTTCAATCGCCGTTTGGGAGAAAAGATGAGAAAGATGAACCGGCGCACGGCGCTGGCCGCTTCGATTGCCGTCGCGCTGTTCGCCAGCTCGGGCTGCGCGCCCCTCGTTGTCGGCGGCGCGGCCGTCGGTGGCGCGATCGTCGTCACCGATCGGCGCTCGGTCGGCATCCAGCTCGAGGACGAGGCAATCGAACGGCGGATCAACCGGGCGCTGGCCGAGAAGTTCCCGCGCGACCGCGCCAATGTCAGCGTCAACAGCTACAACCGGCGCGTGCTGCTTTCCGGCGAAGTGACCAGCGAGCAGGCCAGGCTCGAGGCGCAGGCGATCGCCGAGAAAGCCGAGAACGTCGCCTCGGTGGCGAACGAACTGCACGTCGGCAGCCTGTCGACGCTCAGCAACCGCAACTTCGATACCGCGCTCACCGCCAAGGTACGTGCGGCGCTGCTCGAAGCCAAGGGCGTGCCGAGCGCCACGATCAAGGTCGTTTCCGAGCGTAGCGTCGTCTACCTGATGGGCCGAGTCACGCAGGACGAGGGCGAGGCGGCAGCGCGTGCCGCCAGCCGCGTCTCGGGCGCGCGGCAGGTGGTCAAGCTGTTCGACTACCTGAGCGAAGAGGAAGCCGCCGAACTGAAGAAGGGTTCGGGCAAGTCGGCCGAGGGCGAACGCAAATAGCGGTGCCGGTCTTCGGCGCAAAGCCGTCAGGGTCGCGGGCCAGCCGCGGCAGCATCTTCTGCGGCCGCTGGCGAGCCGTTCGACTGGCGTTCGGCGCCGGGTGCCGAAATCCATTGCGCGAGCGCGTGTTTCTCTTATAGTCCGCCGCGACGCCAGACGCCGCGTCGCGGCCAGGGCGAACCACGAGGAGAGGACGGCATGGGCTGGATCGTCTTTCTGGGAGTAATTGCGCTGGTCGTGTTCTGGGTGATCGGCGCCTACAACCGGCTGGTCAACCTGCGCAACGTGTTCAAGAACGCGTTCGCGCAGATCGACGTGCAGCTGAAGCGCCGCTACGACCTGATTCCGAACCTGGTGGAGACCGCCAAGGCCTACATGAAGCATGAGCGCGAGACGCTCGAGGCGGTGATCAAGGCTCGCGCCGGCGCGGTGGCGGCCAACAGCGCTGCGGCGGCCAACCCGGCCGATCCCGGCGCGATCAAGCAGCTGATGGCCGCCGAGGGCCTGCTTTCCGGCGCGCTGGGCAAGCTGTTCGCGCTGGCCGAAGCCTACCCCGACCTGAAGGCCAACCAGAACATGATGCAGTTGTCCGAAGAGCTGACCAGCACCGAGAACAAGATCGCCTTCGCGCGACAGGCGTTCAATGACGCGGTGATGAGCTACAACACCGCAGTCGAGCAGTTTCCAAGCAATGTCGTTGCCGGCATGTTCTCTTTTCGTACCGCTGAACTGCTGGCGGCGACCGAAAGCGCCGAAGAGAAGAAACCGGTCAAGGTGCAGTTCTAGAACCTATCTCAGAATCTCCGACGGTCGCATTGCGACGAGAAGCGGCCGGATGCTAGGCGGCGCGCGAAGGACAGTAGCCCGCGCTACGGCGACAGCAGCGCCAACGACGCAGACGGCGGCTTCTCGTCGCAACCCTGCGGGGCGGGGTCGCCTGGGGCGGATCGCGTCGTTGCGACTCGGGTCCTTGCCTCGGGCAATGGTCCCCCTCGCCGCGCCTCGCGCGGCATCCCCCGGCGGCCCCGCCGCGGCCGCCGGGGATGCTGAGATAGGTTTGAGTCGCCGGCGCGCAGTCGGCCCGGGACTCTCGCAGGACCGCCTCGCGTGTCGAACGCCGGGCGAGCAGCGATGAACTTCTTCGAGCACCAGGAAGCGGCGCGCAGCACCAGCAAGCGCCTCGTCGCCCTGTTCGTGCTGGCGGTGCTGGCCATCGTCGTCGCGGTCAATGCGGTCGCGGCCTTTGTCTACCTTGGCGTTTTCCAGCCGCCGCTGCCGCGAGGTTTCTTTCTCACCAACACGATGGTGACGCTGCTGATGATCGGCGGCGGCACCTGGTGGGAGACGGCGCGGCTGGCCCGCGGCGGCGAAGCCGTGGCGCAGATGATCGGCGCGCGGCGCGTCGATCCGTCGACGCGCGATCTGCTCGAGCGGAGGCTGGTCAACGTCGTCGAGGAAATGGCGCTAGCCTCCGGCACACCGGTGCCGCGTGTGTATGTGATGGACGACGAGATGTCGATCAATGCCTTCGCCGCCGGCCACTCGCTGCACGATGCCGTCATCGCGGTCACGCGCGGCACGCTCGTCCGACTGACACGCGACGAACTGCAGGGCGTGATCGGGCACGAATTCAGCCACGTCCTAAACGGTGACATGAGGCTGAACATCCGCCTGGTCGGCGTGCTGTTCGGGCTGCTGATGCTGTCGATGTTCGGCCGCTTCATGCTCGAGATCGGCCGCGGCAGCCGCGACAGCCGCAGCGGCGTAGTCGTGCTGGTCGTGGCCGGCGCGGCGCTGTGGATCATCGGCTACATCGGCGTCATCTTCGGCCGGCTGATCAAGGCGGCGGTGTCGCGCAGCCGCGAGTATCTGGCCGATGCCAGCAGCGTGCAGTTCACCCGCAATCCCGACGGCATCGGCGGCGCCTTGCGCAAGATCGGCGGGCTGACGCAGGCGGGCGAACCGGGCAGTCGCATCGACCACCCGCATGCGGAAACGCTGTCGCACCTGTTCCTCGGGGCGACAAGGCCCAGTTTCGTCTCCGGACTGTTCGCCACGCATCCACCGCTGGCCCGGCGCATCGAGCGCATCTACGGCCGGCCGCTGCCGATGCTGCCGGCGCCCGAACTGCCGCTGGCCGAGGCGCTTGCGGAATCCACGGCTACGGGGGCTCGACCTGCGCTGGCGGTAGCGGCCTCAGCGCGGACGGTGAGCCCGCTGTCGGGGTTGATGCAAGAGCCGGCGCGCGGCGGACGACTGGAGCAGTCGATCGGGGTCGCCTGCGTCGACGGCCATGTGCTGGCGCAGGCGGTGGCCAGCCTGCCGGGCGAGGCGCAGCTGCAGGAGGCGCTCGCCGACGCCATGCGGGCGCAGCAGGTCGTACTGGCGATGTTGATCGAAAAGGACAAGCCTTTTTCCGGCCAGCAGCGGCAACTGGTGGCCGAGGCCCACGGGATCGAGGCCGCGCAGCAGGTCGACGCGTTCCATGAGGTGATCCGGCAACTGCCGCCCGGGCTGCGCCTGCCGCTGCTCGACCGCGCGCTGCCCGCGCTGCTGAAGCTCGCCCCTTCGGGGCGAGAACGCCTTCTGCAGCTGGCGCACGGGCTGATCCTCGCCGACGGCCGGGTGACGCTGCACGAGTTCCTGCTGTTTACCGTGCTGAAGCGGCGCATCGGTTCCGGCGCGCACCGCGCCAGCCCCGTCCGCTACCTGAACCTGGCGCCATTGGCCGACGAGGTCGCGCTGGTGATGTCGCTGTTGGCCAGCGTGCGTCTGCCCGAGAGGCCGGAGCACGCCTACAACGCCGGTGTGCTGCTGCTGCCGGGGATTGAACCGGAGCGCGTGCCGACGGAGGCCATCGAACTCGATGCCGTTGGCCGCGCCCTCGACCGTCTCAACCAACTGGCGCCGCTGGAGAAGCCGCGACTGATCAAGGCCTGCGCGGCAGTGACGTTTGTCGACGGCAGCACGCACTGGAAGGCGGCCAGTTGCCTGCGCACGGTCTGCGCCGCCCTCGATGCGCCGCTGCCGCCACAGTTGCTGGCCGACAACCCGGCGCTGCACGGCGCCGCCTGAAGGCCGGCCCGCCCGGCGGACCGATCGGTCTTGCGCTCGCGGCGCGACACTGGTGCGCGCCGGCGCCGATGCTATTTCAGAGCGCCGAAGACCTTCTGCACGATCGAACTGGCGGCGCTGACCGGATCGCGGCGGATCTTGCGCTCCTCCTCGCCGATCATGAAGTACAGGCCGTCGAGTGCCTTGTCGGTGACGTGGCTTTCGATGCGGGTGACGCCGCGGCCGGTCAGGCCGAGTTTGCCGGCTTGGTCGACGAGGCCGTTGTACTGCTGTGCCAACCCGATCTTCTCGGTGGTCTGCTTGACGATGGGCAGGAAGCGCTGCGTCAGCGGTGCGCGCGTCTTCTCGGCGAAGAACTTCGTCACCGAGTCGTCACCGCCGGTCAAAATGGCTTTGGCATCGGCGACGCTCATCTTCCTGACCGCGTCGATCAGCAGCGCCTTGGCCTGCGGCACCGCCTGCTCGGCGGCGCGGTTGACGCCGAGTTTCAGCGCATCGATGTCGGCGCCGCGGCCGGCGAACTTCAGTGCTTTCTCGGCGCGCCGCAGCCAGTCCGGCAGCGGGATGCGCAGCTTCTCGTTGCCCCAGAAACCATCGGTACGGCCGAGCAGGTCGACCGCGGCTGTGGCGCCGGCTTCCAGGGCGCCTTTCAGGCCGGCCGAGGCATCGCGCTGCGAAATGTCGGCGAGCGACAGCGCCATCACCGTCCGCGGCAGCCCCGCGGCGGCGGCCAGCGCAAGCGCCATGATGCACGCTTGGCGGCGTGCGGGGTCCAGGATCAGCAACGGCGTGAATTCGGCTTGTCGGCGCATCGGCGTCTCCTCGTGAGCGGTGCGGGCACGGATCAACAACAGCAGTGTGAACTTGGCGGCGCGCGCCGGCGCTGATCGCCGTCACGAACGGGCGACTTCGTGACGCCAGACCACCCGGCCGCGTCTAGCGGCTGTCGTCCGGTGGCGCGGGCTGTTGCAGCCGGAAGACGATGGCGCCGACGATCACCGGCGCGATGGCCCAAAGCAGAGCCGGCAGCAATGACGCCGCGGCCGGATCGCCCGGCGGATCGAAGGCGAGGAACAGGCCCGCGAGCAGCAGCGTCAGCAACGCCACGATGAGGCGACCGCGAGGCCGCGCCAGCAACCACGGATAGACGAAGATTCCGAGAAGGACGAATGCGGCAACCGTCACCGAGCCGGCGAACCAGACCGGCACGGCAGGCACCGGCATGGTCAGACGAGACCGGCGGCGTGGGCCTGCTGGTCGGCGTGGTACGAACTGCGTACCAGCGGCCCGACGGCGGCATGGGTGAAACCCATCGCCTGCGCCTCGCGCTCGAACATGGCGAAAGTATCCGGGTGCACGTAGCGACGCACCGGCAGGTGGTGGCCGCTCGGCGCCAGATACTGGCCGATGGTGAGCATGTCGACCTCGTGCGCGCGCAGATCGCGCATCACATGAACGATCTCGTCGTCTGTTTCGCCGAGACCGACCATCAGCCCGCTCTTGGTCGGCACGCCTGGCACGCGCCGCTTGAACTGGGCCAGCAGCGACAGCGAATGGGCGTAGTCGGAGCCCGGCCGCGACTCGCGGTAAAGGCGCGGCACGGTTTCGAGGTTGTGGTTCATCACGTCCGGCGGCGCGGCCTCGAGGATGGCCAGCGCCCGGTCGAGGCGGCCGCGGAAATCGGGCACCAGAATCTCGATGCGCGTGGCCGGCGAGCTCTTGCGCACGGCGCGGATGCAGTCGACGAAGTGCTGCGCGCCGCCGTCCTTCAGGTCATCGCGGTCGACCGAGGTGATGACGACGTAGCGCAGCTTCAGGGCCGCGATCGTGCGCGCCAGGTTGACGGGTTCCTCGGCGTCGAGCGGATCGGGGCGGCCGTGGCCGACATCGCAGAATGGGCAGCGGCGCGTGCACTTGTCGCCCATGATCATGAACGTGGCGGTGCCTTTGCCGAAGCATTCGCCGATGTTCGGGCACGACGCTTCCTCGCACACCGTGTGCAGACGGTGGCTGCGCAGGATGTCCTTGATCTCGTAGAAGCGCGTCGTCGGCGAGCCGGCCTTCACGCGGATCCATTCCGGCTTGCGTGCCGCAGCCGCCTCGTCGATGCGCTTGAGCGGAAACTTCTTGAACACCGGCGCCGTCTTCGCTTCGCCCTTTTTCTTGGCGAAGGGGTCCTTGAGCGGCGCCGCGGGCGGGGAATCGTTGTTCATCGGGTGAGGTGCTGCGCCAGCCGCTCGCTCAGTCGATCGGCGGCGGCGCGCCAGCTGATCGGTACGCCGAGTGTAGCCAAGTCGACCGTCGGCAGACCTTCGTAGCCGCAGGGGTTGATGCGGCTGAACGGCCGCAGGTCCATGGCCACGTTAAGCGCCACGCCGTGATAGGCGCAGCCGCGGCTCACCTTGATGCCGAGCGCGGCGATCTTGGCGTATCCGGCCAGCCCGCCGCTTGCACGCGAGGCCGGATCGCGCACGTAGACGCCCGGCGCTCCGCGAACGCGTTGCGCGGCGACGCCGAGTTCGTCGAGCGTCTGGATCACCGACTGTTCGATCCGGTAGACGAGTTCGCGGACAAAGATGCCGAGCCGGCGCAGGTCGACCAGCGTGTAGACGACCACCTGGCCGGGGCCGTGGTAGGTGACCTGGCCGCCGCGATCAGTCGCAATGACGGCGATGTCGCCGATGTCCAGCAGATGCTCGCGGCGGCCGGCCTGCCCGAGCGTGAACACTGGCGGGTGTTCGACCACCCAGAGTTCGTCGCCGGTGTCGTTGGTCCGCCGGGAAGTGAATTCGCGCATCGCCTGCCATGTCGGCAGGTACTCGGCGCGACCGAGTTCGCGCACGGCAGGCGGCGCGGCCATCTTCAGTGGCGCGGCTACAGCACCACCTTGACCAGCGGGTGGCTCGTCAGCGCCCGGTACAGTTCGTCGAGCTGCTTGCGCGAGGTGGCGTTGATCGTCGCCGTCACCGACAGGTAATTGCCCTGGCGCGAGGCGCGCAATTCGACGGTGGCGGCGTCAAAGTCAGGCGCGTGCGCCTGCACCACCTCGACGATCGACTGCGCGAAATGGTCGACGCGCCGGCCCATCACCTTGATCGGGAAGGCGGTCGGGAAGGTCAGGGGCGATTCGCCGTCGAAGGAGATCGTCTTCATGCGTTGCCTAAGGTCAGCGCAGCGCCTCGATCGCTTCATCGTAGGCCGCACGCAACCTCGTATAAATGGGGCCGGGCGAGCCGTTTCCAACCGGGCGGCCGTCGAGCAGGACGATCGGCAGGATCTCGCGCGTGGCCGAAGTCAGCATCAACTCGTCGCAGCCGGCGACCTCCTCCTGGCGCAACCGGCGCACCTCGAACGGCACGCCAGTCCTTGCGCACAGTTCGCCGACGAAGCCATAGCGGATCCCCTCGAGGATCAGCCGGTCGCGCGGCGGCGCGATCACCGTGCCGCCGTGCACCACCCACATGTTGCTCGACGAGCCTTCGGTCAGCCAGCTGTCGCGGAACTGCACGACCTCGTCAGCACCGTGTTCGGTGGCGAACTGCCGCGCCAGCACCGCGCCAAGCAGGGAGACCGACTTGATGTCACACCGCAGCCAGCGCTCGTCGGCGCGGGTGACCGCACGCAGCCCCTGCTCGCGCTGCGCGCGCGACGGCCTGGTGAACGGGCTGGTCATGGCGAACACCGTCGGCGGCGTGTCTGCAGGAAAGGAAAAGTCGCGCTTGGCCACGCCGCGTGTGACCTGCCAGTAGATGAACTGATGCTCGTCGGCGCAGGTCGCGATCAGCCGATCCACGAGGGCGCGCCAGCCGGCGCGGTCGAAAGGATTGGCCAGTCCGATCTCGCCCGTGCTGCGCTCGAAGCGCGCCAGGTGATGGTCGAAGCGGAATGGCTTGCGGTAGTACACGGGCACGACTTCATAGATGCCGTCACCGAAGATGAAACCCCTGTCGAGTACCGAGATCTTCGCCTCGGCCAGTGGCAGCCATTCGTCGTTCAGGTAGCAGGTCGACTGCGGCCAGTCCATCGAGTTCCTTGTCCAGAGTGGTAGCTGCCGCGCCATACGGGCGCCGCATAGGGTGATCTATGGTAGCGGCGCGGCGCATCGCGCTGTGGTGCCCGCCGAGAGCAGCAGCACGCTGGCCGGCCGCTGCTGCTTACCGCCGGCGGACGGCGTCGATGAACGCCTCGGCCGCGGCCGGACCGCGGGCGGCACCGATCAGCCGCTCCGCCTCGCGGATCAGCGGACGCAGCTGCTCGCCGTTCCTCGCCTTCTCGATGGCGATGGCGAGGTCGTCGGCGGCGGGGCCGAGCATGTCGTTCAGGGCGCGCGCGGCGCGTACCTTGGCTTCGGCTACCGAGGTCATTTCCGCCTCGACCAGCGGCGCCGGATTGGCCACTGTCGTCGCCTCGGCCGGACGGGTTGCGGTGCCGACGAGGCTGATGTAGCCGCCTTCCTGCAGGACGCGCAACGACTCCTCGACGTCCGATGCCACCATCGTCGACAGCTGGTCGACGTCGCGGCTGCCATCGACGAGGATCAGCAACCGGCGCTGGGCCAGCGACAGGCCGCCGCCGCGCACGGTGATCTCTGCCGTGCCCTTAGGCGTCTTGCCGAAGACGCGAAGGTCAGCCATCTGCCTTCTCCGTTGAGCGCGGCAATGCTCGCAGAAAAACGCGTCGATGCGTGCTCGACGAAAGGATGAGTCGTACGCGCCGGCGTGCTGCGGCCGGCCAGCGCGCCGGCCGATCCGTCAGTGACGTTGACTCCGGCCGAGTATGTATTCGCAGACCAGCCGCTTCAGCGCCGACAGCCGGCGATGGAAGAAATGGTCGGCGCCGGGCATCACCACCACCGGCAGATCCTGCGGCCGCGCCCAGTCGAGCACGTGCGCCAGCGGGATCGTTTCGTCGTATTCGCCGTGAATCACCAGCGTCTCGGCCGTGACCGTCGGCATCGGCCATTTGCCGGCCGCCGCGCCGACGAGGATCAGGTGCGCGGCCGGCGGAACGAGCCTTGCCGCGGCCTGCGCCGCAACGAAACTGCCGAAGGAAAATCCGGCCAGTGCACGCGGCAGCTTCGCCGCGCCCCCATCGAACCATTGCGGCGCGCTTTCGATCACGTGCAGGAAGTCGTCGGTTTCGCCGCGACCGTGATCATGCTCGCCGGCGCTGGCGCCGACGCCGCGAAAGTTCGGCCGCACAGCCAGCCAGCCCAGGCTGGCGAAGGCGCGTGCCAGCGTGGCCGCGACCTTGTTCTCGAGCGTGCCGCCGTAAAGGGGGTGCGGATGACCGATGCAGGCGAGGCCGACGGGTGCGCCGTCGGGCCCGTCGATAGCCACTTCGATCCGGCCGGCCGGCCCGTCGATCAGCCGGCGTTCGCTGCGCAGGTGCGGCCGCGCCGTCACGCGCCGCCCGGCAGACGCAGCCGCTCGACCGTCTCGCCGCCGATCAGGTGGCGGTCGACGATCTCGTCGATATCGTGCTCGTCGACGTACGTGTACCAGACCGCTTCCGGGTACACGACCACGCAGGGACCTTCGTCGCACCGATCGAGGCAGCCGGCCTTGTTGATACGCACCCGGCCCTTGCCGCTCAGGCCCAGCTTCTTGATCCGGGCCTTGGCGTGCGCCTGCATCCGCTCGGCGTCGTGCGAGGCGCAGCAGGCGCGGCCGTCGTCGCGCCGGTTCAGGCAGAAGAACACGTGGCGCTCGTAGTAGCTCATCGCCGATGCCTCCCGAAAAGCGGATTCTAAGGAGCCGACGCCGCGTTCATCGACCCCGAGGCGCGCGCAGTTGCCTCCGGCGCATGCGCATCGACCACAGCAGCACGCCGAGCATCACGAAAGGCCACGCCTTCGTCAGCCAGTCGGTGGCCGCTGCGACGTCGCGCAGTCGCCCCGGTTGCCTGGCGGCGAGCCAGTGCGCGTGATAAGGATTGGCGGGCACGGCATTGACGGTGATGACCAGCACCAGAAGCGCCACGAGCGCGACCGCCGTGGCGCCGCGCGCCGATGCGGCAGCGGCGGCGGTGACTGCGAGCAGACCCACTGCCAGCCCGGCGATTGCGCCGGGAGTCAGCCACGCCAGCGCACGTTCTGGCCCCAGCTCGTGGCCGTAGGAGATCGCCTTGGTGACGAGCGCGGCGGCAAGCAGCAGCAGGAGCAGGCGCAGCCGCGGCGCCCGCCGCGTCATGATCGCGGTCAATGCCGAACCGGCGGCGAGCATGCCGCAGGCGGCGGCAAGGACTTCGGCGGCGGCGAATTCGCTGGCGTCGAAGATCGGCATCCTGGCGGCGAACAGGCCGACGACTGCGTTGGTCCAGTCGCGGTTCAGTTCGCCGTTGCCGAACAGCATCGGTCCGGGGTGGATCTGCGCCAGCGGCCACAGCATGACCAGGACCAGCACGGCGGCGGTGTGCGGCCGGAACCAGCGCCGGCGCGCCTGCTGCAACCGCCCGTGGTCGATCAGCGCCGGCGCCAGGGCGACGCCGCCGATGCTGCCGAGCAGCGCGCCGCCGGCATTGGTCAGCACGTCCAGATTGGACGCGATTCGCATCGGCAGGAAGTTCTGCAGGCTTTCCAGCAGCACCGAAAGGGCCGTGGCCGCTGCCACGGCCAGCGCCAGCGCCGGCAGCCCACGCAGCCTTGGATACAGCGCCAGCACGAGCAGCAGGCCGAGCGGCGCGTAGGCCAGGACGTTCACCGACAGGTCGAATGCTGTGACGTATGCCGGCCACGGCGCGCGCAGGAAGGCAAAGACATCGACGCCAAGGGAACGCCAGCCCTGCCACGGCGACAGGCTGCCGTAGACGAGCAAAACGCAGTAGGCGAGCAACGCCGCCCGCGCCACCGGCGAAGCGCGTGACACCGCCCCGCCGACGGTGCGCGCTGGCTTGGCGGGCGCAACGCTAGGGTCGGACGGCAGCGCAAGCATCACTCATTGTGCGTATCGGCCGGCCGGCGAGCAAGGCAGCACCCGGGCGGCTGGCGGGTCGATGGTAAATTCATCGGTGTTTTCTGGGGTGCCGTCGACCGTTTCCCCGGTCGAGGACGGCGTCCGTACTCCAAAAGAAGATCATCGTGCCCCGCGTTGCCGATTCTCCTGTGCAGGCTGCTGCCGGACGCCCGACGTTGGCGCCCTTGGTCGCCGAACGGATCGCCTCGGCGGCGCCGCAGGTGGTTGTCGAAACAGTGCAGCAGACCGGCTCGACCAATGCCGACCTGTTGCTGCGTGCGCGGCAGGCCCAGCCGCCGCGGCCGGTGTTGCGGGCGGCGCTGCACCAGACGGCTGGCCGCGGGCGCCACGGTCGCCGCTGGTTTGCCAGCGCTGGAAACGCGCTGTTGTTCTCGCTGGCGATACCGGTCAGTACCGCCGATGCGCGCATCGCTGCCGCCACACTGGCCTGCGGCATCGGCGCCGCCGAGGCGCTGCGCGCGGTCGGCGTGCCGGTGCAACTGAAGTGGCCGAACGATCTTTTCCTCGACGAGCGCAAGCTCGGTGGCGTACTGTGCGAACTGGCTGTCGACGGCGAGGGCCGGCGCACCGTGGTCGCCGGCGTCGGCGTCAACCTGCACCTCGACGCGGCGATGCGCGATTCGATCGGCCAGCCGGCAGCAGCGCTCGACGAGGTGACGGTCGCCGCCGGTTTGGCGCGCGAGACGCTGATCGGTTGCATGGCCAGCTCGATCGTCGAGGCACTGCACGTCTTCGAGACGCAGGGCTTCGTGCCGCTGCAGGCGCGCTTCATGGCGCTGTTCGCGCAGCGCGACAGCGTGGTTGATCTGCTCGAACTGGGCGTGCGCGTGGCCAGCGGGCGGGCGCTCGGCGTCGACGGGCAGGGGCGGTTGCTGCTCGAGACGGAGCAGGGCACGCGCGCGTGCAGCAGCGGCGAAATCTCGCTGCGATCCAGGGGAGCACCGAAATGAATGCATTGGGAGGCGTACCCGGCGACCCGATCCGCGGCGGAGAGGGCGGCCGATGAGCGCGCCGATGCACTGGCTGCTGCTCGACGCCGGGAATTCGGCACTGAAGTGGGTGCTGATGACGCTTGATGGCCGCGTCGGGCCGGCCTACGGCTCGGCGCGCAATGCGCCGCCGGCGGAAATGGCGCCGGCACTGGCGCGCGAGTTGATGGACCGCATCACCGTGCCCGTTCAGGCCGCGTACGGCTGCGGCGTCGCGGCTCCTGTGCTGATGCGGGCGATGGAGCAGGCGGTGCAGAAGGCCCTGGCGCTGCCGGTGCACTGGTTCGAGACGCAGTCGTTCTTCGAGCACGAGGGCATCCACCTGCGCAACGGCTATCGCGACAGCACGCAACTCGGGGTCGATCGATGGCACGCGCTGCTCGCCGCCCGCGCCGCGCACCCGGATCGCTCGCTGGTCGTGGTGAACGCCGGAACGGCAACGACGGTCGATGGCGTGACGATCGACGGCTCGTTCATCGGCGGCGTCATTGCGCCGGGTGTGCGCATGATGTACGACGCGCTGGCGCGGGGCACGGCCAATCTTCCCTTCGCCAACGGCAAGCTGGTCGCCTATCCCGACAACACCGACGATGCGATCGCCAGCGGTGTCATCGGCAGCCAGCTCGGCCTCGTCGAGCGTTTCGTGCGCAACTTCCGCAATGAGCATGGCGATCCGCTGGTGATCCTCGCCGGCGGTTATGCGGCGCAGCTGGCTCCCTACGTCGGCCTCGGCACCTCGCTGCCGGCAGTGGTGCGCGAGGAGAACCTGGTGCTGCGAGGCGTCTACCTGCGTGCCCGTGCGCTGGCCGCGACCGCACCTTCGGGTGCCGGCGCGGTGCAATGAAACTGGCATTTCTGGCCCTGCTGCTGGTCAATCTCGCACTGTTTGCCTGGCAGCGTGGCGTGTTCGGCCCGATCGCCGAGGCCGGTCGCGAGCCGCAGCGCGTCACCCGGCAGATCGAACCGGAAAAGATTCGCGTCCTGACCCCGGAGCAGCTCGCTGCACTGCGCAGCACCGCCACGCCGCCGAGCGGCAGCACTGCAAGCAAGCCTGCCTGCCTGGAGTTCGGCGATTTCGACGATGCCAACGTGGCGCGGGTGCAGGCGCGGCTCGCGGCGCTGTCGCTCGGCGAGCGGCTGCAGGTGCGGCGCATCGAGGGGCCCGGCTGGTACATCGTCTATCTGCCGCCGCTCGCCTCGCGCGCCGAGGCCGAACGCACCGTGCAGGACCTGCGCGGGCGCGGCATCCGCGACGTCGTGGTAATGGGCGAGAACTCGTCGATGCCCAACGCGATCCTGCTCGGCTCGTTCCGCGACCAGGACCTGGCGCAGCGCCATCAGGCCGACCTGACGCGACGCGGCTTCAAGGGCGTGCAGCTGTCCGAGCGTCCGTCGACCGCCGCGACGACGCGCTTCGAGATCCGCGAAGTCGATCCGCCGCTGGCGCAGCAGCTGGCCGAGATCCAGAAGGATTTTCCGCAGAGCCAGCTGGGAACCTGCACCAGGTAGCCGTGCTGGCGGCAATGGCGGCGCAGCGCGCCGAACGCCGCGTCCCGCGATGTTCAATATCGTTCTCGTCGAGCCGGAGATCCCGCCCAACACCGGCAACGTGATCCGCCTGGCCGCCAACACCGGCGCGCGGCTGCACCTTGTGCGTCCGCTCGGCTTCGAACTGACCGACAAGCAGCTTCGGCGTGCCGGACTGGACTATCGAGAATACGCGGCGCTCAACGTGCACGATTCGTTCGACGCGCTGCTTGCCGCAGAATGCCCGGAACCCGGGCGGATGTTCGCCCTGACGACGCGCGCCACGAGGCGGTACTGCGACGTCCGCTTTGCGGCCGGTGACTGGCTGGTCTTCGGCGCTGAAACGCGCGGACTGCCTGAAGCGCTGCGCAGACGGTTTGCCGACGAGCAGCGGCTACGCCTGCCGATGCGTCCGGGCAACCGCAGCCTGAACCTGAGCAACGCGGTGGCCGTGGTCGTGTTCGAGGCCTGGCGCCAGCACGGCTACGCCGGCGGCGCCTAGTTCGCGCTACGCGGCCGCGCGCAGCTGCGACGCGCGCAGCGCCTGGTCGATGTCGGCGAGCAGGTCGTCGATGTGCTCGATGCCGACCGACAGCCGCACCATGTCCTCGGTGACGCCGGCGCGCTCGAGTTCGGCCGGTGCGAGCTGCCGGTGCGTGGTCGAGGCCGGGTGCGTGGCCAGCGACTTCGCGTCGCCGATGTTGACCAGCCGCGTGACGAGTTTCAGCGCGTCGAGGAAGCGTTCACCGGCTGCCCGCCCGCCGCGCACGCCGAAGGACAGCACGCCGGAGGCGCGACCGCGCAGCAGCCGTTGCGCCAGGGCGTGGTCGGGATGCGACGGCAGTCCGGCATAGCGGACCCAGGTCACGGTTGGCTGGTTCTGCAGGAAGCGGGCGATGTCGAGCGCGTTGTCGTTGATCCGGTCCATCCGCAGCGCCAGCGTCTCGATGCCCTGCAGCAGCAGGAAGGCGTTAAAAGGGGAAAGTGCGGCGCCGGTATTGCGCAGCGGCACGACGCGAGCGCGGCCGATGTAGGCGGCCGGCCCCAGGGCCTCCGTGTAGACGACTCCATGGTAGGAGGGATCCGGGCTGTTCAGCCGCGGAAAGCGGGCGGCGTGTTCGATCCAGGGAAATCGGCCGCTGTCGACCAGCAGGCCGCCGACCGTAGTGCCATGGCCGCCGAGGTACTTGGTCAGTGAATGCACGACGATGTCGGCGCCGTGCTCGAACGGCCGCAGCAGATAGGGGGTCGCCACGGTGTTGTCGACGATCAGCGGCACGCCCGCTTCATGCGCAGCCGCGGCCAGGCGCGCGATGTCGGCGATGCGCCCCGACGGATTGCCGATCGATTCGACGAATACGGCCTTGGTCCGCTCATCGGCCACTGCCCCGATCGACTGCGGCGCGTCGAGACTGAAGAAGCGGGTTTCGATGCCCTGCTGCGGCAGCGTATGCGCGAGCAGGTTGTAGGTGCCGCCGTACAGCTGGCTGGCGGCGACGATGTTGTCGCCGGCCTCGGCGACGGTCTGGATCGCGGCGGTGATCGCCGCCATGCCGCTGGCAAGCGCCAGGCCGCCGATGCCGCCTTCCATCGCCGCCAGGCGCTTTTCCAGCACATCGTTGGTCGGATTCATGATCCGCGAGTAGATATTGCCCTGCACCTTCAGGTCGAACAGGTCGGCGCCGTGCTTCGCAGAGTCAAAGGCGTAGGACGTGGTCTGGTAAACGGGTACCGCCACGGCGTGCGTGGTCGGATCGGGGCTGTAGCCGCCATGGACGGCCAGGGTTTCGAGGCGCATTCGAGCTCCGCAGCAGGGCTTGTGCGGCACAGATTAGGCGCACGCAAGGCGCCCGTTATGAGCGATGGTTCGATGCTTATGCGCGCAGAACCTGCGCGCGCGTCGCTCAGCTGCGGCCGAGATCGCCGACGGCGGCACGGTCCGTCGTCGTCACGTGCTGGCGCAGCCGGTCGAGCAGCGCCGCGGCACTGTCGTCGACGAGCAGCAGGTCGCGGTGCTGCGGGCGGATGAACTCCTGTTGTGCCGCGTGCTGCAGGAAAAGCAGCAGGTGGTCGAAGAAGCCCTCGACGTTGACCAGTCCGACCGGCTTGCCGTGCAGCTGCAGCTGCCGCCAGGTCACCATCTCGAACATTTCCTCGAAGGTGCCGTAGCCGCCGGGCAGCACGATGAAGGCGTCGGCGCGTTGCGCCATCGTCCGCTTGCGCGTGTGCATCGAGTCGACCACCAGCAGTTCGGTGAGCTCCTGGTGGGCGACTTCAGGCCGCATCAGGTGCTCGGGAATCACGCCGACGACCTGCCCGCCGGCTGCCAGTGCGCTGTCGGCGAGCGCGCCCATCATGCCGATGTGGCCGCCGCCATAGATGGTCTCGATGCCCCTGCGCGCCAGTTCGCTGCCGAGCGCACGCGCGGCCTGTACATAGGCGGCGCGGACGCCGGGCTGCGAACCGCAGAAAACGCACACGGCGCGCAGCGCCGCCGCGGCCGGCCTCGGTGGCGGGGCGGGCACCGGTGCCGCAGTGCTGCGCTGGTCGCTGCTCATTCGGATGTTTCGCGCTTCGGATCGCGCGCCAGCAATTGTTCCAGCGCCGCGCGCGGTGAACTCCGGCCTTCGAGCACGGCGCAGACGGCGTCGGTGATCGGCATCTGCACGCCCAGCGCCATCGCCCGGGACTGCACCGCGGCGGCCGACCACACGCCCTCGGCCACGTGGCCGAGGCGGGCCAGCGCCTCAGCCAGCGGCAGGCCGCGGCCGAGCATCATGCCGACCTGCCGGTTGCGCGACAGTTCGCCGGTGCACGTCAGGATCAGATCGCCGACGCCGGCCAGGCCCATGAAGGTCGCGGCCTGAGCGCCGAGGGCGATGCCGAGGCGCGTTGTTTCAGCCAGGCCGCGCGTGATCAGCGCCGCGCGGGCATTGTGGCCGAGCGCCAGCGCATCGCAGATGCCGGTGGCAATCGCCATGACGTTCTTCACCGCGCCGCCGACCTCCACGCCGGTGATGTCATGCGTCGAGTAGATGCGCAGCGCCGGCCCGTGCAGGGCGTCGGTGACGCGGCTGCAGAAGGCATCGTGTCCGGCGACGGTCAGCGCCGTCGGCAGACCGCGCGCCACTTCCTGCGCGAAGCTCGGGCCGGACAGGGGGCCGGCCGGGTGCGCCCCCAGTTCGTCGCGTACGATCTCGTGCGCCATCGCCGCGCTGCCGTGCTCAAGTCCCTTGCATAGCCAGGCGATCGGCGGCAGGCCGGCAAACGGCCGCAACTGGCGCAGCATGTCGCGCAGCGCGGCGGTGGGTGTGGCGATCAGCAGCAGTCCGTGGCGCGCATGTGTCACCGCGACGCTCAACTCGGGCACGAGGCGCAGCATCGGTGGCAGTTCGATGCCGGGCAGGTACTTGTCGTTGTGGTGGCTCGCGGCCATGCCCGCGAGCGCAGCGCGATCGCGGCCCCAGAGCACGATCTCGCGGCGCGGCGCCAGTGCGGCCGCCAGCGCCGTACCCCAGGCGCCGGCTCCCAGTACGGCGATGTTCACGGCCGTTGCGTCCCGCGCCGTCGCCGGTAGCCGCGTGTGTTGCGGCTTACTGCGTCGTCGCCGCGGCGGGAGTTCCCGCCTGCGCCTGCTGCTGTGCCAGGCGCTGCTGGTAGAGCGCCTCGAAATTGATTTCGGCGAGGTGGATCGGCGGCAGTCCGGTGCGGCTGATCAGATCGGCGACGTTTGCCCGCAGGTACGGGTAGATGATTCCCGGGCAGACAATGCCGACGATGGGCTCGAACTGTTCGTTCGGGATGCCGCGAATCTCGAAGATGCCGCCCTGCTTGCCCTCGACCAGGAACAGCACCTTGTCGCCGAGCTTGGCGGTGGCGGTGACGCGGACCACCACTTCGTAGATGCCTTCGAGCACGGCGCTGTTGCTGACCTCGAGCTGCACGTCGATGTTCGGCGAGGACTGCTCAAGAAAGATGCGCGGCGCGTGCGGCAGTTCCAGCGAGGCGTCCTTCAGATAGCAGCGTTGCAGCTGGAATACCGGTCCGTTCGCGGCTTGCGTGTTGCCGCCCGAAGTCTGTCCGGCGCCGTTGTTTTCTGCCATGGGATGTCCTGGTGAGGGGAAGGAATGGGGCGTTGGTCAGCCGGCAAGCAGTGCCGCCAGCCGTCCTTCGCGATCGAGCGCCGCCAGATCGTCGAAGCCGCCGACATGGGTCGCGCCGATGAAGATCTGCGGCACCGTGCGCCGCCCGGTCCGGCTGACCATTTCCTCGCGGCGCACCGGCTCGAGATCGACGCGGATCGTCTCGATTTCAGTGACGCCGCGCGCCTTCAGCAAGGCCTCGGCACGATGGCAGTAAGGGCAGTTCGCGGTGCGGTACATCAGGACAGGGGAAGGCATCGTTGTCTTGCGATCGTTCGTGCTGTCAGACGCGAACCGCCGCGCCGGCGGCCCGTTCATTGCGCTTGCGGAAGTCCTGCGCGAGCAGGTGCGGCGAAGTCATGCCTTCAGCGGCAACCCGGCCTCGCGCCAGGCATTGATGCCGCCGGCCAGCACGTAGACCTCGGGCAGCCCGGCCGAGCGCAACTGCGCCGCGGCACGGCCGGCGATGTTGCCGGCATTGCACAGCACGATCACCGGCCGGTCCTTCTTCAGCTCCTTCGGCCCGCGGCCGGCGAGTTCGGCGAACGGGATGTTCTTGGCGTTCGGCAGCGAGCCGCGCCCGAATTCGGCCGCGTCGCGGATGTCGACCAGTTGCGCGTGCTTGCTGTTGATCAGCTGCGTGGCCTGCAGGGTCGTCAGCGCCGGTCCGGCGGCGCGCGCGCGCAGCAGCGGCCACAACAGCATGCCGCCGCTGATGAATGCGACCGCGATCAGCAGCGCGTTGTCGACGAAAAACTGCACCGCGGCTCCTGCCAGCGTCAAAGAGTCGCAATTATAAAATGAGTGCGGTGCCTCTCCTGCCCGGACTGTCCATGCATAAGCTCGTGTTGCTCCGCCACGGCGAAAGTCAGTGGAACCTCGAGAACCGCTTCACAGGTTGGACCGACGTCGATCTGACCGAGGCCGGAAACGCCGAGGCCCGCGCGGCCGGCGAATTGCTCAAACGCGAAGGCTATGTCTTCGACATCGCCTACACCTCGGTGCTCAGGCGCGCCATCCGCACGCTGTGGCTGGCGCTCGATGCGCTCGATCTGATGTGGCTGCCGGTGGTGCATTCGTGGCGCCTGAACGAGCGGCACTATGGCGCCTTGCAGGGACTGAACAAGGCGGAGACGGCGGCGAAGTACGGCGAGCAGCAGGTGCTGGCGTGGCGGCGCGCCTATGCGATCGCGCCTGATCCCCTGACGCCGGACGATCCACGCTGGGCCGGGAACGACCCGCGCTATCGGCACCTGAAGCCGCAAGAGATTCCGGCCACCGAGTGCCTGAAGGACACCGTAGCGCGCGTGCTGCCGTTCTGGAACGATTCGATCGCCCCGGCGATCTCACGCGGCCGCCGCGTGCTCGTCGCCGCGCACGGCAACTCGCTGCGGGCGCTGGTCAAGTACCTCGATGGCATTTCCGACGACGATATCGTCGGCCTGAACATCCCCACCGCGCGGCCGTTGGTGTACGAACTGGACGAGAATCTCAAGCCGCTGCGCAGCTATTACCTCGGCGACGCGGACGAAATCGCCCGCGCCATGGCGGCAGTCGCGGCGCAGGGAAAGGCGAAGCCGCAGGCTTGACCGTCGTCCCGTCCGTCCTCTGGCGCGTCGTTGTCGCGCTGATTCTTGCCGGCGGCGTGCCGGCTTCCGGCGTGGCGCAGACGAGCGCCGCCGCCCGGCCGGCGCCGGCGAAGGCCAGCCCGCAGCGGCAGCAGCAGCTGCAATCCGAGCAGCGCCGGCTGCGTCAAGAACTGGTCAGGCTGCGGCAGCAGGTGGCGCGGGCCGAGGCGTCGCGCGCCGAAGTGGCCGACGCGCTGCGCGAGTCGGAGGCCGCAATCTCGGCGGCCAATCGCCGGCTGCGCGAACTGGCTGCCGAGCGGCGGCAGGTCCAGCAGGAAATCGAAGGGCTGGCAGTCCGGGGCCGGGCGTTGGGCGCACGCCGCCTCGACGAAGAGCGCGGCCTGAGCGCGGTGCTGCGCAGCCAGCACGTGCTGGCGCGCCAGGGTCCCCTGCAGCGGATGCTCGACGGCGACAGCCCGGGCGAACGCCAGCGCGAACTCGTCTATCTCGACTATCTCGCCCGCAGCCGCATGCACGCGCTCGCCGACCTGCGCACGCGCAGCGAGGAGGTTGCGGAACTGCACGCGCAGTCGGAGGTCAAGCAACTCGAACTGGCGGCACTGGCGGAAGACGAACAGCGCAACCGCGCCGAACTGATGAAACAACAGGCCGCGCGCAGCCGCACCCTGGACCGTCTGGCAAGGCAACTGGCCGGTCAGCGGCGGTCGCTGGAGACCTTGCGCCGGGATGAGACGCGACTGGCTTCGTTGATTGGCGAAATCGAGAAGCTGCTTGCGGAACAGGCGCGACGCCAGCCTCGCGAGACCGCGCCGGCACGCCGTCCGGACGCGCGCAGTCCGGCGGAAGCCGCCGACGTGCCCTCGGACAGCGCGTTCGCCCGGCTGCGCGGCAGGCTTGTGTTGCCGGTGCGCGGCGAAGTGGTGGCTCGCTTCGGTAGCGCGCGACCGACCGAGGCGCAGGTCGACGCGCCGACGTGGAAGGGCGTGTTCATTCGCGCCGCCGCCGGGGCCGATGTGTATGCCGTCGCCGCCGGTCGGGTCGTGTTCGCCGACTGGCTGCGGGGATTCGGCAATCTGCTCGTGATCGATCACGGTGAGGGTTTTCTCTCGGTCTACGGCAACAATGAAGCGCTTCTCGCCGAAGTCGGCGCAAGAGTCGGCGCGGGAGACCCGGTGGCGACCGTGGGCAGCACCGGTGGCGTCGCCGAGGCCGGCCTATACTTTGAATTGCGTTTCAAGGGTCGACCGATCGACCCTCTGCGCTGGGCGCAGGCGCGCTGAGGCCGACCCGCTGCGCCTCGGTAACCATTCACTGTCCGGCCGGCCTCCGGAGGTTTCATGAGCGGACGTTTGCGAACTTTCGCACTGATCAGCGTCGGCGCCTTTGCCGGCGTGGCGGTCAGCCTCGGCATTTCGGCCTACGCGTTTCGCGACAGCCGTGGCCCGATCCCGCTGGAGGAGATCCGCCAGCTGACCGACGTCTTCGGTGCGATCAAGAACCACTACGTCGAGCCGGTCGAGGATCGCAAGCTGATCCAGGAGGCGATCTCGGGCATGCTCACGGGCCTGGACCCGCATTCCGCTTTCCTCGACGCCGATGCCTTCCGCGACCTGCAGACGAGCACGCAGGGCGAATTCGGCGGCCTGGGTATCGAAGTGGCGCCCGAGGACGGCGCGATCCGCGTCGTGGCGCCGATCGACGATACGCCCGCCTACCGTGCCGGGATCAAGGCCGGCGACCTGATCATCAAGATCGACGAGACGCTGACCCGCGGCATGCAACTGTCCGAAGCGGTGAAGCTGATGCGCGGCAAGAAGGGAACGTCGGTGACCCTGACCGTCGCGCGCAAGGGCGAGGCGAAGCCGCTGGAGTTCAAGCTGGTCCGCGACGTGATCCGCACGCAGTCGGTCAGGAGCCGCGTCATCGAACCCGGATATGCGTTCATCCGCGTGTCGCAGTTCCAGGAGCGCACCGTCGACGACCTGGCCCGGCACCTGACGGACGCGTTCAGGGCTGGACCGCTGAAGGGGCTGGTGCTTGACCTGCGCAACGATCCGGGCGGCCTGCTGCATTCGGCCATCGGCGTTTCGGCGGCATTTCTGCCCAAGCGCGCGCTGGTGGTGTCGACCGACGGCCGGATGAGCGACGCCAAGCGGCGCTTCGTCGCCGCGCCGGAGGACTATCAGCGCGGCCGCGGCGAAGACGTGCTCGCCCGTCTGCCGAAGGAAGTGAAGTCGGTGCCGATGGTGGTCCTCGTCAATGGCGCCAGTGCCAGCGCCTCCGAGATCGTCGCCGGTGCACTGCAGGACCACAAGCGGGCAACGATCATCGGCACGCAGACCTTCGGCAAGGGCTCGGTGCAGACGATCATTCCGCTGCGGACGGATAGCGATCGGCCGGCGGCCATCAAGCTGACGACGGCGCGGTATTTCACTCCCAACGGCCGTTCGATTCAGGCCAAGGGCATCGAGCCCGATTTCATGGTCGACGACACTGCGCAGGGCAGTTTCGCCGGTCTGCAGATCCGCGAAGCCGATCTCGCGCGTCATCTCGAAGACAAGAAGGGCGCGCCTGAGGCGCCGGCCGGTGCGGGGCGCGAGGCGAGTGCCGTCGAAACGCACAGCGATACGCGGCCCTCCGCGGCCGCGCCGCGGCGCTACGAATTTGGCTCGGCCGAGGATTTCCAGTTGCAGCAGGCGATGAACCACCTCAAGGGCCTGCCGGTCGAGGTTGCGAAGAAGGCCGAAAGCGTCGCCGCCTCCGCGGCCGAGAAGAAGTAGGCCGCCGCAGGACCGCGCGAGCGGCCGCGCTGGCGACCTTCGCGTCTGCGCCGCCGCTGGCGGCACCTTTGCTCGAGCGGGAGTGCCGATGCGGGGCGCCGGCTCCGGCGCGGCGCGACCGCCGATCCGGCTGGACACGATGAACGACGACGAACTGCTGCGCTACTCGCGCCATATCCTGCTGCAGGAAATCGGCATCGAGGGCCAGGGCCGCATCCGCGCCGCATCGGCCCTGGTGATCGGCGCGGGCGGCCTCGGCTCGCCGGCATCGCTTTATCTGGCCTCGGCCGGCATCGGCCGCCTGACGCTGGCCGACGGCGATGCGGTCGACCTGACCAACCTGCAACGGCAGATCCTGCACACGTCGGCGCGCATCGGCGTCAACAAGGCGGAGTCGGGGCGCGCGACGCTGGCGGCGCTGAACCCGCAGGTCGAAGTGACGACGATCTGCGCAAGGGTCGGCGATGACGCACTGCAGGCGCTGGTCGGCAATGCCGACGTCGTTCTCGACTGCACCGACAATTTCGCCACCCGCCATGCGATCAACCGGGCGTGCGTCACGAGACGCCGGCCGCTGGTGTCGGGCGCAGCGATCCGCTTCGACGGGCAGCTTGCGGTCTTCGACCTTCGCCGGCCCGGTTCTTCATGCTACGCGTGCCTGTTTCCGGAGGGCGAAGGCGAGGACGAACTGTGCGCGGTGATGGGTGTGTTTGCGCCGCTGACCGGCATCATCGGCGCCATGCAGGCGGCCGAGGCGCTGAAGCTGATCGCGCAGGCTGGAACCGTAGCCAGCGGCCGGCTGCTGATGCTCGATGCGCTGACCATGGACGTGCGCACGGTACGATTCGGCCGTGATCCCTGCTGCACCGTGTGTGGTGCCGGCGCAGACGCCGGGAAGCTGCCGCCTGCGCCGGACCTGCCGGGCCGTTGCTCGCCATGACCTCAATGAATGCGTTGCTGCAGCGAATAGGCCCGAAAGGACTGCTCGCCATCATCGTCGCCATCGTCGTCCTGTCCATGGCGGGCGCCCTGTTCTTTCAGCACGTGCTGCACCTGGAACCCTGTCCGCTGTGCGTCCTGCAGCGCGTGGCGATCATCGGTGTCGGCGTTTTTGCCCTGCTCGGGCTGCTCGCGCCGGGGTCGCGCAGTCTTCTCGTCGCGGCCACGCTCGCCACCGCCAGCGCGCTGGCCGGGGCCGGCGTGGCTGGCTGGCACAGCTGGATCCTGAAGTTCCCACCGGAGTCAATGGCCTGCGGCAGGCCGTTCGAGTGGTTCCACGAGGATTTCCCGCTCGCGACCTGGCTGCCGAAGCTGTTTGCAGGCGAAGGCGACTGCCTCAAGCTCGACTGGACATTTCTTGGGCTGGCGATCCCGAATCTGGCGCTGATCGCCTTTGTGCTGCTGATCGTGGCCACGGCGCTGGTGCTGCGCCTGGGCTGGAACCGCCGGCGCTGAGCGGCCGGCGCGCGCTCGTTCAGACGAGCAGCGCCGGCAACTGTGCCTCGACGCCGTCGGCGGGCAGCTTGCGGAAGCCGCTCTTGGCGAAACGGTGCCAGCGGCCGATGACGTAGGCGACGATCAGCGCCGCGCGCGCGGCGGCATCGAAATCCGCCGGCAGTTCGTTCTCGGTGATCGACAGGCGGAAACTCTGCTTCAGCGACGATTCAATGCGCTCGAAAAGCTGGTTCATCCGCTCTTGCAGCCGTTCGTTCTCGTTGACCAGCGCATCGCCGATCAGCACCCGCGTCATGCCGCGGTTGGTCTGCGCAAATTCGAGCAGCATCAGGACCGTGCTGCGCGCCTGCTTCAGGCCCGAGCTTTCGCGCGCCGCGATGTCATTGATCAGGCCGAAGATCGTGGTCTCGATGAATTCGATCAACCCCTCGAACATCTGCGCTTTGCTGGCGAAATGGCGGTACAGGGCTGCCTCCGACACCGCGAGCCGTTCGGCGAGCGCCGCCGTGGTCACCTTCTCGCCCTTCGGGTCCTCGAGCATCGTCGCCAGCGTCTGCAGGATCTGCAGCCGGCGCGCGCCGGGCTTGCGCCGCGTCGATTCACCCAGTGTGCTGACGGATTCCATCTTCATTCTGCTTGCGTTGCGCAGGTCGGGCCGCGCAGCGGGCAGCGGCGAGCGCGTCGCTCCAGACCGCTTTGTCCTGTGCCGCACTCATTCATGCTCGCCGACCTCGATGGCAACCTGTTAGGGGTTGTCCAATTCTGGCCGAAAGTGCTGCCGACGTGGGGAGTTACTTTCGTATTAGGCCTTGCGGATACAGCACTTGCATCAATGCGCGGACATCGGCGCGGACTGTCCGTCGATCCCGCGCCTGCCGCCGTCAGTCCGTTCCGAAGACGCGCTCCGCCGAACACAGGCAGTGCGCCTGCAGCGACAGCGGATCGCGCGCGGCGTTGCGCAACCAGCTCAGATCGCTGCGCATCGACCGCAACGCAGCGGGAAGGAACTCCGGCGCGGGCAGCAGCGATTGCAGAAGCGGGCTGACGAAGGCGACACCGGCCTGGCCGAGCAGCAGGCCGAGCAGGCGATCAATGCCGCGCGGCTCGCGTTCGACGTAGGCGACACGGAAGACCTCGCCCAGCCCGCCGCGTTTGGCCGCCGCCTGCAGTGCCTCGTGATAGGTGCCGAGCCGGTCGACCAGCTTGTGCTCGAAGGCCTGCCTCCCGCTCCAGACCCGGCCCTGCGCCAACTCGTCCATCTGGCCGGTACTGATGTTGCGGGCGGCCGCCGCACGATCGACGAACTGGCGATAGGTGTTCGCCACGCCGGTCTGCAGCAGTTCGCGGGCGCGCGGATCGAGCGGCCGCCGTGGGTCGAGCGCGCCGGCCAGCCACGTGGTGGTCGTCCCGTGCGTGTGCAGCGACAGCTTTTCCCAGGCCCGGTCGGCCGACGGGATCAGCGCGAAGACACCGATCGATCCGGTGACCGTGGCCGGGTCAGCGATGACTTCGTCGGCCGACATCGACACCCAGTAACCGCCGGAGGCGGCCACGTCGCCGAAGGACACCAGCACCGGCTTGCCGGCCTTGCGCGTGATCTCCAGTTCGTGCCGGATCTGCTCGGCGGCGAAGACGCTGCCGCCTGGCGAGCGCACTCGCAGCAGCACGGCCTTGATTGCATCGTTCTCGCGCGCGCGCCGGATCAACTCGGCCGTCGTGCGGCCGCCGACCACGCCCTGCGGCTGATCGCCGTCGAGCATCTCTCCCGAGGCGACGACGACGCCGACGGCGTCACCTTCCGGCGCGCTCAGCGTGGCGAGGTACTGCGTCAGGCCGATCTGGCGGAATGACTTGCGCTTCGGATCGGCGACTCCTTTCTCGGTCAGCAGCGCGCGCAGTTCATCGCGGGTCTTCAAGCCGTCGACCAGCCGCTCGGCCAGCGCTAGTTGCGCCGCATCGCCGCCGGCCGCGGCAAAACGCTGTGGCAGCTGATCGATCATCCGCGTGATGCTGCCGGCCGGCAGGCCGCGCGCGGACTCGACCGACGACAGGTACTGCGCCCACAGGTCGTCGAGCAACGCCGCCTCGTCGCGGCGCGCTTCTTCCGAAGGTTCGTTCTGAGCGAACGGTTCGACCGCGCTCTTGTAGCGGCCGGCCTTGAATACATTGACCGTCACGCCGATCGCGTCGAGCGCATCGCGGTAGTAGTTGCGGTAGCCGCCGAAGCCTTGCAGCAGGACTCGGCCGAACGGGTGCAGCAGGACCTGATCGGCATGCGCGGCCAGGTAATAGCGGCGCTGGTCGAAGCTCGATGCCCAGGCGATCACCGGCTTACCGCTGGTGCGGAACCGTCCGATCGCGGCGGCGACCTCGCGCAGCGTCGCCAGGCCGGCACCTTCCATGTCGTCGAGCAGCAGCAGGACGCGGCCGATCTTCGGATCGCGCGCGGCGGCATCGAGTGCGGTCAGGATGTCGCGCAGCTGCGTCTCGCTTTCGCGCTCGGCCAGCACCTGCAGCAGGGTCACGCCCGAGCGCGCGCCGGTGTGCTGCTCGACGATCGGGCCGGCAATGTTGAGCACCAGGGCGGCGTTGTCGGCGAGCTGCGGCCGTTCCTCGAGCAACCAGGCGGCGATGACCGCGGCGGCGATGGCGAGGAACAGTAGGTTGAACGTCAGCGTGCGCAGGAAGCCGATCGTGTTCCAGAGAAAAGCGAAGAAGCGGCGAATCAGGCCGGGGCGGGACGCCATGTGCAACTCCGTGCGCCAGTCGATGCGGGGCGTGAAGCTTAACCGCGCAGAGGCGGCGTCAGCCGCGCAACCGGCTGACGGCGCGCGGAAGCTCGAGCACCGAGTGCACGCGCAAGCCGATGTAGCCGCCGCGCGGCCGGCCTGCGGCGCCGCCGTGCCGGCTGACGAGTACGGTACGGAAGCCGACTGCGCGCGCCGCGCGCAGGTTTGCCGCGCTGTCCTCGACGAGGATCGCGCCGCCGCGCGGCACGCGCTCCCGTGCCAGCATGTGGCGCAGCATGCCGCGCGAAGGCTTGGGCCGGAAGGTGCGGTGCACGCGCATCTGTTCGATCGCGTAACGGCCGAGCACGCGCCGGTGCAGGCCGAGAGCACGCAGCACTTCGTCGGCATAGGCGCCCGGCGCGTTGGTCAGCAGCACCTTGCGCCCGGGCAGGCGGGCGAACAGCCGCGCCAGGCCGCGTTCGCCGCGCAGCAGCCCGGCGACGTCGAAATCGTGCGTCTCGCGCAGGAAATGGTGCGGATCGATGGCGTGATGGCGCATCAGGCCGAGCATCGTCGCCCCGTAGCGGCGCCAGTAGGTCAGGCGCAGCTGGTTGGCCTGGTCGCGGTCGACCCGCAGGTGCTGCTGCACGTAGTCGGTCATGCGGCCGTCAATGGCGCCGAAGATGGCGTGCGACGCGTCGTGCAGCGTGTTGTCGAGGTCGAAGAACCAGACCGGCGGCCGGTGTGTTCGCGACCCTTCAGGCCGCACGCGCACGCCGGCCGGATCGGTTGGCGGGCCAGCCTGCCGGCGGCCGAGCGGGCGGCCCGATTTCAACGGCAACGAAGACGCACGTGCGCGCACCGCAGGAAAGCAGTAGCCAAGGGCCTCAGTGGCTCTTGATCATCGTGCCGACGCCGGCGTCGGTCAGGATTTCGAGCAGCAGGCAGTGGTCGACGCGTCCGTCGATGATGTGCACGGCGTTCACCCCGCTTCGGGCCGCCTCCAGCGCCGAAGAGATCTTCGGCAGCATGCCGCCGGAGATGGTGCCGTCGGCGAACAGCTCGTCGATCTCGCGCGAGGTCAGGCCGGTCAGCAGCCTGCCGTTGCGGTCGAGCACGCCCGGGGTGTTGGTCAGCATCACCAGCTTCTCGGCCTTGAGGATCTCGGCGATCTTGCCGGCGACGACGTCGGCGTTGATGTTGTAGGTCTGGCCGTCGGCGCCGAAGCCGATCGGCGAGATCACCGGGATGAAGGCGTCGTCCTGCAGCGCCTTGACCACCGCCGGGTTGATCGCCTCGATCTCGCCGACGTGGCCGATGTCGTGGCTCTTGGTCGGGTCGTCCTTGTCCGGCATGCGCAGCTTGCGGGCGCGGATCAGCGCGCCATCCTTGCCGGTCAGGCCGACGGCCATGCCACCGAAGCTGTTGATCATCGTCACCAGTTCGCCCTGCACCTCGCCGGCCAGCACCCACTCGACAACTTCCATCGTTTCGGCGTCGGTCACGCGCATGCCCTGGACGAACTGCGACTTCTTGCCAACCCGCTCCAGCGCCTCGTCGATCTGCGGCCCCCCGCCGTGCACGACCACCGGGTTCATGCCGACCAGCTTCAGCAGCACCACGTCGTGGGCGAACGATTCCTTCAGCTGCTGGTCGATCATCGCGTTGCCGCCATACTTGACCACGATGGTCTTGCCGTGGAAGCGGCGGATGTAAGGCAGCGCCTCGGACAGGATGTCGGCCTTGATCTCGGGGGTGATCTGCGGGCGTTCGTTGGGCATGGTCGCTCGGTGGCAGCCGCTTGGTGGGCGCAGTCTAGCGGTTGCCCTACGGCAGGCGCGTCGCCCGGCCGCACGGCCGCACGGCCGCGCTGCGCGCGACTAAGATCCGCTGGTCGTGGAGGAATGAAGATGGCCCAGCAATTCCAGATCAGCGGCATGCACTGCGGTGGCTGCGTCAGCCGCGTCGCCAAGGCGCTGAAGTCGCTCGACACCGGCGTGGCGGTCACGCTTGAGCCGCCGAGGGCGCAGTTCCCGGATGGCGCGAATGTGTCGCTCGACGCCGTCAATGCGGCGCTGGCGAAGATCGGCGACTACCGGGCAACCACGATCGCCTAGCGTCCGTCGCCTGAGGGCGGCCGGGGACTAGAGAACGTAGCGCGCCAGGTCCTCGTTGCGCGACAGGTCGGCCAGCCGCGCATCGACGTAGGCAGCATCGACGCGCAATTCGCGTCGCTGGCCGCTGCCGGCGTCGAAGGAGATCTCCTCCAGCAGCCGCTCCATTACCGTGTACAGGCGCCGGGCGCCGATGTTCTCGGTCTTCTCGTTTACCGAGTAGGCGATCTCGGCCAGTCGCGTGATCCCATCCGCCGTGAAGCTGAGCGCCACCTCGTCGGTGGCCAGCAGCGCTTCGTACTGCCGCGTCAGGCAGGCGTCGGTGCCGGTAAGGATGCGCTCGAAGTCCTGCGCCGACAGCGAGTCGAGCTCGACCCGGATCGGGAAGCGTCCCTGCAGCTCGGGGATCAGGTCCGACGGCTTGGCGTAGTGAAACGCGCCGGAGGCGATGAACAGGATGTGATCGGTCTTCACCATGCCGTACTTGGTGTTGACCGTCGTGCCCTCGACCAGCGGCAGCAGGTCGCGCTGCACGCCCTGGCGCGAAACGTCGGCGCCGGCCACTTCGGAGCGGGCGGCAATTTTGTCGATCTCGTCGAGGAAGACGATGCCGTTTTGTTCGACGTTGGCCACCGCCCTGGTCTTCAGTTCCTCCTCGTTGACCAGCCTGGCGGCCTCCTCGTCGACGAGCAGCCTGAACGCTTCGCCCACCTTCAGTCTGCGGCTGCGCCGGCGGCCCTGGCCGAGGTTGGCGAACATCGACTGGATCTGGTTGGTCAGCTCTTCCATTCCCGGCGGCGCCATCACCTCCATCTGCGGCGCCGGCTGCGCCAGCTGAATCTCGATTTCGGTGTCGTCGAGGCTGCCCTCGCGCAGCTTCTTTCGGAACTTCTGCCGCGCCGCGCTTTCTTCGTCGCGGCGCGTCTCACCCATCGGCAGCGGCACCAGCACGTCGAGGATGCGGTCTTCGGCGGCATCCTCGGCGCGGGCGCGCATCTTCTTCATCTCGGCCTCGCGCGTTTGCTTCACGGCGATGTCGACCAGATCGCGGACGATCGAGTCGACGTCGCGGCCGACGTAGCCGACCTCGGTGAACTTGGTCGCCTCGACCTTCAGGAACGGCGCGTCGGCCAGACGCGCCAGCCGGCGAGCGATCTCGGTCTTGCCGACGCCGGTCGGCCCGATCATCAGGATGTTCTTTGGCGTGATCTCGCTGCGCAGCGGTTCGTCGACGTTCTGCCGGCGCCATCGATTGCGCAGGGCGATCGCCACGGCGCGCTTGGCGCGGTCCTGGCCGATGATGTGCTTGTTCAGCTCGTGAACGATTTCGCGTGGGGTCATCATGGGCGGTTCGCTTTGCGTGTACGCGACCGCTTCGCGGTCGCACTTGCACGCAAAGCGGTGAAGTTAGGCACGCCGCCTTGAGGCGGCTCGACGGCGGCGCGCAGGACAAGGGCCACGAAGAACACCGGCTTCGCTGGCCGCACTCAGTCGATCGACTCGATCGTGTGCGACTGGTTGGTGTAGATGCACAGATCGCCGGCGATGGCGAGCGCCTTGCCGACGATGTCCACCGGCGCCAGCTCGGTGTTTTCGAGCAGCGCCCGTGCGGCGGCCTGGGCGAATGGCCCGCCGGAACCGATGGCGATCAGGCCGTACTCCGGCTCCAGCACGTCGCCGTTGCCAGTAATGATCAGCGACGACTCACGGTCAGCCACCGCCAGCATGGCCTCGAGGCGTCGCAGGATGCGGTCGGTGCGCCAGTCCTTGGCCAGTTCAACGGCCGAGCGCAGCAGGTTGCCCTGGTGCTTCTCCAGCTTGGCCTCGAAGCGCTCGAACAGCGTGAAGGCGTCGGCGGTGGCGCCGGCGAAACCGGCGACGATGCGGTCGTGATACAGGCGGCGGACCTTGCGTGCGGTCTGCTTGACGACGACGTTGCCGAGAGTGACCTGGCCGTCGCCGCCCATCGCCACCCGGCTGCCGCGCCGGGCGCTGACAATGGTCGTGCCGTGGAAAGCTTCCATTGTGCCGATCTGGGGGCGGCCGCCCGCGATTCAACCGTCGCCAGCACTGGGTTCAGCCGCGACGCGGCTGAACGGGGACGATCGATGTGATGCCGAGCAGGTTCAGCAGCGCGGCGACGAGCGCGTTGACGTTATGCAGTTCGACCGTGGAGCCACCCTGCTGAAGCTTGCGCAAAGTACCCAGCAGTGCAGAGCCGGCAGAAAACGCCAGCCGGCGCAGCTGCATGCAGTCGATGATGACCTGCGGCTGGTTGCGCGCCGCCGCCACCAGGCGTCCGAAGTGAGGTTCGCCTTCGCCTTCGATGACGCCGCGCAGTTCGAACGGTGAAGCCGTCGGTGCAGCGGCGGCGACGGCGGCCAGTGCTGACGACGCGGCGGCAACCTTGAGGTTGGAAACCGGCGGTTCCCAGGAAGGCGGTGAAAGCTCGAAGGTGATGCAATACTGGATCGCCGTTTCTTCGAACTCCTCCTGCCTGTTGAGCATCCGCTGCAACTCGAGCAGGAGCATCCAGAGCGAGTCGGACGCATCGCGGCGCCCGGACTCGACCGCGCGCGACAGCACCTCGGCGAGGTTCGCTGCGCCAACCAGCGTCAGTTCGCGCTGCGAGCGCTTGAACGCCTTGAGCACGCGCAGCAGCAGGTCGGCGCCAGCCAGGTCGATCGTGCGCGCCGCCGATACGTCCAGCTGGACTGCGGCATGTGCCGCCGTCAGTCCGCGCAACTGTTCGAGCTGGGCGACGATGCCGGCATCGACCGCGTCGGGCAGACGTACTGTCGGTGCGCCGCTGGCCGCGACCGGCGGCGCCGCCACTGCAGCCGCGCGGGTCGGCGGCGCCACGACGTAGTCGATCCAGGCCGGCGGCGAATGCTCGAAGCGCAGAACATAGTCCATCGCCAGCTGCTCGAATGCCGCCTTGTCGCCTCGCTGGTTGACCAGTTCGAAAAGCATGTGCCAGGCCATGCGTGCCGCAGCGCCGAGATCGGCGTTGCGCAATCCCGCTCTGAGGATGGACTCCGCGTCCTCGATCTGGCCGTTCGAGAAGAGAATGGCCGTCTCGTCGATCAGCGAACCGGCGCCGGAGGTGTTGATTTCGATGGCGTCGATGTTGCCGCCGAGGATGTCGGTGACCGACCCCATGGGCTCTTCGGCGGCGGCCGGGACCGGCGCAGCAGCAGCGGCCGGCTGCGACTCGGCAGGTTTGTCCTGAGCCGCCTCGGCAGGCGGCGGCGTGCCGACGCTGCGGCCCAGGCCGCGCATCAGGTCGCGCGCCATCTCCGATTCGATCGCGTCGATTTTCGCTGCGGTTTCACGTGCCCGGTGCCGTGCGCGCTCGCGTTCCGGCAACGCGGTTTCGGTCGTCGGAAACGCCGTTGACGGAACACTGGGCCGGTCCAGCGCGCGCGTCGCCGGTCCGCTGAGCGGGCGACCGATCGGCTTGGGCGTCGGCCGGGTCGTGACCTCGGTAGCGCCGCCCGTGCGCGGGCCACCGGCCGGCTGCCGCGGACGACCGCCGACCCCCTTCTTGGGGTCCTTCGGATCCTTCTTGAAAAAGGAGAAAACCACGCCCTGTGTCAACCTTGTCCGGGTTCGCCCGCGCCCTGATTCGCGCAACGGCCCCGACGATCGCCGCGCCGCAGGCGCACAGCCCCCGTTTGACCCTCAGCCGGCCACGACGCGCGGTTGAGGTCAGCGGCCAACCACTATAACAACTTTGAACATCGGCACGGCGATGCGTACGGACGAGGGTCTCGAAACGGCCGTACCGCCAACGGGCTAGATCATCCTCACGGGGGCGGCGGCCCTGTGGCCGCCCGCGCCGCACCTCGCGGCGGCGTCCCGCTGCTCCTCCATCAATCGCCGAAGAGCTTCTGCTTGAGTTCGCGGCGCTGCTGGGCTTCGAGAGAAAGGGTCGCCGTAGGACGCGCGAGCAGGCGGGGGATGCCGATCGGGTCGCCGGTTTCCTCGCAGTATCCGTAATCGCCGCTTTCGATGCGCTGTAACGCGGCCTGAACTTTCTTCAGCAGCTTGCGTTCGCGGTCGCGCGTGCGCAGTTCCAGCGCGTGCTCTTCCTCGATCGTCGCCCGGTCGGCTGGATCGGGAACGATCACCGTCTCGCGCAGATGTTCAGTCGTCTCGCCGGCGTTGGCGAGCAGTTCCTGCTCCATGCGCTGCAGGCGGTACTTGAAGAAGGCGAGCTGGTCTTCGTTCATGTAAGCGGTGTCCGGCATCTTCAGCAACTGCTCTTCCGTCGGCAGCCGGCGGCCATTGATCACCACCGGCTCTTCGCTGCGATTTGCCGAGCGGGTCAGCAGATACTCGTGCGCCGCGGCGACATCCTTGGCACTGGCCATTGGCGCGCTTTTCGGCGTCGGCGCTGGGCGCGGCGCGACGGCGACCATGGTCTCGGTCCGCGGCGCAACCTGCGGCGCCTCGACGCGTGCCTTGCTCGCGCGCGCCTTTGCCGGCGCAGCGGCCTTGGCCGCGGGACGCGTTGCCGGAGCCGCCGGCTTCCTGGCCGGCTTGGGCGGCGCCTTCGTGGTCGCCTTCTTCGCCGCCGGCTTCGCCGCCTTGGTTGGCCTGGCTGGCTTGGCCGGCTTGCTCACAGCCTTCTTGGCTGGCTTTGCAGTCTTAGTCTTCGCAACCATGTCGTTTCACCTTGTCGCCCCGTTTGCCGGACACGCTGTCAGCGAGCCAGGCAGGCCTCCAGCCCTTTGAGGATCGCGTCCTTCGGAAGGTTGCGCCCGATGAACACCATCTTGCTGCCGGGCTTCTCGTCCTTGCCCCACGGGCGGCCGACGTCGGCGCCCATCAGCATGTGCACGCCCTGCAGGATCATCCGCCGAGGGCTGCCATTCATAAAAAGGACGCCTTTATACCGAAGCATGTCCTGACCGTAAACCTGCGTCAGCGCGCCCATGTACTCCTCCAGCTTGGCCGGGTCGAACGGCCGCGCCGACTGGAAAACGAACGCCTTGATCGCATCGTCATGATGATGGTGATGTCCAGCATGAGCATGATCGCCGTGTCCATGATCGTGATCATGATCGTCGTCATGTTCGTGGTGATGATGGTCGTGATCGTGCGCGTTTCGGGTGCGCGTGGCGTCGGGGTGCTCGGCGGCGAGAAACTGCGGATCGATCTCCAGGATCGCGTTCAGGTTGAAGCCGCGCAGATCGAGCACCTCCCGCAGAGGGATTTCTCCCATATGCACGGCGCGGATCGGCGCGCGCGGGTTCATCTGCACCAGCCGCTCGCGCAATGATTCGACCTCGTCGGCCGCGACCAGGTCGGTCTTTGTCAACAGGATGCGGTCGGCAAAGCCGACCTGGTTCTGGGCTTCGGGCTGCGCGTCAAGCGTGTCGTGGCCGTGCTTGGCATCGACCACCGTGATCACCGCGTCGAGCAGGTAGTACGAGGCGATCTCGTCGTCCATGAAGAAAGTCTGCGTGACCGGACCCGGGTTGGCCATGCCGGTGGTCTCGATGATCACGCGTTCGAAGCTCAGTTGGCCGCGGCGGCGCTTGTCCTTCAGTTCGCCGAGGATCCGAAGCAGATCGCCGCGCACCGTGCAGCAGATGCAGCCGTTGTTCATCTCGACGATCTGCTCTTCGGTGTCGGCGACCAGCAGATCGTTGTCCACGCCCTCGGGACCGAACTCGTTTTCGATCACCGCGATCCGATGGCCGTGGCTTTCCCTGAGGATCCGGTTCAGCAGCGTCGTCTTGCCGGCGCCGAGAAAACCCGTGAGAACGGTGACCGGAACCTGTGGCTCATTGGCTTGCATTGCGACTCCTGCAGATTCTGGAGAAGGCTGACGAGCGATCCCGGAGCAGGGTCGTCCGAAGCCGGCGTCAGGGCCGGCCTCGTCGCCGCCCGGTGCGCGCTTTCCCGGCCCGGGCGGGGCGAGCGCGTGCTGGAAGGGGCGCGATTGTAGAAGATCCGCCGCAGCGCGACCGCCGGTACGGGCAGTGCGTCGGCTGGCGGAGCCGCGACGCGATGGCCTGCGGTCGGCCTTGTTCGCCCTACACCCGCTGCAGCAGCAGCCCCTTCAGGTATTCGCCCTCGGGGTGCGTCATGCGCAGCGGGTGATCCTCTCCAGCCGCCAGACGGCGAAGCAGCTGCGCCTCCACGGGCGCGTCGATCAGCGCGCCGGCGACGATCTTCTGGAACAGTTCGATGCCGATCGCCCCCGAGCAGGAAAACGTCAGCAGGTAACCGCCCGGGTTGAGCAGTCGCAGCGCGCTGAGGTTGATGTCCTTGTACGCGCGCGCGGCGCGTTCGACGTGATGGTGGCTGGAGGCGAACTTCGGCGGATCGAGCACGATCAGGTCGAAGCCTCGTCCTTCGGCGCGCAGACCGCGCAGGGCCTCGAACACGTTCGCCGCGAGCCACTGGCCGGCCGATTCCGGCAGGCTGTTCAGCAGCCAGTTTTCCCGCGCCAGTGCCAGTGCTTCGGACGATGTGTCGATCGACAGCACGGTGCAGCCGCCGGTGGCCAGCGCCAGCGAGAAGCCGCCCGTGTAACAGAAGCAGTTCAAGGCCAGGGGAGCGTGGCCGAGCCGCTGGCGTGTGCGCAGCGCAAGTTGCGACGCCAGCTCGCGGTTGTCGCGCTGGTCGATGTAGTAGCCGGTCTTGTGCCCGGTGCGCACGTCGACCCAGGCGCGCCGGCCGTGTTCGTGGATGAGGATTCGCGCTGGCGGATCGGCGCCGCGCACCACGCCGTGGGTCGGCGGCAGTCCCTCGCGGGCGCGCCCGGCGCTGTCGGAGCGGTCGTAGACAGCGTTGCAGCCGGTGGCGTCGACCATCGCGTCGAGCAGCGGTTTGCGGTTCGCCTCGACGCCTGCGGCCTGGAACTGCACGACCAGCTGGGCACCGTAGCGGTCGACAATCAGTCCCGGCAGCCCGTCGGCCTCGCCGAAGACGAGGCGCAGCGCATCGCTGTCGGCATGAAGAGGCGCGCGTCGTGCCACGGCCTCGCCTACGCGCGCAGCGAACCAGGTCGCATCGATGCGGTCGGTCTCGACGAAGCTCCAGCAGCGTGCGCGCAGCGTCGAGACGGGCGAATACGCGGCCCAGGCCAGCCACTGGCCGTCGGCGCTGCGCACGGCAACGGTTTCGCCGGACGCCGGCGCACCCTTGACCCTGGCGACCGCCGTGTCGTACAGCCAGGGGTGCCGGCGCAATACCGAGCGCTCCTTGCCGGGCTTCAGGATCAGTTCGGCAGTGCGCTGCATCCTCGGCGGCGCTTCAGCCCGGCTTGCGACGGGCGCGAGGGTGGGTGGCATCGTAGGTCCTGGCCAGGTGCTGCCAGTCGAGCCGGGTGTAGATCTGCGTCGTCGCGATGCTGGCGTGGCCGAGCAATTCCTGCACGGCGCGAAGGTCGCCACTGCTTTGCAGGACATGCGAGGCCATCGAGTGGCGCAGCACGTGCGGGTGAACATGCACGCCGAGTCCAAGCGCGCGGGCGAGCCTGGCCAGCCGCAACTGGACGCTGCGGGGGCCGAGGCGGCGTCCACGCGCGGACACGAACAGCGCCCGCGCATCGACGTCGCCGATCGTTGCCCGCACGACTAACCAGCGGCGCAGCGCTTCGATCGCCGGGCTGCCCACCGGCACCTGGCGCACCTTGCCGCCCTTGCCGAGGACGGTCACGCGCTGCGCCCGCAGATCGAGCCATGACGTCGAGCCGGGCGCATCGCCGTCGGCGTCGAAATAGCGCCAGTCCAGTGCCACCAGTTCGGACAACCGCAGGCCGCTGGAGTAGAGCAGTTCGACGATCGCCTTGTCGCACAGTGCCGGCGCCAGGTCGGCCGGCTCGTGCGCCGCCAGTTGCACGGCCTGGTCGGGCGCCAGTGCCTTTGGCAGCCGCTTGGCCCGCCTCGGCGCGCGAATGCCGGCGACGGGGTTGCCGGCGATTGCGCCGCGCGCGCCGAGCCAGGCGAAGAATCGGCGCCACGCCGACAGCTTGCGCGCCAGTGATGCCGGCGCCGCGCCTTGACCATGCAGCCGCGCCAGGGTGCGCCGGATATCGGCCGCCTGCAGTTTCGCCAGCGCTGTGCCGGCGGAAAGCCGCTCGAGTTCGGCCAGATCGCGGCGATAGGCGGCGACCGTGTTTGGCGACAGCCGCCGCTGCCGTGCGAGCTCTTCGAGAAAGGAGGCGACCTGCGCCGCCGCTGGCGCAGCGTCGTCGGCGCCAGCGCTCATCTGGCGCTAGGCGCGCAGCCGGGCCAACGCCGCGCTGGCCAACTCGGCGATGCGCGACAGGAACGCCGTGCCCATCGTGATCTGGAAGCGGTCGGGATCCGGCGAGCCCAGCGCCAGCATGCCGAAGGTCCGCGTGTCGGCGCCGGTGCGCAGCGGCATCATCGTCAGGCTGCGGATCATCCCGGGATCCGCGGCCATCCAGGCGGCGACCTCGAAGCCGACGTTGGAGCCGCAGAAAGGCGCCTGCATGCTGCCGGCCAGGCGGATGATCTCCTCGCTGGCGGGGGCGGCCCAGTCGCGTCCGGCAAACTGCGGCGCCACGCCCCACAGGCGCAGCGCGCCGAAGGGCACGTTGAACTGCCGCATCAGTTCGTCGAGCAGGGTGTTCGGCAGCAGCGCCTCGTCGGTCTGGGCGAGCAGCGCCCGCGCCCAGTGGACGAGACGGTCGGCGATGGCGTCGTTCTCCTCGCCGTGGCGCAGCAGGTCGGCCAGCCGCATCTCCAGCGACTTGATCCGTTCGCGCAGCATCATCGTCTGCCGCTCGACCAGCGATACCGCGTGCCCGTCCTGCGGGTGGGGTATGGCAAGCGCCGCCAGCACTTCGGGATAATGGTCGAAGAAATCGGGGTGGCCGGAAAGGAATGCCGCGACGTCGTCGTGAGTCATTGAATTCTTCTAGATCTCAATCTCGCCTTCGAAGACCTTCTCCGCCGGCCCGGTGAGCAGCACCGCGGCGGCGTCGCCGGCCCAGCCGATGCGCAGCATGCCGCCGCGTGCGTGCACCTGCACGGGCGAATCGAGCAGACCGCGCAGGATACCCGCGACGGCGGCGGCGCAGGCGCCGCTGCCGCAGGCCAGCGTCTCGCCCACGCCGCGCTCCCACACGCGCAGCCGCATCGCATGGCGGTCGAGCACCTGCATGAAACCGGCGTTCACGCGGCGCGGAAAGCGGGCATGGTGCTCGATCACCGGCCCGTCCTTGGCGAGCGGCGCCTGGTCGACGTCGTCGACCACCTGCACCGCGTGCGGGTTGCCCATCGACAGCACCGAAAACTCGACCGTGCGGCCATGGATGGTCAGCGGCCACAGTCGGTCTCTGCCATCGGCGCGCGACACCAGCCCCTCGGCATCGAAGGGGACGCGCTTGGGTTCGAAGCAAGGCGCGCCCATGTCGACCGTGACCGTGCCGTCGTCCTCCAGCTGCGGCTCGATGACGCCGCCGAGTGTCTCGACGCGGATCGTGCGCTTGTGGGTCAGGCCGCGATCGTGCACAAAGCGCACGAAGCAGCGCGCGCCGTTGCCGCACTGTTCGACCTCGCCGCCGTCGGCGTTGAAGATGCGGTAGCGGAAGTCGACCGTCGGCTGCCGGGCGCGTTCGACGAGCAGGATCTGGTCGGCGCCGACGCCGAAGCGGCGATCGGCCAGGTGGCGCAGCTGCTGCGCATCGAGCGCGACCTGTTGCGTGACGCCGTCGACCATCACGAAGTCGTTGCCGCTGCCCTGCATCTTGGTAAAGCGCAGTCTCATGGGCCGATTATCGCCCCCTTCGCGCAACAGTCGGATCGGGAAACGGCGAGCTGGCGATGGTCAATACAGCGATTGCTCGCCCGGCGGCCGGGTCTTGAAGCGCTTGTGCGTCCACAGGTACTGGTCGGGCAGGCGCAGTACCCACCGTTCGATCTCGCGGTTCATGCGCACGGTATCCACCTCGACACTGGCGCCGGGAAACCCGCGCCAAGGCTCTTCGAGGTGCAGAACGTAGCCGTCGGCCGTCATCTCGGTCACGGCCATGACGACCTTGGCATCCGTGAGCCGTGCCAGACGGCTGACCATCGGGATCGTCGCCGCGGCGACGCCAAAGAAAGGCACGAACACGGAATTGTCGGCGCCGACATCCATGTCCGGCAGGTAATACAGCGGCAGGCCCTCTTTCATCGCGCGCAGCACCGCCTTCAGTTCGGCGGCGCCGCGCCGTGGAATGAGCACCGGCTCGTTGAAGCGGCGACGGCCTTTCAGCAGCCACTCGTCCCACACCGCGTTGCTCTGCCGGGCGTAGATCGACACGCCGCGGACCAGCGTGTTGACGCGCAGACCGCCGGCATCCAGGCCCACGAAATGCGGCGCCAGCAGGATCAGCGGGCGGTTGGCGGGGTCGTTCAGGTGCTCGACGCCTTCGACGCGCACCAGCCGCTCGACGGCATCGCGGCTGCCGCGCCAGAGAACCGAGTGATCGAGCACGCTGCGCGCGATGTTGCGAAACAGACGCCGTCCGAGCGCGCGCCGCTGTGCCTCAGGCATCTGCGGAAAACAGGCGCGCAGGTTGGCGAGCGTGACGCGGCGGCGCGGCCGGATCAGCAGCCACAACGCATCGCCAAGCACGTTGCCCAGCCGGGCGCGTGCCGCAACCGGCCAGCGCGACGTGGCATTGATCAGGGCGATCCAGAGGCGCGCCAGCAGTTCGGTCACGGCGAATCCATCGGCCCGGACGTCTCGGCAGGGCGGACGCCGGCTGGCGCCTTGTAGCGGTTGTAGCCCCACAGGTATTGCGCCGGGCAGCGGCGGATCAGCGCTTCGATCGCATGGTTGAGTTTTTGCGTGTCGGCCGCGATATCGCCCGACAGCGGCTCGTCGAAGGGCGCCAGTTGCAGCCGGTAGCGGCCGCCGCGCAGGCGTTCGCACAGGACAAGAACGACGCGCGCGCCGCCGGCGGCGGCCAGCCTCGCCGGCAGCGTCATCGTGTACGCCGGCCGGCCGAAGAAATCGGCCCAGCAGCCCTCACCCTGCGACGGCACCTGGTCGGGAAGGATGCCTGCCGTATGTCCATTCTTCAGCGACCGCATCAGCGTGCGTACGCCGGCGAGGTTCGCCGGCGCCAGCACAAGGCCGGCGCGCCCGCGCGCCTCGATCAGGGCGCGCAGGGCCGCCTTGCGCGGAACGCGATACAGCACTGCCATCGGCCGCGCCTGCGCCTTTGCCCGCGTGGCGTAGTACTGCGCGACGGCTTCGAACCCGCCCAGATGCGGCGTCAGCAGCAGCAACGGCCGCGGCTCGTCGAGCAGCGACGTGAAGCTGCCGGGCGGCTCCTCATGTACGCGTTCCGCGATGTCCGCAGCGGGGCGCTGCCACAGCCACGGTGCTTCGAGCGCCTGTCGGCCGGCATGGGCGGCGGACTGGCGGCGCAGTGGCGGCGTATCGAGACCAGCCTGCGCCAGGTTGGCCCGAAGCGTGCGCCGATAGGTCGGCGAGGCGAAGTAAGTCAGCCGCCCAAGCGCCGCGCCGAGCGCATGAACCACGGCGAGCGGCAGGCGCGCGATCAGGCGGAACAGGACGGAGAGCACGAAGGCTGGCGTCGGCAGGTGACGAATGCGTGTGGCAAGCGGACGAATGCTAGAGGAACCGCAGCGGCGATCACCTATAATCGCCGTCGAACCGCCGAGTTAAGGAACAACTTGCAGGGCGGGCCGGGGACGACCCCGGCGAATACTGCTAAAGCGTCACCGCGCTTTCCGCCGCGGGCTCGACGCCCGTTCGACAGCCAGACTCAGGAGAGCGACAGGTGGCAAGCGACTTTCTCTTTACCTCCGAATCCGTCTCGGAAGGCCATCCGGACAAGGTGGCCGACCAGATCTCCGACGCGATCCTCGACGCAATCTTCAAGCAGGACCCGCGCTCGCGTGTCGCGGCCGAAACGCTGGTGAACACGGGCCTGGTGGTGCTGGCCGGCGAGATCACCACCAATGCCTACGTCGACTACATCCAGGTGGCGCGCGACACGATCAAGCGCATCGGCTACGACAACACCGACTACGGCATCGACTACAAGGGCTGCGCGGTACTGGTGGCCTACGACAAGCAGAGCAACGACATCGCCCAGGGTGTCGACCAGGCTTCCGACGACTACCTGAACCAGGGCGCCGGCGACCAGGGCCTGATGTTCGGCTACGCCTGCGACGAAACGCCCGAACTGATGCCAGCGCCCATCTACTACGCGCACCGGCTGGTCGAGCGGCAGGCGCAGCTGCGCCGCGACGGCCGGCTGCCGTTCCTGCGCCCGGACGCAAAGAGCCAGATCACCATGCGTTACGTCGGCGGCAAGCCGCACTCGATCGATACCGTGGTGCTGTCCACACAACACAGCCCCGACCAGAGCGAGACGGCGACCAAGCTGAAGGACAGTTTCTACGAGGCGGTGCGCGAGGAGATCATCAAGCCGGTGCTGCCCAAGGAGTGGCTGACCAAGGACACCCGGTACCTGATCAACCCGACCGGCCGCTTCGTGATCGGCGGTCCGCACGGCGACTGCGGGCTCACCGGCCGCAAGATCATCGTCGACACCTACGGCGGCGCCTGCCCGCACGGTGGTGGCGCCTTCTCGGGCAAGGACCCGAGCAAGGTCGACCGCTCGGCCGCCTACGCGGCGCGCTACGTGGCCAAGAACGTGGTCGCCGCCGGCCTGGCGCGGCAGTGCCAGGTTCAGGTCGCCTACGCGATCGGCGTCGCCCGGCCGATGAACATCACCGTCTACACCGAAGGCACGGGCAAGCTCTCCGACGAGAGGATCGGCCAGCTGGTGGCAGAACATTTCGACCTGCGGCCCAAGGGCATTGTGCAGATGCTCGACCTGCTGCGGCCGGTCTACGAAAAGACCGCCGCCTACGGCCACTTCGGCCGCGACGAGCCCGAGTTCACCTGGGAGCGGACGGACAAGGCCGAAGCGCTGCGAGGGGCCGCCGGCCTGTAACCGCCCGATCCGGCGGCGGGCCGCGGCCCGCCGCTATACTCCATCGCTGCTTCGAGGAGCGTTGCGACGGGCCGTCCGGCCCGCCAGGCTCGAGGCGGTGGCATCCCAGGCCACCTGATTCAACGGCGCTCGCAAACTTCTTTTCGACGAAAGGAGGGCGCGAGATGAGCGCCGTACTCAAACCCAGCAGTACCAACGACTTCGTCGTCGCGAGTCTCTCGCTCGCCGACTGGGGCCGCAAGGAAATCCGCATCGCCGAGACGGAGATGCCCGGGCTGATGGCGATCCGCGAGGAGTTCGCTGCCACCCAGCCGCTGCGCGGCGCGCGCATCACCGGCTCGCTGCACATGACGATCCAGACCGCGGTGCTGATCGAGACGCTGCAGGCCCTCGGTGCCAGCGTGCGCTGGGCATCCTGCAACATCTTCTCCACGCAGGACCACGCTGCGGCGGCGATCGCCGCCAAGGGCACGGCCGTGTTCGCCGTCAAGGGCGAGTCGCTCGACGACTACTGGGAGTACACGCACCGCATCTTCGAGTGGCCCGACGGCGGCTATTCGAACATGATCCTCGACGACGGCGGCGATGCGACGCTGCTGCTGCACCTGGGCGCCAAGGCGGAAAGGGATCTCACCTGCATCACGCAGCCGACGAGCGAGGAAGAGGCCGCACTGTTCAGGTCGATCAAGGCCAGGCTGGCCAAGGATCCGACCTGGTACTCGACGCGCCTTTCGAAGATCAAGGGCGTGACCGAGGAAACCACCACCGGCGTCAAGCGCCTGTACCAGATGGCCAAGGAAGGCCGACTCGGCTTCCCGGCGATCAACGTCAACGATTCGGTGACCAAGAGCAAGTTCGACAACCTGTATGGCTGCCGCGAGTCGCTGGTCGACGGCATCAAGCGCGCCACCGACGTGATGGTCGCCGGCAAGGTCGCGGTCGTTGCCGGCTACGGCGATGTCGGCAAGGGTTCGGCGCAGGCGCTGCGTGCGCTGTCGGCGCAGGTGTGGATCACCGAGATCGACCCGATCTGCGCGCTGCAGGCGGCGATGGAGGGCTATCGCGTGGTGACGATGGACTACGCCTGCGACAAGGCCGACATCTTCGTCACCGCCACCGGCAACTTCCACGTGATCACGCACGAGCACATGCGGAAGATGAAGGACCAGGCGATCGTCTGCAACATCGGCCACTTCGACAACGAGATCGATGTCGCGAGCCTGAAGCAGTACACGTGGGAGAACATCAAGCCGCAGGTCGACCATGTGATCTTCCCCTCTGGCCGCCGCATCATCCTGCTTGCCGAGGGCCGGCTGGTGAACCTCGGCTGCGGCACCGGGCACCCGAGCTACGTGATGTCCAGTTCGTTCGCCAACCAGGTGATCGCGCAGATCGAGCTCTACACGCAGACGCACAAGTATCCGATCGGTGTGTACGTGCTGCCCAAGCACCTCGACGAGAAGGTGGCGCGGCTGCAACTGGCGAAACTCGGCGCGCAGCTGACCGAGCTCACCGACCAGCAGGCCAGCTACATCGGCGTGTCCAAGGCCGGTCCTTACAAGCCGGAGCACTACCGCTACTGACGATGGCAACGCCGGTGCTGCGCGTGGCGCGCGCCTGCTCCGATCTGGCGCAGGCGCGACGCTTCTACTGCGACGCGCTGGGGCTGTCAGTTCTGGCCGAGTTCGCCGACCACGACGGATTCGACGGACTCATCGTCGGCCTGCCCGGCGCCGGCTGGCACCTGGAACTGGTCGTCGAGCATGGGGCGACCGTCGCCAGGCCTTCGGCGGAGGACCTGATCGTGCTTTATGAACCCGATCGCGCGGCCTACGAACTGCGGCTGCAGCGGCTGCGGGCGATGGGCGCGGCGGTGGTGCCCTCGAACAACCCGTACTGGGACCGCTGCGGCGTGACCTTCGAGGGTCCGGACCGGTATCGAACCGTGCTCGCCAATCGCGCCTGGACGGCGTGAAGGAGGCAAGGATGCGTATCGCGGTGATGGGTGCCGGCGGTGTCGGCGGATACTTCGGCGCGCAGCTGGCCAGGGCCGGCCACGACGTGGCCTTCATCGCGCGCGGCCGCAATCTGTCGGCGCTTCGCGAACGCGGCCTGACGGTGGAAAGCGCGGTCGGTCCGGTGCGGTCGATGGCGGTCGTGGCCACCGACAATCCGGCTGCGCTGGCGCCGGTCGACGTGGTGCTGTTTTGCGTCAAGCTGTGGGACGTCGAGGCCGGCGCGCAGCAGATCGCGCCGCTGCTCGCCTCGGGTGGCATCGCCATCCCGTTCCAGAACGGTGTCGAGAGCCACCAGGTGCTGATGCGCGTGCTCGGCGAGCAGCGCGTCGCCGGCGGCGTGGCGCAGATCGGCGCGGTGATCAAGGCCCCCGGGGTGATTGCGCACACCGGGACGATGGCGCGGCTGCGCGTCGGCGCCTTTGCCGGCGGGCCGCAGGCGGCGGTGCAGGCGTTCGTCGCGGCCGGCCGCGGCGCGGGCATCGATATCGAACTCGTCGACGACATCAAGCGCGCGCTGTGGGAGAAGTTCGTTTTCCTGGCGGCGATGTCGGGGGTTACCGCGCTGGCGCGTCAGCCCATCGGCGTGGTGCGCACCGACGCCGACCTGCGCAAGGCGCTCGACGCGGCGATGCGCGAGACGGTGGCCGTGGCGGCGACGCAGGGCGTGGTCTTCGAGGGCGGCTTCGTCGACCGGCAGATGGCCTTCATCGACGGGCTGCCGGCCGAGATGCGCTCGTCGATGCTCAATGATCTGGTCGCCGGCAACCGGCTGGAGGCGCCTTGGCTGGCTGGCGGCGTCGTGCGCATGGCGGCGGCGGCCGGGATACCGGCGCCGGTCAATGCGACCATCTACGCGGCCATGAAGCCTTACGTGGACGGCGCTGCGGACAGGGTGGGGCAATAGATGCGCATCCTGCTGGTCTGGATCCTCAACGCCATCGCGCTGTGGCTGGTGGCGCTGCTGCTGCCGGGCGTGACGGTGGCCGATGAATTGAGCGCCTTCATCGCCGCCATCGTTCTCGGCCTGGTCAATGCGGTGATCAAGCCGGTCCTGGTCATCCTCACGCTGCCGGTCACGCTGCTGACGCTCGGCCTGTTTCTGCTCGTCATCAACGGCCTGCTGTTCTGGGGCGTCGGCTCGATCCTGCCCGGGTTCCATGTCGATGGCTTCTGGTGGGGCGTGGCCGGTGCGCTCGTCTACAGCCTGTTGACCTGGGCCTTCTCGACCCTCCTGCCGCCGGAGCGACGCCGTTGAACGAGAGAACGTACAGCTTTGAATTCTTCCCGCCGAAAAGCGAGGAGGCGGCCGAGAAGCTGCGCGCAGTGCGCGCCCAGCTCGCGCAGGTCAGTCCGGCCTTCTTTTCGGTGACTTTCGGCGCCGGCGGCTCGACCAAGGAGGGCACCTGGAACACGGTGCTCGAAATGCACAATGCCGGACTGCCGGTGGCGCCGCACATCTCTTGCATGGGCACGAGCCGGGCGCAGGTCGCACAACTGCTGCACGGCTACCGCGACCTGGGCGTGAGAAGACTGGTCGCGCTGCGCGGCGACATGCCCTCGGGCGCGGCCGGCGGCGCCGGCGATTTCCAGTACGCGAACGAGCTGGTGGCCTTTATCCGCGCCGAGACCGGCCACTGGTTCCACGTCGAGGTCGCCGCGTATCCGGAGTACCACCCGCAGTCGCGCTCGCCGGCCGAAGATCTCGCCAATTTCCTGCGCAAGGTCCGCGCCGGCGCCGATTCGGCGATCACGCAGTACTTCTACAACGCCGAGGCCTATTTCGGCTTTGTCGAAGAAGCCCGGCGCGCCGGATGCGCGGTGCCGATCGTGCCCGGAATCATGCCGATCACCAACTTCGCCCAGCTGGCGCGCTTTTCCGACGCCTGCGGGGCCGAGATCCCGCGCTGGATCCGGCTGAAGCTGGCGAGCTTCGCCGATGATCGTGCCTCGATCCAGGCCTTCGGCCTCGACGTGGTCGCCGCGCTGTGCGAGCGGCTGCTTGCGGCTGGCGCGCCCGGGCTGCACTTCTACACGATGAACCAGGCCGGGCCGTCGCTCGAACTTTGGCGCCGGCTCGGCCTGCCGCGATAGCTGGGCGCCACTGGCTTCGAACCGCGCCCGCCGCTCAGCTCAAAACAGCAAGCCGCTGATCGTCAGCAGCCACCAGGCGAACACGGCGGTGGTGCCGAGGCGATCCGCCCAGCGCGCGCCGCTGCCGATATCGAGTCGCCGTTCGTTCATCTTCGCCTCCGTAGCGTGAAACTCGGAACCTGAAAGACCAGCTTCAGGCGTTGGGTTCGACCGCGGCACGCGCGCCCAGCTGCTGTCGCTCGAGCGCGCGCCGTGCGCGCAACGCCAGCCGCCGCAGCCATGCGGCTGCGCGCCGCGCGAGCCCCGGCGGCCGTGTCTCGACGATCTGGACGCGGGTCGGTCCCAGCCCTTCCACCAGTGCGCGGCCGCCGTGCAGCGCGAACTCGTCGCCGGCGCTGGCGATCACATCGCCCGGCTCACCCTCCTCGGTCAGCCAGGCGGCGCCGTACAGCACGCGCACCCGCGCCTGCGGCCCGCCGTCGAAGATGAACATCTGTTCGTAGCCGAGGTCGATCGTCCTGACCGTTAGCGTCGCCGTCATCGCCGCCTCCATTCGATCTGCGCATCCATGCGCGAGTGATGGCGACATTTGACGCTACTGAGGCGGACCCGACAAACGAAAAGATCGCAGTTGATGCATGCGCAAATCGCATGTATGGTCGCGGCCATGGCTCAAGGTGGCAAAAGCGGCGCGCGCCGTCGCCGGCCGATCGGGCTGGCGGCGCTGCGCGGCTTCGAGGCGGCGGCGCGGCTGCTGTCGTTCACCCAAGCCGCGGCCGAACTGAACCTGACGCAGTCGTCGATCAGCCGGCAGATCGCGGCGCTGGAGCGTCAGGTCGGCAAAGCGCTTTTCGTTCGGCAGACGCGGGCACTGATGCTGACCGCTGCCGGCGTGCAGCTGCAGCGCGCGGTTCGCCAGGCGCTGGCATCAATCGACGCCAGCGTCGACGACATTCGCGGCGCCAGCGCGGCCCGGCGCATGACGCTGACCACCTACGCGTCGTTCGCGTCGCTGTGGCTGGTGCCGCGCCTGGCCGCGTTCCAGCGCAGCTATCCCGACATCGAAATCCGCATCGATGCGTCCGACCGCGTGATCGACCTGCAGACCGAGGACATCGACGTTGCCATCCGCTGGATTCCTTCGGGCTCGATGCCGCAGGGCGCGTCCCTGCTGATCGACGACGTCGTCGCGCCCGCGGTCAGCCCGCGGCTGCTGCAGGCGAAACCGGTGCGCACGCCCGCCGACCTCGCGCAGTGGCCGCTGCTCGATCTGGACGACAGCGTGCCCGGCACCTACCGCCTGAGCTGGGCGAACTGGTTCGAGCATGCCGGCGCCGGCGCGGTGGAGCCTGCCGCCGGACGGCTCGTCTTCTCCTTCGTCGACCAGGCCGTGCAGGCGGCCATCCGCGGCCAGGGCGTGGCGCTGGTGCGCTCGCCGTTCCTGCAGGACTGCGTGGCCAGCGGCGACCTGGTGATGGCGTTCCCGCAGCTGCACATGGAGGTCGGCTACCGGCACGTGCTGGTGGTCAACCCGGCGCGCGCCCGACGGCCGCACGTCGAGGCGTTTCGCAACTGGCTCATCGAGCAGTTCCAGCGCGTGCCGCAGCTGGCCGGCTGAGCGCCTGTCCGCAGAAGATCGATGCGAATCACTCGCGCACAGGCTGCAAGTCACCGAGCTGCCGCGGCGCCTGCAATGCGGGGTCCTACAGCACGCCGGATTCGGTGATGCCGAGGTCGAGCTGGATGTCGTGCGGCTGCGGATTAATCGTGGGCACGCGGCCGCAGTCAAAGGCGATGCCGACCGTCGACGGCCGCACCGAAAGGCCGGCCAGCGTCCGGTCATAGAAGCCGGCGCCGTAGCCGAGCCGGAAGCGCTGCGCATCGATGCCGACGCAAGGGATGACGAGCAGCTGCGGTTTCATCCGGCTTGCCGTGTCCGGGACCTGGATGCCGAAATCGCCGGCCTTCATCGGCATGCGTGGATGCCAGGGCGCGAACTCGAGCACCTGCCCGGCGATGATGGGCAGCCCTGCGCTGCGCGCGGGATTCTCGGCCAGCCAGGTGGTGATCGCCGCCGTGACGTCGGGTTCGCCACGCGTCGGCCAGTAAAAGGCGAGCCGCTGCAGCGGCATCGTGCGCAGCCAGCGCAGCAGGCGGTCGCACAGCACGCGCGATCGCGGCTCGCGATCGGCAAGCTCCATGCGTGCGGCCAGCAGCTTGGCGCGCAGAGCGCCGCGCTTCGGATCTTGGGGCGGCGATTTGGGCGCCGGCGGCGGGGGAATCCTGTAGATCATCGGGCGATCGCCTGTGCTAGCCTGACTTGATGCCGCTGCTTGGGGCACATCGCATCGTACACATCGCCGCGCTTCTGTTCGCCGCGGCTGTCGGCCTCTGCACGCCGGCCCAGGCCGTCTCAAAGCGCAGCGACGTCGCCGGCGGCGACGCCGCGGTGATTGCTGCCCGCGATGCCTGGGCTGTCGGCGACAGGGTGCGGCTGGCGGCTGCCGCAGCAGCCATCGGCGCGCACCCGCTGCAAGCGTACGGCGAATTCTGGCAGCTGCAGCTGCGGCTGCGCGACGAACGCGGCGACAGCGCCGCGGCGCTCGACCAGGTCGTCCGCGAATTCTTCGCCCGCCATCCACGCACCTACGTCGCCGACCGACTGCGCCTGGAGTGGCTGCTGAACCTGGGCGCACGGCGCGACTTTGCCACGCTGCTGCGCGAGCGGCAGGCGCTCCTCTGGAGCGACGATGCGCAACTGCGCTGCTACGAGATGCTGGCGCGCTACCTGGCGCAGGGCCGGAGCAAGGCGCTGGCCGACGAGGCGCGCAACCTGCTGGCCGCCAGCCGCGAGTCGGCCACCGAGGGCTGCTGCGCGCTGGCCGACGAACTGCTTGCCGATCGGCAACTGTCGCCGTGGACGCGGATCCGCACGCTGATCGAGCACAACCAGTTGGCCACCGCGCGGCGCGCCACGTCGGCACTGCCCGGGGCCGAGGCGGCGCAGGCGGCACAGATCCTCGATCAGCCCGAGCGCTGGCTGGCGACGCACGAGCGGCGGCTCAGCCGGCAGCAGACCGAGCTGGCGCTGGTGGCGCTGGCGCGCCTGTCCCGCGACGATCCGGAGAGGGCCGCCCGCTACGCCGCGGCCTTGAACCTGCACTTTTCGCCCGAGCAGCGCGGGCTGGCCTGGGGCCGCATCGGCCACATGGCCGCGCTGAAGCTGATGCCGGAGGCGGTGGCGTGGTACCGGCACGGCGGCGAGCACGTCGGCGTGGCGCCGGAGACGGCACGGGCTGACGAGGTGCTCGAATGGCAGGTGCGTGCCGCCTTGCGCGCCCATGACTGGACCGCCGTGCTGCGGACGATCGAGCGGATGCCGGCGCCGCTGGCCGATGATCCGGCCTGGATCTACTGGCGCGGCCGCGCCCTTGCCGCTGCGGGCGACTTCGAAGGAGCGCAGCAACAGTTCGAGCGCATCGCCGGCCGTTTCGAGTTCTACGGCAAGCTGGCGGTCGAGGAACTCGGCCAGAAGGTTGTTCTGCCGCCGCGCGCCGAAGCCGTGACCGAGCAGGAACTCGCGCCGATGCTGGCCAACGCCGGGCTGCGCCGGGCGCTCAAGTTCTACGAACTCGGCCTGCGCATCGACGGGCATCGCGAGTGGAACTGGCAGATCGGCATTGCCAACAACGGCCAGCGCATGACCGACAGGCAGATGCTGGCGGCGGCCGAGTTCGCCCGCCGCAACGGCGTGATCGACCGCATGATCTCGACCTCGGAACGCACGCGCGAACTCTTCGATTTCACGCAGCGTTTCCCGGCGCCTTACCGGGAAACGCTCGAAGCGCACGCGCGCGCGGCGGGACTGGAGCCGACCTGGGTGTACGGCCTGATCCGCCAGGAGTCGCGCTTCATCGAGGACATTCGCTCTTCGGCGGGTGCCTCCGGGCTGATGCAGCTGATGCCGACCACCGCGCGCTGGGTGGCGCGCCGGGTCGGCATGAATGATTTCAGCATCGGCCGCGTCAATGATGTCGACATCAACCTGCGGCTGGGCACCAGCTACCTGCGCATGGTCCTCGATGACCTCGACGGGCATCCGGCGCTGGCCTCTGCTGCCTACAACGCCGGCCCCGGCCGGCCGCGTGCCTGGCGCGCATCGCTGCCACGGGCGGTCGAGGGGGCGGTCTTCGCTGAGACCATTCCTTTCAACGAAACGCGCGACTACGTCAAGAAGGTGATGTCGAACGCCGTGTACTACGCCGTGCTGTTCGACGAGCGCGCCCCGTCTCTGAAGGATCGACTCGGCACGGTCGCACCGAAGGCGGCCGGCAGCACGACGCTGCCTTAGCGGCAGTCGAGGACCCCTGCCTCGGTTCGGCCGCGCGTGCATCGGCTGGGCCGGGCTCGATGCCCTGCGCGAGCGTGCTCGCCGCAACGCCGTCTCAGGTGGCGCGTCGCAATCCCTTCCTTGCTTGATCCGGCGTCGTACCGCATTTGCGCCGGTCAGCTTCGCGACAGGTTCGCGTAAGGCTGTCGCAAGATACCGATTCTAGGGTTTGTACCTATCTCGCCGCGGCCGTTCGCGGCGACGGTGAGCCGCTCGTCGCCGGCCGCCACGGATGACCGTTCGACCGTCAAAGAGGGGGAAAACGACCATGTCTGCCGCAACACCGGCTGCGCCGCTTAACTGGGCGGCGATCGACGCCGACCCGAGGTTTCAACTGCTGCACGCTCGCAAGGTCCGCTTCCTGATGGGCCTGATGGTGTTTTCGGTGATCTTCTACTTCCTGCTGCCGGTCGGCGCCGCGTACTTCCCCGAACTGTTCAGGATCAGGCTGTGGGGGCCGCTGAACGTCGGCATCGTCTTCGCGCTGACCGAGTTCGTGGTCGCCTGGGCGATCGCCTTCTACTACTCGCGCCGCGCCAACCGGGAGTTCGACGCCATGGCGCGCGAGCTGATCCGCGACGCCGAAACGATCGGGAGGAAATAGGCCATGAGCGCACGCAAATCGCTCTACCTTGCCGCCGGCGCGCTGTCGGCGCCGCTGGTGGCGTTTCCCGCCTTCGCGCAGGGCGCGGTCGGCGCCGAGTGGCGCTGGCTGACGTTCATCGTCTTCGCTCTGATCATCGGCCTGACGATGTTCGTGACCTACATCGCCGCCAAGCGGGTCAAGTCGGCGGCCGACTTCTACACCGCCGGCGGCGGTGTCTCGGGGCTGCAGAACGGTTGGGCCATCGCTGGTGACTATCTTTCGGCCGCCAGCTTCCTAGGCATCGCCGGGCTGATCTCGCTGTACGGCTACGACGGCTTCATGTACTCGGTCGGCTGGCTGGTCGCCTACATCACCGTGCTGCTGGTGATCGCCGAGCCCTGCCGCAACATCGGCAAGTACACGCTGGCCGACATCCTCGCCTACCGCAACGACCCGAAGAAGACGCGCGTGGTCGGCGCGATCTCGGTGATCACCGTGTCCACCTTCTATCTGACGGCGCAGATGGTCGGCGGCGGCGTGCTGGTCAAGACGCTGGTCGGCATCGACTACGAGATCTCGGTGGTCACCGTCGGCGTGCTGATGCTTGGCTACGTGTTGTTCGGCGGCATGGTCGCCACGACCTGGGTGCAGATCATCAAGGCGATCCTGCTGGTCACCGCCTCGATCCTGCTGGTGATGTTCGTCTGGACGCCCTACGGCTTCTCGCTGCCGGGTTTCCTGCAGGCGGCCGTCGGCGACGCGAAGATCCAGGCCCAGGTCGCGGCGCTGCTTGGTGATGCCAGCAAGAACATGACCGCGGCCGAACTCGGCCAGCGCTTCCTCGAGCCGGGGCTGCTGTTCAAGGCGCCGATCGACCAGATCTCGCTCGGCATGGCGCTGGTCTTCGGCACCGCCGGCCTGCCGCACATCCTGATGCGGTTCTTCACCGTGCCCACCGCGCAGGAAGCGCGCAAGAGCGTGATCTGGGCGATGGCGATCATCGGCGGCTTCTACGTGCTGACGCTGTTCCTCGGCCTTGGTGCGGCGATGCACGTCGGCGCGGCCAACATCCGCGCCGTGGACGCCGGCGGGAACATGGCCGCGCCGCTGCTGGCGCAGTTCGTCGGCGGCGGGCCGGACAGCTTCTTTGGCAACCTGTTCCTCGCCTTCGTCGCCGCGGTGGCCTTCGCCACCATCGTCGCGGTGGTGGCCGGGCTGGTGCTGGCGGCGGCCAGCGCGATGGCGCACGACCTGTACGTCGGTGTGATCCGCGGCGAGCACGTCACGCCGCAGGAGCAGGTCAAGGCGGCGCGCATCGCCACGGTGATCGTCGGCGCGCTGGCCATCGGCATCGGCATCGCCGCCAAGGGCCAGAACGTCGCCCACCTGGTGGCGCTGGCCTTCGCCGTGGCCGCCTCGGCCAACTTCCCGTGCGTGCTGCTGACGCTGTACTGGAAGCGCTGCAATACGGGCGGCATTATGGCCGGCATGGTGGTCGGCACGCTCACTGCGATCGGGCTGGTCCTGGTTTCGCCGAACATGACCTACCCGAAAGCGATCAAGGCGGCGGCGCAGAAGGTCGTCGACGGCGCGCCGGCGCGCATGGCTGCGATCGAGGCCGCGCTGGCCTCCGGCGATGCCGCGAAGGTCGCGAAGGCAGGAAGCGACAGGAAAGCGCTCGACGCCGCCATCAGCAAGGCCAAGGGCGACCTGGAGCGCTTCGCCAACGACAACACCAGCCTCGTCGGCCTGGAGAAGCCGCTGTTCGAGTTGAAGAATCCGGGCCTGATCTCGATCCCGCTCGGCTTCCTCGCCGTGTTCCTGGGCTCGCTGCTGTACCGCGACAAGCGCGCCGAGGACATGTGGGACGAACTGTACGTGCGCCAGAACACCGGCATCCTCGCCGCCAAGGCGCATGCGCATTAGGACCGAAGTCGAGGGCCGCGGCCGTCGGGGATTCTGAAGCAGGCGCTCGAGACCGCGACCGTTGACCGGTGCGCGGTGTGGGATGGCGGGCTCGTCAGCGGGGCCCGCTGTCGTTGCATTGACCCATGCACAGCCCGGCGGCGGCGAGGTGGAACATACTTGCCGCAGCGCCAGCTGACCTCCGCCTCGAACGCGTCCCAGGTTCTCCGGCGATGAACGAACCGACCACGCCTGCCCTCGTCTACGACTCGGTGCGCGACTTCCTGCGCCGGCATCCGCCGTTTTCGACGATGAGCGAGGCGGCGCTGCAGTTCCTGATCCCGCGGCTGAAACTGGCGTACTTCCCCAAGGACGCGATCGTCGTCGACCGCAACGCCGGACCCTTTCCGCAGTTTCACATCATCGAGAGCGGCACCGTAACCAGCCAGACCGCCGGCCTGGACACGCTGCCCGACCGAGTGCTGACCACAGGCGAGTGCTTCCCGGTCGGCGCGCTGTCGGCCGGCGGGCAGCCGACCCGGACCTACCGCGCCGTCGACGACGTCTTCGCCTACCTGGTCGGCGTCGACGATTTCCGCCGGCTGCGCGAAATTTCGCCGGAATTCGAGCACTTCTGCACGCAGGCGGTCACCGTGCTGGCGCAGCAGTCGCTGGCCGAACTGCAGCGCCACTACAGCCAGGTCGCCGCCGACCAGCACTCGCTGACGCGGCCGCTGGCCGAATTCGTCGCCCGCGAGCCGGTGACCTGCGACGCTTCGACGACGCTGCGCGAGGCGCTCAAGCGCATGCGCGCCAGTGCGGTTCGTTCGATCATCGTCGTCGACGAGGACGCCGCGCCTATGGGCGTGTTCACGCTGAACGACCTGCGCGACCGGGTGGTGCTGCAGGAAGTGTCGCTCGACGTGCCGATCGCGCAGGTGATGACGCGCAACCCGATGACGCTGCCGGCCGATTCGACGGCGCTGGAGGCGATGCAGGAGATGGCCGCCGGCGGCTTCCATCAGATGATCGTCACCGATCGCGGCCGCGTGCTCGGCACGGTGGCCGAGCACGACCTGTTCGCGCTGCAGCGGGTCTCGCTGCGGCAGATCCATCACGCCATCCGCTCGGCGCGCACGATCGCCTCGATGGCGCAGGTCGCCGGCGACATCCGCAACCTGGCCAACAACCTGCTGGCGCAGGGCGTGTCGGCCGAAGCGCTGACGCGAACGGTATCGGCGCTGAACGACGCGCTGACGCGCGAGGTGCTGACGCGCATCGTCACCGACTACGACCTGACCAACATCACCTGGTGCTGGATGGCGCTGGGAGCCGAAGGGCGCGGCGAGCAGACGCTGGCCACCGACCAGGACAACGCGCTCATCTACCACGTCGCGCCGGGAATTTCAGCCGGCGAGCAGCTGCGCCAGCGGCGCGAACTGCTGGCCTGCGCCCGCGAAGCCAACCAGGCGCTGGACACTCTCGGCTTCCCGCTGTGCAAGGGCGGCATCATGGCCAGCAACGCCGAGTGGTGCCTGTCCGAGGAGGCATGGCGCGAGCGGTTCACGCAGTGGCTGACCGAACCCACGCCGGAGGCGCTGCTGCGCGCCAACATCTTCTTCGACTTCCGGCCTCTGGCCGGCGACAGCGCGCTGACCGACCGGCTGTCGCAATGGCTGCTGGCGCGCACACAGGACAACAAGCTGTTCCTGCGGCTGATGGTCGCCAACGCGCTGCAGACCGAGCCGCCGCTTGGGCTGATCCGCGCCTTCGCGGTCGACGACGACGGCCCGCATGCCGGCACGCTTGACCTGAAGGTCCGCGGCACGCGCATCTTCGTCGACGCGGCACGGGTCTTCGCGCTGGCCAACGGTATCGCGGCGACGGGCACCGCGGAGCGCCTGCGCATCGCCGGCGAAAAACTCAGGGTCGACCGGCGGCACGTCGATGCGACGGTGGAGGCCTTCCACTACCTGCAGGTGCTGCGCCTGCGCAGCCAGGGCCGGGGAGAGATGCCGGCGGCGCCGAACCGGATCGATCCCTATGCGCTGAACGACATCGACCAGCGCATGCTCAAGGAGGCGCTGCGGCAGGCGCGCAAGCTGCAGCAGCGGCTGAAGGAAACGTTCTCGATGTCGCTGTAGCGACGCGCGGCGCGATGGGACTGCTGGCGAAGTGGTTCGGCTCCGCGCCCCGGCTGGCACCGCAACTCGAGATGCGGCTGCAGCGGCTGTCCGAGATGTCGCCGCCGCCGACGCGGAACCGGCACCGAAAGTCGCGCTACGTCACCGTCGATGTCGAGACCACCGGGCTGGACATGCGCCGCGACCGGGTGCTGTCGATCGGCGCCGTTTCGGTGAGCGGCGGACTGATCGACCTGGCTGGCTGCTTCGAGGTCTTGCTGCGGCAGCCGGAGTCGTCCAGCCGCGACAACATCCTCGTGCATCGCATCGGCGGCCAGCGGCAGATGTCCGGCGAGGACCCGGCCGAGGCGCTGGTCCGCTTCCTCGAGTACGTTGGCCATGCGCCGCTCGTGGCTTTTCGCTCCGAGTTCGACCAGTCGATGATCGACCGTGCACTGAAGGAAACGCTCGGCGTCGCCACCCAGAGCGCCTGGATCGATCTGGCCAAGGTGCTGCCGGCGCTGTACCCGGCCAACGACTGCCGCACGATGGACGACTGGCTGGCGATGATGAAGATCCGCATGCTGGCCCGCCACGACGCGCTGGCCGACGCGCTGGCCACGGCGCAGATGCTGCAGGTGGCGCTTGCCGCGGCTGATCGCGTCGACATGACCTGCCCGGCGCATCTGATCGAGATGCAGAAGGCGCAGCACTGGCTCGGCAAGCGCTGAAGCCGGGAGTGCCGGCAACTGCGGCCGTGCCGTTCTACCGACGAAACCCCGTGCACAGTGTGCCTGCCGGTGGCGGGCTTGCCGAGCCTATGGCCTGAAGCGAGGCCGCCGGTCGCCGCCGCCATCCGCCCAGGATGCAGGCAGCGCAGCCGGATCGCGGGTCGCGAACGTAGAATCGCTTCGCGGTGACTCGATCGGGACCATGCAGCACAAGAACATCCTCGTGATCGGCGGCTCCGGGTTCATCGGCCGCTACATCGTCAACCTCTTGGTCGGCCGCGGTTGCCGCGTGCTGGTGCCGTCGCGGCGGCGGGACCACGCCAAGCACCTGATCCTGCTGCCGACCTGCGACGTGGTCGAGGCCAACGTGCATGACGACGCCGCGCTCGAACGGCTGGTCGACGGCCAGCACGCGGTGATCAACCTGGTCGGAATCCTTCACGGCACCGAGGCGCAGTTCGAGCGCGTTCACGTGACCCTGACGCAGCGCGTGCTTGCCGCCTGTGCGCGCAGCAAGGCGCGCCGTTACCTGCACATGAGTGCGCTCGGCGCCGATCCGAACGGCCCGTCGATGTACCAGCGCAGCAAGGGCCGCGCCGAGCAGGCGGTGCGCGAATCGAAGCTCGCCTGGACCATTTTCCAGCCGTCGGTGGTTTTCGGTGCCGAAGACGCCTTCCTCAACATGTTCGCCAGTCTCGCCGCGATCGCGCCGGTGCTGCCGATCGGCGGCGCCGACGTGAAGTTCCAGCCGGTGTGGGTCGAGGATGTGGCGCGCGCCTTCGTCAACAGTCTCGACAACGACGCTACTGTCGGCAAGACCTACGAACTTGCCGGCCCCAGGATCTACACGCTGCGCGAACTGGTGCGATTCGCCGCCAGCGCCGCCGGCCACAGGCGGCCGGTGATCGCGCTGCCGGACGGTATTGCGCGGCTGCAGGCGCGGCTGATGGAACTGGCGCCCGGCGAGCCGCTGCTGTCGCGCGACAACCTCGATTCGATGAAGCGCGACAACATCGCCAGTCGGCAGCCATATGTGCCGGCCCCTGAACTCGGCATCACCGCCACGCCGATGGAGCCGGAAGCTTCGCTATACCTGGCCGGGCTGCACCCGCGCACGCGCTTCGGCGGCTTTCGCGCCCGCGCCCGGCGCTGAACCCTGTGCCGGCCACGGGGCCGGTGCTGCAACCGCGAGGAGGTTCGACGATGGCACTGACTCTGGTGATCGGCAACAAGAACTATTCGTCGTGGTCCTTGCGCGCGTGGCTGGCGATGAAAATGGCCGGCGTCGCCTTCGATGAGGTCCGTATCGCGCTTGACCATCCGCAGACGCGCGAGAACATCCTCGAGTACTCGCCCACCGGGCGCGTGCCGTGCCTGATCGACGGTGAACAGAAGGTGTGGGACTCTCTGGCAATCTGCGAGTACGTCAACGAAACCTATGCCAACGGGTCGCTGTGGCCGGCCGATCGAGCCGCCCGCGCCCGCGCCCGCTCGGTGACCGCCGAGATGCATTCGGGCTTCGCCGCGCTGCGCCAGCACCTGCCGATGGACATCCGCGCCCGGCTGCCGGGACGCGGTGCCGGATCGATGGCGCTCGCCGAGGTGGTCGATCAGCTCGGCCGCATCGAAACCATCTGGAGCGAGGCGCTGGCCGCCAGCGGCGGCCCCTTCCTTTACGGCGCCTTCTCGATCGCCGATGCCTTCTACGCTCCGGTGGTGACGCGCTTCGCCACCTATGCGGTGCAGTTGCCGCAGCCGCTCACAGCCTACAGCGCGCAGGTGCTGTCACTGGCACCGATGAAGGAATGGATCGCCGCGGCCGAGGAAGAGGCGGAGATCATCGAGCAATGAACCGTCGTCGATGAAGATCTACGCCGTCGGCGGCTGCGTGCGCGACCAGCTGCTCGGTCGCCCGGTCGCCGACCGCGACTGGGTCGTCGTCGGCGCCACGCCGGACGAGATGCTCGCCGCCGGCTTCCGCCCGGTGGGTCGCGATTTCCCGGTCTTCCTGCACCCGCAGACGCAGGAGGAATACGCGCTGGCGCGCACCGAGCGCAAGACGGCGCCCGGCTACCACGGCTTCGCCTTCCACGCCGCGCCAGAGGTCACGCTCGAGCAGGACCTGGCGCGGCGCGACCTGACTATCAATGCCATGGCGCTCGACGAGGCCGGGGCGCTGGTCGATCCCTTCGGCGGCCGCGCCGACCTCGAGGCGAAGGTGCTGCGCCATGTCGGGCCTGCCTTCGCCGAGGACCCGGTGCGCATCCTGCGCGTGGCGCGGTTTGCCGCGCGCTTCGGCGGCTTTCGGGTCGCCGACGAAACGATGCGGCTGATGCAGTCAATGGTCGAATCGGGTGAAGTCGACGCGCTCGTGCCCGAGCGCGTCTGGCAGGAACTTTCGCGCGGCCTGATGGAAGCGCGGCCGGCGCGGATGTTCGAGACCCTGCGCGAGTGCGGCGCGCTGCAACGGCTGCTGCCCGAGTTCGACCGCCTGTGGGGCGTGCCGCAGCGCGCCGACTATCACCCCGAGGTCGACACCGGCCTGCACATGATGCTGGTGCTCGACGCGGCAGCGCGAATGGGCGCGCAACTGCCGGCGCGCTGGGCGGCGGCGATGCACGACCTCGGCAAGGGCACGACGCCGCCGGACGAATGGCCGCGCCATGTCGGCCACGAAGAGCGCAGCGTCGAACTGGCCCGCGCCGTGAACGAGCGGTTGCGGGTGCCGAACGACTGCCGCGACGCCGCCATCCTCGCCGCGCGCGAGCACGGCCACATCCACCGCGCGCTGGAGTTCGATGCCGCCGCGCTGCTGCGGCTACTCGAGCGCTGCGACGCGCTGCGCCGCCCCGAACTGCTGGCACAGGTGCTCGATGCCTGCGAGGCCGATGCGCGCGGCCGGGCCGGCCACGCCGACGATCGCTATCCGCAGCGCGAGCGCGTGCTGGCCGCGCTGCAGGCAGCGCGAGCGGTTGATGCCGGCGCCGTCGCCGAACGCGTCGGGCCCGAAGGGACGCGCATTGCGCAGGCGGTGCACCAGGCGCGTGTCGCAGCGATTGCGCAGCGGCTCGCGGCCTGAGCAGACGAGCCGACGCCCCGGCGAGCGCGCCTGAAATCCGGCCGCGCCAAGTGCCGGCGACAGGCGAAGCGCCGGCGAACGGACTGCGGATTTGGCGACAGGGCCGGAATCGCGCGACGTTCTCATGCGTGCGAGTGTCACGAAGCGCCGGCAGGGCGTCGACGCGACCGGGGCAGACACCGTCGGCGGCGCAAGTCGACCGCAACAGCGCCGGCGAAACCGCCTTGTCACTGACCGGCGTTCGCAGGGGTACGCGCGTCGTCAGAACGGACAGCCGGGCGGCGCCACGAAGGCACCGCCCGGTGAGGCGGGCTACGCGCTGTGCCTGCCGCCGAGCGCAGCCGCCTGAGGCTTGCCCTTGTGCCCGGCCTCCTTCAGGATCGGCGACACCGCCGGGTCGGCGACGAAATTCCTGAAGCCCTGCTCGTCCCAGTCGAAGATCACCCAGACCCGGTCGGCCTCGTTGGGATCGCGAAAGACCGTCGACCCTTTCGACCCCTGCTGGCGCCGTTTCTCGGCGCCCTTGGTCGAGAAGACTTCCGGAAGGCGGTCGATATCCTCGACCTTGGTCGTCGCAGGCATCGTGCCGGTCTCCTCGGATGAAGGTGTCATCGCGCGGCGACGACCGGCCTGACATCCGGGCTCGCCGGCCGCGCGCCGGACGGCGGTGCACCGACCGTGCGTTCCTTCGGGTCGAGCGGGCCCAGGGCCTTGACGACCTTCATGCGGCCGTTGCTCACCTGGCCGATGTACATGTTCATCCGCAGGTGATGCTGGCCGGGCACCATTTCGGCGCCGCCGCCCGGTCCCTGGGCGATGCGGGCATGATCCAGCGCGTCGATCACCGCAGCCTGCTCGAGCGAGCCGGCCTCCCTGACGGCGGTCTCCCACAGTTTCAGTCCGCGGTAAAGGCCGGTGGCGGCACTGCCGGCGGTGAACTTGGCGCTGCCCGGAAAGCGTTCGTCGTAGCGGCGCAGCAGTTGCCTGCTGAATGGCTCGTCGACGGCCTGGTAGTAGTCCAGGCAGCCGTAGATGCCTTCGACGTGTTCGGAAGGCAGCAGGCTGGCGAAGTTCTCTTCCATGTAGGTGCAGACGACGCGGCCGCCGCGCTTGGCAAATCCGGCCTCGTGCAGCTGCTGCAGGAACGGCGCCACGCCGGGCGGCACCGTGGTGTTGAACACCACCTCCGTGCCGCTCGCCATGATCTTGTCCACGGTGCCGCGGTAGTCGGTGTGGTCCACCGGGAAATACTCCTCGCCGACGATCGAGCCGCCGTGCGCCGTGACTGCCGCGCGCACCCGCCTGTTCATCACATGCGGCCAGATGTAGTCGGCCGACGGCAGGTAGAACCTGCGCGCATCGGTGTGCTGCATCAGCCATGGGATCAGCGAATCGACCTGCTGCGCCGGCACCGGCCCGGTGCAGAAGATCAGCGGGTCGCTTTCCTCGCCCTCGTACTGCTCGGGGTAGATGTACAGCGTCCTGCCTTCCACGACGGCGGGGCCCTTGATCGCCTGCCGCGTGGAGCTGTAGATGCCGCCGAGGAGCACGGCGACGCGATCCTGCCGGACCAGCTTGGCGGCCTTGGCGGCGGCCACCCTGTCATCGGTGGCGCTGTCCTCGACAATCAGTTCGAGTCGCCGGCCCAGCAGGCCGCCGGCAGCGTTGACCTCGTCGATCACCATCCGCGCCACGTTCGCGTTGGCGATGCCGAGGAAGGAAAGAGGGCCGGTCTGGTCGGTGATCAGGCCGACCTTGACGGAGGCTGCTTGGCTCATGGTGCGTCTCCCTTTGGATCACGATCGCGGGATGGATCGTGTGGAGCGCATCGTCTGCTGGCACAATGAAAGCCGCATCGGGAGACTTCCCCATTTTCATGCCGTCGCTGCGCCTCGGTGAGTTCATCGCCACGCTGGCACTGGCGCAGGACAACGCGTTTGGCCAGCCGCTGGAGTCGCAGCTGCGCTCCTGCCTGCTGGCGTCGTGGATCGGCGAGCAGGCCGGTTTCGATCGCGAACTGCGCGACACCGTCTACTGGGCCGCCCTGCTGCGCTACATCGGCTGCACCGGCCACGCACACGAGGTGGCCACCGTCTTCGGCGACGAGATCGCCATCCGCGCCCAGACGCTGGTGCACGATGCCGCCAATCCGGCCGAGGTGATGCGCGACGTGATCGCCTTCGCCACCGCCGGTCATCCGCCGCAGAAGCACGAACAGATCGTCCAGGCGATCCACGCCGGCGTGCAGCAATGGATCGTCGTCAACTTCTCGTCAGGGTGCGAGGTGGGCGACATGCTGGCGCGACGGCTCGCCTTCGGTCCCGCTGTCCGCGAGGCGCTGCGCTTCACGTTCGAGCGCTGGAACGGCAAGGGCTTCCCCAGCGGCGCAAGCGGCCAGGCGATCCCGCTGGCGATGCGCGTCGTGCATCTGAGCCACGACATGGAAGCGATCGGCCGCCTGTTCTCGCCGGCCCAGGCGATCGACGCCGCGCGCGAGCGTCGCGACCGCACCTACGATCCGGCGCTGGCCGACCTGTTTGTCGCGCACGGCGGCCGCTGGTTCGACCGGCTTGCCAAGCTGGAGCCCTGGGATACCGTGCTCGAACTGGAGCCAACGCCGCGCCGGAGCCTGGACGGCGCCGATCTGGACAACGCGCTCGAGGTGGCGGCGGATTTCATTGATCTCAAATCGCCGTACATGGCCGGCCACAGCCGCCGCGTCGCGCAACTGGCCGCCGACGCGGCCCGGCGGTTGGGGCACGGCGAGGACGACATCACCACGCTGCGGCGGGCGGCGCTGGTGCACGACTTCGGCACGACCGCGGTGCCAAACTCGATCTGGGACAAGCCGGGCGCGCTTACCCGCGCCGAGTTCGATCGTGTCGAACGCCACCCGATGCTGACCGAGCAGATGCTGCGCCGCTCGCCGGCCCTCGCCGTGCTGAACCCGGTCGCGGCGGCCCATCACGAGAAGGCCGATGGGTCCGGCTATCACAAGCGCCTGCGCAACGATGCCGCCGGCGCGACGCCGTGCGTGCTCACGGCGGCGGACATCTACATCGGGCTGACCGCCGAGCGCGCCGACCGTCCGCCTTTCTCCGGCGAGGACGCCGCTGCCGAGCTGCGTCGGCTCGCCTCGCAGGGCGTGCTGGACCACGGCGCGACCCAGGCCGTGCTTGCGGCGGCGGGCCAGGACGAGGCGCGGGCAGGAAAGCCGCCCCGTGCGCAGCGCGCCGGCGGCTTGTCGGATCGTGAAGTCCAGGTGCTGCAGCTCGCGGCCAAGGGACTGACGACCAGGCAGATCGCCGATCGGCTGTTCATCTCGCCGAAGACGGCCGACCATCACATCCAGCACGTCTACACCAAGATCGGCGTGTCGACCCGAGCTGCCGCCGCCCTGTGGGCGATGCAGAACGAGGTCGTCCACTGAGCATCGGGCCCGGAACGACCGGCCTGCGCCAACCGCAAGAAAAGTCTTGCCGGCCGCATTTCGGACTTCAATCCGCCGTTGCGGCTTCAGGTCGGGCGCCGTCCAGCACAGAATCAGTTCGGCGCCAACCTGCTGTTCGTCGGTGCCGGGGCCACCGAACTGAAGCCCGGTGCCGCGCTTAAGGTGCGCCGTTTCCGTGTCGCCGTAGTCGACCTGCAGGCCGGCGGCGCCGCGTCATCGGATCCGCCGCGCCTCGACGTAGAAACGCTTCTCGTCGGCCTCGCCCATCGAGAAAGTCTTGCGCGGCAGCGGACCCTCGCGCACGACGCGCCTGAGCAGCTCGCTCTTGCCGACCGTGCCGATGTGAAATCCCAGGCAGCCAACCTGCTGCGCCAGCCGCTCGAGAGTCTCGTCGCCGTGCACGTAATCGACGTTCGCGGCGGCGCCGTACTCGACCAGGCGATCGACGAAGGGCTGCAGCGTGCCCACCGCCAGCGACGACGGCGGATCGTCGAACTCGGCCACGGCGAAATGCGCGCCGGGACCGATCAGGCCGACGGCCTGCCGGACGGCAGGCAGTTGGCGCAGCCGCGCGCGCATGGCCTCGCCTGTCGGCACGTCGGTGAACGTCACCTTGTCTCCGAACTGCTGTCGCAGCGCCGTCCGCACGTCGACCTTGACGCCGAACAGCAGGCGATGGATCGGCGCGAAGTCGAGCGCCGGATCGTGAATGTTCACCACCTCCACCAGCGCCCAGCGGCTCGGATGATCGACGCCGACCGCGGCCTTGATCTGCGCCCAGATCGACTTGGCGGTCGCCAGTGAATGGTTGCCGTCGCCCATGGCGAACAGCATCGGCGGCGTGCCCTCGGGCAGGCCGTAACGCCGCGCGCAGGCACGCGGATCGGCCAGCGCCTGCAGCGCCCGCACGACCTGCTCGCCGCGTTTCCCATCGACGGCAAAGCCGGCCACGCGACCGCCGCCAAGCATCAGCTCCGTCTCGTACAAGGGCGCCAGCGCATTGCGCGACGCCGCCAGCGGCTCGATCACCGTGCCTTCGGCGTCGTCGATAAGCACCAGGATATGCGGCAGTTCGAGTTCGGCTCCGCTGCGCACGGCGATGCGCGGTGCCAGGCGCTCGACCATGGTGCCCTCGGTCGGGCGGATCAGGCTCGTCGACTGCGCGCTGTAGTCATAGCACTCGAGGTCGAGTTCCAGCATCAGGCCGCGGCGCATGTGGCTGCCGAGCCGGCGCTCGACATAGACCGCGCCGGCGTGCTCGACGAACAGGTTCTCGGCGAGGTAGCGCCTCATCGTGCGCTGGATGGCCTCGATGCGCGCCGGCTTGTCGGGCGCCTCGAGGTAGACCTCGGGATAAATCAAGTGCAGCGTCGACGGCGCGTCGCCAACCTCCTCGGCGACGCGCCGCCAGTATGCCGGCTCGGAGGTGTACTGGTCGCAGGCGATGACGGCCCACTTGCGCAGGTCGATACCCGGCCGCGGCAGCAGCAGCCGTGGCAGGCGGAATCCGGTCGGGGATGACGTTTCGAGGGGCATGGGCGGTTCGTCGTCGAAGGTGGCAGTGCAGGCGAGCGGGAGGCCGCATGGTAGCGGGCCGCTGCGCGCGCCCTGCGGGCAGCGGCCCGCCGTGCCCATTGCGGCGCGAAACGGACCGTTCGTCGCGGCATTTCACCGCCAGTGAGATCCGGCTCGCCCGACAAGGCGAGCGCGGGGCGCCGCCGTCGGCCTGCGGGCCGCGGGGCGCGCCGGCGCCCGGTACGCCGTGTCGAAGTGCGGGTTGACGGCGTCGAAGTCGAACTCAGGGCTTCGGCACCTTGTCCGCTGACGGTGGCGCGATCAGCGTGTCGCTGCGGCCGAGCGCGTTCATTTCGGTCGAGCGGCGGATCGTGTCGGTGGCGGCGTTGGCGCCGGTCAGGTTGGCGGTTGCGGCGGTGGCAAAGCGGAAGTCGCTGAGGTCGAGTTCGCCTTTGTAATTGGGTTGCACGTGGTAGATCTCGGCCGTCATCTCGCGCAGCACGCTGTCGAGGTCGGCCTGCGTGACACCTGCCTTGGCGTCGCTGGCCTTGACCTGACGGAACTCCTCGTTCGACGTGACCCAGACCGTTCCGTCGGGTGCCTTGAAGACGCCGAACATGTGGCCCGAGCTGCCGTCCTTCAGTTGCACATCGACGCTGCCCAGCGAGGCAAATCCGGCCTCGGTGAGCAGGCGCGTCTGCAGGTAGACCTTGCTTTCGCAGTCGCCGATATGGCGGCCGGCGCGCGTGCCTTGCGAGGTGATGTCGCTCCACTCGTCGGGCGAGCGCGCGACGATCGGCGTGATCTTGCCGCCGCGCTCGACCGGCGGCGTGCCGGCACGGGAGGCTTGTTGCGCCTCGGCGATCGAGCCGAACTCGTGGATCTGACCCGTGCGGTCCCTGTAGTAGGCGTGCTGGTTCGGGTTGCTGCCGTACTTCGGGTCCGCCGCGCCGGCCGAGCTGTAGTGCACGATGAAGCCGTTGGTGATCTCGCTGGCGGCCTGCATGATCTGCTGCGCCGTCGGTGGCTTGCCCTGCGCCGGCTGGGCGAACTCGCGCATGTATCTCGTGACCTGCGCTTCGGACGGCGGATTCGATACGCCGCCGGGCGAGGAGGCCAGGCGGTTGATCATGATCGCGTTGGCCGCAAGACCATTCACGTCGTTCAGCGCCTGGTTGCCGCGCGCGCCCCAGGTCACGTGGCTCATGTTCCAGCCGCCGCCGCGTGTTCCCTGCACGGGAACGCCAAGCAGGATCGCGGTGATCGCGGCGTTATGCGACAGCCTCTGGCCGCTGCCGGGCGCCGGCAGCGGGAAACCGAGGCTGCCGAGCACCTGCTCGGCCTTTTTGTAGTCGCCGGCCTTAAGCGCGTCGGTTGCCGCCTGGAATTTTCGCTGCGTGTCACGCAGGTCGTCGGGGTCCACCGGGCTGCGGTCGATCCTGTATCTCTGCACCGCGGCGTTCAGCACTTCCATGCGGCGCAGGTCGATCGGAGCGCCGGGCTTGGCCGGCGACGGCGCGGTCGCCGGCTGCACCTGCGCGTTGCCGGGCGCCTGCGTGCTCTGGTGAAGCGGTGCTGCCGAGCCGTTGGCGCTGCCGTGGCGGTGCGCCTGCGGCGCGTAATGCGCCAGCGTGTGCGCCGGGCTGCCGTCGCGTGGCGCGAAAGCGGCGAACGAATGCGCGGCGGGGTGCAGGTCGTTCAGCGCCAGTTTCGCCAGCGGGTCGGCGCCTGCTCGAGACTGTTCTGGTGTCGCATCGGCTTGCGTCGCGCCAGCGGCCGGGTCGGCGTCGTCGGACGGCGCGCTGCAGGCGGCCGGTGCGGTGCAAGGAGTGATCGTGATCATCAGAGAAGCTCCCGTTCAATTGTCCAAGGTCAGCGTCGGCGGCGCGGCCGCCTCGAGTACGCGACGCGGCTGTCCCGCATCGGCGCACCGCAGAAACCGTAAGGTAAGGTTCGCAGTCGCCGGCCGCAGGCGAGAAACCGGGTCGAACTGCCGTACGAAGTCGCGCGCCGTCGCGTCGCGATCCTTGCTCGACACGAGGCGCAGGCTCAGGCGGTCACGACGCGGCGCCGCTCGTGCCGACGGGCAAGGGCGAGCAGGTCATCAACGCAAGCCCGCCTTTCGCGGCGAGCAACCTGCTGAGTGCCGTTTCGTCCGCTGGCGGTTCAAGCTTTCTTCCGCGGCCGATCCGCGATGGCCTTGTGACCACTGTTCGATCGTCACAGGCGAAGGTCTGGTGATCGTGTCGGGTTCATACTCGCATCGGCATTGATCCGCAGCCGCAATGCGCACGCACCGGCGACGAACTTTCGGGTTGTCCGATCTCGACGATCAAGCGGGAGGCCTATGCGCACCCTCGGGCTGATCGGTGGCATGAGCTGGGAGTCCACCGCCGTCTACTACCGCCTGATCAACCAGGAAGTCCGCGCACGCCTCGGTCCGCTGCGCTCGGCCGAGTTGCTGCTTTACAGCGTCGATTTCGGACCGATCGAGCAATGCCAGCGGGACAACCGCTGGGACGACGCGGCGCACATCCTCGCTGCCGCCGCCCGCCGGTTGCGCGCTGGTGGCGCCGAGGCGCTCATGCTCTGTACCAACACGATGCACAAGGTCGCCGACCGCATCGAGGATGCGGCCGGGCTGCCGCTGCTGCACATTGCCGACGCGACCGGTGCGGCGGCGCAGTCGGCCGGCGCCCATTGTGTCGGGCTGCTCGCCACCGCGTACACGATGGAGCAGCCATTCCTGAAGGATCGGCTGGCGCGACGTTTCGGCCTCGACGTGCGGGTGCCGGATGCGCCCGACCGGCAGCAGGTGCACCGGATCATCTACGACGAACTCTGTGCCGGCGTGGTCAGCGACGCCTCGAGGCAGGTCTACCGGACGGTGATCGAGGCCCTTTGCCGGCGCGGCGCGCAGGCGATCGTGCTCGGCTGCACGGAGATCTCGCTGCTGGTCGGGCAGGACGATTCGCCGGTGCCGCTGTTCGATTCGACGGCGCTGCACGCGCGCGCCGCGGTCGACTTCGCCCTGCATGGCCGCCCGGCGGCCTGACGGCGATGGCCGGCGGTGCCGCCTCAGATCAGCTTGCCGATCGCGAACATCAGCAACGAGATCAGCACCGTGCTGGCGAACGGGAACGAATATTCGCGCTTGCCGATGCGGAAGTTCACGTCGCCCGGCAAGCGGCCGATGCCCAGCTTGCGCAGCCATGGCTGCAGCGCCGTGAGCACGACCAGAGCGAGGAACAGCGTCAGCAGCCAGCGCATCGTGCATCCTCAGAGCGTGTGCGTGCGGTCGCCGCGGACGAAGCCGAGCAGCGGCGGCTCGATGCCGCGGCCGACGGCGAGCACCTTGAACAGTTCGCCCATTTCCGCTTCGGACAGCAGCCGGTGCGCGGCGCTGGCCGAAGCCGGCGAGCGGTTCTCCTTGAGCAGTTCGATCAGGCCGCAATTCAGCAGGAAATGCGACTGCGTCGTGTAGCCGAGCACATCCAGCCCGGTTTCATGCGCCGCCTGGGCCATGGCGGAGAAGTCGACATGGGCGGTGATGTCGTTCAGGCCGGCAAGCCACAGCGGCTCGGCGTGCGCATGATGGCGATAGTGGCACATCAGCGTGCCCATGAGCCGCTGCGGGTGGTAGTACTCGCGGCGCGGAAAGCCGTAATCGATCGCCAGCAGCACGCCACGGTCCAGCCAGTCGGCCGCCGAGCGCATCCAGCCGCGGGCGGTGAGTCCCAGTTCGGCGCCGTAGCCGTCGGCAAGCGTGCCGACCTCGGCTTCGATCTCGGCGACCGCGGCGGCGAATGCGGCGTCGGCCGGCCGCGCGTCGAAAGCGAACGACTCGCCACGGGTGACGACGCCGCGTTCGAGCGTGCGTCCCTGCGCCTGCACGAAAAGCCGTACCGGCATCACGTCGAGCACTTCGTTGGCGACGATCGCGCCGGAGAACCCGCGCGGCGGCGCATCGAGCCAGTGCACGCGTGCATCGGCCAGCAACTGGCGCTGCCGTTGGCGCAGGGCGGCCGACAGTTCGACGATGCCGTAGCTTTCGACCGCCACCCCGCGCGCATCGAGTGCGGCAAGCAGGTCGCGCGCCAGAACGCCGGTGCCGGCGCCGAATTCGACGATGTACGGCGCGGTTGCCCGCAGCACCTGCGCCACCTGCGCCGCCAGCGCCTGCGCGAACAGCGGTGAAATCTCAGGCGCTGTGACAAAGTCACCGCCGGCCGCGCCGCTGCCGAACTTGCGCGTGCCGGCCGCGTAGTAGCCGAGGCCGGGGGCATACAGCGCCAGTTCCATGTAGCGGTCGAAGCCGATCCAGCCGCCGGCGGCGGCGATCTCGTCGCGGATGCGGGCGGCGACGCGTTCGCTGTGCGCCATCGCCTCGGCCGATGGCGCGGGCATCGCAGAGCGGGGCGGCATCGTCATGAGCGTGGGCATGCTACCGGTAAACTTCGCCGCCCCATGGCAACGAACCGACAAAACGTGGCGCTGGTTACCGGTGGTGCGAAACGCATCGGCCGGGCGATTGCGCTGGCGCTGGCCGGCGACGGCTGGGACATCGCCGTGCACTACGGCCGCTCGGCCGCCGACGCGGCGGAAACCGTGCGGGCGATCGAGGCGCTCGGCCGCCGCGCGGCGGCGCTCGACTGCGATCTTGCCGATGCCGCGGCCGTGCGTGCGCTGCCGGGGCGCTGCGCGGCGCTGCTTGGGCCGCTCGCCTGCGTGGTCAACAACGCGTCGCTGTTCGAGTACGACCATGCCGCCGGCTTCGACCCCGCGCTGCTGGCTCGGGCGACGGCGATCAATGTCGCCGCGCCCGTGCTGCTGGCGCAGGCGCTGGCGGCGCAACTGCCGGAAGGCCGCGATGGCGTGGTGATCAACCTGCTCGACCAGAAGCTCTTCAATCCGAATCCGGACTTCCTCAGCTACACGCTGAGCAAGGCCGCGCTGAAGGAGGCGACGACGCTGCTGGCGCGGGCGCTGGCGCCGCGCGTGCGCGTGGTCGGCATCGCGCCGGGGATCACGCTGCCCTCCGGCGAGCAGACCGACGCGGGCTTCAGCGTCGCGCATACGAAGACGCCGCTAGGCCGCTCGTCCACCGTCGAGGACGTGGCGCAGGCCGTGCTCTACGCGGTTCACGCGGGCGCGGTCACCGGCACGACGCTGCTGGTCGACGGCGGCCAGCATCTGTTGCCCAGCGACCGCGATGTGATGTTCCTGACGGAGAAGACGTGACCTGGCTGCTCGATCCCCGGCTGGCCAAATGCCGGCGCATCTTCCTGCGCGAGGTGCTGCTCGACGCCAACATCGGCATCCACGACTTCGAGCGCAAAGGCAGCCAGCGGCTGGTGATCAACGTCGACGTCTTCGTGCCGCTGGCGGTGAGCACGCCGCGGCACGACCGCATCAGCGAGGTGCTCGATTACGACTTCGTCCGCCTGACCATTCGCCGCCGCATCGAACAGGGCCACATCAACCTGCAGGAGACGCTGGTCGACGACATCGCTCAGGCGCTGCTCGCCCATCCGGGCGTGGCGGCGGTTCGGGTGGCGAGCGAGAAGCCCGACGTATACGAGGACGTCGAGGCGGTCGGCGTCGAGGTCTTTCACTTCAAGGAAGGTTGAGCGCGCGGCCGCCGGCGGGTCGATCGACGTCCCTGCCGGCGATGGTCGTGGCGCACAGGGGCAAGACCATGAACGCACCTGTCGAACTTCAAATGGCGAGCGCGCGCGCGGCGCAGAAGGCGGCGCACGAGGCTAACAAGCTTGAAAAGCGCCTGCTGCGGCTCGCCGGGCAGGCGATCGTCGACTACGGGATGATCGACGACGGCGACCGGGTGATGGTCTGCCTGTCCGGCGGCAAGGACAGCTACGGCCTGCTCGACGTGCTGCTCAAACTGCGCCAGCGGGCGCCGATCTCGTTCGACCTCGTCGCGGTCAATCTCGACCAGAAGCAGCCGGGCTTCCCCGTCGATGTCTTGCCGCGCTACCTCGACGGACTCGGCGTGCCGTTCCATATCGAGACGCAGGACACCTACTCGATCGTCACGCGGGTGATCGAACCGGGCAGGACCATGTGCTCGCTGTGCTCGCGGCTGAGGCGCGGCATCCTGTATCGGCTCGCGGGTGAACTCGGCGCGACCAAGATCGCGCTTGGGCACCATCGCGACGACATCCTCGGCACGTTCTTCCTCAATCTGTTCTACGGCGGCAAGCTCAAGGGCATGCCACCGAAGCTGGTGAGCGACGACGGCCGGCACATCGTCATCCGCCCGCTGGCCTACGTACGCGAGGCCGATCTCGCCGAATACGCGAGGATCAGGCAGTTCCCGATCATCCCGTGCAACCTTTGCGGCTCGCAGGACAACCTGAAGCGGCAGGAGGTCAAGCGCCTGCTCGCCGGGTGGGAAAAGCGCTTTCCCGGCCGCGTGCAGAACACGTTCAACGCGCTGGGCCGCGTCGTGCCGTCGCACCTGATGGATGTGGAGCTTTTCGATTTTCGCGGCATCGAGGCCCGCGGCGTGGCCGATGCCGGCGGCGACATCGCCTTCGACGACGAACCCTGCGAAGATCGCGCGCCGTCGCCGGCAGCTCAGAGCCGCCGGGTGCCGCCTGCCCTGCAGGAGATTCGGGTGGCTTCGGCGCCGGCGCCGCTGCGCCGCGATTAGCGGCTGACGCGCACGTAATAGCCGTCGCCGTTGTGAAAGGCGATGGCGCGCGCGCCCCGGCGACGGAAGTCGTTGGCGACTTCCTCGGCCCGGCGCATGGTGGCGTACGGCCCGTAGGTGCCGTCGCCGGCGACCTGCCCGCCGGTACCGCCGGTGGCGCTGCACGCGTCGCCGATCACGCCGCGCACGGTCGGATCGCCGGCGTAGCCCCAGGCGCCATTGGCCGGATTGAGCCAGTAGGCGCCGTCGGCAATCCGCAAACAGGCGATCCGGTCGAGCCAGGTCAGCTGTGCCGGGGTCATCAGCGCGCCGTTGACGAACACGGTCCGCGGCGTCTGGGCGCCGGCCTTGCCGGTGAGCACCGCGCCGATCAGCACGGCGATGCAGATGTGCAGGGCGTTCATCAAGATCCTCCGCGGCGAGTCGACGTGTGTTGCCACGGCCCCGCGCGCGGTTCAATTCGGGCGCTTGACCGCGCGCGGCGGAAGGATCAATTCGTTGCGAGCAACCTTCCGGTCAAGGCCCGGCCCATCGGAACGGCCGGGGCGGCCGGCTATCGCCGGGCATTGCGGCTGTCAGTGCAGGGTTTCGACGCTTCGCCGTTAATGCGACCGGCGCGACCGTTCACCTGTGCTTCGCTTGCGACGCGTCCCTCGGCGACCAGCGCGGGTCCGCGTGTGCCGTGATCGCGGAGGTGTTCCCCGGACCGAAGTCAATGAGCGGCGTTGCGGCTCGGGCTCGGCCTGCGTCGGCTGGAGCGCGCTGCCGCAGCGTCGAAACTTGCGGCCGATCAGGGGTTTGCCGATCGTCGCGACGACCCTGGCATCGCCGTCGACGGTCAGGTAATCGCCCGCCCTGTCCTGGTAGAGAACGAACATCAGTTGCTGGCCGCCGACCTCGCTCAGCAGGACGGTTCGATACTCGGGCGGCACGTTCGGGCCCAGGAAAGATGCGGCCGCTTGCACCTTGCGACCGGTGATCCGTTTCGGGCCGTGCACGAAGACTAACGTGTCGGTCGAAACGGTGGCCGTGGCCGAGCCGTTCTTGCCGCAGTCCGTCATGTAGGTGCCGCCGAAAACCTTCAGCGTGTCGGCGTCGAGCCGGCCTTGTGCCCGCGCCGTGGTGATCGCGGTGACGGCCAAGGCGAGTGCGAAGACGGCGGCGCGCCGCCACGGTGAGGCAACCGTCCTGTGCCATGCCGGCGTGTGCCACGGACAAGGTTCGGCGCTGCGGACAACGGCCGTCGATCGGGGATTGCCGATGCGGTGGCCGGCGAGGGACTGCGGGCGATCGGCGGCGGCGTCGGTCATCTTGAACATGGCTTGTGCCTCCAGCAACGAAAGAAACGGCGAGGTCGGCGGCGGGTGCGGCGCCGGAGCCACGCAACGGAAGGACCCGCCGGCCGTCGTCGCTGCGATGGCTGCAGCCTACGGCGCCGGCCGTTACCGTGCGGTTACCGCCGCGGCTGGCCGAGGCTGCCGCGCGATGCCCACGACAGCAGCGCGCGGTTGATCGGATTGCGATTGAGGAAACTGTCGCGATACTCGTCGGGCACGCACTGCATGGCGATGTCGTGAATCCAGCCTGCGGCGCGATTGAGCAGGGCCGTAACCTCCTGCGCCTCGCCACCGGCCTTATGGATCTCGCAGCCGATCAGCCAAAGCTCGGGCAGATACATGTCGGTCGGCTGGATGCCGCTGTACTGCTCGAGCGTTTCGCGCCATTCGGACGCCGCTGCCTGCACATCGTCGCCGCGGAGCAGGTGCCGTGCCCGGTGTGCGCGTGCCTTTAGCGCGATGCCGGCATATTCGGTCTGCTCGGCCATCTGCCGCACCTGGGCACAGCGCTGCGCCGCTTCCCCCGGCGGATGCAGCGACGCGACGTCGAGTTGCACAAGCATCGACATGTACGGATCGCCGCGCGGGCCGAGGATTGCTTCCGCCTCGCGCGTGTGCGCCTCGCCGCTGCGGCCGAGAAAGCGCTCGATGCGGCCGGCGAGCAGCGCCCGCCGCGCCCGCACCGAATCGAACTGCGGCAGCGGGTACTGCAGTGCCTGCTGCGCCCGCGCGACCTGGCCCAGTTCGAGCAGGAACGCTGCCCGGTGATTGGCGCCGACCGCGGACCACAGGACCTGGCCGTCGCGAGCGAAGCAGGCGCCGGCGGCGTCGAGCGCGTCGAGCGCTTCGCGATAGCGTCCGAGCATGCCGGTGAGCCAGCCCACGTACATGTCGATCGCGCCGCTCGCCGGGCCGCTGGTCTGGCCGAGGCGCTCGCGCAGCGCGCGCGACTGCAGCGCATAGTCCAGCGCCGTGTCGAGCTGGCCGAGGTTGGCGCTGACCTGCGCCAGGTTCGAGGTCATCGTCGCCAGTTCGCTGTAGTCGGCCAGCTCGCGCGCGATGCCGATGCCGGTCTTCAGCGCCGCTGCAGTGGCGCGCAGACGGCGGCAGGAGTTCAGCACATAGGCGTAATCGGCCCAGAACTTGCAGCGTTGTTCGAGGCTGCCTTGGCGCTCGACCTGTTCGCGATACGGCTCCAGCAATGGCAGCGCCTCGGCGGCGCGATCGCTTTGCGCCAGCCCGATGGCCAGCAGCCGCGCCGCCTCGAACCGAAGCCAGGGCGAATCGAGCGTCGCCGCCAGCTCATGCGCGGCACGGGCGCTGCGCAGGCCGGCGGCCGGGTCGGCCGCGAGCAGCCGCGCCGTCGCCTGCGCGTTGAGCGCGGCGACACGCTGCGCTGCGGATCGTGCCTCGCGAAGCAGCGCATCGATCACGCCCGTGGCGCGCTCGACGCCGCCGACGAGCAGCAACGAGTCGACGCTTTCGCAACGGGCGTCGAAGGCCTGCTGCGACTGGCCGGCGCGATCGAAAGCCTCGTAGGCACGCCGCCAGAGTTCGACCTCCTCCTCGCGGCTCGAGGCGCGCCGCGCCCGACGCGCCGCGGCGACGAATGCCTGCGCCGCCCGGTCCCACTCTTCGGCTTCGGCCCAGTGCATGGCGACGCGCGCGGCCGGCGCCTCGTGGTGCGCAAGGAAGGCGGCGATCGAGCGGTGCAGCAGCCGCGCGATCGGCCTCGGCACCGAGTGCAGCGTGGCCTCGAAGATCAGGTCGTGCGCGAAGGCGTTGTCGCGGATCACCTGCGCCGACTCCAGTTCGCGCCACGGTTCAGCCAGATCGAGCGCGTGGCGGCCGAGGACCTGCGCGGCGAGTTCGGCGCTGAAGTCCGAGCCGGCGAGCGCCGCGACACGCGCCAGCTTCAGCGCGTCCGGCGACAGTTGCGCCAATCGGCTGTCGATCAGCTGGCCGATGTTGGGCGGCACGGGCAGTTGCGTCGTCGCCCGCGGCGTGTCCGCGCTTGCGGCCAGTGCGGACAGCGTTTCGAGCAAAAACAGCGGATTGCCGCCGGTGTGCCGGTGCAGCGGAGCGGCCCAGACCGCGGCATCGAATCCCGGCAGGGCGAGCGCGACGAGCAGTTCCTCCGTGCCGGCCAACGCAAGCGGCTTCAGGTCGATGTGCAGCAGGGCATCGGCAGCCAGATCTCGCGACCACGCGGCCGCGGCATCGGGCATTTCGTTCGCGCGCACACCGAGCAGCCAGCGCATCTCGCCGCGGGTCGCGGCCAGCGGCAGCAAGACCTCCAACGATGCGGCGTCGGCAAACTGCAGGTCGTCGAACGCCAGCCCGCGCAGCCCGTGTGTCGCCCAACTGTCCAACGCAGTCTGCAGCGCCTGACGCAGCCGCATCGGTTCGAGTCGCCCGGAGGCCGGCGTGCCCAGTTCCGGCGCAAGGCGGGCAAGTTCGTCGACCACCCAGCGCTGCTGCAGGCCGGACTCGGCCTGCAGGCAGGAACGCAACAGCCGGGCGAGGGTGGAATAGGCGACGCGCGCATCGCCGGGGCGGGCGCCCGTCAGAACGACGCCGCCCTGAGCAGCGGCAAAGTCGGCGAGCAGGCGCGTTTTCCCGATACCCGGATCGCCCGATAACAGCGCCACGCGTGCGACGGACCAGGCAACCATCAGCTGCTGCCATTCGCGCTCGCGCCCGACCAATCGTGGCGGTCGCAGCACCGCGACCGGCCGCGGCAAATTGGCGGTCGCCAGCGTGGCGCTGCGTTCGATCAGCGCTGCCAGTTCCTCCGTCTCGCGGCCGGGTTGCGCGCCCAGTTCGCGTCGCAGCACCGAGCGGCAGCGCTCAAAGGCTGCCAGCGCGGCCGCGCGATCACCGCGCAGGTAGTGCAGCCGCATCAGCCGCCGATGCGCATGTTCGGCATAAGGCTGGTGACCGACCAACCGCTCGGCCAGTTGCAGTGCCCGCGCCAGTTCGCCGGCTTTCTCGCAATCCGACGACGCTGAGGCGAGGCGCTCGGCGCACTGCGTCCGCCAGCGGCTGCGCGCGGCCTGGACCCAGGCGTCGAGTTCGTCGAGATCGTCGAAGTTCAGTCCGCCAAGCAGCTCTGGCGGCAGCGCGTCGCCTTCGAGCGCATCGAGCGCGTCGGCCAGGTCGGTGGCGACGCCAGTGGCAAGCTGCACCACCGCCCCGGTTTCGATGAAGCGCTGGCCGGAGGCCTTGCGCAGTCGATGCACGCGCTGGCGAAGGTTATTGGCCGCTTGCTTTTCGTCCACCTCGGGCCAGAGCAGGGCACCCAGCCGCGCCGCTGCAGTCGGACCGTCGAGCGCAACGATTGCCAGCAGCGCCGCATCCTTGCGCGCGAGATCCACCGTCAGCCCGGCCGTGCGCAGGCGCGGCGAGCCGAGCAATTCGAGGCGCACCGCCGGCATCGCGCGCTCACCGGCGACCCGGCGCGGGTCGCTACGGCCGACCATAAGCCACTCGTGCTCCGCATAGCGCGGCAAGAATCGGTCCCGCAGCATGGCTGCGTGATACCCGTGCCGCGGTTACCGCGAAGTTACCCGATGGCGGCGCGGTCCGCGACGCGCCTGTACTGGTGGGGTTGCGTGCGGCGCGCAGGGCGACGATTTCGCCGCGTCTGCGGCAGGCTCGCTGCCGTGCCCGCGATCCCTGCCTTTCGAGGCGGGGCCCGGCGGCCGGAAACGCGAACGGCGGCCGCAGCCGCCGTTCGCCTCAACGCACAGACAAGGGCGCTATTTCTTCTTTGTCGGCGTCTTCGATGTCGTTGACGAGGGTGCGGGTGCAGGCGCCGGCGCCGGCGCCGGTGCGGGCGCCTGCGAGGCCGGCGTCTGCCCGCCCTGCACGCCGAGGGCGCCGCCGGTGCCCAGGCCGCCGCGCACGGTCTGCGCCTTGTAGTTGCGCACGGCCTTGACCAGGTTGTTGTACGAATCGACGAAGGCGGCGGTGATCACCTTGCCCTCGGGCGTGCGCGAATAGGCGCCGCCGACACCGCCGGCACCGCCGCCGAACAGCCCGCCGAGCAGGCCGAAATCCATGTTCTTGGCGCTGCCTTCGGCGGCGGCCAATTGCACGCCGGAACGGTTGTCGATCATGATCAGCGTCGTCCCGGCTTCATTGGAGCTCAGCGAGCCGCCCACCAGCGCCCCGACCGCGCCGAACAGGCCGCCGATGGCTGCCCCCGCGCCGCCGGTCTTGTCGCTGAAGGTGATGCTCGGCTTCATCGTGTAGTCGGCAGCGACGATCTGGCCCTGCTGCATCTGGCTGCCGGCGCGCATCTCGCCGGAGTCGCGCAACTGGCGTTCGCGCATCATGTTGTTGAAGGCGCTGCCGCGCTCGACGACGACGAAGCAGTTGCTCTGCTGGATGATCAGACGCAGCAGCGGCACGGTCGAGCCGAGCTTGTACTGCTGCGACCAGCGCGCATACCACGGCGCCGATTGATCCTCGTCGACCGCCAGCGTGCCGAGCGTCTCGGTGCACTTCTCCAGGCCGGTGTTCTCGCCCTGCGCGGTGGCTCCGCCCGCCGATCCGGAGGCCACGGTTCCGGCGCCGCCGCCGGTGGGTGTCGTCGACAGGCAGCCGGCCAGCGCAAGGGCGCCCGCTGCCGCCAGCGCAATCCGCAGCGGTGCGCCCGGCATGACGTCGACGCCGGCGTCACGATTGTGTTTGATGTTCCGCATCTCGTTCCTCACTCCCGCTACGCCAGACGCCCCATGCGTCACGGACCGGGCGGACAGATTAGCGCCTTCAGGGCGCCCGTGTGAAGGGTATCTGCCGTCCAGTTACCGGTCCGTTACCGGGTGCGCCGCCGGATCGTCGGCGGTCGGCGAAGGCGTCCGGCCCGGCGCGCTCTCAGCGCTCTTGCCGGCTCGGATGGCGAATGCCGCGGCCTTCGGCGCGGCCGGGGCCATTGGCCAGCCGCGCTGCGGCGCTGCGACATGGCTGGCTCGTTCATTCACCGACGCTGCCGGCCAGCAAAACGCACCACTGCACTCATTGCGCTTCCGCGGCGACCGGCTGGCTGCGACGATTACTTGAACTTCTGGTCGTTGCGCCGGATGAAGGCGCCGTCCTTGCCATTTAGGGTCAACGAGGACATGCCGTCGCCGCTCATGATCGTCACCGACCAGAACAGCTGAGGCTTGCCGACGGCCTGGTTGCCGACCACGAGGCCGTACATCACGTTCCTGGCCGCCTTGTCGACCTTCAGACCCGCCTTGACGGTGGCTTCGATGACCTTGTCGCTGTCCACGAAGTCAGCGCCGAGCGCGTCGGTCGATGTGTTGCGCACGCCGGCATCGATCTCCGTCTTCCTGTCGCGCGCGGTCACGATCGCACTCTCCTTCGCCTTGGGCGAGTGGAAGGTGTAGAGCCAGTGATCGGCCTTGCCGTCGGCGCGACCCTGCAGCGTCGAGACATGCGTCAGCACGGCATCGGCCTGCCAGTTCTGCGCGGTCGCAGCGGCTTCCCCGATCGCCGTCTTGGCGGTCGACGCGCCGTGCGCGGGTGCGGCCAGCAGCAGCGAAATGACGGTGATCCACGATAGCGGCGAAGCGAACATGGGCGTTGCTCCTCAAATCGCTTTCGATCGGCGGACACGATTCCGTGCCCGGGAAGTCAAGCGCGCAGGCTGTTGCGTGCCTGGCCGCGAGGCGCGTCAAACCGCATCGGCATCCAAGATCCTCATCCTGGCCGTCGCCGCGCAGGCCCCTGTGGCAGGCCATTCAGCCGCAGCACGGCACGGGCGTCTTTGATGTCGCTCATTTGCGCCCGCAGCAATGCCGGCAGTGTCTGTCGAGCGCCGGGAGAAGAACAGTGCCCGGTGGCCGGCCTACGTGCCGCGCAGGACAGTCAGCAGCGCCGGCGAGCTGGTCAGGCAGACGAAGTCGTCGCATACGCGCACCGTGAACAGCGTGCCGTCGTCGGCCTGCGTCGCGGGCGGTGTCGTATAGGCGGAGCCGTTGGCGCCGGCGATCGCAAGCCCGTTGCGCTGCCACTGGAAGGTGATCCGCCCGCCGCCGCTGACGCCGACGATGAAGCTGGCCGACTGGCCGGCGACCACCGTCGTGCTTTGCGGCTGCTGCGTGATTTCGAGCGGCGCGAACCCGTCGTCGGGGTCGGTATTGAAGCCGAAGGCGAAATAGCAGCCGGCGAGGACGGCGGAGACGCCGGCGATCGCGAGGATCCGGGCCGCTGCGCGGATGGGTCGGCAAAGCATCGTGCAAGCGTAGCGCGGCAGGGGGTCGCTTGACTCAGGTCAGCGCCGCAGCCGAGCATCGGCGCAACATGATCGACAAGGAGGCTGCCATGAGAGCCCGTACTGTGACCGTGCGCGACCTGGCCGCGCACGAAGTCGTGACCGTTACGCCGACGACGACCCTGCTCGAGTGCGCGCAGATCATGCGCGCGCAGCATGTCGGCAGCGTGGTCGTGATCAATGACGAGGGCCAGCGCGACAACCCGCGCGGCATCGTCACCGATCGTGACGTCGTGATCGAGGCGGTGGCGGTTGGCCTGGATCCATCGACGCTGACCGCCGGCGACGTGATGGCCGCGCCGCTGGCGACGGTGCGCGACAGCGACGACATCCTCGATGCGCTGGCGCGCATGCGCGAGCACGGCGTGCGGCGCCTGCCCGTGCTCGACGATGCCGGGCACCTGTCGGGCATTGTCACGGTCGACAACCTGCTCGAGGCTCTGGCCGAGCAACTCGACGCCGTCGTGCGCGTGATCAAGGCCGAGCAAACGCGCGAAACTGCAATGCGCAAGTAGCAGCGAGGGGTCCGGCGCGGCACGTCGGTGCGTCCGCAAGCCGCTCGCGCGCGGCCGTCATTCTTGTTGCCCGGCTGTGCCAAAGGTGATTGATTCCTGTCACGGCGCCTCGGCCGGTCGCGGCTAGAGTCAACTGGGGCGTGATCTTCCGGAGTGCAGCGGTGCCCAAGACCAACGCCGATCTCGCTGCTGCATTCGAGCAGATCGCCGATCTTCTCGACCTGCAGCAGGCCAACCCTTTTCGCATCCGCGCGTATCGCAATGCGGCGCGTGTGGTCGGCGAACTGAAGCTCGATCTGGTCGCGCAGATCCAGGAAGGCAGGCCGCTGCCCCGACTGCCCGGAATCGGCCCGGATCTGGCCGGCAAGATCGAAGAGTTCGCGCGCACGGGGCACCTGAATCTGCTCGATCGCTTGCGCCGGCAGATCCCGGCGGGGGTGACCGACATGCTGAAACTGCCCGGCCTCGGTCCGAAGCGGGTGCGGGCGCTGTACGAGGAACTGCATGTCAGCAACCTGGCGCAACTGGCGCGCGCGGCACGTGACGGCCGCGTCCGCGCGCTGCCCGGCTTCGGCGCCAGGACTGAAGCGCGGATCCTCGAGGCGGTCGAAGCACACGGCAGCCGCGCTCAACGCCTGAAGCTCGTCGCCGCTGCGCAGTACGCTACGGCGCTGGTTGCGTGGATGCGCAAGGCCCCGGGCGTCGGCGAGGTGGCGGCCGCCGGCAGCCTGCGCCGGGCAAGGGAAACGGTCGGCGATCTCGACCTGCTGGCCTGTGCGCCCGATGGCGGCGCCGTGTGCCGGCATCTGCTCGACTATCCGGAGGTCGCGCAGGTGCGCGCTGCCGGCGACACGCGCGCCACGGTGGTGCTGAACTCCGGAGTCCAGGTCGACCTGCGCGTCGTGCCCCAGGCGAGCTTCGGCGCGGCGCTGATGTACTTCACCGGGTCGAAGGCACACAACATCCGCCTGCGCAATCTGGCCCTCGAGCGCGGGCTGAAGCTGAACGAGTACGGGCTGTTCAAGGGGCGCAGCAGTGTGGCTGCGGCGACCGAGCAGGAGGTCTACGACGTGCTCGGCATGCCGTGGATCGCGCCGGAACTGCGTGAGGATCGCGGCGAGATCGAAGCCGCGCTCGGCAACAAGCTGCCGCGGCTGATCGAGCGCGGCGATCTTGCCGGCGACCTGCACGCGCACAGCAACTGGAGCGACGGCACCGCCAGTATCGAGGCGATGGCGCGCGCGGCGAAAGCGCACGGGCTTTCCTACCTGGCGATCAGCGACCACAGCCGGCGGCTGACCGTCGCGCACGGGCTCGACCCCGTCCGCCTGGCCAAGCAGTGCGCCGAAGTGGCGGCGGTGAACCGCAGACTCGACGGCATCGAACTGCTGACCGGCGTCGAGGTCGATGTGCTCGACGACGGCAGCCTCGACCTGCCCGATGCGGCATTGGCGCCGCTGGACGTCGTGATCGCCGCCGTGCACTCGAAGTTCGACCTGTCGCGCGCCGCGCAGACGCGCCGCATCCTCGCCGCGCTCGACCATCCGAAGGTGAGGATCCTCGCCCACCCGCTGGGCCGGCTGATCGACCGGCGCGAGCCTTACGACGTCGACCTGCTGGCGGTGATCCGCAAATGCAAGGCACGCCACGTGGCGCTGGAACTGAATGCCCACCCGGAAAGGCTCGACCTGACCGATCTCGGCTGCCGCATGGCCCGCGACGAAGGCGCCCGGGTCGTCGTCAATTCCGATGCGCACGGCGAGCACGAGTTCGACAATCTCGACTTCGGTATCGGGCAGGCGCGCCGCGGTTGGCTGGAGAGCAAGGACGTCATCAATACACGGCCGCTGCGCGAGGTGCGCGATTGGCTGGCCGGCAAGGAGACATGATGAGAATCACCTCGAGCGCTTTTTCCGCCAATGGCGAGATCCCGGCGGTGCACACCTGCGAAGGTCGCGACCAGGCGCCGCCGCTGGTCTTCAGCGATATTCCAGCGGGCGCCAAGTCGCTGGCGCTGATCGTCGACGACCCCGACGCGCCTGACCCGGCCGCGCCGAAGATGACCTGGGTGCACTGGGTCGTCTACGACATCGCGCCATCGGTGACCGGCCTGCCCCAAGGCGGCGCGCTTCCCGCGGGCGCTCGTGACGGGCTGAACGACTGGAAGCGAATCGGCTACGGCGGACCTTGCCCGCCGATCGGCCGCCACCGCTACTTCTTCAAGCTGTACGCGCTCGATACCTCGCTCGCCTTCGCCCATCCGCCGACCAAGCAGCAGCTGGAACAGGCCATGAAGGGTCATGTGCTGGCGCATGCCGAACTGGTCGGCACCTATGCTCGGCGCGGCGCGCGTCGCTGAGCCCGCAGGCCGGCGCGCAGGAGGCGGCGCAGGCGGCGGCCCGAACGCCGCAAGAAAGAAGCGGCGACGGGGATTGCCCGCCGCCGCGTCGCTCGCTTAGCGGGCCGCCGTGGCGACGGCCGTGCGCAGGCCGGCGGCTTCGGTCGTCGCGGCCGCGCCTTTGACCAGGATGTCGACCGGAGAGACCTTGCCCTTGTAGTAGGCGCGGTTCAGCGTGTCGCGCACGTCGAGTACGGATCCGGCCAGGCTGACGCCGATGAACGCGCCCTTGCTGCGCGAGAAGCTGACCATGTCGGCGGTCAGGCCGATCGCGCCGCCCTGGCCGACCGGACCCGCCGCGATCGAGCCGTCGGCGCCGATCTTGAACTGGTTCGCGTACAGGCTGTCGAGCGCCTTCTGGCTGTTGATCACGATCACCGTTTCGGCCGCCTCGCCGCCGAACTGCACGCCGATGCTGGCTGAACCGATGGTGTAGAAGGCCGGCCCCTTCCATTGGCCGCTGGCATCGCGCGCCAGCAGCACGCCGGTGCCGCCGGAGCCGCCGACGAAGAAGCCGCCCTTGATCAGCTGCGGAAAGATCAGAACGCCTCGCGCGTTCTTCATCGACTCGCGCATCGCGCCGAAGTTCTTGTCGGCAACGAGCGATTCGAACGTGATGCGCGACTTCTCGACGACGCCGTGCGCAGCCGCGGCGTCGTCGTCAGCGCGCACCTGCGGCGCGGCCAGCAACAGCGCCGCGCTGGCCGCCGTGACGAGGAATCCGCGGCGTGCGGACAGGGTTGATGCGGAGCGTGTCGATTTCATCTTCAGTCCTCCTTTCGTTGGACCGACGCCCGGGAAGAGGGCGCCGATGAACCGAATCTAGTGACGGATAACGAGTGTCGATCAGCCGTCGACTCACTCGTGCTGGCTAAGATGATCTGCATGCGCGTCACGCGCGGCGGCCAATTCCTACGCCTGCCGGATTACCCCGTGGCGCAGCTGCCACGGTATTGTCGCGCTTACAAGTTGATACGAAATTCCGCGACGGATCCGCGGTCATTTCGCCGGCAGCGCTGAAGCGTCAGCGCGACGCAGCGTCGATGTACGGTTCGCCCAGTTCCTTCTGCAGCAGCTTCAGGTTGCGATGGTGGGCGCGGTACAGGACGTCGAAGAAGTCGCCCAGCAGCGGCATCGCGCCGACGAGAAAGTCGAGCAGCAGGTTGCCGATCATCCGCGCCTGCAGCCAGCGCGAGGCGCCAAGTGCGCGCGCCTCGAACACCAGGTAAACGCCGATTCCGGCCGAAACCAGATCGCCGACCACGGGCACGAGGCCGATCAGTGCATCGAGCCCGACCTTGCGTCCGATGACCGGGATTTCGTACAGTCCGTCCATCAGCCGCGTGAGCGTGATCAGCCGCTCGCGTGCTGCCTGCCGTCGCGCCGCCGACGCGCCGCTTGCGGAGGCCGCGTTCCTCCTCTTCGGACGTCCGCCGGCGCGGCCTGCGCGCGGACGAATGGCGGGGCTGGCGGTGATCGACTGCATGGCGGCGTCTCCGATGAACACAGCCAAGTGTAGATGGCGATCACTGCCCGCGCTTCAACCCCGCCGGCCGTGTCCTCAGCGCGCAGGCAGGGCAATGAACTCGACCTGGCCGGGCACGGAACCGAACCGTCCGCGTGCGGCGGCGTCGCCGTAGCGCGCCCAGTCGCCGCGCGCCTGCTCGATGCGGTCGCGGGTGCTGGCGACGAAGTTCCAGTGCACAAAGCGCCCACCGACGGGCGCGCCGCCGAGCAGCATCAGCCGTGCGCGAGTCAGCGCGCGCAGGTCGACGTCGATCGCGCGGGCCAGCGTCGCCATCGTGCCCTCTTCGACGATCGTTCCGTCGATCGCGATGCGGCCCTCGACCACGTAGATCGCGCGCTCCTCGTGTTCTGCCGGCAGCGCCAGCGTTGCATCGGAGCCGAGCTGCGCCGCGCAGTACAGCGTCGGCGACAGCACAGACACCGGCGAGCGCAGGCCATAGGCGTCGCCGGCGATCACGGTCACCGTCGCGCCGGGGCGCTGCAACCGCGGCAGCGAAGCCGCCGGATGGTGCGCGAAGGACGGCGGCACGTCCTGCTGCCCGTCGGGCAGCGCCACCCACGTCTGCACGCCATGCGCCCGGTGCGCCGCGGCGCGCGCGGCTTCACCCACCGGCTTTGGAGCGGGAATTCGTTATCGGGCGCCGTCCGGTCGATCGCCTGCGCTTCAGCGCAGCAGCCAGAGGCCGATAGCGCTGATGACGAGCATGCCGATCAGGCTGCCCCGCGTGCGCGGCGATCTGCGCGCCTGCCCATAACGAGTCCGGAAAGCCCGCCGCTCGGCCAGCAGCGCCCGGCCGCGTTGCGCGCGCAGGGCAGCGCCGATCCATTGTTCCCAGTTCGCCGCCGTCAATTCGATCGCCGCGATCGTCGGTTCCATGGACGTCTCCTCGTTGCGCCGCGCTGTTGTTCACGCGACTGCCGCGCATTCTGTCGGCGGTGTGCGGCCGGCGCTGTCGGAAATTCGGCGCTTCCCGGAGCGAAGATTCGGCAGCCGCCGAGCCGCATCAGGCGAGAAAAAGACGGTAAGCGGGGTGGCCGCTTTCGTCCCAGTGCCGGTAGCCGAGCGCAGCGAGGAACGCCTTCAACTGCTTCTTCTCGTTCGGCGGCACCTGCATGCCGACCAGGATGCGGCCGTAGTCTGCGCCCTGGTTGCGGTAGTGAAACAGCGAGATGTTCCAGTTCGGCGACATGCTGGTCAGGAACTTCATCAGCGCGCCGGGCCGCTCCGGGAACTCGAAACGGTACAGCAGTTCGTCCTTCGCCAGCGGCGAGCGGCCGCCGACCATGTGACGCAAGTGCTGCTTCGCCAGCTCGTCGTCGGTGAGGTCGAGCGTGGCGAAGCCGTGCTTCTCGAAGCTCCGGGCTAGCACGTGGGCATCGCGTCGGTCGGCAAGCTGGATGCCGACGAAGATGTGCGCCTCGTTTGCGTCGGCGATCCGGTAGTTGAACTCGGTGACGTTGCGGTTGCCCACCAGCGTGCAGAAACGCCTGAAGCTGCCGCGCTCCTCCGGAATCGTCACCGCGAACACGCCTTCGCGCTGCTCGCCGACTTCGGCCCGTTCGGCGACGAAGCGCAGCCGGTCGAAGTTCATGTTGGCGCCGCAGGCGATCGCCACCAGCGTGCGGCCCTTGAGCCTCTCGCGCTCGACGGTCTTCTTCATGCCGGCGATGGCCAGCGCGCCGGCCGGCTCGAGGATCGAGCGCGTGTCCTGGAACACGTCCTTGATCGCCGCGCAGATGGCGTCGGTATCGACCGTTACCACCTCGTCGACATACAGCTTCGCCAGCCGGTAGGTCTCCTCGCCGACCATGCGCACGGCGGTGCCGTCGGAAAAAAGCCCCACGTCGTGCAGTTGCACACGGCGGCCGGCGGCGAACGAGCGCGCCATGGCGTCAGAATCCTCCGTCTGCACGCCGATGACCCTGATGCCCGGCTGCAGCGCCTTGATATACGCGGCCACGCCTGCGATCAGCCCGCCGCCGCCGATGGCGACGAACACCGCGTGCAATGGACCGTGCTCGGCCGGGTGGTGCTGGCGCAGGATCTCCATGCCGATCGTGCCCTGGCCGGCGATCACGTCCGGATCGTCGAAGGGGTGAACGAAGGTCAGGCCCTTCCTTTTCTGCAGGGCCAGCGCATGGTCGTAGGCGTCCGAGTACGAGTCGCCGTGCAGTACGACCGAGGCTCCGCGCGCGCGCACGGCGTCGATCTTGACCTGCGGCGTGGTCACCGGCATCACGATCACCGCGCGGCAGCCGAGCTTGGCGGCGGCCAGGGCCACGCCCTGCGCGTGGTTGCCGGCGCTGGCGGCGATCACGCCGCGCTTCAATGCTGCCTTCGGCAGGTTCACCATCTTGTTATAGGCACCGCGCAGCTTGAAGCTGAACACCGGCTGCAGGTCCTCGCGCTTCAGGAGCACGCGGTTGGCCAGCCGCGCCGACAGCTGCGGCGCCACTTCCAACGGCGTTTCTTCGGCGACGTCGTAGACGCGCGCATTCAGGATGCGGCGCAGGTATTCCTGTGCGGGCATGGCCCGGCCTCCCCTTTGGATCGCGCGCAAGGTATCACGGCCGCCGCGGCGCCGTTGTGCTTCGCCGAGGCTCGGTAGCATGTCGCAAATGATCGGACGACCGTCTGCTGCCGCGCCGTTCACCGACCTGACGCCCGACGCGGTGCTCAACGCGGTCGACGCCGTGGGTCTCGTCACCACCGGCTCGCTGCTGGCGCTGAACAGTTACGAGAACCGAGTCTTCCAGGTTGGTATCGAGGACGGGGCGCAGCGCTTCATCGTCGCCAAGTTCTACCGGCCGGCGCGCTGGACCGACGCGCAGATCGCCGAGGAGCACGCCTTCACGCAGGAACTGGCCGATGCCGAGGTGCCGGCGGTGCCGCCGCTGCTGATCGACGGCCGCACGCTGCACGAGCGCGCCGGCTACCGCTTTGCGCTGTACCCGCGCCGCGGCGGGCGCGCGCCGGAGATCGAGGACCGAGTCGTGCGAGAGTGGCTGGGCCGCTTCATCGGCCGTATCCACGCCGTTGGTGGCGGGAGACCGTTCGTTCACCGGCCGGTGCTCGATGTCGACACATTCGGCGACGAACCGCGCGCCTGGCTGCTCGACAGTGGCTGGCTGCCGCACGAACTGCGCGACGTTTACGCTGGCGTCAGTGCGCAGGCGCTCGATGGCGTGCGCCGCTGCTACGAGTGCGCGGGCGCGTTGCGCCTGATCCGGCTGCACGGCGATGTGCACGTCGGCAACGTGCTGTGGACCGATGCGGGGCCGCAGGCCGGCCCGCATTTCGTCGACTTCGACGACGCGCGCACGGGCCCGGCGGTGCAGGACCTGTGGATGCTGCTGTCCGGCTCGCGCGAGGAGCGGCAGGCGCAGCTCGCGGACCTGCTTGCCGGCTACGAGGACTTCGCCGAATTCGACCGTCGCGAACTGCTGCTCGTCGAGGCGCTGCGCACGCTGCGTCTGATCCATTACGCGGCGTGGATCGCGCGGCGCTGGGACGACCCGGCGTTTCCCGCCGCCTTTCCGTGGTTCGAAACGCCCCGCTATTGGGAGCAGAAGATCCTGGAACTGCGCGAGCAGGTCGCCGCGATGCAGGAGCCGGCGCTGGTGGCCTGACCGAGTGCGCGGGCGGACGACATGCCGGCAGCTGTTCGCGCAGCGGTTTCGCCGGCGCGGTCAGTGCCCGCGCGCAACGAGTGACGCGGAAAAGCGCGTCGACCGCCACAGCCAGGCCAGCAGCACGAAGAACACGGTGAACACCAGCGCCCCCCACCATTCGGTGACGTTCTCCAGCGCGTCGCGCGCGGATTCATCGCCGAGATACAGCGCCGACGTGGCATTGGCCACGCCTAGCAGCGGCAGGACGGCGCACAGCGCATAAAGCCCCGCGCCGACATGTCGCAACTGCCCGGTTGCCGCGGTGACGCGCTGGGCAGCGCCGGCGACGATCAGCATGGCGATGCAGGTGAAACCGAAGTAGACGACCACGCCATAGCGGCGCATCCACTGGTAGCCGGCGCCCTCGGTGCCGAGGAAGGTGCCATACAGAACGAGGAAGACGGCGCCGATGACCCCGATCCATGGCAGCGGGGGCAGCAGACGATCGCCGGCGTCGCCCAGTCGCGCAAGCCAGGTCGGCGTCAACCACCACACCAGCGCCTGCAAGGTGGCCGCGGGCAGAAGCAGCGCGCGGAACAGGATGTTCGGCAGATCGTGGCGGGCGGCGCGGCTGATCGAGACGCAGCCCTCGAGCAGCGGATTGCAGGAGGGAAACTGCCCCTGCGCCACAGCCAGCTCGAAGGCGACGAGCGTGGCCAGCGCCGGCAGCAGGCCGGCGAGAAGCGGCAGCCACCACAGCAGCACGGCTTCTCGTGAAGTGCTCTGCTGCACAAGGATCTCGCGCGTGTCGATGTCCCCGACGATAGCGGCCATAGCGAAACAGCGCAGACCCCTGCCGCGGCACGGGTGACGCCGCACTGCAACATATACACTGCGCAAAGGCGCAGCTTTGCTGCGCACCGCACGTCGCCCGCCTGATGAACGCCCCCCTGCCACCCGGCGCCCTGAAGCCCGCTGCCGCGCCCGCCGAGGCCGTGCGCCTGCGCGAGATTCCGTACAACTACACGTCGTTCTCCGATCGCGAGATCGTGATCCGGCTGCTCGGCGCCGAAGCCTGGCGGGTGCTGGACGAATTGCGCAGCGAACGGCGCACCGGACGCAGCGCGCGCATGCTCTACGAGGTGCTCGGCGACGTCTGGGCCGTGCAGCGCAATCCGTACCTGCAGGAGGACCTGCTCGACAATCCGAAGCGGCGGGCGATGCTGGTCGAGGCATTGCACCACCGGCTGCATGAGGTGGAGAAGCGACGCGATGCCTCCGATCCCGCGCGTGACGCCAAGGTCGGGATGCTGCTTGCTGCCGCAACGCGCTGCGTCGAGGCGTTCAAGCGCGAGTTCTCCGATACCTGGGATCTGCGCAAGGCGGCGCGGCGGCGGTTCGAGCGCATCACGCGTGCCGATAACGTCTGCTTCGACGCTTTCGCCCGTGTCTCGCATGTCACCGACGCGACCGACTGGCGCGTCGAGTATCCGTTCGTTGTGCTCGCGCCGGACGAAGAGGACGAGGTGCCGGCGCTGGTTCGCGCCTGCTTCGAACTCGGGCTGACGGTCATCCCGCGCGGCGGCGGCACCGGCTACACCGGCAGTTGCGTGCCGCTGACATCGCGTTCGGCGGTGATCAACACCGAGAAGCTGGAACGTCTGGGCAACGTCGAACACACGCTGCTGCCCGGCGTCGACGGCGAGGTGCCGACGATCCTCACCGGTGCCGGCGTGGTGACGCGGCGGGTGTCGGACGCGGCCGAGGCGGCCGGGCTGGTTTTCGCCGTCGATCCGACCTCGGCCGATTCCTCCTGCGTCGGCGGCAACATCGCCATGAACGCGGGCGGAAAGAAAGCGGTGCTGTGGGGCACGGCGCTCGACAACCTCGTCTGGTGGCGGATGGTCGACTGCGAGGGCAACTGGCTCGAAGTGAGCCGGCTCGAGCACAACCGCGGCAAGATCCACGACGTCGAACTGGCGACGTTCGAACTGGTGTGGAAGGACGGCCGCCAGCCGGCCGAACGCGCGCGCGAACTGAAGCGCGAACGGCTGCAGATCGAGGGCCGGCGCTTCCGCAAGGTCGGGCTCGGCAAGGACGTCACCGACAAGTTCCTCGGCGGCCTGCCCGGCGTCCAGAAGGAAGGCTGCGACGGACTGATCACCGCGGCGCGCTGGGTGCTGCACCGCATGCCACCGCACATCCGCACCGTCTGCCTGGAGTTCTTCGGCGCGGCACGCGAGGCAGTGCCGTCGATCGTCGAGATCAAGCAGCATCTGGACCAGCGCCCCGGAGGGGCTGTCCTCGCCGGCCTCGAGCATCTCGACGAACGCTACCTGCGCGCGGTCGGCTACAGCACCAAGTCGCGTCGCGGCGGGCTGCCGAAGATGGTGCTGCTCGGCGACATCGTCGGCGACGACGACGCGGCCGTGGCGCGCGCCGCCGCCGAAGTCGTGCGCATCGCCAACGCGCGCAGCGGCGAGGGCTTCGTCGCCGCCAGCGGCGAGGCGCGCAAGAAGTTCTGGCTCGACCGCGCCAGGACGGCGGCGATCGCCCGCCACACCAACGCCTTCAAGCTGAACGAGGACGTGGTGATCCCGCTGCAGCGGATGGGCGACTACACCGACGCCATCGAGCGTATCAACATCGAGCTGTCGATCCGCAACAAGCTGGCGCTCATCGACGCGCTGCAGGCATTCCTCGACACCGAGTTCGCGCTCGGCTCGACCGGCGATCCGGACTTCGACCGGCTCTCGCGCGACGAGATCGTCGGCGAGCGCCTCGATTCGGCGCGCGAACTGCTGGCCTTTGCGCGCCGTCGCTGGACCTGGCTGCTGCAGCACTTCGATGCCGCGGTGGCCGATGTGGCGGCCGACCTGGCGGCGCTCGGCATCACGCATGTGGCCGGCGACGGCAGCCGGCCGGCGCTGCGGCTCATCGACCTGCTGCAGGAACGGACGATCCGGGTGTCGTGGAAGACGGAGATCCGCGCGCCGCTGGAACGGATCTTCTCCGGAGCCGCCTTCGCGCCGGTGCTGGCCGAGTGCGAGGCGATCCACCAGCGCGTGCTGCACGGCCGCGTCTTCGTCGCCCTGCACATGCATGCCGGCGACGGCAACGTGCACACCAACATCCCGGTGAACTCCGACGACTACGAAATGCTGGCGACCGCGCACCGCACCGTGGCGCGGATCATGGGCATCGCTCGCGAGCTCGGCGGGGTCATCTCCGGCGAGCACGGCATCGGCATGACCAAGCTCGAGTTCCTGTCTGAGGCGGAAACGCGCGAGTTCCGCGCCTACAAGAACCGCATCGACCCGGAAGGCCGATTCAACAAGGGAAAGCTGATGGCCGGCAGCACGCTGGAGTCGGCCTACACGCCGAGCTTCGGCCTGATGGGGCACGAGTCGCTGATCATGCAGCAGTCCGACATCAAGAGCGTCTCGGACGCGATCAAGGACTGCCTGCGCTGCGGCAAGTGCAAGCCGGTGTGCGCTACGCACGTGCCGCGCGCCAATCTGCTGTATTCGCCGCGCAACAAGATCCTCGCCACCTCGCTGCTGATCGAAGCCTTCCTGTACGAGGAGCAGACGCGGCGCGGCATATCGCTGCGGCACTGGGAAGAGTTCGACGACGTGGCCGCCCACTGCACCGTCTGCCACAAGTGCGTGACGCCGTGCCCGGTCGACATCGACTTCGGCGACGTGACGATGGCGATGCGGGATCTGCTGCGGCGCATGGGCAAGAAGCGCTTCAATCCCGGCACCGCGGCGTCGATGTTCTTCCTCAACGCCACACGGCCGGAGACGATCAAGCTGGCGCGCAAGCTGATGATCGACTGGGGCTACCGGCTGCAGCGGCTGGGCAACCGCTTCTTTGCGCTGGCGGCGCGGGCGCAGACGCGACAGCCGCCGGCCTCCACCGGCAGGCCGGCGCTCAAGGCGCAGGTGATCCATTTCGTCAACAAGAAGATGCCGGTGGGACTGCCGAAGAAGACGGCGCGGGCGCTGCTCGACGTCGAGGATCCGCGCTACGTGCCTGTGATCCGCGACCCGCAGACGACGACGGTCGATGCCGAGGCGGTGTTCTACTTTCCAGGCTGCGGCTCCGAGCGGCTGTTCTCGCAGGTGGGGCTGGCCACACAGGCGATGCTCTGGCACGTCGGCGTGCAGACGGTTCTGCCACCCGGCTATCTGTGCTGCGGCTACCCGCAGCGCGGCGCCGGCCAGTTCGACAGGGCGGAAAAGATCATCACCGACAACCGAGTGCTGTTTCATCGTGTGGCCAACACGCTGAACTACCTCGACATCCGCACCGTGGTCGTCTCCTGCGGCACCTGCTACGACCAGCTTGCCGGCTACAAATTCGAGGAGATCTTTCCAGGCTGCCGGATCGTCGACATTCACGAGTACCTGCTGGAGAAGGGAGTCAGGCTGGAAGGGGTGAGCGGCGCGCGCTACATGTACCACGACCCCTGCCACAGCCCGATGAAGCAGCAGGACCCGCTGAAGACCGTCAACGCGCTGATCGCCACGGCCGACGGCACGAAGATCATCAAGAGCGACCGCTGCTGCGGCGAAAGCGGAACGCTGGCGGTGAGCCGGCCGGACGTGTCGACGCAGGTGCGCTTCCGCAAGGAGATCGAGATGCGCAGGGGCGCGGAGCGGCTCCGCGCCGACGGCTTCAAGGGCGAGATCAGGGTGCTGACCTCGTGTCCGTCGTGCCTGCAGGGCCTGGCCCGCTACAACGACGACGCCGATGTCGACGCCGACTACATCGTCGTCGAGCTGGCGCGTGCCATCCTCGGCGCCGACTGGCTGCCGCGCTACGTCGCGGCGGCCAACAGCGGCGGAATCGAGCGGGTGCTGGTGTGATCCTGTCGCCGCAGCCGTGCGCGCTGTGCGGCGAAGACGGCGGCGAGGTTCTGTACCGCGACGGGTTTCTGCGCGTGGTCCTGGTCGAGGAGCCCGACTATCCGGGCTATGTGCGCGTGATCGTCAACGCGCATGTGCGCGAGGTCACCGACCTCGCGCCGGCGCAACGGCTGCGCCTGCTCGATGCGGTGCTCGCGGTGGAGTCGGCGCAGCGCGAAGTGCTGGCGCCGGACAAGATCAACCTGGCCAGCCTCGGCAACATGACGCCGCACCTGCACTGGCACGTGATCCCGCGCTTCGCCGACGATGCGCACTTTCCGCAGTCGGTCTGGGGCGCGCGGCAGCGCGAGCCCGATCCTGCGCTGCTTGCCGAGCGACGCGCGCGCCTGACCGCGCTGCGCGCGGGCATCGCGGCGCGACTGAACGCGGCGACCTGAGCGCGCCGGGCCGCCCCAAGCGCGAAGCCTTCGAGCGTCAGCGAGAAGGCAGCTCGATAAGCGCGCCGGGCCGCCCCAAGCGCGAAGCCTTCGAGCGTCAGCGAGAAGGCAGCTCGATAAGCAGCACGCCGCTACGGCGTGCGCGCCACGACCAGGTTCGCCACCTGTGCGGCGCCGGCGCGTTTGAGCGCCGCGGCGATCTCGTCGAGCGTAGAACCGGTGGTCATCACGTCGTCGATGACGACGATGCGGCCGGCGAGGTCGCCGCGCGCGACAAAGGCGCCGCGCACGTTGCGCCGCCGTTCCGCCAGCGACAGTTCCATTTGCGCTGCCGTGTGCCTCGTGCGCAGCAGGATGTCGGCGCGCAGCGGCCTGCCGCAGCATGCGGCGACGCGGCGGGCGATTTCGTGCGCCTGGTTGAAGCCGCGTTCGGACAGGCGCTCGAAGGCAAGCGGGACCGGACAGATCGCGCAGGTTTCGCGCAGCAGGTCCGCCGCGGCTGCGGCAAGAAGGGTGCCGAAGGCGCGGGCCAGCGGCAGACGGCCGTCGAACTTCAGCGCCGCGATCATCCGGTCGACCGGAGGCGCGTAATCGGACAGCGCGATCGTCGCGTCGAAGTGTGGCGCACTGCGCAGGCAGCCGCCGCAACGCATGGCGGCCACGGCCGGCGGCAGGCGCAGCGCGCACACGCAGCAGCGCCGCGCTTCCGTGGCGAAGTAGTCGCGTGCGCAGCCTGCGCACAGCGGGTCGCCGGGCGCGAGATCGCAGACCGCGCAGCGCGACGCGAGCAGCGACCGCAGCGCGCCGCGCGCACGCGCAAAGGGCTGATTGACCGCGCTCAACCTGGCCTCGCCACCGTGGATGTCGGTCCAGCATATACTGGACTCGACCTTCATCACCGCGGCGCCGGTTTGCCATCGAGCGCTACGGAACGCGCGTCGGTCAGCCATGTCGCTCGGCCCCGGCTCTTCCCACCTGACACCGACCGTTGTCGATCCGCCGCGGATTCCGGCGCGCATCGACACCGTTCGCCGGCAGTTCGATCGCCGCGTCGAGCGCCTTGCGCGGCATGAGTTCATCGTGCGCGAGGTCGGCCGGCGCCTGATCGAACGCCTCGATGTCATACGCCTCGACCCGCGCCGGATCGCCGATGTCGGCTGCGGCGCGGGCGGCGCACGCGAAGCGCTGCTGGCCCGTTTTGCGCAGGCACACTGGCTCGGCGTCGATCTGTCGCCGGCGATGCTCGCCCGCGCCGTGCGGCCGCCGCGACTGCGGCTGCCCTGGCGGGCAGCGCGGGCCTCGGCAGTGTGCGCCGAGGCGACTCGGCTGCCGCTGGCGGATGACAGCGTCGACCTGCTGTTCAGCAATCTGATGCTGAACTGGCACCCGCAGCCGCACACGGTCTTCCCGGAATGGCTGCGCGTGCTGCGCACCGACGGCTTGCTGCTGTTTTCCTGTTTCGGGCCGGACACGCTGCTGGAACTGCGCCGCGCCTACACCGCCGCCGGCATCGCCGCGCGGCCGATGCCGTTCGTCGACATGCATGACTTCGGCGACATGATGATCGCCGCCGGGTTTGCGACTCCTGTGATGGATGCCGAGGTCATCCGCCTGACCTACAAGTCGCCGCAGGCGCTGCTGCGCGAAGTGGCGGCACTTGGCGGCAATCCCCGCGACGACCGGGCGAAGGGTCTTGTTTCCGGGCGCCGCGCCCGCGCCCTGCTCGACGCGCTGGAGGTCGCGCGCGATGGGCAGGGTCGGATCACGCTGAGCTTCGAGATCGCCTATGGTCATGCCTGGAAGCCGGCATCGCGCGTTGCCGGGCAGACCACGGTACCGCTCGATCACCTGCGCGCGCAGTTGCGGCACCGATGAGCGGGCGGCAGCATCGCCGGGCGCATCAAGACGGGTTTTTTGCTGACAGAAGGAGAATGCAAATGGGACTGTTCACTTTCCTGAAAGAGGCGGGGCAGAAACTGTTCGGCAAGGAAGTGAAGGCTGCCGAGCAGACCGCCGATCCGGCCAAACGCGCGGAAGCCGACCGCGCGGCGGCCACGGCGATCGAGAACTATGTGCAGACGCTCGGGCTGAAGATCACGGCGTTCACGGTGACCTTCGATGGCGCCACCGGTATCGCCAAGGCCTACGGGGTTGCCGATGACCAGGAAACGAAGGAAAAGGCGATCCTCGCGGTCGGCAACGTCGAAGGCGTGGCCGGTGTCGACGACCAGATGACCGTTTCTCGCGCCGCGCCGCCGGCGCAGTTCTACACCGTGGTCAAGGGCGACACGCTGTCGAAGATCGCCAAGCAGTTCTACGGCAACGCCAATGAATACATGCGCATCTTCGAGGCCAACAAGCCGATGCTGACGCATCCGGACAAGATCTACCCCGGCCAGAACCTGCGAATCCCGCCGAAGTAGGCGGCGAGAGCCCTGTTGCGGCGCGGGATCGGCCCGCGCCCGACCGAACGTCGCGGCGCCTTTCCACGGCGCTGTGGACAAGTCTTACCCCCAGGGGGATGCGCCATTCCGGCGCATGCATATAATCCGCTCCCTTGCGCCGGTCCGGTCTTTCAATCCGGCCGACTCGACGGGGCTCCGCTGGTGGTTCCCGCGTGCGCGCTGCAAACTGCGAAGCCCTGGCGATGAGCGACTCCGTCCGCTGCTGGATGATCAAGCGCAACTGTTCGGCGAGTCCGGGACAGGTGGCGGCGGTGTTCGCGTCGATCGTCGCGGTTTCGTTCGCCTTCGGCGCGGTCTTTGCCGCGCAGGGCCTGTGGCTGGTTCTTCCGTTCGTCGGCATCGAGATGCTGGCGGTGGCGGCGGCGTTCTTCTGCTATGGCCGGCGCGCTGCAGATTACGAACGGATCGAGATCGGCCTAGGGGAGATCACCGTCGAGCAGGTGCAAGAGGGTCGGCATGTGGTGCGGCGCCTGCCGTCGCCGTGGACGCGGGTCGAAGTGCAGCAGGTCGGCAGCGCCGGCGGCGTGACCGTCTGGCTGGCGTCGGGCGTGGGGCGCATCGAGGTGGGTCGCCACCTTCTCGATGCACGCCGCGTGCAGTTGGCGGAGGAACTGAGAATGGCGCTTGCCCGGCCGCGGCCGGCCTGAAGCCTTTCCGATGGATCGTGAATCGCAGCGCAGGAATTCCAAGATGAGTATTCGCTCGATGAGGCAGACACTTCTGAGCACCCCCAGGGCCGGGCTGCGCCCAAGGGAACCTGGGGCGGTCCGGCGTTTCCTTGGGAAGTCGGCCATGGCTGCCGCCGCGCTCGCCGCTGCGGGCAGCGCCGCCGCGATCCAGAGCCGATACAACCTGGCACCGCCGGTCACGCGCATCGCCGAGGAGATCCATAGCCTGCACTGGATGATGCTGGTCATCTGCGGCGTGATCTTCGTCGCCGTTTTCGGTGTCATGTTCTATTCGATCTATGCCCACCGCCGCTCGAAGGGCGCGGTGCCGGCCAACTTCCATGAAAGCACCAAGGTCGAGATCATCTGGACCGTGATCCCGTTCCTGATCGTGATCGGCATGGCCGTGCCGGCGACCAAGACCGTGGTGGCAATGAAGGACACGACCAACGCCGACCTGACGATCAAGGCCACCGGCTACCAATGGATGTGGGGCTACGACTACCTGAAGGGCGAAGGCGAAGGCATTTCCTTCCTGTCGCGCCTGTCGACGCCGCGCGCGCAGATCGACGGCGACGATGTCGCCGGCCGGCTGGCCAACAAGACCTACCTGATCGAGGTCGACAACGAGGTGGTCGTTCCGGTCAACAAGAAGGTGCGCGTGATCACCACCGCCAACGACGTCATCCACGCCTGGATGATTCCGGCGTTCGGCGTCAAGCAGGACGCCATCCCCGGCTTTGTCCGGGACACCTGGTTTCGCGCCGAGAAAGTCGGCACCTACCGCGGCCAGTGTGCCGAACTGTGCGGCAAGGACCATGCGTTCATGCCGATCGTCGTGCGCGTCGTCAGCAGCGAGGACTACAGCAAGTGGGTCGCCGAGAAGAAGAAAGCGCTGGCGGCCGCCAGGGATGACCCCAACAAGACCTGGCAACTGGCGGAACTGAAGGAGCGCGGCGCCAAGGTCTATGCCGCCAACTGCCAGGCCTGCCACCAGGCCAACGGGCAGGGTGTCAAGGGCGCGTTCCCCGCGCTCGACGGCAGTCCGATCGTAATGAACAAGGAGCAGCAGATCGCCATCCTTCTTAACGGCAAGAACGCGATGCCGCCGTGGAAGGCGCTGTCTGACGTCGAACTGGCGGCGGTGGCGACCTACGTCAAGAACAGCTGGGGCAACAGCGCCGGCTCGGCGGTGCAGCCGGCCGAGTTCGCCGCGGCCCGCAAGTGACGCGAACGTCCATGAGCAAGTTGCAAAGCCCCGCGCAGGCGGGGATCCACGATTAGCTGCCGTCCGATCCAGGAGCAAGAGAAGTCATGAGCGCAGTCGCCCACGAACACCTGCACGGCCACGATCACGCGCACGACCACCCGCATGGCTGGCGCCGCTGGCTGTTCGCCACCAACCACAAGGACATCGGCACGATGTACCTGTGGTTCAGCTTCACCATGTTCATCACCGGCGGCATCCTCGCGCTGGGCATCCGCACCGAACTGTTCCAGCCGGGTCTGCAGGTGTTCCAGCCGGAATTCTTCAACCAGCTCACCTCGATGCACGGGCTGATCATGGTCTTCGGCGCGATCATGCCGGCGTTCGTCGGCTTCGCGAACTGGATGATCCCGCTGCAGATCGGCGCGCCGGACATGGCCTTCGCGCGGATGAACAACTTCAGCTTCTGGCTGCTGCCGCCGGCGGCGGCTCTCCTGGTGGCCTCGTTCTTCGTGCCCGGCGGCGCAATCGCCGCCGGATGGACCGTCTACGCGCCGCTGACGATCCAGATGGGCATGGGCATGGACATGGGCATCTTCGCGCTGCACATCATGGGCGCCAGTTCGATCATGGGGTCGATCAACATCATCACCACGATCCTGAACATGCGCGCCCCAGGCATGACGCTGATGAAGATGCCGATGTTCTGCTGGACCTGGCTGATCACCGCCTACCTGCTGATCGCCGTGATGCCGGTGCTGGCCGGCGCGATCACGATGACGCTGACCGACCGCCACTTCGGCACCTCGTTCTTCAACGCCGCCGGCGGCGGTGACCCGGTGATGTACCAGCACATCTTCTGGTTCTTCGGCCACCCCGAGGTGTACATCATGATCCTGCCGGCGTTCGGCATCATCAGCCAGATCGTGCCGGTGTTCGCCCGCAAGCCGCTGTTCGGCTACGCCTCGATGGTCTATGCGACCGCGTCGATCGCCATCCTGTCGTTCATCGTCTGGGCGCACCACATGTTCACCACCGGCATGCCGGTGACCGGGCAGCTGTTCTTCATGTACGCGACGATGCTGATCGCGGTGCCCACCGGCGTGAAGATCTTCAACTGGCTGGCCACGATGTGGAAGGGATCGATGACCTTCGAGACGCCGATGCTTTTCGCCATCGGCTTCATCTTCGTGTTCACCATGGGCGGTTTCACCGGCCTGATCTGCGCCATGGCGCCGATCGACATCCAGATCCAGGACACTTACTACATCGTCGCCCACTTCCATTACGTGCTGGTCGCAGGCAGCCTGTTCGCCCTGTTCGCCGGCGCCTATTTCTGGCTGCCGAAGTGGACCGGCCACATGGTCGACGAGACGCTCGGCAAATGGCATTTCTGGACCTCGATCATCACCTTCAACATCGCCTTCTTCCCGATGCACTTCCTCGGTCTGGCCGGCATGCCGCGCCGCTACGCCGACTACCCGATGCAGTTCGCCGACTTCAACATGGTGGCGACCATCGGCGCCTTCGGTTTCGGCCTGTCGCAGCTGATCTTCCTGTGGGCCGTGCTCAAGTGCATCAAGGGCGGAGAGAAGGCCAAGGCGAACTACTTCGACGCGCAGGACGATGGCCTCGAGTGGACCGTGCCGTCGCCGGCGCCGTTCCACACTTTCGAGACGCCGCCGAAGGTCGAGTGGAAGAGCGTGCACTGAGAAGGCAGAGTCGCCGGGGCGGTGGCGAGCAGGAGAAGCGATGATGCTGACATCGAGCGACAAGCGGCAGAACCGCAGGACGGCGCTGATTCTGCTGTCGGTCGTCGTCGTCTTCTTCGTCGGCGTCGTCGTCCGCCACTGGCTGTACGGCGGCTGAGCGGGTGCGTGGGCGATGAACGAAACGCGTGCCGACGCCGACAATCGCACGATCCTGCGCAAGCTGGTCGTGGTCGCCGTGCTGATGTTCGGCTTCGGCTGGGCGCTGATCCCGCTGTATCGCAAGATCTGCGAGGTGACCGGGATCAACCTGCTGACCAACAAGGATCCGGCGGTCGAGGCGCGCGCGCGGAACACGCAGGTCGACACCAGCCGCACGATCGTCGTCGAATTCGACGCCAACCGGCAGGGGCCATGGCGTTTCAGGCCGCACGTGAACCACATGACGGTTCACCCCGGCGAACTGGTGCACGTCGACTACGACCTGATGAACCTGGAGGGACGGGCGATGGCCGGGCAGGCGATCCCGAGCTACGCGCCGATGCAGTCGGCCCGCTACTTCCAGAAGCTGGAGTGCTTCTGCTTCAAGCAGCAGGTGCTGGCCGCCGGCGAGACACGCCGGTTCCCGGTGGTCTTCTTCATCGATCCGGATCTGCCCAGGGACGTGACGCAGATCACGCTGTCGTACACGTTCTTCGAGGTGCCGGGGGCGCTGCCGCAGGCAACGGCGAAGGGCGGCAGCGATGAACGCAGCTGAAATGACGCCGGGGCAGCCGCCGCCGCGCCGGCGCCAGGCGTCGCTGGCACAGACCGCTAAAGCAGTGTTCTGGTCTTTTTTCGGCGTGCGCAAGCGCGCTCATTACGAGGCCGATTCCGAGCAACTGAATCCGGTGCACGTGATCATCATGGGACTGGTCGGCGCGGCAATCTTCGTCACCGCGCTGATCCTGATCGTGCGCTGGGTCGTCAGCTGAACCGGCACGCAACGCAGGACGCAAGGCAGAGGGGAGAACCGAGATGGGCAATACGCACAGCGGCACCGCGCCGGACTACTTCGTGCCGGCGCCGTCGAACTGGCCGATGGTCGGCATGATCGCGATGATCCTGACCACGTTCGGCGCAGCGATGCTGGTCAACAAGGTTCCGTTCGGCGGTTACCTGGCGCTGGCCGGTTTCGCCGTCCTGATCTACATGATGGTTGGCTGGTTCGGCGCCGTGATCGGCGAATCGGAGGCCGGCCGCTATCGGCACAAGGAGGACCTGTCCTTCCGCTGGGGCATGGGCTGGTTCATCTTCTCCGAGGTGATGTTCTTCGCCTCGTTTTTCGGCGCGCTGTTCTACGCCCGGGTCATCACCATGCCGTCGCTGGGAGACTTCGACCACAAGCTGCTGTGGCCGGATTTCAGCGCGGCCTGGCCGCATGCCGGCCCGGCCGGCATCGTCCAGGACTTCACCAAGATCCATGCCTGGCCGCTGCCGACCATCAACACGATCCTGCTCGTCACTTCCGGCGTGTGGCTGACGATCGCGCACCATGCGCTGCGCGCCAACCACCGCGGCAAGGCGGCCTTCTGGCTGTTCATGACGCTGGCCTTCGGCTTCGCCTTCGTCGGCATCCAGGCCTACGAGTACATGCACGCGTATCGGGACCTGAACCTGCGCCTGGATTCCGGCATCTTCGGCTCGACCTTCTTCATGCTGACCGGTTTCCACGGCTTCCACGTGCTGGTCGGCGCGATCATGCTTACCGTTGTGCTTCTGCGGGTGCTCAAAGGGCATTTCAAGCCGGAGCACCACTTCGCTTTCGAGGCCGCGGCGTGGTACTGGCACTTCGTCGACGTGGTCTGGATCGGCCTGTACATCGTCGTCTACTGGCTGTAGGCGCGGCCGACAGGAAGAAACGGCGCCCGCGGGCGCCGTTTCTGTTGATGGCTCTTGCTCAGGTGCGGTGCACCTTCAGCCGGCTGCCGCCGTCGTCGATCTCCTCGAGCACGACGTCGAAGCCCCACAGTTCCTTGACATGCGCCAGCACGGCGCCGACGCTGTCGGCATCGAGCAGCCTGCCGCCGAGCACGCGGTGGTGCAACAGCAAGGCGCGGTCGGCGTCATCGTTGGCGCGTGCCACGGCCATCTGCGGCGTGTGCGCCTCGGGGCGGTATTGCGCGGCGAGGGACTGGCGCACTTTCTGATAACCCTGCTCGTTGTGGATCGCCGTGACCTCGTACTTGCTCCGGTCCTCGGCGTCGTCGTGCAGCAAGAACAGGCGCAGGTCGCGCATCACCTTCGGTGACAGGTACTGCTCGATCAGGCTCTCGTCCTTGAAGTTGGCCATCGCGAAGCCGATCGCGTCGACCCACGGTCTGCCGGCCAGTTGCGGGAACCACTGCCGGTCCTCGTCGGTCGGCGTCTCGCAGACGCGGCGGATGTCGCGGTAGATGGCGAAGCCGAGGGCGTAGGGGTTGATGCCGCGGTAGTACTTCGAATCGAACGGCGGCTGCGCCACCACGTCGCTGTGATTGGCCAGCCACTCGAGCATGAATCCGTCGTCGACCTCGCCGTGGTCGTACAGCTCGTGCAGCAGCGTGTAGTGCCAGAAGGTGGCGGCGCCTTCGTTGGCGACCTTGGTCAGCCGCTGCGGGTAGAAGTACTGCGCCACCTTGCGCACGATGCGCACCAGTTCACGCTGCCAGGGCGCCAGCTTCGGCGCGTGCTTTTCGATAAAGTACAGCAGGTTTTCCTGCGGTTCGAAGGCCGTTGCGCCGTTGTTCTTCGCCTTGGCGCCCTCGTACAGGTAGGCGTAGTCGGCGTTGAAGTGCTTCTCGGCGAAGCGCAGCCGCTCGGCCTGCCGCTCGCGCTCGCGCCGCGCTGACAGCCGGCCCGGCTTGCGGTAGCGGTCGACGCCGTACGGCGCGATCGCGTGGCAGCAATCGAGCACCTTCTCGACCTCGCGCCAGCCGTACTGCTGCTCGCACTGGACCACGTAGTCGCGGGCGAACTTCAGGTAGTCGAGGATCGAGTCGGCCTGGGTGAACTGCTGGAACAGATAGTTGCTCTTGAAGAAGGCGTTGTGGCCGTAGGCGGCATGCGCCATCACCAGCACCTGCAGGGCGAGCGAGTTGGTCTCCATCAGGTAGACCAGCGCCGGGTTGGTGTTGATGACGATCTCGTAGGCCAGCCCCGACTGGCCCTTGCGGTAGCCGCGCTCCTGGCCGACCAGCTGCTTGCCGAATCCCCAATGCGGGTAATGCACCGGCATGCCGACGGTGGAGCACAGATCGATCATCTGCTCGGCGGTGATCAGCTCGTACTGCACCGGATAGGTCGACAGGGCGAGCCGCGCCGCGTGCAGTGACAGCGCCTTGTCGAAGCGCTCGAGCATCGGCAGCGTCCACTCGGAGCCGGTGGCGATCGGTGCGGCGACGCGCTGCCGTTGCGGCATCGGCACGGTCGGCCGGGTCAGCAGCTTCGGCCACGGGCGTTCGCGGCCGCCGGCCGGATCCTGCGGCTTGCCTGCGCTCATGTGCGGGCCTCGCGGCGGGCAAACAGTTCGCGGAACACTGGCCAGATGTCACCGCGGCCATGGACCTGGCGACGCGCGAACGCCGGGTCGGCAATCGCCTCGTAGGCCTGCCACAGGTCCGACGGCCGGTTGAAAAGGCCGTGCGCGTTCGGGATGTCGACGTAGGCGAAGTAACGCGCCATCGGCAGCAGCACGTCACGGACGAATGCGGCGCTGCGCACGCCGTCGTCCGAACCACAGTCGCCGTCCGAGGCCTGAGCCAGGTAGATGTTCCAGTCGTCGGCCATGTAACGCGCCTGGATCACCTTGTGCGCCAGTTCCAGCGCCGGCAGGACCAGCGTGCCGCCGGAGAGTCGATCGTGAAAGAACGTCTCCTCGTCGACCTCCTCGGCGGTCTCGGTATGGCGGATGAAGACGATGTCGACCCGGCCGTACTTGCGCTCGAGGAATAGATACAGCAGCGTGAAGAAGCGCTTGGCCAGGTCCTTCTTGCGCTCGTCCATGCTGCCCGAAACGTCCATCAGGCACAGCATCACGGCGCGCGTGGCCGGCGACGGCATCGGCGCGCGGGCGCGGTAGCGGCGGTCGACGTCCTCGATGAACGGCAGCCCGGCGCGCCGCCGCCGCAGCCGATCGATCTCGCGCAGCAGTTCGGCGCGCGCCAGCGGATCGGCCGCATCGGCGGCTTTTTCCAGTTCCTCGATCTGCTCGGCCAGGCCGCCGCGCAGGGCGATGCGGCGCGCGATCGACATGCGCACCGTCATCGGCGCCGACAGGTTGCCGGGCACGCCGTCGCGGCTGTAGCCGGCGCGGCGCGTGCGCTCCATGGTCACCTCGCCGAAGCGCGTGCGCTCCAGGTTGGGCAGTTCGAGGTCGTCGAAGAACAGTGCCAGGAACTCGTCGCGCGACAGCACGAAGGCGAAAGAGTCGCGGCCTTCGCCCTCGCCCGGCTCGTCGCCTTCAGGGCCGCCGTGGCCGCGACCGCCCGGCGGCCGGGCGATCTCGTCGCCCGGAAGGTACTCGCGGTTGCCGGGCAGCACGAAGTCACGGCTTCCGGTGTCGTCGTCATGATGAAGGAACGGCTCGCGCAGGCCGCGGCCGGGAATGGTGATGCGGCCGCCGCGGCCGACGTCGGTAATCGAGCGCTTCGAGAATTCCTCGTCGGCGGCGCGCTTGATCTCGTCCTTGAAGCGGCGCACGAAGCGCTCGCGGTTGACGGCGCCGCGGCCCGGCGGATCCGAGCGCCGGTCGACGATCCGCATCGTGCGGGCGGGAGCGATCAGGTCCGACATCGATCGGCTCCGGCAGTGGCTCGCGTCAGGATTGCGCCGACTTCTTGAAGTGCAGGTACCAGTCGACCAGGCGACGCACCTGCTTCTCGGTGTAGCCGCGCGCAACCATGCGGTTGACGAAGGACTTGTGCCGCTCGTCCAGTTCCTGGGACCCCTTGGCCTCGAACGAGATCACCGGCAGGATGTCCTCGGTCTTGCTGAACATGCGCTTCTCGATCACCGAGCGCAACTTCTCGTAGCTGGTCCAGTGCGGGTTCTTGCCGTGGGCGCGGGCGCGCAGCACGAAGTTGACCACTTCGTTGCGAAAGTCCTTCGGGTTGCTGATCCCGGCCGGCTTCTCGATCTTCTCCAGTTCGGAGTTCAGCGCTTCGCGAGAGTACTGCATGCCGGTGTCCGGATCGCGCCAGTCCTCGTCGAGCAGCCACTTGTCGGCGTAGGTGACGTAGCGGTCGAAAAGGTTCTGCCCGTACTCGCCGTAGGCGTCGAGGTAGCTCATCTGCAGTTCTTTCTCGAGGAACTCCGCGAAACGCGGGATGATCCATTCCTTGATGTGCGAACGCAGGCGGCGCTTGTATTCGTCGGGCAGGTCGTCCCGGTTCAATCGTTCCTCGAGCACGACCAGCAGGTTGACCGGATCGGCGGCAATCTCGCTCGGATCGCGATTGAACGCGGCCGAGATCGTCTTGAATGCCCAGCGCGTCGACAGGCCGGAGAAGCCCTCGGCCGCGCCGGCGTCGTCGCGGTACTCCTTGACGCTCTTGGCGCGCGGGTCGAGATCCTTCAGGTTCTCGCCGTTGTACGAGCGCATCTTCGAGTACACGGACGAGTTCTCCGGCACCACCAGCCGTGACAGCACGGTGAACTCGGCCAGCGTGCGCAGCGTCTGTGGCGCGCACGGCGACTGCGCCAGCGTGGACGACTTCAGCATCTTGTCGTAAATGCGGATCTCCTCGTCCACGCGCAGGCAGTACGGCACCTTGACCAGGTAGACGCGATCGATAAAGGCTTCGTTGTCCTTGTTGTTGCGGAACTTCAGCCACTCCGCTTCGTTCGAGTGGGCCATGATGAAGCCGGCGAATGGCATCGCCGGCAGCGCCTCGGTACCCTTGAAGTTGCCCTCTTGCGTGGCCGTGAGAATCGGGTTGAGCACCTTCAGCGGCGCCTTGAACATCTCGACGAACTCGACGCAGCGCGCCGAGCCCAGGCACAGGGCGCCGGAGTAGCTGTAGGCGTCCGGATCGTCCTGCGCGTAGCGCTCGAGCATGCGCAGGTCGATCTTGCCGACCAGGCTGGAGATGTCCTGCGTGTTCTCGTCGCCGGGCTCGGTCTTGACAATGCCGATCTGGTTCAGCACCGAGGGCATCACCCGAACCACGCGGAACTTGGTCAGATCTCCCTTGTACTCCTGCAGCCGCTTCAGGGCCCACGGACTGGCGATACCCGACAGCGCCCGCCGCGGGATGCCGTAACGGTCCTCGAGCTGCGCACCGTACTTGGCCGGATCGAACAGGCCAAGCGGGGACTCCAGAAGCGGCGAGATGCGGCCGGACACGCTGTCCTTCAACGCGTAGATCGGGAACTGCTCGCACAGCTTCTTGATCTTCTCGGCCAGCGAGGACTTGCCGCCACCCACCGGGCCGAGCAGGTAAAGCACCTGCTTGCGCTCCTCCAGCCCCTGTGCCGCGTGCAGGAAGTAGGCGTAGAGCGCCATCAGCGTGTCTTCCATGCCGTGGAACTCGGCGAAGGTGTCCCAGGTCTGGATGACGCGATTCTGGAAGATGCGCGACAGCCGCGGGTCTTCGGCGGTGTTCAGCAGCCGCGGCTTGCCGATGGCCTCGAGCACGCATTCGTGTGCCGAGGCGTAGGCCATGCGGTCGCTGCGGCAGTGGTTGAGGAAGTCCTCCAGGGCCATTTCTTCGTCCTGCGCGCGGACGAAACTGTCCTGGAAGTCGGAGAAAAAACCGGTCGGTGAACTCATGCAGCCTCCTGTCTTCACCGCTTGCGCTGATCAAGCCCCGCAACGCATGGCTGCGTCTTCGGGATGACAGCGCACACCCACTCACAGCCATTACGCTAAGACAATTCTGCGCCGTGAATGATTCAAAGTCATAGGGGAATCTTTGTACTAGTCCGTCCGGTGTCCGGGTCAGGCCGGCTCGAGCCGCCGGTCGCCGGCTGCGACGCGACGCCGGAACGCGCGCCGCGGCGCGATTGATCAGCCGTAACGACGCGGCTCGATCCAGCCCATCCAGTAGCTGAACCAGATGAAGAGCAGCAGCGCCACAGACAGGGCGACCCGCAAGGTCAGCGCGTTGACCGTGCGGCTGGTCGCACCCCGATCACGTACCAGGAACAGCAGTGCCGAGCCAAGGGCAACGAGGATGCCGGCAAAAAAGACGGCAATTAGCGCCTTCATGGTGCGGGATCGGCGTGCATTGGTGCATTATCGCAGCGCCGCAGGCTGCCGCTGCCGATGATGCGCCTGCTGGCTGCCTTCGTCGCCGCGGCCGCGTCGATCGCCATCACGGTTTCGCTGGGTAACTGGCAACTGCGCCGGGCCGCCGAGAAACTCGAGCTGCAGCAGGTCTGGGATCGCGCGGCGCGCGCGGCTTCGCTGCCGGTCACCGGCGCGGGTATCGCCGAAATCGGCGGCCAACTGCCTAAACGGGTGCTGCTGCGCGGGCGCTACCTGTTCGAGCACGAGGTCTGGCTGGAAAACCGGCAGATGGACGGACAGTCGGGGCTGATGCTGATCACGCCGCTGCGCCTGGCCGAAGGCGCCGTGGTGCTCGTCAATCGCGGATTCGCGCCCCGCGATCCGCGCGACCGCACCCGGCTGCCGGCCGTGGCCCGGCCGCCGGGCGAGGTTGCCGTCGAGGGACTGGCCATGGAGCAGGCGGCGCGGGTGCTGCAGATTGGCGAGAACGCGCCGCGCAACGAACGCGGACCACGGCTTTGGCAGAATCTCGACTTCGACGCCTTCGAGCGCGCCACCGGCCTTGTCGTTGCGCGCTGGATCGTGCAGCAGACCGGCGACGATGACGACGGACTGCGTCGCAACTGGCCGCGCCTTACCGCCGGGGTGGAGAAGCACCGCGGCTATGCGCTGCAGTGGTACTCGCTGGCGGCGCTGATTGCCATACTCACAATTTATTTCGGGATGCGTGCACTGCGGCAGGCGGGAAGTCGCGCCGACAAGAACGATGACTGAGACACTCGCTGCCGCACCGCCGTCGCATTGGAGCCGTTACCGGACGCTGTACCTGCTGCTGGCGGTGTGCGTGGCGCCGGTGCTTGCCTCGTACACGGCCTACTACCTTCTGCCGCCGTCGGGCCGGACCAATTATGGCGCGCTGATCGAGCCGCAGCGGCCGTTGCCGACGCTGGCGCTGCAGCAACTCGATGGCACCCCGCTGCCGGCAGCGCGCCTGCGCGGATACTGGACGATGGTTCAGGTCGATACCGGCGCCTGCGGTGCCGCCTGCGACAGGAAACTGTGGAAGATGCGCCAGGTCCGGCTGACCGCCGGAAAGGACGCCGACCGCGTCCAGCGGGTCTGGCTGATCATCGACGAGACGCCGCTGGCCACGACGGTGATCCGCGAGTACGACGGCACGCTGTTCCTTCGTGCACGTCGAGACGAAGTTGCGGCCTTCCTGCTCTTGCCCGACGAGCCGTCGGGGGACCTCGCCGACCCCATCTGGCTGATCGATCCGCTAGGCAACCTGATGATGCGCTGGCCGAGGGATGCCGACCCGAACCGGATGAAGAAGGACTTGACCAGGCTGCTCAAGGCCTCGGGAATCGGCTGAAGCCATGGACGGATCGGCCCTGCTCTGGCTGGCAGTCAAGGCGGTTGCGATCGCAGCACTGCCCCTCGCTTACGTGACGCTGTCGAAAGACCCGCACAAGCACCGCAAGCTTGCCTGGGTGACGGCCTTTCTGACACTCGACTTGGTGATGTTCGGCGCCTTCACGCGGCTGACCGATTCCGGGCTCGGCTGCCCCGACTGGCCGGGCTGCTACGGGCACTCGAATCCGCTTTCAGCCGGCGAGCAGATCCGCGCCGCCGAAACGGCGCTGCCCTCGGGTCCGGTGACGATGACCAAGGCCTGGATCGAGATGCTGCATCGCTACTTCGCCATGGCGGTCGGCTTCCTGATCATCGTGCTGACGGTGCTCGCCTGGCGCCGCTGGCACCGCGCGCGACAAGGCTCGCCCTGGCTGGCCACAGTGACGCTCGCCGCGGTTTGCCTGCAGGGCGCGTTCGGCGCCTGGACGGTGACGATGAAGCTGCAGCCGGCGATCGTCACCGCGCATCTGCTCGGCGGCGTCGGCCTGCTCGCTCTGCTGATCTGGCTGGCCCTGCGCGAGGGGCCGACGCCCGCCGTCGACACACGCGCCGCCGGCAGCCGGCCGCTGGCGGCGATGGCGATGCTGTTGCTGGTGGCGCAGATCGCGCTCGGTGGCTGGGTCAGTACGAACTATGCCGTGCTCGCCTGTCCCGATTTCCCGCTGTGCCATGGGCGGATTGCGCCGCCCGACATGGATTTCGCGGCCGGATTCACGCTTTGGCGCGACCTCGGCATGACCGCCGATGGCGCGCCGATTCCTTTCCAGGCGCTGGTAGCCATCCACTGGGTGCACCGGAACTTCGCGCACGTGGTCCTGGCCGTGCTCGGCCTGCTTGCCTGGCGGCTGTGGCGCGTCGACGGACTGTCGGTTCCGGCGCGCGCGCTCGCGGCGGTGCTGCTGCTGCAGTTCGCCACCGGGTTGTCGAACGTCGTGCTGAACTGGCCGTTGCTGCTGGCGGTGCTGCATAACGGCGGCGCGGCGGTGCTGCTGGCCCTGCTGGTGACGATCAACTACCGCCTTGCCGCCGCTGCTGCGCGACTGCCCGACCGCGTTGCACTGGCGGCGCGCGCCTGATCTCTGCCCGGCCACGTTGCTGCGGCGGTAGACAGAACGCGGCACATCGAGGCTGGCGTTTGCCGGCTAGAATCGCAGCCTTTCTGCAGCGGCAGAACGCTGCGAACGCTCAACCGCCACGATTCCGGCAATGCAGATTCCAGCCCGCACCGCCCTGCACCCGACCTGGCAGCACCTCGCGCGCCAGTACTGGCTGCTGACCAAGCCGCGGGTGACGCAGCTGGCGATCTTCTGCGCCGTGATCGGCATGTTCCTGTCGAACAGCCAGCTACCGAGCCTCGCTGCGGTTGCGGTGGCGACCTTCGGCATCTGGCTGCTCGCCGGCGCGGCTTTTGCCGTCAACTCGATCATCGAGCGGCAGATCGACGCGAAAATGGCGCGCACCCGCATGCGGCCGGTCGCGCGCGGCGAGATCACACCGCTGCAGGCGATCGTGTTCTCCGGCGTGATCGGCGGGATCGGCATGTGGGTGCTGTACACGCAGGTCAACGCGCTGACGATGTGGCTGACCTTCGCCACCTTCGTTGGTTACGCCATCATCTACACCGTCCTGCTGAAGCCGAATACGCCGCAGAACATCGTCATCGGCGGCATCAGCGGCGCCATGCCGCCGGTGCTGGGCTGGGCGGCGATGACCGGCGATGCGCCGGCGCAGGCCTGGCTGCTGGCGCTGATCATCTTCGTCTGGACACCGCCGCACTTCTGGTCGCTGGCGCTTTATCGGCTCGACGACTATCGCAAGTCCGGCCTGCCGATGTTGCCGGTCACGCATGGCGAACGCTTCACCCGCCTGCACATCCTTTTGTACACGGTGGTCCTGGTCGCCACCACGACGCTGCCCTACGCGATCCAGATGTCCGGCCTGCCATACCTCGCCTGCGCGCTGGCGCTTGGCGCGGTCTTCCTCGCCTATGCCTGGCGCCTTTACCGCAGTTACAGCGACCGGCTGGCGCGGGCGACCTTCAACTACTCGATCGTCTACCTGGCGGCGCTTTTCGCCGCGTTGCTCGTCGATCACTACATCGCTGGTTGACGGCACGCCGGGCTCGCCCTGGCTCCCTGCCTGAGTCAGATGAAGCGCTTCCTCGTCGTTCTTTCCGCACTGCTGCTGGCAGCGTGCTCGAAGCCCGGCTTCAACAACGTGGACATCAGCGGCGTGAACTACGCCAACGAGTTCTCGCTGACCGACCACACCGGCGCGCGGCGCACACTGGCCGACTATCGCGGCAAGCTGGTCGTCATATTTTTCGGCTTCACGCAGTGTCCTGACGTCTGTCCGACCACGATGCACGAAATGGCGGAAGTCCGGCGCGAACTGGGCCGCGATGCCGACCAGGTGCAGGTGCTTTTCGTGACTGTCGATCCGCAGCGCGACACGCGCGAGGTGCTGGCGCAGTACGTCCCCGGCTTCGACGCGAGCTTCGTCGGCCTGTACGGGACGCAGGAGGAAATCGCCAGGACCGCCAAGCAGTTCAAGGTCTTCTACCAGAAGGTCCCCGGGCCGACCGAGACCTCCTATACGATGGATCACACGGCCGGCAGCTATGTGATCGACAAGTCCGGCCAGCCGCGGCTGTTCCTGAAGCACAACCAGGGCGCGGCGCCGATCGTCGCCGACCTGCGCCGGCTGCTGTAGCCGCGGCAATCCTCAGCCAAGGGCGCCGGTCTCGGCGTTCACAGCGACATTGCTCGCCAGCACGGGCCCGCCCGCCGGCGCGGTTCCGATGCCGAATGTCGCGCGCGTGGCCTGGTCGAGTTCGAGTTCGAAGCCGATGAAGACGCTCGCCGGCGAATCCTCGTAGCGCGCGCGCTCGTACCGTTGGGCACCGGGGTCGAGCACGGCGTGGGGCTCGAACGGATCGAAGACCACCCAATCGCCCGGCGCGGCCCGAACGCGGAGTCCGGCGCGCGCGAACGCAAGCACACGCGGCGGGCCGGCCACACACCAGGCGCCGAAAAGCACGGCGCCGTAGTGGGCGTCGTTGTGGAAGAACGCGCCGCGGCAGGCATACCACTCGAACTCCGTGCGAAGCGACTTGTGCAGCGCAAGCGGCAGCGTCGACACGAGCGCGCTTCGGACCACGTCTGCCGCGAACCGTCCCAGCGCATGGACGCGGCCCGGCGCAAGCGCGGCCGGCGGATCGGCAAGGGGAATCCCGGAAGGCGCCTGCCGGCCGGCCAGCACCCGCTGTGCGCTGCAACGATCGGGCAGGCCGGGACTGCGACAGATTGCAGGAGCGCAGCCGAGCTCGAAGAACCGCGCGTTGCCCACGGAGTCAGGGGCCGAAAAAAAGAACCCCGCAGGCGCGGGGTTCTGAAATCCGCCTCTTCGGAGGAGAGGGGGGAGGAGGAGAGGCGGACACTGCAAAGAGCAACCAATCAACCTTCAAAGCTGACGTTCAGGCCTGCAGCTGCAATGCCGTCCTCAGCTTCTGCAAGGCTTTGACTTCGATCTGGCGAATGCGTTCCGCGGAAACGCCAAATTCATCCGCAAGGTCGTGCAGGGTCGCGGTACCCACGTTGCCGTCAGCGTCTTCGTCCAGCCAGCGCGCCTCGATGATGCGTCGACTGCGATCATCCAGCCGCGCCAGCGCGCGCCGAACGCCGTCGGTCTGCAGCATTTCATGCTGCCGGCGCTCGAGTACCTGCGTCGGCTCGGCGTCCGGATCGGCGAGGTAGGCAATCGGCGCGAACTCCTCTTCACCGTCGTCGTTGCGACCTTCGAGAGACAGGTCGGCGCCGGTCATCCGCGTTTCCATTTCCGCGACGTCTTCCGGCCTGACGTTCAGTTCGCGGGCGATGTGCGCGACTTCGTCCTGCGACATCGTGCCCACGCCCTGCTTCATGCTGCGCAGGTTGAAGAACAGCTTGCGCTGCGCCTTGGTCGTGGCGACCTTCACCAGGCGCCAGTTGCGCAGAATGAACTCATGAATTTCGGCTTTGATCCAGTGCAGCGCGAACGACACCAGACGCACCCCGCGTTCCGGATCGAACCGCTTGACGGCCTTCATCAGGCCGATGTTTCCTTCCTGGATCAGGTCGGCGTGCGGCAATCCATAGCCGAGGTAGTTGCGCGCGACCGCCACCACCAGCCGCAGATGCGACAGCACGAGGTGACGGGCTGCCTCGAGGTCGTTGCGCTCACGAAACGCGCGCGCCAAGGCCAGTTCCTCTTCCGCCGTCAGCATCGGGACCTGGTTCACCGCCGTGATATAGGCGTCCAGGTTGCCCAGGCTGCCCGGATGCAACGCCAGAGTGCCACGCCCAAGCGGAACCAGCGACGTGCTGCCTGCCATCTACCAACCTCCTTTTGCGACCATGTTAGCACTCGTCTGCCACGAGTGCCAACGAATAGACCGCCCGCCCGCGGAATGGTTCAGCCGCTCGATGGGCGGCTAGCCACAAGAACCGCAAAGGAATTCAGCGAAAGTGAGCGACCGCTAACAGATCGCAAGAATCGCGGCGAACGGTCTCAGCGTGTCGCCCCGACCGTCGACCGGAGACCGATGGCCGCCACCACGGCACCGGTCAGCGCCGCGCCGGCGGCAGCGGCGGCCAGCCATAGCGGCGGTAGCGGATCAAGCACCACGGTGAATCCGTACACGCCGGCGGCCTCGGCGACCAGCGGCTGCAGCGTGCGAAGGCCGGCCCACGCCAGCAACGCCGCCAGTGCGAAGCCGCAAAGCAAGGTCAACGCTCCGGCATAGGCATACGGTCGCACGATGAACCGAGGCTCGGCGCCGACCATCCGCAGGACACGGATCTCGGCGGCGGACGCCGAAAGCTGCAACTGCACCGAGGCCAGCACCACCAGCACCAGAAGACCCGCCGCGAGCCCGCCGACGATGGTGCCGGCGGCGGTCAGCATGCGAAGCAGTGCGGCCAGCTTGCGGTGCCAGCCGGCGTCGGCGGCAACGGCTTCGACCCGGGGCAGGCTGCGCATATCCGCGGCAACCAGGTCGACCTGCTCCGCCGTGACCTGTGTGGCCAGCGTCACCACCAGCACGTCCGGCAACGGGTTCGGCTTCAGCTCGCCCAAGCCGGCGTTGCCGCTGCGCTGCGCCAGCGACTTCAGCGCCGCGTCCCGGGTGACCCACTCGACCCGCTGCACGTCCGGGCGCGCCGCCAGCCGCGACTGAAGCTGCCGGATCTCCGCGGACGGCGCGGCGGCTGAGAGGAAAAGACTGATCTCGGGGCCCAGCGGCAGCTGCTCGGCCAGCGGCGCAACCGAACGCGCGATCGAGGCGCCGACCAGGGGCAGGGTGAACACCGCCGCGGCAACCAGGACGGCAAGGAGGAAGCTTCCCGGGCGCCGCCGCAGCAGCCTCGCCACCTCGCGCAACCCGTGGGCGCGCACCGCCAACGCCTTCATCGGGACAGGGCGCCGTCGACCAGGCGCAGGCAGCGTGCAGGCGCAGCCAGCGGCGCCGAGCCATTGTGCGAGGCCATCATTACGGTGACGCCGGCGCGCACGAATTCTTCGAGCATCCGCAGCAGCACTGCAGCGGCCGGCGCGTCAAGCAAGGCCGTCGGCTCGTCGGCCAGCAGCAGGGCCGGGCGATTGACGATGGCGCGCGCCAGCGCCGCGCGCAATTGGTCGCTGCCTGCAAGCGCAGCCGGCCGCTCTTCGGTTTCGGACAGTTCGACCCGCGCCAGCGCCGCCCGCGCCCGCTCGCTGGCCGCCCGGCGCGACAGGCCGGCGGCCAGCGCGGGCAGCATGACGTTTTCCAGCACACTGCGGTCGGCGAGCAGCTGCAGGTCCTGCGGCACGACACCAATGGCCCGTCGCAGCGCCGCCAGCGCGATCCCGCCGAGCTTCGCCGGCTCTTCGCCGGCCACGCGCACATGGCCGCCGCTCGGCGCGAGGAATCCCTGGATCAGCTGCAGCACGGTCGACTTGCCCGCGCCGTTGGCGCCGGTGAAGACGACGAATTCGGCGCGAGCGACGGCGAAGCTCAGATCGCGAAGCACGGGCCGCGCCGGGCCAAAGTCCAGCCGCACGCGATCGAACTCGATCAGCGGCCCACGGGCCGCGGCAGCTTCGGGCATCGGACAGGCGCTCGTAGGTCTGTTGCTGTAGCCACTGCAGGACGCGATGCCCCGCGCTTGACGCGTGCGGATTCTAAGAGTTTGCCCACTGCCGACGGCGCGATGCGGCTGCGCGCTAAAGTTCCCGCTTGCGGCTGACGGCGCGGTCATCGGGCTGTCATTCGCGCGCCTTATGGTCATGCGAAAACACGACAGGCAACGCCGCAAGGATTTCCAGATCGTCAGCCGCGCCCGCGTTCCGGCAGCGTCCGAACGCCTGCTCAACCGCGAGCTGTCGCAGCTCGCCTTCACCGACCGTGTGCTGGCCCAGGCTGCCCGCCAGGACGTGCCGCTGGCCGAGCGGCTGCGCTACGTGTGCATCGTCTCGTCGATCCTCGACGAGTTCTTCGAAGTGCGCATGTCGGATCTCATCGACGAGATGATCGAGGCCGGCGGCTGGGGGCCGAAGGCGCCGCAGTGGGAATCCTTCTTCCGCATCTCCGAGCGCGCGCATGGGCTGGTCGAGCACCAGTACCAGATCTTCAATCAGGTGATCATGCCGGCGCTGGAGAAGCGCCGCATCGTCATCCTCAGCCATGCGCAGCGCAATAGCCGGCAGCGCAGATGGGTGCGCGAGTACTTCGAGCGCGAGGTGCGACCGCTGCTGTCGCCGATCGGCCTCGACCCCTCGCATCCGTTTCCGCTGCTGATGAACAAGGCGCTGAACTTCGTCGTCCAGATCGAAGGCAAGGACGCCTTCGGCCGACCGTCGTCGATCGTGGTCCTCAAGGTGCCGCGCGTGCTGCCGCGGGTGATCCCGCTGCCGGCCACGCTTGCGCCGCGGGCGCAGGCCTTCGTCATGCTGTCGTCGGTGATCCGCGCCCATCTGGCCGACGTCTTCGCCGGGCGCAGCGTGGCCGGCTTCTCGCAGTTCCGTGTCACCCGCGACTCCAACCTCTGGGTCGACGAGCGCGAGGTGAGCAACCTGCGCCAGGCGCTGCGCATGGAGCTGACGCAGCGTCACTATGGAGCTGCCGTGCGACTCGAGGTCCTGCGCACCTGCCCGCAGCACCTGGAAACGCTGCTGCGCGAGCAGTTCGCGCTTCCCAGCGAAGCTGTCTACCGCGTCGACGGCCCGGTCAATCTGGTGCGGCTGAACGAACTGGTCGACCACCTGCAGCAGCCGGAACTGCGCTGGCCGCCGTTCATGCCGGCATGGCCGGCGAAGCTCAAGCTCGGCGCCGACATGTTCGAGCGGCTGCGCGGCGGCGATCTGCTGCTGCACCACCCGTTCGAGAGCTTCGAGCCGGTGGTCGAGTTCCTGCGCCAGGCGGCCCTCGACCCGAAGGTGGTGGCGTTGCGCATGACGCTGTATCGCACCGGCGCCAGTTCGGTGCTGGTCGACCTGCTGATCGAAGCGGCGCGGCGCGGCAAGGAAGTCACCGTCGTGGTCGAACTGAAGGCACGCTTTGACGAGGAGGCCAACATCGGCCTTGCCGAACGGCTGGAAAAGGAAGGGGCGCAGGTCGTCTACGGCGTGGTCGGCCTGAAGACCCACGCCAAGCTGCTGCTGGTGATTCGTCGTGAGGAGGACGGCAGACGCCGCCGGCTGGTGCACTACGCGCACCTGGGTACCGGCAATTACCATCCGGCCACGACCAAGCTATACACCGACTTCGGCATGCTTACCGCCGAACCCGCGATCTGCCGCGACGTCGAGCGTGTATTCACGCACCTGACCAGCCTGGCGAAGGTGGAGAAGCTCAGCCACCTTTGGCTGGCGCCATTTTCGCTGCACAAGCAGGTGCTGGCGGCCATCGCGCGCGAGGTGGACTGGGTGAAGCGGGGCAAGCCGGGACGGATCATCGCCAAGATGAACGCGCTGATCGACGACGCGACAATCAACGCCCTGTATGCGGCGTCGGCCGCCGGCGTGCGCATCGATCTTATCGTGCGCGGCGCCTGCGCCCTGCGCCCCGGCGTCAAGGGTCTGTCGGAGCACATCACCGTGCGGTCGATCGTCGGCCGGCTGCTCGAGCATCACCGCATCTACTATTTCCGCAACGGCGGCGCCGACGACGTCTACCTTTCCAGCGCCGACTGGATGGGCCGCAACCTGTTTCGTCGGATCGAGGTCGCCTGGCCGGTGCTCGACGGCAAGCTCAAGCAGCGCGTGCTCAACGAAGGGCTGAAACCGTATCTCGAGGACACCGCAGAAGCGTGGGTGCTCGGGTCGGACGGCGCCTACCAGCCGCCGAAGGCCGCGTCGGGCGGCCGCAGCGCGCAGAGGTGGCTGATCGACACACTGGCCGATTCGGTTTGATCCGCGGCCGATGGAACTGCTGCTCTGGCGCCATTGCGAAGCCGAACCCGGCGAGCCGGACCTCGGCCGCGCGCTGACCGGCAAGGGCGAGAAGCAGGCGCGGCGCGTCGCCGACTGGCTGCACGCGCAGCTGCCGGATTCGGCGCGCATCCTGACCAGCCCGGCTCGGCGCGCGCAGCAGACGGCACAGGCGCTGGCCGAAATGGCGCCGCGCAAGCTCAAGGTCGTCGACACGCTGGCGCCCGGCGCCGGTGCCGGAGACGTGCTGCGTGCGGCGCGTTGGCCCGACGGCAAGTCGACCATAGTCGTGGTCGGCCATCAGCCCACGCTCGGCTGGGTCGCCAGCCGCCTGCTGACTGGCGCAGAGGCCGACTGGACGATCAGGAAGGGCGCCCTGTGGTGGTTCACCTCGCGCAACCGCGACGGCGTCGAGCAGGCGGTGCTGCGCGCGGTCGTCGGCCCGGATCTGCTCTGAATTAAGCGCCGGCGCGGCCGGGTCAGAGCGGCCTGACGCTGAGCCTCAGGCCGACCTTGTCCCACTGCGCCGCTTCCTCTTCGAGCAGGAACTGCGTCAGCGGGTGGCGGCCCAGCCAGTCGCCGTCGAGGCGCAGCTCGAAGCCGCCGCGCGAGGCGCGCAGCGTCCACTTCGGCAATTCGATCGGCCGCCGCGCATGGCAGAAGATCACCGCCAGTCGCAGCGCCACGATCTTGGCCACGCGCGCCGGGTCGGCCAGCGCTTCGTCGACCTTGCGCAGGTTGCCGCGCTGGGCAAGGATCAGCGTGGCGATGCGCCGCTGGTCGGACGTGGAGAAGCCGGCAAGGTCGGCATTGCCCACCAGATAGGCGCCGTGCTTGTGGTGGTCGTTGTGCGAAATGGCAAAGCCCACTTCGTGCAGCGCAGCCGCCCAGGCCAAGCGCTTGACCTCTTCCTCGCCGGCCTGCGGATCGAGGGCGTCGTGCAGTTCGCGGGCGATGCGCGCGACCTGCTGCGCCTGCGCGCGGTCGACGTCGAAGCGCTTCTGCAGCCGCGCCACGGTCGCGTCGCGCAGGTCGCGCCGCTCGCGCCGGCCGAGCAGGTCGTAGAGCAGACCCAGCCGCAGGCCGCCGCGCGCCGGTTTCAGTTCCTTGATGCCGAGCGTTTCGAACACCGCGCCGAGCACCGCGATGCCGCCTGCCAGCACCTGCGAGCGCTCCGGCTTGATGCCGGGCAGCTTCAGCTTGCGGATCTCGCCATACTCGATCAGGAACTGGCGCAGGTTCGCGAGCGCCTCGGCAGTGATCACGGATCCGTCGCCCCAGTCGACCTGACGGATCAGTTCGGCCGCGGCGCCGACCGTGCCGCTGCAGCCGAAGGCCTCGTGCCAGTTCGCTCGACCGAAGCGGCTGACCGCCTCCTCGATCTCGGCGGCGGCGGCGACCTGCGCCTTGCGGAACGCGGCGCGGTCGAGCACGCCATCGCGGAAGAAGCGCAGCGTCGTGTTGACGCAGCCGACCTTGAACGATTCGGCGGCGCTGGCCTCGAAGCCCGTGCCGACGATCAGTTCGGTCGAGGCGCCGCCGATGTCGACGACGAGCCGCGGTTGCCTCGACGGCGGCGCCGAATGCATGCAGCCTTCGAAGGTCAGCCGCGCTTCCTCGCGCCCGGAAATGATCTCGATCGGGTAGCCGAGCGCATGCTGCGCTTCGAGCAGGAACTCGTCGCTGTTGCGCGCGTCGCGCAGGGTCTGCGTGCCCACGGCGCGCACCTGTTGCGGCCCGAGACCACGCAACCGCTCGTTCATCCGCGCCAGACATTCGCAGGCCGCCTCGATCGCCTTGCGCGAGATCCGGGTCTCGGCGTCGACGCCGGCGGCCAGCCGCACGGTCTCCTTCCAGTAACCCTGCAGCTCGATGTGCCGGCCTTGTGCCCGGCCCATCTGCAGGCGAAAGCTGTTCGAGCCGAGATCGACTGCCGCCAGCTGCATGATGCGCCACCTATGCTGAAGTCGCGCCTATGGCGCCGGCTGCCGGCGTGACTAGTCGATGCGGCCGATGGCGCGCACCGCCTCGATCATCTTCCTCGCGTCCTGCTGCCAGAACTGCTGCAACTGCGGCGCGTCCTGGTAAAGGATGGGGCTGCCGGCGCCGCTGATGACCTGCTGCACCTTGGCGTCGTGGGCCGCGCCGCGCGCCGCCTCGCGCAGCTTCGCCACGACAGGCTCGGGCGTGCCGGCCGGCGCGAACAGCGCCGACCACTGCGAAAAGGTCACGGGGTAGCCGAGTTCGCCGAGGCTGGGTACGTCGGGCAGCGATGCCAGGCGCCCTTCGCCCCAGTGTGCCAGCGCACGCAACTTGCCGGCGCGCACGTGTTGCACGATCGCCGCCGGCCCGGCCGCGACCGCGTCGACCTGGCCGCCGAGCAGCGCCACGATCGCCGGCCCGGCGCCGGTGTAGGGAATGTGCAGCAGGCGGAAACCGGCGGCGTTCTTCAGCATCTCCATCGGCACATGCATCGTGCCGTAGTTGCCCGAGGAGCCGTACGAAAACGTCGTCGGCTTCGCCTTCATCGCGGCGATGAACTCCGCCGCCGTCTTCCACGGGCTGTCGGCGCGCACTGTGAGCACGGTCGGGTCGGCCGTGAAGCGGGCGATCGGCACGAACTGCTTCAGTTCGTACATCGGCGCGCGTTTCAGCAGGCGGTCGGCCTCGGGAATGATCGAGATCGAAGACAGCGCCAGCAGCACCGTGTAGCCGTCGGGGGCGGCCTTCGCCGCGGCGGCCATGCCGACGCCGCCGCCCGCGCCAGCGCGGTTCTCCACCACCACCGGTTGCCTGAGGTGACGCGACATCGCCTCGGCCACCGGCCTGGCCACCGTGTCGGCCACGCCGCCCGGAGGGAAGGGCACGATCATCGTGATCTGCCGCGACGGGTAATCCTGTGCCGGCGCGGTACCGGCAAACAGGGCGAACACTGCGGCGGCGGCAAGGCAACGCATCGTGATCCTCCATCGGTCCCGGCGCGATTATGCGGCCGCTGCGCTGCCTGGCCGCGCCTGCGCCGGCACGGCGGACTCCCGGCGAACCGCCGCGGGATCTTCATGCCCGCTTGGATTTCGGCCGCTACGGTTGCGGCCGGATCGTCAATGGCTGACGGTCATTTACGGGAGGACTGCAACAGGCATCTGCGCGCTGTCGCGATGACTGCTCGGTAGGCCCGTGGCCGAGATGCACGGTGGCGCGGTGCGCTTCGGCAAGGGCCTCGACGAGCGCGGAGTCGGCTTGGAGCTCGTCCTGCCGGCTGCGGTCGCCACCGAATCCGGGTCTTCGCGTCCTTGCGGCGAGACATCGTCAATAGAAGAGGGCGACGCTCGGGTCATCAGCGAGGCGTCCGGGCACATTGACGATGGTCACGTCGAGCCGTCGGGACGAGCGTAAACAGGCGATCAAGTGCAGATCGCTTGAGTGGAGAGACAACAATGAACAAGACAATGATCCTGGCACCTCCCGATCGGTCGCGACTGCAGCGATTCACGCTCTGGCTCGCTGGCGCGGCTGCCGCTGCGCTTCTTGTCGCGGGACTGGCAAGTGCGGCCAGCGTTGTTCCGTCGGATGTCCAGCGGCCCGGCACCCAGCCGAACCAGGTCAGCAGCCTGGAGACGCCGGACAAGTGCGACAACTGCCACGGCGGCTACAGCAAAGCCGTCGAGCCGGCATTCAACTGGCGCGGCAGCATGATGGCGAACGCGACGCGGGACCCGATCTTCTGGGCCACGGTGGCGATCGCCGAGCAGGACTTCGACGGCGCGGGCGACCTGTGCATCCGCTGCCACAGCACCGCCGGCTGGCTGGGCGGCCGCTCCACGCCCACCGATGGCTCCGGCCTTGCCACGGGCGATGCTGACGGCGTCGAGTGCGATGCGTGCCACAAGATGACGAATACGAACAATGGCGAGCACCTGGGCGTGATGACCTCGCCTTTCATCGCCAACGATGAGAAGTTGCCGGCCACCGGCTACTACGGCACCGGCATGCTGTCGATGTCGGGCGGCAACGCGAAGCTCGGCCCGTATTCCGACGCCGCGGCCAAGCACCAGTTCATGCAGTCGAAGTTCCACCGCGACGCGAACTTCTGCGGTTCGTGCCACGACGTATCGAACCCGGTGACGGGCGATCTTGCGCACAACAACGGGGCGCAGGTACCGCTGGCGCCGGGAACGTTCAGTGGCGTACCCGGTTCGCCGGTGAACGGCAAGGCGGCGTTCAACAACTTCCCATTCCAGTACGGCATCGTCGAGCGCACGTTCAGCGAGCACATGTCGGGCACGCTGTCGAAGACCGCGGTCTCGAACTATGCGAATCTGCCGGCCGACCTGAAAGCCGGTGCGATCAAGGCGGCGTTCGACAGCTCGGGGGGGCAACTACAAGGACGGGGCCACCCGCTACTTCAGTTGCCAGACCTGCCACATGCGCGCTGTCACCGGCTATGGCGCCAACAAGGCCGGCATCCCGCTGCGCACCGACCTGCCGCTGCACGACATGACCGGCGGCAACGTCTGGATACCCGATGCGATCAAGTACCAGAACGCCAACGCAACGCTGCGGCTGGGTGGCGCGATGACGGCGACACAACTGGAGGCGCTCGACGCCGGCAAGGCGAGGGCGCTGCAGCAGCTGCAGCTCGCGGCTACGCTGACCGTCACGGGCGACACGCTGAAGGTGACCAACCTGACCGGCCACAAGCTGATTTCCGGCTATCCGGAAGGGCGCCGGATGTGGCTGAACATCAGGTGGTATGACTCGGCGAGCAACCTGCTGCGCGAGGACGGCAAGTACGACGTCGTCGCCTCGGTCAACGGCGCGGCGGTCAAGTCGATCGTCGACCTTTCGGGCGCCAACACCAAGATCTACGAGGCGCACTACGCGATGACGCAGGAATGGGCCAACCAGTTGCTGGGACTCGGTTACTCCGCCAGCCTGCCGCTGTCGTTCGACCGGGTGACCGGCGCCGTGAGCTACACGCTCGGGCAGCTTGCCGCGCAGGCGCCCGGCACTTACCACGAGACCTTCCACTTCGTGCTCAACAACAAGGTGGCGAAAGACAACCGCATCCCGACTTATGGCATGACGTATGACGAGGCGAGCAGGCGCAACGCGCTGCCGGTGCCTGCGGGCCAGTACGGAAGCCCAGCGGCGGGCGGCACCTACAACTACTGGGACGAGATCGTGCTCAAGGCGCCTTCCGGCGCGGCCTACGCCGACATCAGGCTGCTGTACCAGTCGACGTCGTGGGAGTACATCCAGTTCCTGTACCTGGCCAACAACCGGCAAAACGCGTTCCTCGGCAACGAAGGCGTCAACCTGCTCAATGCCTGGCTGAACACCGGCATGGCCGAACCGGTCGTGATGGCCTCCGCGACCTGGGGCAAGAATCCGAACACGGAACCGCCGCCTCCGGCTTGCAGCACGGCCGGCGTACCGCAGACGCTGACCGCGGCCGCGGGCAAGAGGTCGATCACGCTGAACTGGAAGGCCGGTTCGCCGGTGCCGACCGGCGGCTACCGCGTCCATTACGACCAGTCAGGCAAGCTGCAATTGCGCGCCGGCGTCGGGCCGACCGTGCTGACGTACAAGGACAGCGGCCTGACCAGCCGGATCCTGTACGCGTATGCCGTGACCGCCTGGAACGACTGCAACGGCAACGGCGTGTTCGACAGCGGCGTGGACTCCGAGAGCGCCGCCAGCAACACGGCCAGCGCGACGGCGCAGTAGCGCGCTCGTGAGTGGCCGGCCTTCTTGCTGGCAAGGCGCGGGGAGACCGGAAGGTCTCCCCGACGCTTTTCGCGCTGGTCCTTCGTTGGCTGATCCCCGCAAGTTCCGCAGCGCCGGCCGCCGCGCCCCCGGTCGGACGCCGACGAAATTGATGCAACGCATGTTCTGCGCGCCTCCCGTCCGGCACCATGCCGTCCATGGGAAAAGGCACTGACGAACGCCAGGCGCGGCTCGCGACGCCGCGGCTGGCGCGCGAACTGAAGACGATCCGGGCGATGCTGCGCATCGCCTGCCACGATCAGCACGGCACCGCGGAGGGATTGTGCGCCGAATGCCAGGCGCTCGCCGATTACGCGGCCAAGCGGCTGGCGCTGTGTCCGTACGGTGCGGACAAGCCGACCTGCGTCAACTGCAGGATCCACTGCTACGGGCCGCGCCAGCGCGAGCAGGTGCGCGACACGATGCGCTACGCCGGGCCGCGCATGATGCTGCGCCACCCGCTGCTGGCGATCATGCACGTGGTCGACGGCCGTCGGCCGGCGCCGCCGAAGCCGAACGAGGCGCTCACGGCGGCGGCAGCGCAGGGCGAGACGGCGAAGCCCGGCGCGATGGTGGCCGCCCGGTCCGAGTCCTGAACCGGCGATTGCGCCGGCTGCGGACGATCAGTCGGCGCCGACCAGTGCCGCCGCGAAGCGCTCGGCGACGAACGGCTGCAGATCCTCGAGTTTTTCGCCGACGCCGATGAAGTAGATCGGCAGCGGCCGGCCGCGCCGCTCGCGCGCGATCGCGGCCAGCACGCCGCCCTTGGCGGTGCCGTCGAGCTTGGTGATGATCAGTCCCGTCAGCCCGACCGCCTCGTCGAAGGCCTTCACCTGCGCCAGCGCGTTCTGGCCGTTGGTGCCGTCGAGCACGAGGATCACCTCGTGCGGCGCGCCGTCCTGGCGCTTGCCGATCGAGCGCTTGACGCGCTTCAGTTCGTCCATCAGGTGCAGCTGCGTCGGCAGCCGCCCGGCCGTGTCGGCGATCAGCACGTCGATGCCGCGCGCGCGCGCGGCGCTGACCGCGTCGAACACGACCGCCGCCGGATCGCCGCTCGACTGCGCGATCACCTCGACGCCGTTGCGTCTGCCCCAGACCGCGAGCTGCTCGCGCGCCGCCGCGCGGAACGTGTCGCCGGCGGCGAGCAGCACCGTCCTGTGCTGATCGGCGAGCCAGTGCGCCAGCTTTCCGATCGAGGTGGTCTTGCCGGCGCCGTTGACGCCGGCCACCATCATCACCAGCGGCCGGGCGCGCGCCAGGTCGATCGACGCCTCGCACGGCGCCAGCAGCCGCGCCAGTTCGTCGCGCAGTGCGTCGCGGACCTCGGCCGGCGTCTTCAGCCCCTTGAGCTTGACCCGGTCGCGCAGCGCGGCCAGCAGCTCCGTCGTGGTGGTCACGCCGCAGTCGGCGCCAAGCAGCGCGACTTCGAGATCGTCGAACAGCGCGTCGTCGATCACGCCGCCGGAGAACACGCCGACGATGTTCACGCGCGTGCGCTCGAGCCCCTTTTTCAGGCGCGACAGCCAGCCGCCTTTGTCCTGACTCATCCTTTGCGAAAATGCGTTTCCATCGACGAGTGGGCGCAGTTTAAGTGAGCGGCAGGGCAGGGCCGGTGCGATCGCGCCGCGCCGAGCGGCCGGCGCGGCCGCAGCAGGTGCGCATCATCGGCGGCGCCTGGCGGCGCACGCCGATACCGGTGGCCGATGCGCCGGGGCTGAGGCCCTCACCCGACCGCGTGCGCGAGACCCTGTTCAACTGGCTCGCGCACCTGCGGCCCGATGTCGCCGCCTTGCGCGGACTCGACCTGTTCGCCGGCACCGGCGCGCTCGGCTTCGAACTGGCCTCGCGCGGGGCAGCCCATGTCGTGCTGGTCGAGCGGCAGCCGCAGCTGCTGCAGCAACTGCGCGCATTGCGCGAAAAGCTCGGTGCGGCAAAGGTCGAAATCGTCGCCGGCGAGGCGCTGGCGGTGGCGGCCGGGTTGCCGCGCGGTGAATTCGACATCGTCTTCCTCGACCCGCCCTACGGCGCCGGACTGCTTTGGCCTGCGGTCTCGGCGGTGCGGCCATTGCTCGCCGCAGGCGGACTGATCTACGCGGAAACCGATGCGCTGATCGCGCCGGCCGATGCGGCTGCGCAACGGCTCGAACTGGTGCGCTCGGCGCGCGCCGGCCGGGTCTGCTTTCATTTGCTGCAGCCGGTGGATGCCTGAATAATCCGGGCCCGGGGCGGAGCCACGCGAGAAAAGGGGAGAACAATGGTCATCGCCGTTTATCCGGGCACGTTCGACCCTTTGACGCGCGGCCATGAGGATCTCGTGCGGCGCGCGGCGGGACTTTTCGCCAAGCTCGTGGTCGGCGTCGCCGACAGCCGCACCAAGGGGCCTTTTTTTTCCTTCGACGAGCGCCTGACCATCGCGCGCGAGGTGCTCGGCCACTATCCGAATGTCGAGGTGGCCGGCTTCCGCGGCCTGCTGCGCGACTTCGTCCGCGAGCACCAGGCACGGGTGATCGTGCGCGGCCTGCGCGCGGTGTCCGACTTCGAGTACGAGTTCCAGCTCGCCGGCATGAACCGCTACCTGCTGCCCGACGTCGAGACGATGTTCCTGACGCCGTCGGACCAGTACCAGTTCATCTCCGGCAGCATCGTGCGCGAGATCGCCATGCTCGGCGGCGATGTCGGCAAGTTCGTTTTCCCGTCGGTCGAGCGCTGGCTGAAAGCCAAGCTGGCGCAGATGGGACGCAGCGAGACCGGCTGATTCCGGAACGCCGATGCGCTGGGCGAAAACGACGCGCGGCGTCGCGGGCGACGGCCGGCCGCTGTTGACCGCCCTGCGCCTTGCCCTGCTGCTGCTGTTGGCGGGCGCCGCCACACAGGCTGCGGCCGCGCGCTTCGATTTCGAGACCACGCCGGGCCGGCTGCCGAAGGACGTCGTGCCGTCGTCCTACGGCTTGACGTTCGATGTCGACCCGGCGGCCGACGGTTTCAGCGGCCGGGCGCGGATCGAGATCGAGGTCCGCCGTCCGCTGAGCTCGATCACCATCAACGCGCTGAACCTGCAGCCCTTGGCGGCGAGGCTGCAGGAGCCCGACGGCGGCGAGCGCGTGCTGGCGGTCACCGATGAGGCGGCGCGCGGCCAGTGGCGGCTCGGCTGGACGGGCGAGGCGCCGCTGGCGGCCGGGCGCTACACGCTGCACATCGAGTACCGCGGAAGGATCGAGCGCACCGGGCAGGGGCTCTTTCGCGTCGACTACACCGTCGAGGGAAAGCCGGCGCGGATGCTCGCTACGCAGCTGCAGCCGACGCAGGCGCGACGGCTCTTCCCCGGCTTCGACGAACCGTCGTTTCGCGCCGCCTTCGAGATCGAGGCGGTGGTCGACGCACGGCTGCAGGCGGTGTCGAACATGCCCGTCGTGGCGGAAACGCCGCTGGCCGGCGGCCGCAAGACGGTGCGCTTCGCGCGCACGCCGTCGATGCCGACCTATCTGGTGGCGCTGGCGGTCGGCGACTTCGACGCACTCGAAGACCGCCACGGCGAAGTGCCATTGCGCATCCTGACGGCGCGTGGCCGCGGGCACGAAGCACGTTATGCGATGGAGGTGACGAAGCAGGTCCTGGGCTGGTTCGCCGAGTACTTCGGCCGGCCGTACATGCTGCCGAAACTCGACCAGATCGCGGTGCCGGGCGTACGCGGCGGCGCGATGGAAGACTGGGGGGCGATCTCGTACAACGAGAACCTGCTGCTGTTCGACGAGCGTCGCTCGCCGCCCCGGCAGCGCGAAACGATCTCCTACCTGGTCGCGCACGAGATCGCGCACCAGTGGTTCGGCAACCTGGTCACCGCCGCGTGGTGGGATCACATCTGGCTGAACGAGGCTTTCGCCACGTGGGTCGCCGACAAGGCGGTCAACGAACTGAACCCGGTCTGGAAGGCCGCGCTGCGCAAGCGGCTGTACCTCGAAGAGGCGCTCGCGCGCGACGCGGGCGCCGCCACGCGGGCGATGGACGCGCCTCCGGCCAGCGAGACCGGCATCTTCGAGGTCTTCGACGAGATCACCTACCAGAAGGGCGGCGCCGTGCTCGGCATGTTCGAGGCTTACCTCGGCGCCGGCGTGTTCCGCGACGGCCTGCGCCGCTACCTGCAGGCGCACGCCTACTCGAACGCGACCGCCGACGACCTGTGGTTGCATCTGTCGCGGGCGGCCGGCCAGGACCTGACGCCGATGATCGGCCGCTGGACGGCTCAGCCGGGCGTGCCGCTGATCGTCGCGCGCACGACCTGCCGCGGCGGCCGGACGGTGGTCGATCTCGAGCAGCAGCGGTTGGCCGGTCACGGCACCCGCCCCGACTTCGGCGCGCGCTGGCCGGTGCCGCTGCGTGTGAGCGCCGGGACAACGAGCGAACAGGTCGTGCTCTGGCGCGAGCCGGCGCAGTTGAGCTTTGCCGGCTGCGTTGCGGTCGTCGCCAACGCGGACGACCTCGGCTACTACCGGGTGCAGTACGACCGCGGCAACCTGGCGCGCCTGCGCGCGGCCTTCGCTGGACTGCCGGCGGCGGAGCGCAGCGGGCTGATCGCCGATACCTTTGCGCTGGTGCGCGCTGGGCGAGTGCCGCTGGCTGAATACCGCGCGCTGCTGGCGCTGATGCCGCGTGAGCCGGAAGGCGCGATCTGGCAGCAGGTCATCGGGCACCTGGAGTATCTCGATGAAGCTTTCGCCGGGACCGCCGCGCAGCGCCCGCTGCGGACGCAGGCGCGGGCCCTGCTGGCACCGAAGCTGGCGCAACTCGGCTGGCGATCCCTCGCCGGGGAGCCGGCGGGCACGCTTCGCCTGCGCGATGCGCTGATCGATGCGCTCGGCCGCTTCGACGACACCGCCGTCATCGCGCAGGCGCGGCGCCTTTATTCCGGCGAGGCGGAAGGCACGCCGATCGAGCCGTCGATCCGCGACGGCGTTGTGCGAACCGTCGCCCGCCATGCCGACGACGCGACGTTCGAGAACCTGCGCGCGAAGCTGAAGGGCGCCGGCAACCAGGAAGACAGCTATCTGTACGGCGGCGCGCTGATCGGCGTGCGCAAGCCGGTGCTGGTGGCGCGGCTGCTGGCACTGACGCTGGGCGATGAATGGCCACCCGGATCGGCCGCCTGGTATGCGCGCGAAGTCGGCAGCGCCAGCGGACAGACGCGGCTGGCGCAGGAATTCGTCGTGCGCAATTTCGCTGCCCTGGCGGCGAGGGCCTCCGCATGGAGCCGGGCCTGGCTGCTGCCGCGCGCCTTCGCCGGCTACAACCGCGGCGAGCGGGCCGACGCATTGCTCGTCGCGCAGCGGCGGCTGCTCGGCGACGACGCGATGGGCCCGGCCGAGCAGGTCGCCGCGGCCATCCGCGAGAAAGCCGGCCTGCGCGCGCGCGAGGCGGCGCGCTTCGCCGCCGTGCAAACAAAGGGCCGGCCGCCGACATCGCCGCGTCGTCCGTCTTGAGCGCCGGGCGCATCGAGCCTGCCGACGCGCTGCGCGCTTTCGCGCTCGCCGGCATCCTGCAGGTCAACATCCAGTCCTTCGCCTGGGGCGCCGGTGATCCGCTCGGTGCCTTCATCGGCACGCCGAGCGCGCTCGACACGCTCGTCTACCTGCTGATCGGTACTTTCGTTTCGCTGAAGTTCCTGTCGATCTTCGCCTTCCTGTTCGGCTTCGGCTTCGCGCTGCAGTGGCGATCGCTGCGCCGCCTGCCGGTCGCCGACGCCGGCGCCGCCTACCGGCGCCGGCTGTTGTTCCTGCTTGCGGCCGGCATCGCGCATGGCGTGCTGCTGTACTACGGCGACATCCTCACCGCCTACGCGCTGGTCGGTTTCCTGCTGCTGCGCTACGCGCAGGCCCGCCCGGCGGCTCTGCTGGCCTCGGCACGACGCTGGTGGCTCGCCTTCGCGCTGCTGACGCTGGCCAGCACCGTTGCCTTCGAATGGACGCGCCTCCCCCTGCCGGCCGAAGGCGACCCGGCGCAACTGCCCGACGAGGTGCTGCAGCGGCTGGCCGTCTACACGCAGGACGGTTACCTGCAGCAGATCGGCACGCGCATCGTCGATTACCTGAGTGTGCTCGGCGCCATGGCCCTGCTGGCAGTGCCGCAGATCATGGGGCTTTTCCTGCTCGGCACGCTGGCCGGCCGCCTCGGCTGGTTGGCGCGGCCGCAGCGCCACGCGCGGCTGTGGCGTGCGGCGACGTGGATCGGCATGGCCGCGCTGCCGTTTGCGGCAGCGGGGGCATGGCTGAACTTCGTCACCATGCGCGATTCGCCGGGCGACCCCGCGTTCATCGGCTACGCGCTGCAAGGCGCCGGTTCGCTGGCAGCGTTTCTGTACGTGGCCCTGTTCGTGCGCGGGCAGCAGCGGCCGGCGATGCGGCGGCTGACTGCGTGGCTGGCGCCGGCCGGGCGCATGCCGCTGACCAACTACATCGTGCAGTCGGTGGCGATGGGCGTGCTGCTGTCCGGCTGGGGCCTTGGGCTGGGCCTTGTGCTCAGCCGCGCCGAACTCGCGCTTGCCGGCCTGCTGATCGTCGCCGCGCAGATCGCCGCCAGCCGACACTGGATCGCCCGCTTCGGCCAGGGACCGCTGGAGGCCTTGTGGCGGCGGGCGACTTACCGCAACGACACCGCGCGATAAGTCAGCCTGCGCGCGTGCTGTGGCAGGGCGCGGAAGTTCTCGCCGCTTGCGGCGCGGACAACTCGACGACCTTCGGGTTCGTCTGAACCACGAACACGCGCGGCTCAGCGGACCCGCTGACTACGGTCGGGTCGCACTGATTTTGGCCGAGTCCCTCTCCGGCCTCGCGCCGGAGCAATGACCGGAGCACGCTACGGTGAGCGTGGCTGCGGCGAATCGACGGCCTCGACCTTCAACCACGCACCGCGCGCCGTCGACTGCGCGCTGCGTTCCGCGGCAAGCGGGCCGGCGGCGTGCGCCTCGCGGCTGACCTCGGCACCGCCGACGGCGATCCACTCGCCCAGCCGGCCGCGCACCGTCGTCGACAGGCGGGCGCGGTCGATGCCGGCAGCTGTGACGGTCGACTGCTCGGGCGTCAGCTCGAGCGTGACTTCATCGCCGGCGAGCGTCGGGCGCGCATAGAAACTGGTCACTGCGTCGTAATAGGTGGTGCCGCGCACCTCGGTCACACCGAGCGGCGCGGCCACCCGCTGGCGGAAGGTCATTGGAATCGCGGTAGCGATGGCGATGTAGGCGCTGGCGCCTTCGACGACGCGGATTCGCTGCGCCGCCGTCTGCGTCGACAGGCTGCGCGCGTTGCCGGCGGCCACACCGACATTCGCGCCAATGCCGTGCGTGCCGATCGTCACCGTGCCGTCGGCGCTGCGCGTTTCGTCGCTGCGCGTCTGCTGCAGGTCCTGGCTCACGGTGATCAGCAGCTGCCGCGGCGGCGTATCGAGCGTGCGCACGAGCTCGCGCAACTGGCGCCGGTTCGGCGGCGAGGCGCGCAGCAAGAGCTGGAAGCCGCGCCCGGTCAGCGCGCCGCCGGATTCGACCAGCGGCTGCAGCAACGGCAGCAGCTGCTCGGCGCTGCGGTGGCGCAGTTCGATGACCTCGATGTCCTGCGCGCGCGGCGCCAGCGGCGCCGCCAGAAGGGCGCCGAGCAGGGCACGCCGGCTACAGGTCAAGCTCGACCTCGACGTCGTCGCCCACGCGCAGCACGCCGCCCGCGCCTTCGACGACGATGGCGTTGACGCCGAACAGCACGCCCTGGTCCGTCGCCCGCATGGTGGCGAGCACGTCGGGCACGAGGTCGGAGTGTTCGCCGGTGGCCGGATCGACGCCGGGGACCGAGCAGCGCGCGCAGGGTTTGACCGGCCGGATCGCCATCGTGCCGACGCGCAGCAGCTTGACGAAATCCTCCTCGAATGCGGGCAGACCGTCGAGCACGATGTTCGGCCGGAAACGGGCCATGCCGACCGGCGCGTGGTTATGCCGCTGCAGGCGCAGGTTGATGTCCTCGAGCGAAGCCACGCCGGTGACGAGCAGCGGGAAGGCATCGGCGAACTTGTAGGGCGCATCCTCCTTGCCGGTGTAGCGGTGCGACGCCAGCCGCCGCCCTTCGTAGTCGAAGCGCATCAGCCTCGCCGGCCGGCCGAGGTAATTGCTGAGCCACAGGTCGGCGATCTCGCCCTGCGTGACCGCCGAGACCCGGTCGTCCCAAACGCGCACCTTCACCACGTCGCCTTCGGAGGCGAACGGCACCTCGAGCAGCAGCATGCCCGGCGCCTTCAGCAGCAGGCTCGACGGCGTCAACCGGGTTTCGATCAGCGCCATCTTCGGGTATTCGCGCTGCGACAGGAACTCGCCCTCGGCATCGACGACGACCCATTCGCGGTCGCCGATGCCTTCCACCTCGAGGCCGGTGGCGGCCAGCGTCGCCTGCTGCAGGGCGAGGCCGCGGCAGCCCTTGACCGGATACAGGTTCAGTTCGGCAATGCGTGCGCTCATCTTCCCAACAGTCCTTTCAGTGCTTCGCGAGCCCGGTCCTCGAGTCGCCGGCGCGGCTCTTCGGCCTTCGGAGCAAGCCTCTTCTGCAATTGCTCCGCCGCGCGGCGTTTCAACGCCTCGCCGGCCGCGGCCGTCCAGTCGATCTGGTAGCTCGGCTTGTCGAACGGACCCGTCAAGCGTACAGGGATCGTCAGGCCGCGCAGCCTTTCGAGGTTTCGTCCGTCTGTACCGGTGATCGTGCCGACCACCGTTACCGTCGCCGTGTAGTCGATGCGGCGGGCGCCGATATCGATGTCGCCGCGGCCGCCCACGCGCAGCAGCGGTGAGGTCGCGAGCAGGTCGTCGTTGCGCGCCACGCCGTCGCGGATGGTAAAGCTGGCCGAAAGCGCGTCGAACTGGGTCCTCTGCGCGGCATCGGCGCCGAGCGACGCGGTTCCGCTGGCGCGCAGCAGTCCGCCGGCGGCGCGCAGCTGGCGCAGCATGTCGAGGCCCTTGATCGAGCCGTTGCGCAACTGCAGTGAGGCCGTGCCGTCGAGCGCGCGGCGCATCTCGTCCGTCGTGCCGCCGTGTGTGGCCACTTTCAATCGAACCGTGCCGCTGCCGGACAGCGGATCGCGACCCAGCGCATCGCGCAGCAGCGGTTCAACGGCAACGCCGTCTAGGGCGGCGTCCAGGCCCATCTGGTTGCGATCGGCCGCGGCGAAGGCGGTGCCGCTGAGCGCGCCGCCGTAAAGCCGTGCGGCCAGCGGCAGCTCCAGCCGGCCGCCGTCCACCTTGATGCTCAGGCGCACGTCGCTGGCCTTGATGTCGGCCACCTGCAACTGGCCGATGCGCGCTCGCCCGTGAAGCCACAGGCCGCGCAAAGGCGACAGGTCGATGCGCGCTTCGGCCGGCGGCGATCCCGGCCGCGCCGCGGCGCCTTGCTTCGAGTGGCGATAGCGGTCGAGATCGAGGCGGTCGGCGTCGACGTCGAAGCCGATGCGCGGTCGGTCGAAGCCGGCGACATCGAGCCTCGCCTTGACTGCCGTCTCATCGAAATGGCCATCGAGTTGCGCCTCGGCCTTCTGCTGCTTCAGGTCGACGCTGGCGTTGCCGGAAAACGCGGCCTGCAGCGAAGGGCGCGGCGCCGACGCATCGTCGATCTTCGCCGACACCGTCAGCTGGGGCAGCTGCAGGCGTTGTGCATCGATGGCGGCGCGCGCCGGACCGGCAAGCTGCACGCCGATATGGTGCGTGCCCCGCTGCAGGTCGGCGTCGACGCGCAGCGTGGCGATGGCCAGTTGCCGCGCGTTGCCGGCCACGCCGCCGAGGTCGGCACTCGCTTTCAGCTGCTGCCTTCCCTGCATGCGCGCCGACAGCGTCAGCCGATCGGTGCGCACGGTCTCGCCGAAATCGATCCGCGGCGACGCCAACTGCAGGTCGAACCGGTCTTCACCCTGAGATCCCGCAAGGCCCGCCTGCAGCGATGCGACGCTGCTGCGGCCGGCGGCGAGGTCGAGATCGATCATGGCCTGCACCGTGGTGGTGCCCGCTGCCTTGGCCTTCGGCAGGGCGAACTCGGCGGAGCCCTTGACGAGGGTACGGGTCGTTACCGGCGCCAGCGCGCCGATTTCGAGGTTCAGCCGCGACACGACGAGGCGTGGCTGGCCGCCGTCGATGAGCGTCAGCTGCCCGTCGATCAGGTCGACGCCGCCGAGGGTGAAGTGCGCGGGGCGCTGTGCCGGCGCCGTTGCATCCGCTGCCGGCGCCCCGGCGCGGCGCAGCAGGTCATCGATATTGGTGCTGCCGTCGGCGCGCCGCTCGATGGTCAGTGCCAGGCCCTGTATGCGCAGCTTCTCCGCCTCGATGCGGCCGCCGAGCAGCGGCACGAGCGCCACGGCCACGCGCGCCGATTCAAGCCGGGCGAAGACCTGCGCCGAGCCGCGCTCCGCCAGCGTGGTGCGCGGCAGTTCGATGGCGAGCCGTGGAAACAGGCTGAGCCTGAGTTCGCCTTCGATGCTCAGCGCGCGCCCGAGGTGGCGGCCGGCCGCCTGCTCGATGCGCGGCTTGAACGCATTGACATCGACCCAGGCCAGCAGCGCTGCGGCGGCGAGCAGCAGCGCGCCGGCCAGCGCGACGACGGTGCTCAGGGCTCGGCGCAGCATCGAAGAGGAAGGGTCAGGCGGCGACGCCCTCGCGCATGCGCGGCACTGCCGTGTCGGGAATTATGCTTAACGTTGTCGCAGCCCGACGGATCCGCCGCCTGGGACTGTGACTGGCGCCCTCTTTTCTTTGATGACCGACCATTCAGACAACGTCGTCGCCGCTGCCGCAGTGCAGGCGGCGACTGCACCGCAGGGCTTTACGGCACAGATCCGCGCTGTCCCGGGCCGCGATGCGCAGTCGCTGCGGCTGGAGGCGGCGCTGCTCGACGCGGCGCGGATGCTGCAGGCACTGCGCCAGAAGCTGGCGCCGCCAAGCGACGAGCAGCGCGACATGCTCGGCCGCTGCGACGAACTGCTTGCGCGCGCGGCCGCGGCGGCGCGCGAGCAGCGGCCATACGTGGCCTGGGACTGCCTGCAGCAGATCGAACGCGAGCGCGTGCTGGCGATGAGCGAGGACGAGCGTCGCGCCGAGATGGCGCTGGTGCTCGCCGAGAGCCACGCCAGGCTCTCCGGCTGGCGGCAGGAAGCGGCCGAGGCGCTGGTGGCCAGCGCGCGCGGCGAGGCGCCTTCGGTGGCGGTGCTGCAGGCCTTGCTGCGCAACGTCCATGCCGCGCAGCAGGCGCGACTGCACCGGATCGGGCTGCTGCGCCAGCAACTGCCGGTGCTGGTGATCATGCTGATCACCGCGGTGGCCTTTTTCGGGCTCTGGGGGCTGCTCGGCGGCTTCGACTGGCTGGCGCGTGACGATGTGGAGGTCACGGTCGGCATGATCCTGGTCTCCGGCGTGCTGGTGGGTTTCTTCGGCGGACTGGTCAGCTTCGCCTTCAACTGGCTGCGTGCCGACCTGTCGGCGCGCATTCCGGACGTGCGCGCGCAGCGCTGGCTGAGCTTTGCCCGCCCGGCCATCGGCGCCGCGGTGGCGGTGCCGATCGTGCTGTTCGTCGAGGCCGGCCTGATCAACCTCGGCCAGCTGTCGCCGGCGCTGGTGCTGGCAATGTGCTTCGTCGGCGGCTTCTCCGAGCGCTGGTTCGTCGGCCAGATCGAGCGGATCGCCGATCGCAGGCGCGAGTAAGCGCGCCGTGGCCGACGCCTTCTTCCGCGCCAACGTCGGCGCCTGCGTCGTCGATTGCTCGGGTCGAGTGCTTGCGCTGCGGCGCCGGGGGATCGAGCACAACGGCTGGCAGATGCCGCAGGGCGGCATCGACGAGGCGGAAACGCCGCGCGCGGCGTTGCTGCGCGAACTCGAGGAAGAAACCGGGCTTCGGGCGCACGAGGTCGAGATCGTCGCCGAGCATCCGGACTGGCTGGTCTACGAACTGCCGCCGCGCTTTCGCCGGCCGAAGATCGGCTGGGGTCAGGCGCAGAAGTGGTTCGTGCTGCGCGTCCGTGAAGGCGCGAACGTGCGTCCGGACGGCGACGAGTTCGATGCCTTCGACTGGCTGGCGCCGGCGCAACTGCTGGCGCGCGTGATCGCGTTTCGCCGCCCGGTCTACGAGGCGGTGTTGCGGATGCTGCCGTCGGCGGCAACGACGTCCGGATAAAGCCGCGCCAGCACCTGGCGCGCGGCGGCGGTCAACTCGGCCTGCAGCGCCGGCGCCAGCGCCTCGCACGGCTTTCTCTCCGCTCTCTGGGCCCAGATCGCAGCCGTCGCAGCGCGATGCTCGCGCAGCACGCCGGCGACGACTTCGTGCCAGTGCGCCGGGTGCTCCGACGGTGTCCATTCGCCGCGGCCGCGGCCGTAATGCGCCACGGCCAGGTAGGCAAGCAGCGCAGACAGTGCGAGCTGGTCGAGCACGTCGTCGGCCCACGCCAGTTCGGTCTGCTCGGTGCCGCGAACCAGGTTGTAGCCGCGGGCCAGCCCGGCGGCGCCGAGCGCGCCGAGCACGCCGCCGGCGAGCAGGCCGCCGCCGAGGGTGAGGCCGCCGCTGGCCAGATCGGCCTTCAGCCCGGTGAGCGCGCCGGTGATTGCGCCGCCCCACAGCGCGGCTCGGCCTTCGCTGATGCGCTCGCGCACCGCGTAGTGCTCGGCCAGCCGGGTCAGGATCTCGTCGCGCGCGTGTCCGCCGAGGCCGTGCAGTTCGATCAGCCGGTCCGTGCCGGCGCGAATGTCGGCATCGAGCCGCGCGGCAAGGGCCGCCATCGCGGCCTGCTTCGGCGTCGCCTCGGCGTCGCCCGGCAGCCCCAGCGCTCGTCCGAGTTCGCGCAGGCGGCCGCGCAGGCCGGCGTCGCGCACGGCTTCGCGGTCGCACGCCGCCCGCGCCAGCCGCTGCGCCAGCACCTGCATCGACTGCGCGAAGACCGCCTCGCGCTGGGCCCGCCAGGCATCGGCCAGCCGGGAAAAGGCTTCGCGGCTGCGCTCCGGCAGGTGATCGCCCACGGCGTCGAGCAGGGCGATTTCCTGCACCCAGCAACGGGCGAAGGCATCGAGCGCCAGCACCCTGCGCACGCAGCGCTGCGCGCCGAGATGCCGCCGCCACAGGCCGACCTGCGCCGCTTCCTCGGCGGCCGGTTTCGGCGGGCCCATCTGGTTGAGCAGGACCAGCACCGGCTTGCCGAGCAGTTCGAGCACCTGCATTTCCGGCTCGACGTACCCGGCTTCGGCCGGGCTCTCCGCGGCGTTGACCAGATACAGCACCGCGTCGGCGTGGTCGATCACCGCGCGCACGGCCTGCTGCGTCGACCAGAACGGCCGGTCGCGGAAGCGGTCCCAGACCTCGGTGAGGAACCAGCCGAGCGGGTTGCCGCGCTGCGCCAGACGCCGCGCCAGGCGCACGCTGTCGCCGAAGCCGGGCGTGTCCCACAGTTCGAGCGAGTCGCCCTGCGCGGTGTCGACCAGCGTGAAGCGCTCCGCCGCTTCGGTGACGTGCGGCGCGTCGCGTACCGTGCCGACGTCGCGGCCGAGCAGCGTGCGCGCCAGTGTCGTCTTGCCGACGTTGGTGTGCGAGACCAGCGCCAGCGCGACGCGTTGCCCGGCGCTGCCGTTCATGGCGCCGGTGCGCCGTCGAACGCCGCCTGCAGCGCCTGCTGCGCGGCCTGCGTGTCGGGGCGATCGAGATCGACGAAGACGGCAGCCAGGCCCCGTTCGGCCGCAAGGCGGCGCCAGAGGGCGCGCCGTTCTTCGAGCCGCGGCGTGTCGCCGAACTGGCGGCGGAAGGCCGCCTCGTCGATCAGCGCAACGACGCGCGCCGACGCGGCGGCCGTTTTCATCCGCTCGACGAAGGTGCCGTGGTTTTCCGCCTCCGGGGTCGCGGTGAGCGCGAACAGCGGCGCCAGCAGCGTTGCCGTGCCGACCAGCTGCTGCGGATCGATGTCGTCTTCGGCGCCGAAGGCCGTCGCTGGCGCGATGCTGATCGACGTCTTCGCGCCGAAGGTGTGCATCAGCAGCGCGTTCAGGTTCAGTGTGGCCTGCGGCGACAGCTGGGTGCCGTACGGCGCGACGCGTACCGCCACGGGCGCCGCGCGCAGCACGCGCAGCAGGCTGCGGTAGTAGGGGTCGTCGAGCGGAAGGGGAAAGCGTGTGGCCAGCCGTTGCTCGCGCCAGCGCGCAACAAGCGCCAGCAGCAGCCGCGGCAGCACGACCGCGGCGCCGAGCGTGACCGCGTAAAGGTGCAGCCACGGCGCCGCGTTCGCCCCGCCGCCGGCGGCAAATCGCAGCCGTTCGTAGCCTTCGATGTCGGGCAGCGCAATGCCGGTTGCAGCCGCGGCCGGCCCGAGGACTGCAGCCAGCAGTGCCTGCACCGCGCCGGCATCGAGAAAGGTGCTTTCCCAGCCGGCGCGGTACTCCAGCGCGATGCCGCGCAGATAAAGACCGGCCAGGGCGCCGAGCGCCAAGGCGGCGGCGCTGGCGTGCAGCACGCGCGCCAGGCGCGCTGCGGTCAGCCGCGCGCTGGCCTGCATCCACTCGGCGACGAACTGCGCGGCCACCTTGCCGCCGCGCTTCGGCGGCGCGCCGGTCACATGGGCCAGCCGGGCCGCCAGCCGCGCGATCGGGCCGAGCCCGCGCGCGCGCGCATCGACCAGCGCCCAGGTGCCGCGGATGAAGACCGCCGCATAAACGGCGAGGTTCCACGCCAGCAGCGCCAGCAGCGGCGGCGCCAGCAGGTTGACGCGTTGCCCGGCGCCGATGGCGTCGATGGCGAATCCCGCCGCCAGCGCCAGCACCGGCAGGATCCAGCCGAGCCAAGACGGCCAGGCGACGGAGGCCAGCAGCCGGTCGACGTTGCGCTCGCGCGTGCGCAGCCGCTCGACGGCAAGCGCGGCACGGCGGGCGATGAAGGCATCGTCGGCGGCCGTTTCGCCCTCGACCTGCGCCGCCGCGCGCGTGGCCCAGCCGCGGTCGTCTTCGCCCCACAGCGGCGAATCCGGCGCGCTCTCGTAGGCACGGACCAGCAGGGTGCGACGGGCTGCCGCTTCGTTCATCGTGGATCGTCGACGTGCCGCAGACGTTCCCGGCGGGTACGCGGCGACAGGAGGGTCGTCGCAGTCGCGAGCTTATCCGGCTGCGAAGGCTCAGACGTTGAAGCGGAAGTGCATCACATCGCCGTCGCGCACGACATAGTCCTTGCCTTCGAGGCGCATCCGGCCCGCCTCCTTGGCGCCGTGCTCGCCCTTGCAGGCGATGTAGTCGTCGAAGGCGATGGTCTCGGCGCGGATGAAACCCTTCTCGAAGTCGGTGTGGATCACGCCGGCGGCCTGCGGCGCGGTCGCCCCCTGCACCACGGTCCACGCGCGCACTTCCTTCGGCCCGGCGGTGAAATAGGTCAGCAGGCCGAGCAGTTCGTAGCCGGCGCGGATGACGCGGTTCAGTCCCGGCTCGTGCATGCCCATGTCGGCGAGGAAGACTTCCTTGTCCTCGTCCGACAAGTCGGCGATCTCGGCCTCGACCTTGGCGCACACGGCCACCACTGGCGCGCCTTCCTTCGCCGCGTACGCCTTCACTTTCTCGAGCAGAGGGTTGGCTTCGAAGCCATGCTCCTCGACGTTGGCCACGTACATCGTCGGCTTGGCGGTGAGCAGGAACAGCGGTCGCAGCACCGCCTTTTCCTCCTCGTACAGGTCGACGCTGCGCACCGGCCGCGCCTCGTTGAGCGCCGGCGCGATCTTCTCCAGCGCCTCGACCAGCCGCTTCGCCTCCTTGTCGCCGCCGCTCCTGGCCACCTTGCTCCACTTGGCCAGCTGCTTGTCGACGGTGGCCAGATCGGCGAGCGCCAGCTCGGTATTGATCACCTCGATGTCGGACACGGGGTCGATCTTGCCGGCGACATGCACGACGTTCTCGTCCTCGAAACAGCGCACGATGTGCGCGATCGCGTCGCATTCGCGGATGTTGGCCAGGAACTGGTTGCCCAGCCCTTCGCCCTTGCTCGCGCCGGCGACCAGCCCGGCGATGTCGACGAACTCGACGGTGGCCGGGATGACTTTCTCGGGCTTCGCGATGGCTGCCAGTGCGGCGAGCCGCGGATCGGGCACCTCGACGATGCCGACGTTCGGCTCGATGGTGCAGAACGGATAGTTCTCGGCGGCGATGCCGGCCTTGGTCAGCGCGTTGAACAGGGTCGACTTGCCGACGTTGGGCAGGCCGACGATGCCGCATTTCAAAGACATGGGAAGGGTTCCGCTGCGCGCCGTCCGGCGCAAAACGCAGAATTATCCCAGTTCAGTCAGACGCGGGCAGGGTGGCCGGCCGGCTCTGGGCAAGGATCGCCGCGCCGGCCGGCCGCTCGCATCGCGGGCCGAGCCGTCCGCTCAGGCCGGCTTCGGCGCGCGCAGTTCGCGGCGCAGGATCTTGCCGATGTTGGTCTTCGGCAGCGGTTCGTCGCGGAACTCGACGACTTTGGGCACCTTGTAGCCGGTCAGGTGCTTCCTGCAGTGCGCGAGCAGGTCCTGTTCGGTCAGCGCCGGATCCTTGCGCACAACGACGATCTTGACCACCTCGCCCGACTTCTCGTCGGGCGCGCCGATCGCGGCCACCTCGAGCACGCCGGGATGCAGCATCACGACGTCCTCGACCTCGTTCGGGTACACGTTGAAGCCCGAGACGATGATCATGTCCTTCTTGCGGTCGGTGATCTTGATGCAGCCCTTCTCGTCCATGAAGCCCATGTCGCCCGTGCGGAACCAGCCGTCGGCGGTGAACACCTTGGCCGTTTCGTCGGGCCGGTTCCAGTAGCCCTTCATCACCTGCGGACCGCGGATGCAGATCTCGCCGACCTGGCCAGTGGCCATCGCGTTGCCGGCGTCGTCGAGGATGGCGGCCTCCGTGTTGGGAATCGGCACGCCGATGTTGCCGGTCCAGTCCTTGATGTTCAGCGCGTTGCAGATGGCGATGGGCGACGTCTCGGTCAGGCCGTAGCCTTCGACGATCGGCACGCCGGTGGCCGCTTTCCAGCGCTCGGCCACCGCGCGCTGCACGGCCATGCCGCCGGCGGCGCACACCTTCACCTGCTTCAGCGGCACGTCGGCGAAGCCCGGCGCGTTCAGCAGCGCGCTGTACAGCGTGTTGACGCCGAGCAGGAAGCTGAATGGCGTGTGCTTCAGCGTCTTGACGAAGGCCGGCAGGTCGCGCGGGTTGGTGATCAGCACGATGTGCGCGCCGATCTTCATCAGCACCAGGTTCACGGTCAGCGCCAGCACGTGATAAAGGGGCAGTGGAATGACGCCGACCTCCTTGCCGTCGGCAAGGTCGCGCGCGATCCACGCTGCCGTCTGCTGCAGATTGGCGACCAGGTTGCCGTGGGTGAGCATCGCGCCCTTGGCCACGCCGGTCGTGCCGCCCGTGTATTGCAGGAAGGCGATGTCATCGAGCGTCAGCGGCACTTCTTCGAGCGTCTGTGCCCGGCCGGCAGCGAGCGCGACCTTGAACGGGATCGTGCCCGCGATGCTCCAGGCCGGCACCATCTTCTTCACATGCTTGACGACGAGGTTGGTGATCAGCGCCTTCACCGGCGGGAACATGTCGCCGATCTGCGTGGTGATCACCGTCTTGACCGACGTGCGGCCGAGCACCTGCTGCAGCGTGGCGGCGAAGTTCTCCAGCACGACGATCGCGGTGGCGCCCGAGTCCTTCAGCTGGTGTTCCAGTTCCCGCGCCGTGTACAGCGGGTTGGTGTTGACCACCGTCAGGCCCGCCCGCAGGGCGCCGAACAGCGCCACCGGGTACTGCAGCAGGTTGGGCATCATGATCGCGACGCGATCGCCCTTGTTCAGTCCGACCGTTTTCTGCAGATAGGCGCCGAACGCAAGGCTCGCCTGGTCCAGTTCGCGGTAGGTGATCGACACGCCCATGTTGCTGTAGGCGGGGAGGCTGGCGAAGCGCTCGCAGCTTTTCTTCAGGATGTCGCGCAGCGACGCATACGCCCGCACATCGACGTCGGGTGGCACGCCCTGCGGATACTGCTGCAGCCAGATCCGGTTCAATGCCTTTTCGGGGAGTCTGTCCATGATGTCCTCGGTCTTTGGTGTCAGGCAAAGAGGTCTATGTCGGCACGCAGCATCCGTCCGCGATTCAGCGGCGGCGATGCGCGCCAACGTGAAAAGGGGGTCTGCGGGTACGCCGCCTCGTGCCTCCGAATGGAGCGGCGGCCGGCGGCCGACACGACACGGCGGGGTCGGGATGGCCCCGCGTGACTCTGTTCATGGCGGTCGTGCCTTTACCGCTCCGCACCCTGCTGTCGCTCGGCAGGAGCAGCCGACTGCCTCTCAGCACGATGAAGTGTGAGCCCGCGCAGGAAGGCGAACGTTCACCTGCGTCAAGCACCGGCGATTTGCTCGCGGGTTAGCGCAGGTCGGCGGGATTCCGTCCGACCGGGCAGCGCGCCTGCGGCCGGGTGGCGAGCGCCGGCGGGGCCTCAGACTCCTAGCGGTCGAGCGCCAGGAACACGTTGTTCAGCCCTTCGGCGAGCGTCGGGTGGGCGAAGATCGCCTCCTTCAGCGCCGTGTACGGCAACCGGCCCATCATCGCGATCTGCAGCATCGACATGATCTCGCCGCCCTCGACGCCGAGCACGGTGCAGCCGAGGATCTGCCCGCTGCGCGCGTCGACGATGACCTTGACGAAGCCGCGCGCCTCGTCCATTTCCAGTGCGCGCGCAAAGCCGTTCATGCCGAGCTTCGCCACGCGGAAGTCCAGCCCGCGGCTGCGCGCCTGCGTCTCGTTCAGTCCGACCGTGGCCAGTTGCGGGTCGATGAAGACGACGTTCGGCACCGGCCGCTCGCCGACGCGCGCATCCTCATCGCGCAGCCAGCGCGCGCGCAGGATGCGGAAGTCGTCGTAAGCGATGTGGGTGAAAGCCGGACCGCCCTTGACGTCGCCCACGGCATAGATACCGGGCACGCGCGTGGCCAGCGTGTCGTCCACCGGGATGAACCCGGCGCGATCAACGTCGATGCCGGCGGCGGCAAGATTCAGGCTCTCCGTGTTGGGCCTGCGGCCAACGGCCACCAGAAGGTGGGAACCCTGCACCGTCAGCACCTTGCCGTCGCGGTCGAAACTCACCGCGACACCGCCATCGGCGGCATGCGCGACGCGCTCGACGCGGGCGCCGGTCTCGATCCGCAGGCCGTCCTCCTCGAGAAGGCCGCGCAGCGCCGCTGCGACATCCTCGTCCTCGCGCGGCGCCAGCCGCTGCAGGCCTTCGAGCACCGTCACCTCGGCGCCGAAGCGGCGGAACATCTGCGCGAATTCCAGCCCGATGTAGCCGCCGCCAAGCACCAGCAGATGGCGCGGCGTCTCGGTGAGTTCCATGACGCTCGACGAATCGAGATACGGCACCTCGGACAGGCCCGGCACGGGCGGCACCGCCGGACGGCCGCCGCTGTTGATGACGATCTTCGGTGCCGACAGCCGGCGCGTGCCGCCGCCGCGCAGCGTGACCTCGACCGTCGACGGATCGACGAAACGCGCTTCGCCGAAGATTAGTTCGAGGTTCTTCGTCTCCTGCAGGCGCTGCGTGCTGTAGTTGCGGAAACGTTCGACCAGTTTGCGCTTGCGTTCGACCACGCGCGCCAGATCGACGCGCACCTCATCCGCGGCGACGCCGTAGTCGGCTGCGCGCCGCGCCAGGTAGGCGACGCGGGCGCTGGCCACCATCGTCTTGGTCGGCGTGCAGCCGACGTTCACGCAGGTGCCGCCGACGAAGGCGCGTTCGATCAGCGCTGTGTGCCAGCCTGCGCCGGCCAGCGTCGACGCGAGCGGCTTTCCGGCCTGGCCGCTGCCGATGATGATCGCGTCGAGCTTTTCGCTGTCGTTCATCGCCGGTGCTCACATCGTGTGCGCCGAGGCGTGCTCGTGCACGTGCACGCCGAGCAGCGGGTCGCTGTTGTCCGTCCATGGCGCCTCGGCGATCGCCTCGCGGGTGTCGCGGTAGCCGGCGGCGCAGCGCGCCTGGATGCCGGCCGGCGTGAAGTCGATGTCCTTGGTGTGATCCTCGCCTTTCAGTTGCGGCGCCAGCAGCCGCACGATGTGCATCGTCGTGCGGCAACCCCAGGAAACCAGCTCGCGCACAGCGGGATCGTTGCGGCGGGCTTCCGGCAGGCGCGCCGCCAGTTCGCTGATCACGTGGCGCAGCCGGTGGATCTGCTGCTGGCGAGCGATGTGGCTTCCGGCGCGGCTGGCATATTGGATGTCCTTCTGCCGGCCGAGCACCTGCCAGATCGTCTCCGGTTCGCTGCCGCTCGGGTTCCACATGTGCACGGCGAAGATTGTCGAATCGCGGCGCGGATTGTCGTCGAGCACGGCTTCGATCGGGGTGTTCGAGTACACGCCGCCGTCCCAATACGGCTCGCCGTCGATGCGCACCGCCGGAAAGGCGGGCGGCAGCGCGCCTGAGGCCATCACGTGCTCGGCGGCGAGCGCCTCGCGCCGGCTGTCGAAGTAACGCATCTGGCCGGTGCGCGCGTTCACCGCGCCGACGGTCAGCCGAACCGCCTTGCCGATGCGTTCGAAATCGACCAGGCCGTTGAGCGTGTTGCGCAGCGGCGCGGTGTCGTAGAAGGCGGCGCGGTCGAGCCCGAGCGGCGCAAAAGGCCCCCACCACGACGCCGGATTGGGCGCGAAGAATCCGCCGATGCCCTGTACCAGCGTCGTCAGGTTGGCGATTGGATTGAGCACGCCGGGCTCGGCCGCCGGCGTGCCGAAGGGCGTACGCCATTGCAGCGAGTCCCAGAACTCATGCATCCGGGCAACGCGCGCCTGAGGCGCATTGCCGGCGATGATCGCGGCGTTGATCGCGCCGATCGAGGTGCCGATCACCCAGTCCGGCTCGATTCCGGCTTCGTGCAGCGCCTGGTACACGCCAACCTGGTAGGCACCCAGCGCGCCGCCGCCCTGCAGGACCAGGACCACCTGACCCGGAGGCGGAGCGACGCCGTTCGGCCGCTTCTTGTCGCGAGGCTTCTTCATCGGCTTTCCTGCTGCGCCAGCCCGATGAGTTCGCGCTGCAGGCTCGCCACCGCGGCCAGGTAAGCGTCGAAGGCCGATTCGATCGCGCGCAGCGACGCCTGCAGTTCGAGCGCGCGCCGCCCGTCGACGCCCGGCAGGGCGGCGCTGGCCTGGCGCAGTCCGCGCCAAAGGTCGTCGCTGCCCGCCTGCGCGTGGCTGCGCACCAGATCGAGCACTTGGGCCGCCGTCGTGGTGCAGATCTGGTAGGCATGCCACGACCAGCGCCATGCCACGGCGCTGTTCTCGGCATGGTCGCGCCAGTTCGTGGCGCAGTTGCGCGCCAGCAGCAGGCGCGAGGCGTGCCAGTTCAGTTCCGTCGTCCGTTGTACCGAGGCGAGCAGAGTGTCGGCCAGCGCGCGGGTCAGCTTGGCTGCGGCGGCGAGGCGCTCGCCGTCGGCCGGGCCATTGGCCCGCAGCTGCACGGGCACCGGAAGTGTCGTCGTCATGCGCAGGTCTCCTCGATGTGTTGGCGCAGCCGTCCGGAGGCGCGCGGGTGGAAGTCCTCGGCGGTGCCGCTTCGTCCGGGCAGGACGTCGGCGATGATGTGAACGCCGCCCAGCAATGCCTGTGGCGGCAGGAATCCGCCGACCGCAGTCAGTTCCAGTTCGGCGGCGCCGCTGTGCGCTTGGCGGACCTCGATGCCTTCGACGGTGCGGCGGATCAATCGTTGCTCCGGCGGGCTGTTGCGGCCGGCGCTGCGGCGCAAGCTCACCTGCGGCCGGGCCAACCATGCGGCGGCCGCTGCCGCCGGATACCGCGGCGTCAGTGCGTCGAGCAGGCGCGAGCGGCGCGCGACGCTGGCCATCGCGATGGCGCGACCGCCGCTTTCGAGCACGCCCGTCAGCCGGTCGTGAAGATCGATCAGGCGCGCCCGGCCCGGCGCGAGGCCGGCTTCGTCGTCCCCGTCCGCAGGCCACTCGCCCACCCAGCGGCGGGCGACGAAGGCCACCGGCATGCCGTCGAGTTCGGCGTCGACGGCCAGCTGCGTTTCGATGTCGACGCCGCGGCCGTCCGCCGCCGGCATTGCGCTGAACTGCAGCGTCGCCGCCGCCGAACCGTCTGCCCGCAGCGGCGCGGGCAGCAGCGCCGCGATCGCCTCGCGGTCGCTGCGAAAGCAGACGACCAGCGCTTCGCAGCGGCGCGGCGCGACCGCCGGCTGCAGGTTGTGCAAGTCTGCGAGATTCACCGTTGTCTCCTCGATCCGTCTCGTTCCCGGGGCCGCGTCCGCGGATCGTCAGTGCGCTGTCCAGCCGCCTTCGATCGGCAGCACGGCGCCGGTGATCGACGCGGCCGCGTCGCCGGCGAGAAAGGTCGCCAGCGCTGCCACCTGCCCGACGGTGACAAACTTCTTCGTCGGCTGGGCGGCGAGCAGCACGTTCTTCACCACCTCGTCCTCGCTGATGCCGCGGGCGCGCGCCGTGTCCGGGATCTGCTTTTGCACCAGCGGCGTCAGCACATAGCCCGGGCAGATCGCGTTGACGGTGATGCCCTGCTCGGCGACTTCGAGCGCGACGGTCTTGGTCAGCCCGGCGATGCCGTGCTTGGCGGCGACGTAGGCCGACTTGAAGGGCGAGGCGACCAGCGCGTGCGCCGAGGCGACGTTGAGGATGCGACCCCAGTTGCGCGCCTTCATCTTCGGCAGCGCCTCGCGGATCGCGTAGAACGCCGCCGACAGGTTGATGGCGAGGATCGCCTCCCACTTGGCGGGCGGAAATTCGTCGACCGGGGCCACGTGCTGGATCCCGGCGTTGTTCACCAGCACGTCGACGGCGCCGAAGCGTTCGGTCGCGCCGCGCACCATCGAGGTCACCTGATCGGCCTTGCTCATGTCGGCGGCGTCGAAGGCCACGGTCACGCCGTACTGCTTTTCCAGCCGCTTGCGCAGCGCGTCGATCTCGTTCGCCTCGCCGAGGCCGTTGAGCACGATGGTTGCGCCGGCGGCGGCAAAGGCCTCGGCGATGCCCAGGCCGATGCCGCTGGTCGAACCGGTTACCAGCACGGTCTTGCCTTGGAATTGCATCGTCATCTCCATGGGTTGGGTCGCCCGCGCCGGCCGGCCGCGGCATCAATCCGCGTTAGTCAGCGCAGACGGCGAAAACTTGCAGCGGCGATGCGCTATTTGGCCTGTACCGACGACGTGATCGATGCGATCACCTTGGTTGCCATGCCGAACTGCTCGCTGCGGTTGGTGATGCCGTGCCGGCGCGCGATCCAGCCGAAGTCGGTGTAGGCGGTCCACACCTGGCCCTTGTCGTCTTCGTACACGAGCAGCCGCACCGGCCAGTCGAGGCCGGCTTCGGGCTTGGCCGTGATGAACTGCGTGCCGAGGGGCGGATTGCCGAAAACGAGCAGTGTCGACGGGCGCAGCTTGATTCCGGCGCCTGCAGCCAGTTGCGCCTGGTCGATGGTGCTGAACCACATGATTCCCTTGGCGGCGACGTCCTTCTTGATCCGTTCGATCGTCTCCGCGACCGGGTAAGCGCTTTTCACGCGGACGACACCGTCGCCAGTATCGGCCGAGGCCGGGGCGGTGAATGAAAGAGCCAGTGCTGCGGCGGTGGCCGCGGCGATCGGGGCGAGTCGGTCGAGCATCGTTTACTCCTTGGGTGGCGGGCCTGCTCGGGTGGCGGCAGGCGGGGTCATGAATTCCGTTCGGCGGCGCGGGCATGGCGCTGCCACGGCCAGTGGCCTTCCAGTTCCAGCGCCAGGCTCCAGCTCAGAAAGGTGCGGATGGCGACGATCATCGCCAGCACCAGCAGGCTTTCCATCGTCGGCGTGAAGGCGACCGTGCGTACGATGTCGGCAGCGACCAGCACTTCGAGCCCAAGCAGGATCGCGCGGCCCAGATCGTGCCGGTAGCGTTGATAGCGCGCGCCCGGCTCCGGGTTGCGGCCGACCAGATAGCGGGCACTGGCGAAGACCAGTCCGCCGATGATCAGAGCGACTCCGGCGATCTCGGCGCCGTCGCCGGCGATTTCGACGAATTCACGCAGTCCCATGGCGTGGATCTCCGTTCAGCCTTCAGCGGTCTTCAGCCGGCCGGCCAGCGCCGCTGCCAGCGCGAGCGCAACGCCGACTCCGGCGACCGCCGCGCCCCAGCCGATGCGGTCGAACAACTGGCCGAGCAGCGCCGAACCCACCAGGCCGCCGCAGAAATACGAGGCGAGGTAGATGCCGCTGGCCGAGGCATGGTCGCCGGTGGCGGCGCGGCCGACGAAGCCGGTCGTGGTTGCCTGCGCGAAGAAGGTGCCGACGGCCACCAGCACCATGCCGGCCAGCACTGCCGGCAGCGACGGCAGCACAAGCAGGGGCAGGCCGATGGCGGCGACGACGAGCGCGCCGAGGAAGGTCGGCCGCGTGCCGAAGCGCTGCACGGCGCGGCCGGCCAGCGGCGTGGTCAGAATCGACGGCAGGAAGACGAAGTAGACGATGCCGAGCGACATCGGGCTCAGCGCCAGCGGCGCGCGCGCCAGCACGAAGTTCACGTAGGTGAACACGCCGAGGAAGGCAAACAGGATCAGGAAGCCGACCGCGAAGCTCGCCCGCAGCGGCGGGTTGCGCAGGTGCTCGGCCCAGGTCGACCACGGCGAGCGCGCCTCGGCGGGCATCGCTGTTGGCGCCGTGCGGCCGAGCGTGAAGTAGACGAGCACCGCGCCGGCGAGATTGAGCAGCGCGAACAGGTAGAAGTTGCCGGCCAGACCCAGCGTGTCGGCCGCGGCGGCCGACAGCAGGCGGCCGATCAGGTTGCTGGCGACGTTGCCGGTGATGTAGGCGGCGAAGGCGCCGGCCGCGTCGCGCATGCTGCACTGTTCGGCCAGGTACGACAGCGTCAGCGTGAACGCCGCCGACATGAATACGCCCTGCGCCACGCGCAGCAGCGTGAAAGTGCCGAGGTCCGGCGCCGCCGCGAGCAACGCCGTCGGCACGGCGAGCAGCGTCAGGCTGACGAGGATGCCGCGCCGGCGGTCGATGTGGCGGCTGAACAAGGCGACCACCAACCCGGCCACCGCCATGCCGATGGTGGCGGCGTTGACCGCGAAGCCCATCGCCGCCGGCGTGACGCCGTAGTGCCGCGCGAGCGACGGCAGGATCGCCTGCGTGGCAAAGAGATCGACCAGCGTCAGGAACGCGGTCAGCCCGATCACCAGCTGCCGCAGCAGCGCCACAGCGGCGGTGTGTTCGCCGGCGTGCGGCATGGCCAGAACTTCGGCGCGCGTCTGCATGGGAGTTGCCTCGGGGCTGGCGTCACGTGCCCGGCCGGCAACAGCGGCGGTGAGCCTGTGCCACCGCGCCGGCCGAGCCGCGCGGTCACATCATGTTTGCGTTGGCCTTGTCTTCGGTGCGGAACAGGTCGAAGGCGTAGATCGTCACCGGTGCCTTGCCGTGGTTGCGCCACCAGTGCGACGTCGGTGCCTTCTCGGCGGTGATCTCGCCGGCCTTGTGCACGATGGGTACCGCGCAGGTGCTGGCGTACTCGGTGATCTCGCCGGAGGAGATCAGCAGCAGCGCCGGCCGGTCAGAATGGCTGTGCCAGGGCACGATGCCGCCTGGAGCGATGTCGAGGCGGCGGCCGCGGAAGACGCGGCCCTGGATCATTACGCTTTTCTCGTTGGCGACGTCGAGCGTGGTGATGACGGTGTCCGTGACGCCCTTGGCGGCGTGGCCGGCATCCTTCTGTCCCTGTCTTTCGCCAACACGTTTGTCTGCGGGGCATTCGCCGGCGACGGCGACGGACGCCGCGGCCAGCAGGCCGGCGGCAATCAGACCGGCGCGCGCGGCGCGGCTCCAGGACGGGGGTTTTCGACTGCTGTGCATGGTGTGCTCCTCGATCAGGTTGAACATGCGGCCAGCTGGCCGCGAAGGCTTCGCCGTCGCCGGGCGCCTGTGGCGTCCTGTACCCGCGACCGACAGGTATCGATCCGGGTGAAGGCTTTGCGCACTGGCGCCGGGACGGCGATGGCTGCGCGCTTGGTCTGCGCGGAAGGGTTGAACCTTTCGCGCCGCCGTCCCCTTGATCGGGGGCGGGCGAGGTGTAAGCCGCGCGCTACCTGCGCGACGCCCTCGCCGCTGCCTCGGGTCCGGGCGCCTGCGCTGCTGCGTGGACGACGATTCCTTTTCCGCGCCGAGGCGCCGGGCCCGTCGCCGAAGCGCAATGGATCGGCGTTCCGGCCGGCCGACCCGCCGTGACGGAAACGTGAAGCTTCCGTGAGATGCGGGTGACGCGGCCCGCGCAATGTGCGACCTGCCTGCTCATCCGCGTTCCTGGTCGGCCACCGCAGCCGGGGCCGCCATTGGAGACAGCCGAACGCGAGGGCAGCGGGCGGCGCTTCTCGGGGAGATCATGGCAATTCAGCTCTCGCAGGTGCTGCGTAGCCACCTGGGTGTTCAGCCAGCCGTCGGCGCGTCCGCCGCCGAGCAGTCGGCGCGTTGCGCCGATCCGGTGCGGGACGCGCTCAAGCCATCCGAACTCGAGCAGTTCCGGCTGCCGCTGACCCGCTACGCGCGCTGGTTGCTGGGCAACGAAGCGGCGGCCGAGGATGCGGTTCAGGAGACGATGCTCGCGGCGCTGCAGTCGCCGGAGAGCTTCTCGGGCCGCTCCTCGATAAAGACCTTTCTCTTCGGCATACTCAAGCACAAGGTCGCCGACACCTTTCGCCGCCAGTCGCGCGAAAGACCGCTCGAAGACGACAGCGACGAGGATGCGCGCACCGACAACGGCGTGCTGTTCATGGACAACGGGCACTGGCGCGAGCCGCCGTCGAGCTGGGGCGACCCGGAGGCCGCGTTGAGCCAGCGGCGCTTCTTCGAAGTGCTCGAACGCTGCATCGAGCAGCTGCCAAAGAACACTGCGCGCGTGTTCACGATGCGCGAACTGATGGGCATGGAGACCGACGCCATCTGCGAGGCGGTCGGCATCTCGGCGAGCAACTGCTTCGTGATGCTGCACCGGGCGCTCACGATTCTGCGCAGCCTCCTGGACGAGCAGTGGTTCGGCAACGCCGCGCCCGGCAAGGCCGGCAGTGGTCAGCGATCGGGCTGCTCCAGTTCGGCGAACTTGTAGCCGACGCTCCAGACGGTGAGGATGTAGCGGGGATTGGCCGGGTCGCGCTCGATCTTGGCGCGCAGGCGATTGATGTGCGAGTTGACCGTGTGCTCGTAACCGCTGTGCGAGTAGCCCCAGACCTTGTCCAGGAGCTGGCCGCGGTTGAACACGCGCCCGGGGTGCGTGGCGAAGAAGGCGAGCAGATCGAACTCCTTGGCGGTCAGCTCGACCGGCTGGCCGGATAGGGTGACCATGCGGCGGTCGACGTCGATGGCGAGTTCGCCGGCCGTGATCGGCGCTGCCGCCGGTTTCGACGGCGTGCTGCCCAGCGCATCGACGCGGCGGAAGATCGCCTTGACCCGCGCCATCAGCTCGACTACGGAAAACGGCTTGGTGAGGTAATCATCGGCGCCGAGCTCGAGGCCGAGCACGCGGTCGAACTCCGAGGATTTCGAGGTCAGCATCAGGATCGGGGTGTAGGTGGACTTCGCCCGCAGCCGCTTGCAGATCTCCAGGCCATCGACTCCCGGCAGCATCAGGTCGAGGATCACCAAGTCATAAGCGCCGGCGTCGGCCTGCGCCAGTCCGTGCCCGCCATCGTGCGCAAGATCGACGGTACAGCCGAGGTCGCGCAGATGCAGCTGCACCAGCTCGGCGATCTCCTGATGGTCTTCGACGACGAGCACTCGGCGCTGCATCAAGGCATCCACTGCGGTTGAAGGCCGCGGCGACCGTGTGCCGAGGCGCGGTCCCGCCAATTTTGCCGTTCGCCGCCGCGTCGATCTTCAAATTTCCGTCACATCGCGCGCCGCTGCCTTGCGCGCCGTTGACGGCGCTCCTATTGATCCGGCAACATTGCTCTTGAATATTTGCGGGCTGCCATCATGTTGGTCG